>CACYSU010000011.1 GCA_902777205.1 uncultured Rhodospirillales bacterium | reverse complement strand
CAACGGCGGGTACAAATTGAAAAACGGAGCTTGCGAAGCCGGTTCCGTCATTTCCTGTCCGGACGATATGCGGTTGTCCGCCGACGGATGCTGCTGCATCGCGGGGTGATCGGCCGCAATGTGTTGCTCCTCCTCCCCGTTTCGGGGAGGGGAGAGTGGCTTTTTTCGTGTTTTCCGTTAAATGCTTTGGTGAAAACGTGAAAAAATGATAAAACAATTCCGTTGTTTGGAAATTTTTTTCAGGACGCGGAAAATGGACGAGGATAAAAAGCCGGATCGGGATTATTCCAAAGAATCTTTTGAAACGGTGAAACGGCTGTACGACGAATTCAGCCGCGCGCGTTTGTTGGAATACATCGAACTGGTCAATAATCCGAAAAAGCTGTTTTGGCTGAATTTCCTGTCCGGATTGGCCAAAGGGTTGGGGTTGACGATCGGGACGGCGATTGTTTTGACGTTGCTGTTCAAATTGACGCAGCACATCATCGCGCTGAACATCCCCTATATCACGGTGTGGGTGTCCGAATGGATCGCGCAGGTGTCGGACCTGTTGCATACGGGACGCTGAAACGCATAGAAAAAATCCCCGATTTTTCGGGGATTTTTTAATGAACGGCGCGGTGTCGTCAATCAACGCGGTCAACGACGCGCAAATGGAAATGTTCCTGTTCTTCGTTGTTCAGCATGGAAACGGCCGAACAATAATCCGTCCAGGCTTCGATCGAATCGTTCAGTCTGTCCAGAATAAAGTTTTCCAGCGTTTCGCCCGCCAAATGTGCTTGTGTTTCAATCAGTTGATAAAGAGATTCGTCCAGCACCAGAGGAATGACTTTATTTTTTGAAGGGGTTGTTCCCATAACGGATCCTTAATGTAACTTGCTTTGTTTTTTCACTATATATAGGGGCGAATCGGCAAATCCAGCAAAAAATGATCCGGAATATAAAAAAAGTTGTAGATGCGCGCCGCCGGAGCGGCAAAAACGACTCGGAAGCCTTGCAAACAAAGGGGTTTTTGAATCCGCAACCGAATCAACGAGTCGATCGCGTTTTTTCAAAGGATTGCGGAACGGATGAAGAACAAACGGAAACTTTAATCCTATGATTCATATTTTGAAAACGAAACACGCTATGGTTGTTTCGTTCGCCGTTTGAATCGCAACAGGATTTAAGGCGAAAAAGAGGCATACTTTCCCGAAACGATGTAATGGAGGAGGGAACCGTTTGCGGAAAAGTATGCCTGACTTGTCGCCGACGCGCCGCGTTTACGGATGATGCGGCGGCGGGAGCGGCAAAGGTTCGCCGCCGCGCGGCGGGTGATGACGGAACGGTTTGCGCGGGCGGTCCGGCATCCCTTTTTCCTTTCCCGCGCGTGCGAAATCGTCGGCAAAGCGGGCGCGTTCCTGCGGCGTCATTTCGGACAGCATTTTCAGCATATTTTCCTGAACGGCGGCGTCGATCGCGGCGCGGGCGGCGTTCGTTTCGGCCATGGCGGCTTTGAATTTTTCCGCGTCAAACGGTTCGGTTTTCAAAACCTTTTCCATTTCGGCGCGGGCGGCTTTCATTTCCTTGCCGTGTTCTTTCACGGCCTGCTTGAATGCGTCGCGCAAAAACGGTTTGCCTTTGAAATCGGAGCGGTTGTGCGCGTCACGCGGCACGAACGACGGACGGCGCGCCGGAATGTCGGGGAATGCGGGGCGGGAAACCAGCCGGCCGGCTTCGTACCCGATGAAAACAAAGTTGAGCGCCAAGGATACGCCCAGAAGGATCAGAAATTTTTTGTTCATGTCTTTTACTCCTGTCGCGGGGATCAATACCCGATGTCAAAAATCGTGTCGAAATAGCTTTGGGTGTTCAGGCGATCCAAATGCGAACTGTACAGTCCGAAACAAAATCCGCCGATCATGAACACGGCCGAAAAAACGGCCGAGTACCGCCAGAACACGAAAACCTGCCGCCGCAGCCGTTCGTCGGCCGTCACCGCCGCGTATATGCGGGCGGCCAGTTCGCCGCAATCGGGAACGCGCCACAGATCCAGCAGGACGTCCAGTTTCGCGTCGCCGTCGCCGGCGGGAACCGGATCGGCCGCGCCGGAATGGCGGAGGATGTTTTTAAAACGGTTGAATGTCATGTCAGCCTCCTATACGTCCAACTGTTCTTTCAACGTCTGGCGGGCGCGGAACAGCAGAGATTCCAAAGCCCCTTGCGTTACGGACAGGACTTCGGCCGCCTCTTTGGCCGTCAGCCCCTGATAATAGCACAGGATCAACGCTTCCTTTTGCCGGTCGGGCAGGGCGTTGACGGCCGCCGCGACCGCCCGTTCGCGGCTTTTTTTGATCAAAGCCTGTTCGGGCGTGTCGTCGCCGGAACCGATGTCGTCGGACAGCTCTTCGGTCGTCCCTTTCACTTTCCAGCGCGTGTCGATGAACCGGTTGTATAAAACGCGGTACAGCCATGTTTCCAACTTCGCCTGCGGTTTCCATTCCGCGGCGCTGCGCCAGACTTTGAAAAAGACATCCTGCGTCAAATCCTCCGCCTGTTGCGGGTCTGTGCATAAACGCCAAGCGAATGCGAAAACCCGTTTGGAATAACGGTTCAACAGTTCCTTGAACGCCGTTTCATCCGATTTCGCGATGGCGGACATCAATTCTTCGTCAGTCAAACCGTTCGTCCCTTTCCGTAATGCTCTGATATGATAAACGGCGGTTTTGAAAAAAACTTGCGCCGGCGGATAAAAAAAATCCCTTAATGCGGATTAAGGGATTTTTTTTCAACGGATCAGTCTTAGCGGCCGGCCAAAAACAGGTCGTAGGCGTTTTGGTAAAACAGCCGGTGGATCAATTCGCGGGCGTCCTCTTCGTCAAACGACGCGGCGATCGCGGATTTGACTTCGCTGACGCGGGCGGGATAGGTCGCAGGGTCGGCGTAGGGACCCAGCGGAATGTCCGTCCCGAACATCAGGTGATAGATCGTTTCCTCGTCCGAACGCATCAGCACGGCGACGATCATTTCGGGCGACATCCACGACACGTCGGCGTACAAATTCGCCGTCTGCGTCAACAGCGCCGTTTGCAGGATGCCGAACGTGTACCAGTGATTGTCGTCGCCGCCCATGCCCATATGCGCCATGATGACGGGAACTTCGGGATATTTGCAGGCCGTTTCCAAAATGTACAGCGGGTCGGAATAGTTGTCCTGCGAATGGAACAAAACGGGCAGGCCGTATTCCTGCGCGACTTCCATATACGGTTCGTACTGCGGATCGTTCGCGTCCAGCGCCAGCGTGTTCGGATGCAGTTTGATGCCGTAAATCTCGTCGCCGCGCCGTTCGATCATGCGCGCCAGATTGCCGGCGTCGCCGTACCCCGGCTGGCCGACGATCAGCGGTTTGAATTTCGGATTTTCGCGCGCGATGTCCAACATTTCGGTGTTGGCCTCGTCTTCGGTGATTTTGGGGGAGCCGTCGGGTTTCAAATCAATGCCGCTCATGTTGGAAACCATGATGGCGACGACCTCGTTTTCCTCTTCCTCGCCGTTGATCGACACGGTGAACGGTTCGCCCATGACATCGTTCAGCGTTTCTTCCGTAAAATCGGCGTTGTCCGCGCACCACGTCCCGATATGGGCGTGCGCTTCTATGATTTTGCCGTAATCTTCTTCGTCAATCATCGTACCAGTCCTTTCAACCGTCAAAGGATAAATTACCAAAGCAAATGAGGTTTATTCCCTTTTCCTTATGGGGTCAAGGGGTTTTGTTGTCAAGGGGCGTAAAACGCAACTGATTGAAAATAAAGGTTTTATCTGCCTTTGCGTTCCCGCGCCGGTTCCGGAACGGGGTGCAGCGTCCCGCCGCACATCGAATGCGGCACGCCCGTCGTCGCCGGAAACGAAATCGGCAGCCCGAACAGCGACCGCACCGCCAGAAAGGCGTAGCCCTGCGCTTCCAGAAAATCGCCGTTCCAACCGACTTCGCGCGCCGGCGAAATCTCCGCGCCCGTCCGTTGGCGCAGCATCCGGATCAGCGTCGGATTGTGTGCGCCGCCGCCGCAAACGATCCACCGCTTGGCCGGTTTTGGCAGGAAATCCGCCGCCGCCCGCGCCGCCGCCTGCGCCGAAAACGCGGTCAGGGTCGCCGCGCCGTCCGCGACGCTTTCGCTTTCCAGATTGTCCATGACTTTTTTGGAAAATTCGTCGCGATCCAAAGCTTTCGGCGGTTTTTTGGCAAAGTAGGGATCTTTCATCATCACGGCGACGATTTTTTCGTTGACCGTTCCGGCGGCGGCCATATTGCCGTCGAAATCCATGTTCGTGCCGTGCTTTTTCATCATCCAATCGTCGATCAGCGCGTTCCCCGGCCCCGTGTCGAACGCGACCAGTTCGCCGTTTTCCCCGATCCACGTCATTTTCGCCACGCCGCCGATGTTCAAAACGACGACGGGTTTTTCCAAATCGCGCGCCAACGCCGCGTGGTACGACGCCATCATCGGGCCGCCCTGTCCGCCGTTCGCCATGTCGGAATTGCGGAACCGGTTGACGACGGGGATGCCCGTCTGCGCGGCCAGCAGATCGCCGTCGCCGATTTGGACGGACAAGTGTTCCGCGGGATCGTGAAACACGGTGTGGCCGTGGAATCCGACAACGTCGATGTCCTGCGCCCGCAAACCGGCCGAATCCAGCAGTTCGGAAACGACTTGGGCGTGGAACAGGGTCATTTTGCGTTCAACGTCCCGCAGCCGTTCGGCGTCCTTGCACGCGTCGCGCCCCGTCACGGAACGCAGGCCGGCGCGCATATCCATGTCATAAGGGCGGTTCAGCGCTTTGCCGTATTCAAAAATGTCAACGCCGTCCGTGACCAGTAACGCCGCGTCAACGCCGTCCATCGACGTGCCGCTCATCAATCCGAGAGCCGTCAAGGGCTTGATGACTTCCATGCTTTCCCTTCTTTAGCTGTTGAGTTCGTGGGTGTTTGCTGTTAAATATAGGCAAAATAGTTTAATAAAATCCAAACGGGACGTTTATTGATGACTCAGTTCAAATCCGAATTTTTGCGTATCCTGACCGAACGCGGTTTTTACAACCAGTGCACCAACGAAGAGGGATTCGACGCCTATCTGTACGAATGCGAAAAAACGGGCAAACCCGCCGTCGGCTATCTGGGGTCCGACCCGACCGCCGACAGCCTGCACGTCGGGCATCTGGTGCCCGTGATGATGATGCGGTGGTTCCAGAAACTGGGCAACCGGCCGATCATGCTGGTCGGCGGCGCGACATCGCGCATCGGCGACCCGTCGGGCAAGGACAAGCTGCGCCCGTTCATGACGCCCGAAACCATCGCGCGCAACATCGCGGGGCTGAAATCGTCTTACGCCAAATTCATCCGTTTCGACGACACGGAAAACGGCGCGATCGTCGCCGACAACTACGATTGGTTCAAGGATGTCAACTATCTGGACTTTTTGCGCGATGTCGGAACGTATTACTCGGTCAACCGGATGCTGACGATGGAAAGCGTCAAAACGCGTTTGGAACGCGAACAGCAGATGACGTTTCTGGAATTCAACTACCAGCTGCTGCAGGGGTACGATTTCTGCCAGCTGTATGAAAAGTACGGGTGCCGCGCGCAAATCGCGGGGTCGGACCAGTGGGGCAACATCACGTCGGGGACGGAACTGGGACGGCGCAAGTACGATGTCGAGCTGTTCGGTTTCACCAGCCCGATTTTGACGGATTCGTCGGGCAAGAAAATGGGCAAGTCCGAAGGCAACGCCGTGTGGATCAACGAAGAAAAGTTGTCGTCCTACGATTATTACCAGTATTTCCGCAACATCGGCGACGCCGAAGTCGGCAAATGCCTGCGCATTTACACCGACCTGCCGATGGACGAGGTGCGCCGTCTGGAATCGTTGAAAGACAAGGAAATCAACGAAGCGAAAAAGGTTTTGGCGTTTGAGGCGACTAAGCTTTGCCGCGGGGAACAGGCCGCCGCGGCCGCCGCGGAAACCGCGCGCAAAACGTTTGAAGAAGGCGCGGCGGGCGGCGATCTGCCCGTGATCGCTTTCGCCGACAACCTGCCGCTGACCGAAGCGCTGGTGCAGCTGAAACTGACCGCCAGCAAGGGCGAGGCGAAACGCCTGATCGCGCAGAACGGCGTGAAAATCAACGACGCCGCCGTGTCGGGCGAAAACATCGTTCTGACCGCCGCCGATTTGAAAGACGGTCAAATCAAACTGTCCGTCGGAAAGAAAAAACACGGCCTTGTCAAAGGCTGATTTCCGGCCGGCCGGACATGAAAAGGAGATAAAGAAAAAGCCCCGAATATTCGGGGTTTTTCCGTTTTTTTTTCAGGCTTTCGCCTTGATTTTCTTTTTGCCTTTCCAAACGATCAGGAACACGGCCGATAAAATCAAAACGATCCCCGCCGCGATTTTCAACGTCATCGCTTCGCCGAACAGCAAAACGCTGATGACGACGGCGGTCACGGGTTCCAGCGCGCCCAAAATCGCCGACAGCGTCGGGCCGATCAGCTTGATCGTGATCGTCATCGTTTCCAGCGACACGATCGTCGGGAACAGCGCGACGCCCAGCACGCACCCCCAAATGAACGGCGTGTCCAGCCGCGCGATGTGTTCCGCCCCCGTCGCCAGATTGAACGCGAAAACGAAAATCCCGAACAGCATGACGTAAAACGTCAGCGTCGTATAAGGAATGTGGTGCAGGGCGGGCAGCTTTTTCAGCGCGATCATGTACAGCGCGTAGCTCAGCGCCGACATCATCACCAAAAAGAACCCGTACATATTCAGCGTTTCACCGTTCTTTCCCTCGTAAAACATGGAAATGCCCGCCGTGGTCAGGATGATCGCGCCGACGGTGCGCATGGACAGCTTTTCTTTGAAAAACACGGACATGATGATCGCGACCATAATCGGATAGATGAACAGAATGGTCGAAGCGATGCCCGCGCCGATGTAATTGTAGCTCATGAACAGGGTCAGCGACGACATCGAAAAAACGACGCCCAGCGGGATCAGAAACAACGCCTGCTGTCCCGAAATTTTCAGCGAATGTTTTTTAACGACCGTCACCCACAGCCCGTACAGGATCAGCGCGAACAGATAGCGGTAGAACAAAACGGAATTGACGCCGAACCCCAGTTTGTACAGCGGCAGGGCGAACAGCGGGTTCGTCCCGTACGCGCACGTTCCGGCGATTCCCAGCATCACGCCTTTGGTTTTTCTGGTCATAATCCAACCCTCCCGGTGACTAAGCGGCGGAAAGATAGGATTTCCGTCCGACACTGTCAAGCGGGAAAAATTACGGACGGCCGGAGTCGGCAAAGTTCTGTTCCGCGGAATTTTTGCCCAGATATTCGATGTAATCGTAAATTTCTTCCAGTCGGACACCGCTTTCGTTCAGTGCTTTGGCGACGATCGCGTATTCCATGCTCAGGTTTGTTTGGAACACGGCGCTGTCGTCCGTATTGATCGAAACCGGAATATCGCAATCCGGCCGGTTTTCAAGCGAGTAAAGCCGGTGGCCGTTCAAATGGAACAGCGGCAGATCGGCGAAATTGTCGATCGGCGCGATTTTGCGGTTGGATGACGGGTTGACTTCAATCGCTATTCCCTTGTCGGCGATGTTTTTCTTTAACAGGTTTTGGCAAACGCGCAAACAATCCAGATAAAACCCGTCCGCATCAATCATGACGGGTTTTTGACGCAGTTTGGCGTAAGTGTCATCATACAGATATGTAAAGTGAAGCTTTTGCGCCGTTTCGTTTTGCAATGCGTCGTTGTAAAATTCGCATCCGCCGTTTTGCCGCCAATCGTATTTCAACAAGCGGACGGGGATGTTGCTGTCGAGATGAAGCGCCGACGCGCCGGCGCGCAAATGCCACGATGAAACATAGGTGCCGATGTCGATGTTTCTGTACGGCTCCTGCCCGCCGAACAGCGAATCGCGCACGGTGTTGAACCGGTCGGCCAGCTGAAACGCCTGCGCCGGATGGTCGCCGCTGCGGATCAGCATGAAATACATCCACGCCAGATTGTCCAGATATTCGCCGGTCTGGACGGCGACGCGCCTCATTCTGGTTTCGGCCAGCTGCTGCGGATCGGCGCCCAAAGCCAGCGCGTGCCCCAACCGGTCGCCGCGGCGGAAATCCAAAAACTCGACCGTTTCATAAATCGCGCGCAATCCGGAACACAGCGACACATACACTTCGCCCGCGTGATAGGTGAAATGCAAACCCGGCTTGATTTGGCGGCAATGTCGGAAATGCGGGGCGAACAGTTCGGGGCGGGCGTTCAATTCGTCGCCGGCCGCGTCAATGCCGTTCAACAATCGGGAATATTCCGATTGCAGCAGTTTGAAAACGGGGCGCGTTTGTTTTTCCAACGCCTTTTCCTGTCTTCGGCGGGCGTCGCAGGCGGAAAGTTTTTCGTCCGGCGGACGTTTGATGAAGTGGAAAATATACCCCAGCCGGACGTCGCTTTTTTCGCCGCGGGCGTTTTGAAACGCCTGTCGCAGGGAATTGTCCAGCGTTTCCAATGCGCGGCCGGATCGCGGCGTGATCCGGCATTCAACGGATGAAACGACGCCCTCTTCCGAATATTTGTCGGCGACGCTTTGATACAGCAGGTCGTTCCATTTTTTGTTGAAACGTTCGGCGTACAGATCTTTGCGGTCTTGCCGGTCTTGAAATTTTTCAAACCCCATGCCGATGTTGTCCAGCGTGAATTGAAAATGGAATTGCGTCAATCCGACCAGATACAGGTTGAACAAATCCCTGACAAACAAAGGCATGGCCGTGATGTTTTCAAAGCATTTCCGTAAAAAGCCGCGTTCAATGGAATACACCGTTTCCAGCCCTTTACTCATTTTGTCCGAATGCTCTTCGTACAAGCGAAACCGCATCGCGTCAAAGATGGATCTGTACGATTCCAATTCGATATAGGATTGGGATTTTACAACCGGCATCAGCATTTGCGAAACGTTATCGTTATCTTCGTTTTGCAGAAACGTTTCCAAAAACAGGCGCAGCATTTTCGTTTTCAAATAAACAAGGTCGTCGAATTTCTTTTCGCCCGCGACCTTTTTCTTATATATGAATGCGAATCGGTTAAGTTCCGTCGAATAGCCCGAAGCGTTCAAGTGCATATGGTTTTCGGCGACGCCGATGCGTTGCAAAATGCGGTAAAGCCGTTCGTTGTCGTGACGGATCAGAAAACACCGTTCTTGGCAACGCGGCGCGCGGGCGGCGACGTACACGTCCGGCGGCGCGACGTTGATGAAATCGTTCCAAACCAGCAGGTCGTCGAATTTGATTTCGACGCGGCCGTCTTTCTCGATCAACAATCTGTCGGCCGCGATTTTAAACAGCTCGTCCGCAAAAAACGGCTGCTTTCCGTCGATGATCGTATCCACAATGTTCCGCAAAACCGCCGGCGAATAATTGGACGGGTACAGACGCAAATACAGCTCTTCAACAGGTTTGCAAACGTCGGGTTCGCAAAGGTTGAACGCCGCCCCCGAACGATAACCCGTTGCGGCGATTTTTTTACACAACCGGTCAAAATCGGATTCTTGATAAATACAGCGGATCAGACGTTCCAGATTCTTCATCGCAACATATCCGCCAATTTCGGATATTTTTCAAGGAATTGGGTGAAATCATTTTTTTGATTTTCTATTTCTTCATTCGTCCGCCGCTTTTTGTTTTTTAAACTTTCAATTAAATTATTCGCGCGTACTTTGTCGTCGCTGGCTAATTCTGAAAATTCAGCTATTTTTGCGGCAAACTTACGCCATTCATCAATTCCTTGCTTGAAAAAATTTTCAAGAGGTTCAGGTTTTAAAGAACAAACCGCTTGGATAACATCGTCATCAAAAACATCTTTAACGGGGGTGTTAACAGGATACAGATGCGAAATGGACAGTCTTAAACCCTCTTCATAAGGGGAATGCATTTTTCCATCCGCTTTATTACAGAGAAGACGATTGATCTTTTTGTAGATGTAGGGTCTGTAAGCTTCTTCTTTATTATAAAAAGTTATCCGCATAAGCGCATCCACATCAAACAGCGAATAGAATACGTATGATTTTTCCTGTTCCGCCGTTTGCAGATAGGATTTTTTCAAAACGGCTGAAAAGGGATCCGCACGGTAATTAATTTTGTTTTTCTTTTCCATTTCGGATGGCAGAAAAATCTGGTCGTGATACAGCGGCCTGAATCTGTAAAAACCGCTGCCGGTGGACGTCTTAGGACGCGCTTCATTCCAAATTTTGCTTTTTCCCATAATTCGGGAATAGGCAATTTGGCCGGCCAGTTTCCGCAAATCTTTTTCTTCCATATTTTGGGCAATGAAAATGTAATCAATCGCATTTGAATAGGCGGGGGCGTATAGAAAATTATCCGGCATGAAAGTGCAGTTGATCAGTTCACTGTATGGTGTGTTTGGAAAACAAAATTCATCGCTTTCACGAGTGGCATTGGGATCATTATCGTTCTCATTATCTTCATCGTCGGTGGGAGCGTTGACGTTTTTGTTCAAGTCTTCATTTTTCAGATTAAGAAATGCGGTCAGCAATTCAATGGAATACAAGATCTTGACAAGATAGCAAAAATACATGATGTCTTCGTCAAAAGCACAGCGGCTTTTCAATTCGTTTAAAAAACGTATCACGTCGCCGATTGTGACGTTGTAGGATTGGACGGATTCAATGGCTAAAAATTCATTCCCTTTCATCGGTTCGTCTTGTCCTTTTGGTGCGTTTTTTAAAAAACCGTCTATTTTTGAACAAATATAATAGTTTTTATTTTTTACGCTCGTTTTCAGCCATTCATCTAAAATAGGAAAATATTTTGTGTTCAGATTCACTTTCGCCCGATAAAGGACATAGTTCTGGTATATTTTCAGGTTTTCTTTCAAATTGTCCCTTAACAATTCATCATTGTTGCGGATGTCTTTCATTTCCATCATCATACGGATGAACGCCAGAATTTCGCGCAATCCGTTCGGATAGATCAGGTGAACTTTTTCCTTTTCATCAATCGGATCCAACGGCAGGGCCAGTTTGTCGCGCACCAGCTTTGACATAAAACCGTGCAGATCCATATCGGGAGAATCCTTTTTCAACGTTTCTGAAAATTCGGTTTCGGAAGCTGTGTCTTTGAAGAAAGGATGCAAAACTGTCGCGGGGGATTCGCTGAAAAATTCCTTTTGTCCGCGCAGGTAAAAACGGCGGGAAACGGGGAATTGTTTTTCATAAAACTGCAATGATTGGTCTTTGATTTCCGCCATTGAAAGGATGTTTTTTTCTAAAAGCCGTGTGTTTTGCGCGATCAGGTGGTCTTGAATGGCGTTCAACAGCTGAATTTCACGGAACGCCAGCAAAACGATGCAATTCCCGTTCAGACATTTTTGAATATCCTCGATCATTTGGTAAATATGTTTGTTTTCGACCAGATCCAGATCGTCAATGCAAACGACCATTTTAGGTTTTTGGGAATATCCTTTGACCGCGTAAAAGGCTTCAATGAATTCATGCAGCCGATGTTTGAATTTCGACCGGTTTTGAATGCTGGAAACAATGTCGGCGGCGTGGCGTTCCTCGTAGAAACGTTCTTTGTTGGATTTGATGTCCGCAATGACATTCATGATTTCATCCAACTTGTTGTTAAAATTAAGGCGATTGTTATTGCGTTCGCTGTTCCAACCGGAACGGCAGTCGTCCACAGGAGTGTTTTTGATTTCATCGGCAAGTACACTGATGAAAAATTCGTTGATGGACAGGGAATCGTCGAAAATGCTGGGGTCGATCAGGTTGGTGACATAAAAATCGGCATCCTTGCCGTTTGTTTTTTGGTTCTTCAGCTCTTTCATAACGGAACGCAGCAGGGACGTTTTACCGCATCCGCGATCGCCGATGATACAGATGACTTTGTTTTTTTCCGTTTCCGAAGCGTCGTCGCTCTTGCATAGTTTGGTAATAGCATCAGCGTTTTCCGCCAACAGGCCATCTTTGTTTTCCAATACGGGTTTGGTGATGCGACTCCAATCGAATTCCATGATTTTCCCTCCTCCTGAAATATAGATAAAACGGATAATTTCAGAAAATGCTATCCGCTTTGATTGTAAAAGTAAAGGTTTTTGTAAATCGCCCTTTTGCGAGTCAGGGTTGCTTGTCCGGATACAAAAAAGCCTTTCCCGACGGGAAAGGCTTTTCGGTTTTGCGGGCGGGCGGGGATTACCAGCCGAAACCGCCGCGTTTGGAATATTTGGAAACCGTGGCGCGCATACGGGCGACTTCTTCGCCGGATTCGATTTCCGTAAAACGCAGGTTGACGGTGTATTCCTTGATCGTTTTGCCGTTCAGTGTTTTCGGGTTCATGCGGACGGCACCGAAAATCAACAGTTCCGCGCCGGTCTGTTTGCCGATTTTGCGGATGTCGGACGTTTTGACCATGCCTTCGTTCTGATAGCGGATTTCTTTCAAAATGCGGTCGCGCGCGTTGGCGTCGATCAGGCGGAAATCGCCGGTTTCGGACATTTGCTGCAAAAATTCGTCGTTCATGTCGTCAATGGGGAAATACGCTTCCGACGTTTCGTTCTGGACTTCGGCGATGAACACTTTGGGCTGGTGGCCGAGGTTGTTCAGGTAACGCTGGAACCCGCGGTTGTTGTCCATTTTCTGCATGATTTCCTTGATGGTGTTCTGCGTGTCCGTCAACAGCCATTCATCGGTGATTTCCATGGCTTTGGCGTCGCCTTCGGCCGTGGACAGGCGTTCGGCTTTGAACCCCGAACATCCCTGCAGCGCCAAAACGGACGCCGTCAGCAGGGCGATAAAAGATTTTTTCATAGGACGTTTTCCTTTGTTAGAAACTCAAATTCAAAATGTTTTCGTTCAGGTAGGCTTTCAGCGATTCCAACGCCTGCGCGTACGCCTGCTTTTCGCTCAATCCCGATTCGGTGAACGTCGCGGCCAGCACTTCGACGACGGTGCCGGTTTTGTCGGGCGCTTTCATCGTAAAGTGGAAATCGTATTTGACAAAGCCTTCGATTTTCAAAAAACGGCGTTCGGATTGCAGGGACACGACGACTTTCGGCGTTTGTTCCGACGCGTATCCGGCGAACGTGTAGCCGTTTTCCTTTAACACGCCGCGGACGGCCTGATCAAACGATTTGGCGGCCTTTCCCTCGACCGTCAGAAAGATTTTGTGTTTGCCGACGCGTGCCTTTTTATTGCCGTACACCTGATCATAGGTGACGGTTTCGGCCATCGGCGAACCGGTCAGGACGATATAGCGTTGGTTCAAACCGCGGCGCTGTTCGTACATTTTTTCCAGCTTCAGCGCGGCGGCGGGCGAATCTTCGTTCAGCAGCGCCGTCATTTTTTGATCGGTGTCGTAGATTTCCTCGCGCGTCATGCGGGCGGCGACGGGTTTGTCCAAAACGGCCAGAGCATACACGTCCGCGCCGTCCGTGTGCGTTTTCCGGATCTCGACGGCGTTCAGCAAAACGTCGGCCGTTTCGGAAACGTAATCGCGCGCTTTGGAATACGAACCGGCGTCGTCCTGACGTTCTTCGGATTCAAAAGTCGATTTGATTCGGGCTTCAAACACCTTGGCCAATCCGGCGCGGGCGGACGCTTCCGCCGACGCGGGACGCGCCCCCGTGCCGACGGCGCACAATTCGTCCTTGGCGCAAACGGCGTAGGGGTCGTTGATCCATTCGGGTTTTTGATCGGCCGTCCGAGCCGACGCGCAAGCGGTCAGCCCCAGAACGACGGCCGTTGAAAATAACCGTTTTATCATGGATGCGCGTTCCGTGATCAATTTTCGGCGCGCAGATCGGCGACGTAATTGTCAACGGCCTGCGACATCGCGGCCTTGTCTTCGCCTTTCAGCGTGCGCATGGTTTTGGCTTTGTACATTTCCAGCGCGTCGGCCAAAGCGGCTTTGGTGATTTTCACGACAACGTCGCATTTATAGGCGGTGTAGTCTTTTTCCGCGCCCATTTCCTTTTTGTACGCGCGTTTTTCCCAATATTTTTCACCGACCACGACACCGTGCAGGTTGACCTGAATGTTTTGCTGCAGCGTGTCTTTCATCCGCGAATTCGCGTCGTCGTTTCTGGACGCGCTGTTTTCCTCGAACGCGCCCATGATTTCCTGCGCGATTTCGGACGCGATTTTCTGCGTGGCGCGGGTTTCGGCGGCCTTCAGGCACAAACGCTGGTTGACGTTTTGCGCGTCGGCGACAAAGTAGCGGTTCTTTTTGGCTTCGGACGACGAATCAATCTTGTGCGCTTTGGACTGGTGCGTCCACGCGGGAACGGATTTTTCGGAACCGTCCGTTTTGACATAGTCCGGTTTGAATCCGGCGCAGGCGGCCAGCAGGCACAGGGCGGAAACGGTCAGCAGATGTTTTTTCATGGGTAAATCTCCTTATGTTAATTACCGGTAATTGCATTTTCACCCGTTTGGCAGGTTCAGGTCAACTAAAACCGCGCGGGAATCTTTGATTATCAGGGGAAAAGCGGTCAATTCCTTTCCGTTTGACAGGACTTTTCCGGTGTATTCGCCTTTTTTCAAGGCTGCGGACTGTTGGAAAACGGCGTCGGGCAGCAATCCCCAATACCGCACGTCGGCGTATTCGCTGGCTTCGATCAATCGGGCGGAGGCCGCGAACGCCGCATAGGCCGACAGGATTTTCAATCCGTCGTTCGGGTCGAATATGGAACAGGCGGACACGACGGCGGAGACGTATTTCGCGGTCAGGCGCGCCCCTTTTTCCGCGATGACGCCCGCGCGTTCGTTTTGGTATTCCCTGTACGCCGTTTCGGAAACGGGGGCGGTCAGGACGAACGGCTTGTCAACGACGACGCGGCCGTTTTCATCCGAAACCGTCAGGCGGTATTCTTTGGCCTTTTCCGGTTCGGCCATCGACGGGATTTCAAAGGAAATCCGCTGCCCCGGCAGAATGTACCCCAGACACGACGACAGGTTTTTGCTTGATCCGGCCGCCAGAAAAGCCGCCCACGGAATGATGAAGTCCGCCTTTTCGGGTTTTTTCGCGGCAATGACGCCGGTTTTCAAAACGATTTTGACGTTTTCCTTGCGCGGCGGGGCGGCGTACAGGTCGGCACCTTTGGATTCGGCGTATTTTTTCAGCGCGCCGGCATTGTCCCCCGCAAATGACGGATAGTCCGCGTAAACGGAATCCAGCAGCCGGCCGACATCCTTGTACAGCTGGCGCGCGATCTGCCGGTCGCCGGTCGATCCGTAAATGTCGTGGATTTCCGCGCCGTACGTTTTGGCCAGCATATCCTGTTTGAACGCTTTGGAGTCTTTCGATTCGTTCGTAAAGGTCGTCAGCAGGCTGTTCCAATCCAGTATCGCCGCGCGCGCCGCGTTGAAATGCAGCCGTTTTTCGGATTCGGAAAAGTCTTTGCGTTCGATCGTTTTTTCTTCGCCGTTTTCGTTGACGACGCGGGGTTCGCAGTATCCCTGTTCATACAGGCGGTAATGGGTCAGCGACTGGTAAAAACGCAGCAGGGAAAGCTCGTATTTTTCGCCTTTGTAAGGGATCAGGCCGTCCCCCGCGATTTGCGCGGCGACGGATTTGGAAACGCTGGTCGTATATAGCCGGACGGACAGGTCGCGCGCCTGATCGAAATTTTCCAACGCTTGGCAATATTCGCCCTTTAGATAGTGCATCGACCCCAGTTCGAGGAAACGCACCAGCCGTGACGCTTTGTCCGTGTAAAAATCGTCGTCCGCGGCCACGCGCGCGGCCGCGTCGAAATCGCCGTTTTGCACGGCGGCGATGAATTTCGCGTGCTCCCGTCCCGTGTGACCGCACGCGGTCAGGCAGAAAAGAACGAAAGAAACGACGGCTTTTTTGAACATCGGCAAACCCCGTTTTGACACGCGTATTCTAACGGACTGCGCCCCGAAACTCAAGCGAAAGGGTCAGAACGTTGTCAAAGCCGCCAATTCGGCGCGCAGTTCGGCGATGCCCGCTTTGGTTTCCGAACTGGTCGGGAAAATGACGGGATAGGCGGCCGTGTGCTTGGCCAGAACTTCGTGCGTTTTCGCGGTGACGGTTTTCAGCGCGCCGGCGGAAATCTTGTCCGTTTTGGTCAGAACGACCTGATAGACGACGGCGGCCTTGTCCAAAACGGTCATCACGTCCAAATCGGCCTTTTTCACGCCGTGGCGGCTGTCGATCAGCAGACAGACGCGGCGCAGGTTCGGGCGGCCTTTCAAATACAGGGTGACCAGTTCCTGCCACGCGCGGACGGTTTCGACGGGGGCTTTGGCGAAACCGTACCCCGGCATATCGACCAGCCGCGCATATCCACCCAGATCGAAAAAGTTCAGCTGTTGCGTCCGGCCGGGAGTGTTGGACGTGCGCGCCAACGTTTTGCGCCCCGTCAGCGCGTTGATCAGGCTGGATTTCCCGACGTTGGACGTGCCCGTGAACGCGATTTCCGGTTCGTTGCCCGCGGGCAGCTGTTTCAGATCCGCGACGCTGAGCATGAACGCGCAGTCTTTCAGGAACAGCAGGCGGCCTTTTTCAATCAAGGCCGCTTGCCGTTCGTCGGTGTTCGTTCCGTCCGTCACGCCTTTTTCCCCTTTTTGGCTTTAAAGCGCAGGGCGTATTGCTGCGTCATGGACAGGATGTTGCTCCACGTCCAGTAAATCACCAGACCGGACGCCAGATGTCCCAGCAGGAACGTCATCATGATCGGCATGAACGTCAGGATCATATTCTGCGTTTTGTCCGGCGTTTTGGGGTTCATCTGCTGCTGCAGCAACATGGTGGCGCCCATCAGCAGCGGCCACACGCCGATGTCCAACATCGCGGGAATCGGCCAGTTCAGCGTGCCGAACAGCGTGAAAACGGAGCTGGGGTCGGGCGCGGACAGGTCGTGAATCCAGCCGTAGAACGGCGCCTGACGCAATTCGAGGGAAATGTACAGCACTTTGTACAGCGAGAAAAACACCGGAATCTGGATCAGCATCGGCAGACATCCGGCCGCCGGATTGACGTTGTTGACGCGGTACAGCTCCATCATTTCCTGATTGAAGCGCATCTTGTCGTCGCCGCAGCGTTCGCGCAGTTGTTCGATTTTGGGCTGCAGGTCTTTCATCCGCGCCATGTTTTCAAACGATTTGTTGGCGATCGGGAACAACGCCAGACGCAGCAGGAACGCGAAGAACAAAATCGCCAGCCCCATGTTTCCGAACAGCGTGTTGAACCAGCTGAGGATGAAGAAAAACGGTTTGGTCAGGAAATAGTACCACCCGAAATCGACCGTCAGATCGAAACGTTTGATGCCCAAATCCTTTTCATAGGCGTCGATCAGCTTCAATTCCTTCGCGCCCGCGAACAGCCGGCCGGTCGTCTGCACGGCCTGCCCCGGTTCGATCACCGTCGGCGGCATCAGGTAATCGGCCTGATAATGTTTGCCGGCGGACGAATCGTTGGCGCTGAATTTGACGGTGACGTTCGGCGCGGCCTGATCGAACGCCAGCACGGCCATCCAGTATTTGTCCGTGATGCCCGCCCAGCCGCCGGTCGTTTTGAACGACGCCATTTCTTCCTTGTTCATTTTGTCATAGGCGTATTCTTTCAGCGAACCGTCCAGATATCCGACCATGCCTTCCAACACGGCGCCGCGCTGGGACGGCGGAACGTTCGTGCGGCCG
Organism: uncultured Rhodospirillales bacterium; assembly: GCA_902777205.1. Taxonomy (GTDB): domain Bacteria; phylum Pseudomonadota; class Alphaproteobacteria; order CAAGCB01; family CAG-977; genus UBA11549. The sequence continues at coordinate 57,389 of CACYSU010000011.1, read as the reverse complement.
ACCAACCCGTAATTGAACAGGGTGACGATCTTTTCGCCGTAGTTTTCGATGCGGTCGGAAACGGTGAACATATAGTTTTCGTCAACGGAAATCTGACGGATGAAGCGCAGTCCGGCCTGATTGTCCCAGCTCAGCGTCAGCGGCTTTTCGGGGGTCAGCTCCGTATCGTCCGTGCTCCACACCGTTTCCGCGTTGGGCAGAGCCAGCGCGTCTGCGGACACCCACCCGAATTCGGCAAAGAACGGATAGGCCGTGCCGACGGGCGACAGCAACGCGATGTGGGGGCTGTCCTCGGCCAGCGTTTCGCGGTATTTCGTCAAAGACAGGTTGTCCAGACGCGCGCCTTTCAACCGCAGGGAACCCGCCAGCGACGGGGTTTTGACGGCGATGTGGCGGAATTCGTTGACGGCCTGTTCGCGGCTGACGGCGGCGGCTTTCGTTTCCGTTTTGCTGACGGCGGCCGGCGCGGGGGCGTAGGATTGCTCCGCGATCTGTCCGGCGGTCAATTTCGGCGCCGCGGGGGCGGCCGCTTCAACCGTCTGTTGATTGGCGGGTTGGCGCGCGGGCGGGAACGCCGCGTCCACGGCAAACAGGAAAATGGCCGAAAAAACAATGGCCAAAATCAGATTGCGCTTTTCAAATGTGTCTTTTTCCATCAGTTCACCTAATGTTTTGCGGTTTTACTTTTCGGGAACGGGGTCGTATCCCGATCCGCCCCACGGATTGCAGCTCAGAACGCGTTTGATCGACAGCCACGTCCCTTTGAGTGCGCCGAAACGCTCCAAAGCCTGTGTGGCATAGGCGGAACACGTCGGCGTATAGCGGCACTTGCCGGGGATAAAGTGCGATATCTTATCCTGATACAGCCGGATAAGCCAGATTAAAAAACGGGTCGGCGCGTTATTTTTTTGTTGCGCGGACGGTTCGGCGGTTTCAGCGGCCGCGCCGGCGGGTTCCGGCGTCGCGGCGTCGGGCAGGGCGGCGGCGAAAACGCAGGAAAACAGGGCGGCGGCGAAAACGGTGAAGCACACGGCGTAAAACGTCCGGCGGCGTTTGATCGCAAAGGCGGGCTTTTCCGTTTTCGGCGGCACGGGGTCGTATCCCGACCCGCCGAACGGGTTGCACCGCAAAACGCGTTTGACCGTCAGCCACGTCCCTTTGACCGCGCCGTGAACGCGCAGCGCTTCCAGCGCGTAGGCGGAACACGTCGGCGTGAAACGGCAGCACGGCGGTTTCAGGGGGGACAGGAATTTTCTGTAAAATTGAACCAGCTTTGTTAAAACGGCGGCCGCGAAAGACGGGGCGTTTTCGCCGTCATTCCTGATTTCCCGTGTCGGTTTCGCTGTCATGAATGGCCTGTTTGATTTCTTTCAGGGCAAAATTGAAATCCCTGTAAAGCTTTTTATAGGGGATGTCGATTGTGGCGAAACGCGCGACGACGACGTAATCGTATCCGGCAACCGCTTCGACGGGCAGCAAAGCGGCGCAAACGGCGCGCAAACGGCGTTTCGCCCTGTTGCGGCAAACGGCGTTTCCGATTTTTTTGGTCGCCGTGTATCCGATTCGGAAAACGGGCGGGTTGAAAACGCGCCGCGTTTTTGCCGCCTGCAATACGAAACCGGACCTCACCGCTTTAAACCCGTTTCGGGTGACGTGCAGGAAGTCCGGTCTTTTCTTTATCAATACCAATTTGTTTGGCATACCCGCTGTATCCCGCGGGGATGATTACACGGCCAAACGCTTGCGGCCTTTGCGGCGGCGATTGTTCAAAACCTTGCGTCCGCCAACCGTTGCCATGCGGGTACGAAACCCATGACGGCGAGTCCGGACGATTTTGCTGGGTTGATATGTACGTTTCATGGACAACTCCGTTTATCTAATCAAATCGAGTAACTCCATATACCTTGTTCAAAGCGGAGAGTCAAGAACGGGTTTTCGTTTTTTATGAAATTTTTAGCAATGCCGGCCGATGAAATCGCAAACCGCGCCGCAAACGGCGTGTTCCAATCCGAAATGCGCGCTGTCGGCTTCGTCCAGTTCGACGGGATGCCCCGATTCCCGCAGCACGGCGCGTGAAAAGTAATCGACCGTTTTCGGGAATATTTCGTCGCGCGCGCCGCGTGCCAGCAAAACGGGAACGGCGTTCGCGGGGCGGCCGCGCAGCCTGTCCGCGCCGACAATTCCCGATCCGATCGAAATCAACCCGCCGAGGTTTTCCAGCCCGTCGCAAAACAGCGCCGTTTCAAACGCGGTGATGCCGCCTTGCGATATGCCGGCCAGAAAACAGTCGCGCGGACTTAACCCGTATGCTTTCAGCGTTTTTAAAACAAAGCGGTTCAGCCGGACGGCCGTTTCATGAATCTCCGGAACGGTTCGCGCGATCAATTCGCGCTGTTCGGGGCGCGCCAGATACGGCATGAACGAACACAGGCGGCCGTCGAACCGCGTTTCGTCCAGATTCCACCATTGCCGCCGCGACGGATCGTTTTCGGGCGGCACGGGCGCGGTTCCGTCCAAAACGGCGACGGCGGCGTCCGCGCGGGCGGCGGCCAGCTTTTCGCCGAAAGCGGCGTTCGACGCGGCGTCCCCGCCGTATCCGTGCAGCAAAACGATCAATTTGCCGACGGTTCCGCCGTCCGGTTCGATTTTCAATCCGGTCAGCCCGTCCGTTTCAAAATGTGTCGTCCGCGTGTTCATATCCGTCCCTCCGCCGTTTGATTGTACGGCCTGTTTCCTTGATTTTCAATCGGGTTTTCAGTATGATTGCCCTTACACGCTTATTTAAAAGGATCGGTCATGGCGGCGCTTTCTTCGCGATTGGAGGATTATCTGGAAACCCTGTTTCATTTGGAAACGGTCGGGGAAAAGCAAACCGTGACGGCGTTGGCCGATCATTTGAAGCTGACCAAAGGCACGATCGCGACCGTCGTTAAAAAAATGGCGGAGCAGGGGCTGGTGCGCCACGAATCCTACGGCGCGATCCAGCTGACGCCGGACGGACGGCGGATCGGGTGGCGCGTGTATATGAAACACGAGCGTCTGAGCTCTTTTTTTCATGATTTTTTGGGGCTGGACGCCGGACGGGGCGAGGAAATCGCCTGTTTGATCGAACATCATCTGGACGGACGCGCGGCCGAACGGTTTTTCGGACTGGTCGATTTTTTGCAGGACGCGCAGGCAAATCAAAAGGGCTGGACGCAAGAGCTGTTCCGGTCTTTGGACGCGGCCGTCCGGCTGCCCGCCCCGTTGACGGTGGCGGCATCGGCGTCGGGGCGCGTCGATCGGTTGACGGGGGATGACAACGTCCGCCGCCGGTTGGCGGAATCCGGCGTTGTCGAGGGGGCGCGTCTGGACAACGTCCGGTTTGTCGAATCCGAAAACAAATACGCGTTTGAAATCAACGGCCGAAGCGTCGCTTTGGACGCCGCGGCCGCCGCGACGGTGTGGATCGTCTGATCCCTTATTTTCCTTTTTTCCGTTTTTTCGCCGACGCCGCGGGCGCGTTTTTGGCGGCGGCCGGCTTGGCCTTTTTCTCCGGTTCCGGAACGGTCAGGAACGGCAGGACGGCCGTCGCCGTTTCGCGCGGCATCTGGTACAGCCAGCGGTTATGCCGGTTTTCCAGATCGGCGGCCTCTTTCTTGACATCCTGCGCGGCGTCCTGCGCGGCTGAAAAAGCGACGGCGGCGAACGGCCTTGAATCGTTCAAATACAGGAACAGGTAAACGTTCAATCCGTCGAACGTTTCGATCATCGCGGATGAAAACGGCGTTTTCGTATTCAGATCCGCCGGCCGGACGGCGACATCGTCGAAATCGAACGCGCCCAGCGCTTCCTCCATTCTTTTGACAAAATTCGGGTCGATGATGAAATGGCCGTCCGATAAAAACACGGCTTGCAGCGGGGCGTCCGGCGACGAACGTTTATAGACGGCTTCGCGCGTTTTGCCGCCGTTCACGAAAGTGATCGACGCGATCCGTCCGGCGGGCAGGGGCAGCAGCCGCGTGTTCAGCCACGACCGCAGATCGCCCGTCACGTCGATGTCGCCGCGCACCAGCCACGACCGCGCGTCGTCGGGCGGGCGGACGAAATATCCCTGACCGTTTTTGAACAGGCTGTCGTTGTGCTTTCCGACCAGCAGGGCGGCGACGGTGTTTCCTTCGGCGTCCATCAGGGAAACCTGATAGGATTTCGCGTTTTTATCCGTGCTGTCCTCGACCTGCAGATCGGGATAGAATTCGGGCAGCGCCGTTTTGGGTTCCGCCTTTTCCAACCCCGCCAGCCCCAGCAGCATATTGCGGATTCTGTCCCTGTCGGCGGGGTATCCGTCCGCTTCGGTCAGCATCCACCCGCCCGCGCCGTCGCGCATGAACGTTTTGGTCGTGCCGGCGTGTTCGATGGAAACGACTTCGACGCCGTTCAGTTTGTCGATCAATCCGGGGAACAGGGGTTCGCCGAAAAATTCGCCGACGGAATGGTCGGGCGTCCAGACCCAGACGCACACGGCCGTGATCAAAGCGACGGCGGTCGCGGCGAACAGTTTGTAAAACGAGCGCGGATTCATGGGCGGCTATCCTTATTCTATCGGTTTTGCGTCCGTCTGACGCGGCGGCGCCAGACGACGAACAGGGCGACGGCCATCAGCAGCGCCGGCACCAGAACGACGTTCAGCAGGATGATCGTCGAACGCAGGGCGAAAATGTCGCGGCTCAACACGCTTTGAACGGAACGCAGGTCGGCGCGCAGGGCTAAAATCCGTTCCTTCAGCGACTGGATTTCCGATTTGTCCTCGCGCGATAAAATGTCGCCGCCGTCGTCGGGCGCGCGTTCCGTCAGGTATTGCAGCCGGTTTTGCGCGGTCTGCAATTCGTCGAACAGGCGCGTTTCCTCCTGCCGGTATTTCTTTCCGGCCTGCAGCGCCATTTCCTCGATCACGGTGAACGGGCGGCGCCATTCGGCTTTCGACCGCAAGTCGATCAGCGACGCCGCGCCGCTGAGGTTGTCCAGCGCGTTGACGGTCAAATCGGCGTTGCCCGCGAACGGGTACAGCTGTTCCACGCCCAGAATGTCGGATTTTTCCGTCCACAGGGAATCGGCCAGAAAATCGCTGTCGCCGATCAGGATGATGTTGACGGGCGACACGGCCTTTTCAATGTGCGCTTCGGGACGCTGTTTCAAAAAGTTGCGCGTCGGCGCCTTGTCAAACGCGCTGGCGGGCGTCCCCTTGATCCGCAGCCCCAAAACCATGTTGCGGCCTTTGGGTTTGAATTGGCGCATCATTTCCGCCGGATCGGGGTTGACGCCCAAAACCGTCGGCATCAGTTGCGATTCCTTTGACGAAAAGATCAGGGGCGTGACGGTCAGTCCGTCAACTTTTTTCGTGACGGCAAACGTTCCGGCGTAGGCCAGATTCAGCGAACTGATCGCGTTGGTGACGGGGTCTTCGGGGCTCAGGTGGTTTTCGGTGACGCCCAGCCACGGCAGGTATTTGACCTGCGCCGTCTTGTCGCCGTCGCTGTGGGCGGCCGTGCGCGCCAACACCGCGTCCGCGACGAATTGCGTCGGGTCGAACGACACGCCCCAGTTGGAAAACAGCTTGTCCATGTCCGGCCGGATGGAATAGGGGACTTCGCCCAAAGCGGCCTCCGCCTGCGAAAACGGGTCGATCAGCACCAGCATATTGCCGCCGCGCATGACGTATTGGTCAATGGCGTACAGGGTTTCTTCGCTGAATTTTTTCGGATTGACCAGCATCAGAACGTCAATGCCCGCCGGAATGTCCAGCGTTTGGCGCGAAATGAACCGGACGTTGAAAATGTCGCGGATGACGTTCATCACCGCCCAGCGGGGGCGGTATTTCGGATAAACCTGCCGCGGTTCGCCCTGTCCGTCGATCGGCAGGGTGCTGATGATCCCGATGGTCGGGCGTTTGGAACGGGTCAGGTCGGTCAGGTATTTCGTGATGTCGTATTCCAAAAACCGTTCCCGCGACGGGTCCAGCAGCGCGATCGTGCGCCGGCGGTCGGACGAATTCGACAGCACCATGCCGATGTAAACGTATTCGGACGAATCGCCGACGGGGATGCCTTTCAGCCCGTAGCCCAGCGCTTCGTCCTCTTTTTTGGAAAACGGTTCGGGGTCGATGATTTCCAGCTTGATTTTGCCGTCGGACGCGGAAACGTACTGTTCCAGCAATTCGACGACGCGCACGGCGTACGTCGCGTGCAGCTGCGACACTTTGGCCAGCTTGTCCGACAGATAGAAACGGATCGTGACGGGTTCCTTGATCTGCGCGACGGCGTTCAGCGACCCTTGCGACAGGGAATACAGCTGCGCCTGCGTCAGATCGAGGCGGTAGTTTTTCATCAAAAACGCGGCGATCAGGTTGACGCAGAAAAACAACACGACGGCGCAGGCCAATCCGGCGATGCCCAAAGAGTTTCTGTCCCGAACGTTGATTTTCATCTTACACCGCCTTTTTATGGTCAAGCACGATCACCGTGGCGAACAGGAACACGCTTGAAAACGAAACGAAGAACAGCAGGTCGCGCACATCCAGAACGCCGCGGGTCAGGGAAAGGAAATGGATCAGGAAACCGAACGATTGAAACAGTTTCAGCACCTTTTCCGTCGCGACGCCGGACAACGCATTGATCAGCGCGTCCGACCCCAGAAACGTCAGCAGAACGCACGCCATCATGGTGGACGCGAACGCGACGATCTGGCTTTTGGTGCAGGCGGACAGGCACGACCCGACGGACAAAAACGTTCCCGCGATCAAAAAACTGGCCAGATAGCTCATCAAAATGACGCCGTTGTCGGGCGATCCCAGATAGTTAACGGTCAGCCACATCGGCAAAGTCAGAAACAGCGCGACCCCGACGAACATCCACGCGGCGAAAAACTTGCCCAGCACCAGATCGCCGGTCGAAACGGGCAGGGTCATCAGCATTTCGATCGTGCCGCTGCGCCGTTCCTCGGCCCACATACGCATGGAAACGGCGGGGATCAGGAAAACGTACAGCCACGGGTGGAACAGGAAAAACGATTGCAGGTCGGCTTGGCCGCGGCCGAAAAAATCCCCCGCGTAAAACGTCAGCAATCCCGACAGGGACACGAAAATCATCAAAAAAATCCACGCGACCGGCGTCGTGAAATAGCCGGCGAATTCGCGTTTCGTCAATACAAACAGGGATCTCATGCGTGCGGGTCTTTCAATTCGCGGTCGGGCGACGTGAACGCGTAGAACACTTCCTCCAGCCGGCCTTTTTCAATGAACAAATCCAGTATTTTGATGTCTTGGCGGCGCAGAGCCTCCACCACGTCGGCGGTGACGGATTCGCGCCCTTTGGGTTTCAGGGTGAACATGAACGCGTCGCCCGTTTCCTGACGCACGTCCGCGATGTCCAGAACCGTCATTTCGTCGAAAACGGTGCGCGCCCGTTCCTGTTGGTACGCGGGGATCAGGACGAACAGCGTCTGGTGCGTTTCCGACAGGCTGATCAGCGCGCGGGGCGTGTCGTCCAGAACGATTTTTCCTTTGTCGATGATGACGGCGCGGGAACACATGGCTTCGACCTCTTCCAGCACGTGGGTGGAAATGATGATCGCCTTGTTTTCCCGCAAACGGCGGATCAGCGTCCGGATCTCGCGTTTCTGGTTGGGATCCAGCCCCTCGGTCGGTTCGTCCAAAATCAGCACGTCCGGATCGTGCACCAGCGCCTGCGCCAAACCGACGCGGCGTTTGTACCCCTTGGACAGCGTTTCGATCGGCTGGTAAAGGACGTTCGACAGGGAAATGTCGGCGACGACCTTTTCAACGGCCTTTTCCTTCGCCGAACCGGACAGGCCGCGCGCTTCGGCGATGAAATTCAAAAACGCCAGAACCGTCATGTCGTTGTAAGACGACGCGACTTCGGGCATATAGCCGATGTGGCGTTTGACCTCGACGGGGTTTTGCGCGACATCGCATCCGCAAACCGTTATTTTGCCCGCGGTCGGGGTCAGAAATCCCGAAATCATGCGCATGGTCGTCGTTTTTCCCGCGCCGTTCGGCCCCAAAAATCCCAGCACCTGTCCTTTCGGCACATGAAGGGAAAGGTTATCGACGGCGGTGAAAGACCCGAATTTTCGCGTGACGTTTTCTAATGTGATCATGCCGGTTCCGAACAAAAAACATTTTTCATCCAGAGTATAACCTCTTTTGCAAAAACTCAAGCCTTTCCATAACCGCCGGCGGGCGTCCGGCGCGCGCGTTTTTTGTTTTTTCGGGGCTATCATCCCGAACCGTTTTCGGGTATGATGCCGCAAAACGAAAGGTCTTTCCCGTGATCAGGATTATATTTCTCGCCGCTTTTCTGATGTTTCCCGCCGCTTTCGCGCGGGCAGACGGCGAATTGCAGTCGCATCGGGCAAGTTACGACATATCGCTTCATTCGACGGCGGGCGGCGCGGCGGGCGTCGTCACGGCCAAAGGCAAAATGCGCTATCAAATTCAAAAGGTTTGCGGCGTTTGGGAAACGGAATCCGTGTTTTCTATTGATGTCGGATACGAACAGATCGGGCTGGACACGACGAATTGGAAACAGACGACACGGGAAAGCGCGGACGGGTGCCGGTTCGACTTCGCCGTTTATATGCGCGAAAAGGGCGCGGACAGAAAGGATTTGGCCGGAACAGCCGTGTGCGACGCCGGAAAAAAGCGCGTGCGCCTGACCATCCCCGTGGCGTCCGAAGCCGTCCTGCCCAAAAGCGTCGTCTTTCCCGTTCAGCAGACATTGCGCCTGCTGGACGCCGCGCGGGCGGGAAAGGGAAACGTCTTTTCCTATGTTTACGACGGCACGCGCCCCGAATCCCTGTTTTCCGCGAACACGGCCGTCACCGCGGCGGACGGGTTTTCATCGCCCGCCGTCAAAGGGGACGCCGATCTGATTAAAAATCGCAAAGCCTACCGTTTCGACACGGCGTTTTTTGAAGAGTTCGCCGCCCCGTCCGCCGCCGACGGCGCGCCCGCCTACGAAGTGTCGCTGTATTCCTATGACAACGGGATCGGCGATCAAATCGTCCAGAATTTCGGCACGCACCGCCTGCTGTCCGTTTTAACGGATCTGAAACGCCTGCCGGACAAGCCGTGCGCGGAAAAAACAAAACGCCGGAAAACGAAAGGCAAGCTTTGACAACGCGGGCGGGCGTGGTATATTAACACCATGACAACCCCAGTTTTCGGAGACGCCCGTTTGAATAACGAAACACCCTATATCGCCGGATTGCGCGGCATCGTCGCGGCGTACGACGCGTTCATCGTCGATTTGTGGGGCGTCGTGTACGAAGAGCAAAGACTCTGTTTCGGTGTGTTCAACGCCCTCAGCCAGCTGAGCGACGAGGGTAAAAAGGTCGTTTTCCTCTCGAACGCCCCGTGCCGTTGCGCCGATATGATCAAAACGCTGGAACGCATGGGGGTGAAGCGCTATCTGTACCACGGCGTTCTGACATCGGGTGAAATCGTCTATCACGAAATGCGCCGTCGCATTGATCCGTTTTTCGCCAATCTGGGGCGCAAGTGTTTTCATCTGGGGCCCGAAACCTGCTGGCAGCCGTTCGCCGATCTGGGCTATGTCCCCGTTCCCAACATTGACGAAGCCGATTTCATTTTCGTCACCGGAACGTTCGGCACGCAGGACACGCTGGAAAAATACGAACCGTTTTTCAAAGTCTGCCTGTCCCGCCGTCTGCCCATGGTTTGCGCCTGTCCCGATTCGTTCTTTTTAAAGGACGGCGTCCCCTGCATGGCGGCCGGCGCGCTGGCCGCGCAGTATCAGAAAATCGGCGGTTCCGTTTTTTGGCGCGGCAAGCCCGATCCCTCCGTTTTCAACTATTGCGTCGAGGGGCTGGAGGCCGACCGATCCCGTATCGCCGTGGTCGGCGACTGCGTCCAAACCGACATTCTCGGTGCCAATCTGGCAGGGTTGGACGCCCTCTTTGTCGCCGGCGGCGTCCACGCCAAAGATTTGGGGGTTTCCCGCGGCCAGCAGCCCGACGCCGACCGTGTCCGTTCCCTGTTGTCGCAGAACGAGTGTGCGGCGAAGGCTGTGTTGCCTGCCTTCATCTGGTGAAATGAAAACCGGTTTTAAAGGTCAATCGGTTCGTCAGCTGTGATGCTCGGTTTTCACGTACCTGTATGTACGCATCAAACCTGCGCTTCTCGCTTCCTGCCGCTTGACCTTTAAAACCGGTTTTGGCAAGGGCGGTGCCTGTGGCTCGGTTCGTCAGATCATCGCTGCGAAATGCTCACGTACCCTGAACAGCCTCTCTAAAATACGGTTTAATTCAAACTGACGCCCGTACGGCCAGTACCCGCTTGACTCTTTAAAACCGGTTTTGGCGAGGGCGGCGCGGGCGGTTCGGGGCGTCAGATCATCGCTGCGAAATGCTCACGTACCCTAACAACCTCTCTGAAATCGGTTTTGTTCAAACAGATGCCCGTACGGCAGTACCGGCAGTACCCGCTTGACTCTTTAAAACCGGTTTTGGCGAGGGCGGCGCGGGCGGTTCGGTTCGCCTGTCTTTTTCAGAACAGCAAAAAGCCCCGCGTCGGCGGGGCTTTTCGATTGAATGTCTTACAAAACGGGTTTGACATCCCAAATGTCTTTGGCATATTCGGCGATCGTGCGGTCGGACGAGAATTTGCCCGAATGCGCGACGTTCAAAATCGCTTTCTTGCCCCAAGACGCCTTGTTCAAGAAGTCTTTGGCCACCTGCGCCTGCGTGTCGATGTACGAACCGATGTCCGCCAGCAGCAGGTAATAGTCCGCGCCCATGATGTTGTCGAAAATCGGCTGGAAAATGCCGGATTCGCCGGGGCAGAACATATCCGAATTCAGCGCGTCCATAATGCGGCGGATGCGCGTGTCGGAATTGTACAGATCCCACGGGCGGTGCGAATGTTCGTCGTGGATTTTCTTGACTTCCGGCGTCGTCAACCCGAACAGGTAGAAGTTTTCGGCGCCGACTTCGTCGCGGATTTCAACGTTTGCGCCGTCCAGCGTGCCGACCGTCAGCGCGCCGTTCAGCATGAATTTCATGTTGCCGGTGCCGGACGCTTCAAATCCCGCGGTCGAAATCTGTTCCGACACGTCGGCGGCGGGGAACACGCGTTCCGCGATCGACACCTTGTAATCGGGGATGAAGACGACCTTCATCTGATCCTTGACGCGCGGGTCGTTGTTGATGACCTTGGACAGGTTGTTGAACAGCTTGATCGTCAACTTCGCGAAATCGTAAGACGGAGCCGCCTTGCCGCCCAAAATGAACGTGCGCGGGCTGGACAGGGACAGGCCGTCTTCGGTGATCTGCAAATAGTTGTAGATGATGTTCAGCGCGTTCAGCAGCTGGCGTTTGTATTCGTGAATGCGTTTGACCTGAACGTCGAACAGGGAATCCGTATCGACGATGTTGCCGGTCGTGTTCAGAATGATCTTGGCCAGTTTTTCCTTGTTGTCCTTTTTGATGCGGAAGAACGAACGCACGAAATCGGAATCCGTGGCGAACGGCGCGACCTTGACCAGCTGGTCGAGGTGCGTGATCCATTCGCGGCCGATTTTCGACGAAATCAGGTCGGCCAGTTCGGGGTTCGCGCTCAGCAGCCAGCGGCGCGGCGTGATGCCGTTCGTTTTGTTGTTGAAGCGTTCCGGCCACATTTCATAAAAGTCCGGCGCCAAGTTTTTCTTGACCAGTTCCGAGTGAATCGCCGCGACGCCGTTGATCGAATGGGAACCGACGATCGCCAGATTGCCCATGCGGACTTTTTTGGTGTCGCCTTCTTCGATGACGGACATACGGGACAGCTTGCCGTTGTCGCCGGGGTATTTCGCCGCAACCTGTTTCATCAAATGGTCGTTGATGTCGTAGATGATCGCCAGATGACGCGGGCAGACCTTTTCCAACAATCTGACCGACCAGCGTTCCAACGCTTCGGGCAGCAGGGTGTGGTTCGTGTAGCCCATCGTCTTTTCCGTGATTTCCCACGCGGTGTCCCAATCCAGCCCGTGAACGTCCATCAGCAGGCGCATCAATTCGGGGATCGCCAGCGTCGGGTGCGTGTCGTTCAGCTGGATCGCCGCCTTTTTCGGGAAATCGCGCAGATCCGTGTTCGTTTCCAAAAAACGGCGCATGATATCGCTCAGGGCGCAGGAAACAAAGAAATACTGTTGCAACAGGCGCAGTTCCTTGCCCGCTTCGACCGCGTCGGACGGGTACAGAACCTTGGAAATCGTTTCGGATTTGATTTTCTTTTCAACCGCTTTGATGTAACCGCCGTCGTTGAACGTTTTGATGTCCAGTTCGCTGGACGAACGGGCGGAAAACAGGCGCAGATAGTTCACCGTTTTGCCGCCGAAACCGACGATCGGCATATCGTACGGAACGCCGACCAGCGTTTCGGTGTCCACCCAATGCGGACGGCGTTCGCCGTTGACTTCCTCATAGACCAAACGGCCGTACACGGGAACGTGGCAAATGCGATCGGCGCGTTCAATCTGCCAAGGGGAGGAACGATCCATCCACGAATCCGCCATTTCCTTTTGATAGCCGTTTTCAAAAACCTGTTTGAACAGGCCGAACTGGTAGTTCAGGCCGTAACCGTACCCCGGCAACCCCAACGTCGCCATGGAATCGATGAAGCACGCCGCCAAACGACCCAAGCCGCCGTTGCCCAACGCCGGATCGTATTCGCAGTCGATCACGTCGCGCAGGGGGATGGGGTTGTCCAGTTTCACCTGATCCAGCAGGTCGTGGATGCCCAGATTGTCCAGATTGTTCACCAGCGAACGGCCCAGCAGGTATTCGACGGACAGGTAGTAAACGCGTTTGGGGTTGGCGTGGGCGTATCTGTTGGCCGTTTCGTACATACGGTCAACGGCGATTTCGCGCACCGCCAAAGCCAAAGCCGTGAACAAATCCTCTTTCGACGCTTCGCGCACCTGTTTGCACAGGGTGTATTTCATCAAGCGTTCGATTTTTTCGGCAATCATTTCCGCCGTCACTTTCGGCAGGGCGGGGGTGTTGCTTTGTGTCGTTTTATTCGTCACTTCATTCGTCCTTGTTGATAAAAATGTAGGTGTAGCGGTTGCATACCATATTTCAGGAATCAAGGTAAAGAGAAAAACGGAAAATCCCCGCCGTTTTTTGAAAAATGCGGCCGCGCGGCGGCGAAAACGCGGACGCTTGACGGTATTTAACAAAAAAAACTTGCCGTTCTGTCCAAAACGGTGTTATAAGCACCGTGTGAGATTTTTTTTCAAGGCGGTTCACGAAGCGAACCCGAAGAGGAAAGAATGGCCGAAAGACAAACGGGCCCCGAACAAGAGGGCTTTTACGACATCCTGCAGAACGGCGCGGGCGATTTGCTGATTTCGATTCGCGCGCGCGCCGGCGAACCGGAGGATCCGCAGATCGTTTACGACGGCGGAAAGCACGCCCTGCTGTACCGTCAACACGGCTTTTCCATCACGCTGGATTTCATTCACCCCGACGCCCGCGCCCCGCTGGCCAAGGCGGAATCCGTTCTGGTCGTCGAATTCGAGGGCGGCGAATTGATGCGCGAATACGAAGTGCCCGTCAGATTCGTTAAAAAACTGCCCCTGTCGCCCGAAAACCTGCCCGCTTTGCCGCAATAACGCGGCGCCGCGTCCGGTCGGCGTTGATCTGACGGCGTGTTTGGTGTAAACCGTATTTTTATGGAAAACATGACGCACGCTTACTTCTATTTTCTGATTTTTTTCACGGCCGCTTTGCTGGTCGGTCTGGCCGCGTTGAAAACTGCCGCGCGGCTGACCGGTTTCGTGTTTCGCAAACGGTCGGCGGCCAAGGTTGAAAACGACGGCTACGCGGGCGGTTTTCACATTTTGTCGGACGGCGCCGGACGGTTTCCCGCGCGGTTCGCGTTCATCGCCCTGCTGTTCGTTTTGTTCAACGCCGAATTTTTGCTGCTGCTGCCGTGGGCGATGTCGCTGAACCTGTCCGGCGGCACGGAGGTCTTCACCGCTTTGGCCGTGGTCGGATTGTGGGGCGTCGGCTATTTCTACGAATATAAAAAAGGGGCGCTGGAATGGGAATGAACGGCGGCTGGACAGATTGCCTGCGCGAACACGGGTTTGCGGCCGTCGCGTTCAAAGCTTTGGCCGCGGCGGCGTGTTCCGACCCCGACGCCGTTCTGGCCGCGGCGACGGGGTGCTGTTCGTGTTTCGCGCCGCTGGTGCGATCCGGCAAAACGCCCGTGTTCAACCCGCACCACGCCGACGTGCTGCTGGTCGCGGGCGCGGTGACGGAAAAGGCCGCGCCGGTCGTGCGCCGCCTGTACGACCAGATGCCCGCGCCGAAATATGTGATCGCTTTCGGCAACTGCGCGATCACCGGCGGGGTGTTCGGCGGTTCCTATGCCGTGACGCGGGCGGCGGACATTGTGCCGGTGGATGTTTGCGTGACGGGATGTCCGCCCGACGCGGCCGCTTTGATCGACGGGATCGACCGTCTGCGCGCCCTGATCCGCCGTGAAATCAAAGAGGGGTGAGCATGGACGCGCTGTTTAAATCGCAAGAGGAGTTCGGCCGTTACGTCCGTTTGCATTTCGCGCGTCAGGACATCGCCGATGTCGGCGTCGTTTCCGGCATGACGGCGCTGCGCGTGATGCGGGCGGCCGTTTTGCGCGTGATGCGTTTTTTACGCGACGATCCCGCCTGTCGTTTCACGCAGCTGACGGACGCTTGTTGCGTGCATTATCCCGACCGGCAGGATTGTTTTGAACTGAATTATTTTCTGCTCAGCCCGCTGATGAAACGGCGGCTGCGGCTGGTGTGCGCGACGCAGGAGGATGTCGCCGTCGCGTCCGTCTGTCCCGTTTTCCCGAACGCCGCGTGGTATGAGCGCGAAATGTGGGAAATGTTCGGCGTCGCGTTTGAAAACCACCCCGATATGCGCCGGCTTTTGCTGCCCGACGATATGACCGCCCGCCCTTTGCGCAAGGACGCGCGTCCGGCGGACAGGCTGGTTTACGACGAATCCAAAGGCCGATTCGTCCGCCAAAAGCGCGAAAGCGGGCGGCAGGCCGTTTTGTTCGGCGTCGATTTGAACCGGAGGGACGCATGATCCCGTGGCAAAGCGTGTCGTTCGCCAATATCGCGCCCGAACCGTCCGCGGGGATCGGAATGTGCCGGCTGGTCGCGCAGCTGGACGGGGAAAAGGTGCGGCGCATCGACCCGCATATCGGTTTTTCCCACCGCGGCGTTGAAAAGCTGGCGGAGGGCGGGACACTGCTGCAGGGGCTGGTTCTGGCGGACAAGCTGAACCGTTCCGCGCCGTTTTCCTGCACGCACGCCTTCGCGTTGGCGGCGGAAAGGCTGACGGGCGCGAAAGTGCCGGAACGCGCCGTCGCCGTCCGGATGATTTTGGCGGAAACGGGGCGGATACTGTCGCATTTGCGGGCGACGGCGAATTTGGCGGCGGACGCGGGGACGGACGTTGTCGAACCCTTGGCGCGTCAGGCGTCGGAACGGATCGGCGCGATGCTGGACGTGATTTGTCGGGGCTGTCCGGCGGCCGTTTTCGTCCGCGCGGGCGGGATCGCGAACGATGTCGCGCCGCAAACGCCGGAGATTTTGTTCCGTTGGCTGACGCGGGAATTGCCGTCCGTTTTGTCGGAAATCGAGGATCTGCTGACGGAAAACGCGGTTTTCAAATCCCGCACGGTCGGGGTCGGCGCCATTGACGCCGCGGACGCTTTGGCCGCCGGATTTTCCGGCGTGAACCTGCGCGCGTGCGGCGTTGATTGGGATGTCCGGAAAAAGGAACCTTACGAAGCCTACGCCGCCGTTCCGTTTGAAATCCCGCTGAAAACGCAGGGGGATTGCTACGCCCGTTATTTGCTGCGCCTGTTTGAAATCTACCAGTCGATGGCGATCATCCGTCATGTGTCGGAACACCTGCCCGCGGGCGAAGTGATCGACCCCGATTTCGATGTCGGCGCGGACGGCGGTTTGACGGAACTTTCCCGCCGGTTCGAGCTGTACGGCAACGGGATGAAAACGCCGGCCGGCGAAGTTTACGCCGCGACGGAATCGCCGTCGGGCGAATTCGGGGTGTTTCTGGTTTCCGACGGCGGGGCGCGGCCGTACAGGTGCCGTTTCCGTTCGGCGGGTTTTCCGGTGATGCAGGCGTTGAACCGGATGACGGAGGGATGCGATTTGGCCGACGTTCGCGTCATACTGGGGTCTTTGGCTGTTCAAACGACGGAGGTTGACCGGTGAGCGAACTGACGATCAACGATGTTTTGGCCGCGCCGGAAAGCGAATTGGCGCAAACGCCGCAGGGGCGCGAATCCGTCCGCCGCGCCGCGGAAAAGTTGCTGGCGAACCACCCCGCGGATTGCGCCGCGTGCGTCAAGGCCGGAAATTGCGAAATTCAAAAGGTTTGCGCCGTGTTCCGTCCGTCTTTGCCGCCGGTCGCTTTCGACGGCAAGTGCGAACCTTTGACCGGAAACGTGGCGGTCTGCGCGCAAAAATGCGTCAAATGCGGACGGTGCACCGATTTTTTGAAACAAGCGGGCGCGGCGGATCAATCCGGAACGCCGCCCGCAACTTGCCCGTCCTTTCCGCTGTCGGGGATGCTGGCCGATCTGTGTCCCGCGGGGGCGCTGATCGACATCAGGGACGGAAAAAAGGACGCGGACAACGTCAAAATCGACAGCGTTGACGTGACCGACGGGTTCGGCGCGCCCGTTCAAATCGAAAAATCGCCGGACGGTTCGATCGCGCGCGTCCGCCCCGCGGGCGGCGGCGTGATTTCGGACGCGGCGCGGTATTGTTTCGACGGATTGCGCCGCAACCGGCTGGACAGGCCGTATGTGAAAATCGACGGGCGGCTGACCGAATGTTCGTGGACGGAGGCTTTGGCCGCGGCCGCGTCGAAAATGCGGCAGACCGCGCCGGAACGGATCGCGGCTTTGTTCGGCCGGTACGCGGATTGCGAAACGGTTTTGGCCGTCAAAGATTTGTTGGGGCTGGTCGGGGCGAAAGCCGTTGACGCCGGAACGCGGCCGCTTTGGCTGGATTTGAACAGCCGGCAGTCGCGGCTGTTCAACACGCCGTTCGACCGGATCGCCGAAGCGGACGGCCTGCTGGTGATCGGAACGAATCCGCTGTGGGAATGTCCGCCGGCGGGGTTCGCCCTGCGCCGCAATCCGATGCCCGCGGCTTTTGTCGGGATGACGGAAAGGGCGGACGCGTTTTGCGCGGTCGCGGGAAAAAAGCCGCGCGCGCTGCGCGAGATTCTGGACGGGGATAGGGCGTCCCCCCTGCAAAACGCGAAAAAGCCGATGGTCGTGGTCGGGGACGGCGTGCTGAACCGCTCGGACGCGCCCGCTTTGATGGATTTGATTTACCGGATTTGCGAAAAGTACGGCGTCATCCGCGGCGATTGGAACGGGTACGGCTATTTGAACGCGAACACGGGGCTGGCGGGCGCGCTGGAATTGGGGGCGGTCGCGGAAAAACCGCTGCGGCCGGAAATCGCCGCCGGATCGTTCGATTTCGTTTATCTGGTTGACGAAGACGAATTCACCCGCGCGGACGCGGGCGGGGCTTTCGTCGTTTATCAGGGGATTTACGCGGGGGCGTCGGCGTTGACGGCGGATGTCGTTCTGCCGTCGCTGTCGTTTATGGAAAAGCGGGCGACCTATGTCAATATGCGCGGCGCGGCGCAAAGCACGGCCGTCGCCGTTCCGCCCGTCGGCCAGTCGCGCGAAAGCTGGAAAATTCCGCGCGCGTTGTCGGAGTTTTTGGAAACGGCGCCGCTGCCTTACGACGATTTGGCGGAAATACGCGACCGGCTGGGCGGCGAAAACGTCGTCTTTTACAATCGCGGCGAAACGAATCCCGCCGAAAACACACCGTTCGGAACGGCGGGGAAAATCGACGACACCTTGATCGAAACGGTGAGGGGGGCGCGGTCATGAACGCCGTTTTAAACAGGATTTCGGCGGAAACGCTGTCCTTTTTGCGGGAATTGATTCCGGCGGCCGTTTTTTCGGCGCGCGCGTTCGGGTGGTGCGTTCTGATCCTGACCGCCGCTTTGATCATGCGGTGGGGGCGCGAAAAAATCAAAGCCGCCGTCGAAATGCGGCCGTCGCGCGGGTTGGTTCAAATCTGCCGCCAAGCGTGCGTGACGGCGTTGAAAAGGAACGCCGTTCCGCAACGGGCGCGGAAAAAGCTGTATGTCGCCGCGCCGTTGTTCGCGTTGGTGTTCGCGCTGTTTTTCTTTTTCGTTCTGCCGGTCAACGGGCGGGAATCGCCGCATTACGATTTCGGGCTGCTGTATCTGACGTTCGTCGCGTCGTGCACGACCTACGCCTTTATCGCCGGCGGGTGGAGCGGGGCGACGCGTTACGGGTTTTTCGGGGCGGTCAGGCTGATCGCCCAGTCGCTGGCCTGTCAGCTGATACTGGCCGCCGTTTTCGTGACGGTGCTGATGAGCGCGGGGACGGGCGATTTGTACCGGATCATTCAGGCGCAGGCGGGGGCGTGGTTCGCGTTCGTCCATTTTCCGCTGTTCGTCCTGTACCTGCTGTGCGTCGCGATGCTGACGGCGCAGGCGCCGTTCGGCGCGCCGAAATCGGAACGCGATCTGGCGGGCGGGGTTTACGCCGAATACGGCGGGTTTCCGTATCTGCTGTTTTTGATGGGCGAAGATGTGCTGACCCTGCTGTGCGCGGTGTCCGGCGCCGTTCTGTTTTTGGGCGGGACCCTGCCCGTTTTCGGAATAGGCGGCGTTCCCGCGGTCGTTTGGCTGGGGGGCAAGACGGCGGCGGTCGTGTTCGTGTTGACGTTGATGCAAACCGCGCTGCCCGCGTGGCGGACGGACCGGCTGATGAATATGTGTTTCAAGGCGTTCCTGCCGCTGGCTTTGGCGTGGCTGGCCGGAACGGCGGTCGTTTTGTATTTCATGCGGCAAGGAGGGGCGGGATGATTTTTCCATTCACCGGCGCGGGGCGCGCTTTGCTGATCGCCGCGCGGCGCGTTGTCAAGCGTTTCATCGGGCGCGGCCGCGAACAGGCGGTTCCATCCACGCGTCCGCCCGTCGTTGACGCGGAAAAATGCGCGGGATGCGGGCTGTGCAAATCCGTGTGTCCGGCCGCGGCGGTGGTTCAAACCGCGGCGGAAAACGGGCGGAGTGTGTTTTCTCCGGCGGCCGACCGGTGCGTTTGCTGCGGCCTGTGCGTCGAAGCGTGCCCGAAACGGGCGTTGTCGTTTGAAAGGGGCGGGACGGATGTACGCGGTTGAATTTTATGTCTTTGCCGTTCTGGTTTTGGGGGCGGCGTTCATGTCGGTCAAAACGTCCAGCGTGTTTTACGCCGTTTTGTTCCATATGCAGGCGGTCGTGGCCGTCGCCGGCATTTTGGCGGGGCTGAACGCCGGTTTCGTCGGGTTCGCCGTTTTGTCGATGTCGGTGGCGTCCATGCTGGTGTTTTTGATGTTCGTTCTGGTCGTGTTCAACGCCCGCCACGCGCGCAAAGCCGTTTGGGAAAAACAGTCGAAAGCGGCTTTGTTTTGTTTCGCCGCCGCCGCGGCGCAGACGGCGTACCTGTTTTTCAAACCGTACAAAGCCGGCGAACGGGCGATGACGGATTTTTCCCTGCCGGTTCTGGGGGATATTTTATACACCGGATACGGTTCGTGCGTTTTGGTTTTCGCCGTGCTGATCCTGTCGTGCGCGGTCGGCGCGTCCGCTTTGCTGGTGAAAAAAAAGGAGGGCGGCTGACATGACGGTTGACGTTCCCGTCATTTTGACGGTCGGTTTTCTGCTGGTGCTGTGCGGGCTGTGGGGCGTTTTGCGCCACAGGGGGAATTTGCTGCGCCTGCTGCCGGCGGCGCAGCTGGTGTTTTTGGGGTCGCTGTTCAATTTTTCGATGGGCAGCGCGCTGTTCCGCGACGCGTCCGGATTGATTTTCGCGCTGTTCACGGCGTGCCTGACCGGTTTGCAGACCGTCGCGACCTTGGCGGTTTTCCTGCTGTATTTCAGAAAACGCGACAACGCGCAAGAGGGGGGACGATAAGGATGTTTTACGCCGTTTTGCTGCCGCTGTTCGCCGCGTGCTACATTTTCGCCGCCGCATTTTTGAAAAAACGCACGTTCGCGTGGGAAATCGGCACGGCGTCGGTCGGCGTGTCGTTTTTGAAAATCGTTTCCATGGCGTTCAGAAACCATTTCCACGGCAAAACCTACAGCGTTTCGATCCTGCCGTTTTTAACTTTGGACGGCAAAGTGTACGATTGGCGGCTGCATTTGGAAACGGCCGAGATTTTTCTGGTCGTGTTCATCGTTTTTTCCGCGCTGATGTGCCTGATTTATTCCAAAAGCTTTCTGCCGGCGGAAAAAATGAACCGTTTTGTCGTGTTCCTGCTGGGGCTGACATCGTGCCTGATCATCGGCGTCGGGGCGAAAAATATGTTCCAGTTTTTCGCCGGATGGGATTTGTCCGCGCTGTTTTCCTATATGCTGCTGATGCTGTTTCACGAACAGCAGGCCGTCCGCCGGTCGGGGGTGAGTTTCCTGATTTGGCACACGCTGTGCGACGTGCCGCTGCTGTGCGCGTGCTTTATGCTGGCGAACCGGACGGGGGATTTGTCCGTCGCGGCGTTTTCGCCCGAATCCCTGACCGTGTTCAAGGATTCCGGCGCGGTCGCTTTCGCCGTTCTGGTGCTGGCGGGCGTGTCGGCCAAGCTGTTTTTGTTCGGCGCGAACATTTTGATCGCGCAGACGGCGGGAATTTCCGTTCCCGCTTTGGCGTTCGTCGCGCCGGCCGCGTTGGGCGGCGTCGGCGTTTACGTGCTGTACGTCTTTTTCCCGTTTGTCGAAAGCGACCAAACGGCGCGAACCGTTTTCACCGTTTGGGGCGCGCTGACGGCGGCGGCCGGCGTTTTGACGGCCTTGGCGCAAACAAACGTCAAAATCGCGCTGTGCCAGCTGTTGATGGCGCAGTTCGGGTTCGTCCTGACCGCGTTCGGTCTGATCGGCCGCGACGCCGCGTTTTGCGCCTACATCGCTTTGATCACGCCGATGACGGGGCTGATCCTGTGCGCCGGAATCGTGACGCAAGCCCTGCGCGGGGAAGAGGAGCTGCCGCGTATGGGCGGGTTGAAACGCCGTTTGCCCGCGCCGTTCCGGATGATGGTTCTGCTGGGGCTGTGCTGCGTCGGTTTTCCGCAAATCGGCAATTCGGCGGTCGTTTGGGATATGCACGCCGTTTTAAGGCGGCAGGGCGCGGCGGGCGGCGCGATGCTGACAATCGGGCTGTTCGCGGCGGCGTTCGCGATCGCCCGTCTGGCCGGCCGGATTTTCACGGGCGAATCCAAAACGTCCCCCGCGTCGCCGGAGGCTTTCCGCCCGCCCGAAACGCAGATGATTCCGCTGGCGGTTTTGCTGCTGCTGTCCTTTTTCCAAAACAAAGTGTTCGAGCAGTCGATTTTGCCGGATATGGCGGAAACGCCGTCCCTCGCCGATCTGGCTTTGATGTTGGCCGGCGCGGCCGGATTGCCGGCGGGGCTGTGGTGGTTTTCAAAACACGCGGGGAAAAACGCGGGGGGCGTCGCGCCCTTTTTCCGTCGGGGCGGCGGGCTGGCCGGATTTTACGAAACGGTTTTCGTCCGGCCGTTTATGGCTTTGTCCGAATTCGCGTGGCGTTTCGCGTCGGCCGAGCTGTTGACCGAAAAACTGCCCAAGATGTTTCAAAAGGCGGCCGAACGGTCGCAGAAATTCCATTCGGAACAGCCGTCCGTTTTCCTGATTTGGTTCGCGGCCGGCCTGTTTTTGCTGATATTTTCTTTGCTGCCCGTCGTGGCGGGAGGATGAGCCGTGACTGATTTTTCTTTGCCCGCCGTCGTTTTGGGATTGCCTTTGCTGGGCGCGCTGTTCATTTTGTTCGTCCGCGGGGACGATCGGGTCGTGTCGAAAAACAGCCGCCATGTGGCTTTGCTGATCGCGCTGTGCACGTTCGGTTTGTCGTTCGCGGCGCTGTTCGCGCGCCGGATCACGCCGGATTCCCATGCGGAATGGCAGGTTGATATCGACGCGCTGAGCATGATTTTCGTGCTGCTGATTTCGTTCCTGACCGTTTTGTCGGTCGCCGTCGTCCGCCGTCATGTGCCGTTTTGCGTGCGCGAATTCTGCTGTCTGGCGTTGATCGCGGAAAGCTTTATGCTGACGGCGGTTTGCGCGCAAAACGCGTTCAGGTTTTTCTTTTTTTGGGAAGCCGCGGCTTTTCCGCTGTTTTTGATGACGGCGGTCTGGGGCGTTGAAAAACGCGTTTACACGGCGTACAAGTTCTGCTTTTCCGATTTGGCGGGCGCGGTTTGCCTGCTGCCCGTTTTGCTGGAACTGGCCGGACGGGCGGGGTCGGCGGATTTCGGGGCTTTGGCGGCCGTCCGGCCGGAAAATCAGGCGTGGCTGGCCGCCGGAATGTTGGGGATGCTGGCGTTCAAAGCGCCGCTGTTTCCGTTTCACGCGTGGCTCAGCGACACGCAGGCCGAAGCGCCCGTCCCGACGGGGATTTTGCTGTGCGGCGTTTTTTCAAAGCTGGCGTTTTACGCGTACATCCGGCTGGCTTTGCCCGCGGCGGGAACGGTGCTGGCGCAATGGGCGCCGTGTTTGACGGCGTGGGCGGTGTTTTCGGCGTTCTACGGCGCGCTGATCACTTTGAAACAGACGGAGGCCAAGAAAATGGCCGGTTTCGCCCATTTGGCGCAGGTCGGTTTTCTGGCCGCCGGCGTGTTCGCCATGACGCCGCAATCGCTGCGGGGCGTTTTGTTTTTGTGCGCGGCGCAGGGGCTGGCCGTGTCGATCTACCTGATGGCGGCGGGCGCGCTGACCGTCCGGTTTAAAAACGCGGGCATCCGCAATCCGACGGGGATCATGACTTCGCTGCCGTATTTGGGGACGGCGTTTTTCCTGTCCTGTCTGGCGGTTCTGGCCGTGCCGCCGCTGATGCCGTTCACGGGGCAGTTTCTGATTTTCATCGACATTTTCCGCCAAAGCGCGGCGGCGGCGTTTTTCCTGCTGTTTTCCGTCGTTTTGCTGTACGCGTCGTTTTTCAGGCTGTTTACCCGCCTGCTGTTCGGCGAACCGTCCGCCGCGCCCTTTCCCCTGCCGGACATGAGCTGGCGCGAAAAGGTGGCGACGGTGTTTTGCGGCGCGGTGTTCGCGGCGTTGTCCGTCATGCCGCAGGGGATGTTCGATCTGGCCGGCATGGCCGTGGGAAAGGGGAATTGAAATGAATCAGGCGTTGTCGCAAATCATGCCCGTTTTGCCCGAAGCCGTTTTGCTGTGCTGTACCGTCCTGTCGATTATGGCGGGGGTGTGCGCCGCCCCGTCAAAGGCCAAGAAAACGGCCGACGGCGCGGTGTTCGCCGGATTGATGGCGGCGTTCTGCCTGCTGTTTTTGATTAAAACGCCGGACGCGCCGTTCGCCGCGGCGGGTGTGACGCTGAAACGGATTTTGACCGGATCGGCCGTCGCCGTTCTGGCGTTCGGCGCCGATTGGCTGAAGTACAAGAAATACGAACGGTTCGAGTTCGCGCCCTTGGTCGGGTTTTCGACGGCCGGCATGATGCTGGCGGTCGGGGCGGACAATTTTTTGATGCAGTTTCTGGGACTGGAACTGGCCTTTTTCCCGTTGCTGTTCCTGACCGCCTATAAACGTCAGGGGGAACGTTCCACCGCCGCCGGCGCCAAGCTGGCGATCGTGACGCTGCTGGGGTCGGGGGTGTACCTGTTCGGCGTGTCCGTTGTTTACGCGTGTTCGGGAACGGTGGATTTCGCCGCCCTCGCCGCCATGGACAAAAGCCGCGTCCTGCCCGTTTTGCTGTGGGGCGGCGCGTTCGTCGCGGCGGGGCTGTTTACCAAAGCGGGCGTCGCCCCGTTCCATTTGTGGCTGTCCGACGTGTTCGAGGGGGCGCCGTCGCCCGTGACGGCGATGTTCGCCCTGACCGCGCGGCTGTCCGTTCTGGGGGCTTTGGCCGTCCTGCTGTCGGGTCCGTTCGCGGATCTGGCGGGGTACGCGCGTCCCGTGTTGGAAACGGCCGCCGTTCTGTCCGTTTTCGCCGGCGGCGCGGGGGCGGTCGTGCAGACGAACGTCAAACGGCTGATCGCGTGCACGGCGGTCGCGATGAACGGAACGGCCTTGGCCGCACTGTCCGTTTCCGCGGCGGGGACTTTCCTGTTTTCGGCGGCGGTTGACACGGTGCTGCTGGCAGGATTGTGCGCGGTGATGCTGTCCCTGCGCGTCGGGGACGAATTGATCGAGGAAACGCGGATTCTGGCGGGGCAGGGACGCGCGAAGCCCGTTCGCGGCGCGTTGTTTTCCCTGATTTTTCTGGGGGCGGCGGGCGCGCCGCCTTTCGCCGGTTTTTTGGCGCGTTTCGATGTGTACCGCGCGGCGGCGGCGGCCGGTTCGACGCCGTTTTGCCTGCTGCTGGTTTTCGGCGCGATGCCGTTGATGTATGTGTATTTAAGGCTGATCCGGCAGATGTACGCCGCGGCGGCGAAGGACGAACTGTCGCCCGCGCCCGCGCCGATGAAAGCCGTCATTGTTTTGTCGGCGGCGGTGTCGTCGCTGATGTTCGCCGCGGCCGGTTTTTAAAAGGAGGATGCCCGTGATTTTACCGCAAGGATGGACTTTGATCAAAAAGGATGAAACTGCCAGCACGAACGCGGACGCCAAAAACCTGCCGTCCGGATCGGACAGAACCGCCGTCGTCGCCGACGCGCAGACGGGCGGGCGCGGGCGGCTGGGGCGGCCGTGGGTGTCGCCGGCGGGCAACCTGTACGTTTCGATCTGTTTGGAAAAAATCCCGTTGGCGCGGGCGGGGATGTACAGTTTCCTGACCGCCGTTTCACTGGCCGAAGCGATGGAACGCCTGTGCCCCGATATCGGCGTTCAATGCAAATGGCCGAACGATTTGCTGGTCGGCGGGAAAAAGATATCGGGCATTTTGCTGGAAACGGACGGGGCGGACAGGCTGGTCGCCGGCGTCGGCGTCAACATCGTTTCCTTTCCCGAAACGGGGATGCTGTATCGGGCGACATCGCTGCGAAACGAAGGATACGCCGTGACGCGCGATCAAATGCTGGAATCGTTTCTGCGATCGTTCGCGCAACGGGACACCGAATTGAAATCGAACGGTTCCGCCCGTTTGCTGGACGCGTGGAAGGAAAAGGCCTACGGCATCGGCGGCCCCGTCACGGTCAACCTGCCGAACCGGAAAATGCGCGGAACTTTTTACGGGCTTGATAAAGACGGGTGTCTTCTGTTAAACAAGGACGGCGAAATCGTAAAAATAACGGCCGGAGACGTTTTCTTCGGCGATCAGGAATAGAATTGGAAAGTGTTATGTCCGGCGAAAAAGAGGTTGAATACATTGACGTTCCGAACGAAGGGCTGTTTTTCGTCCCTTTGGGCGGTGTCGGCGAAATCGGGATGAACTTTTACCTGTACGCCTGCGACGGCGAATGGCTGGCGGTCGATTGCGGCGTCGGGTTCGCGGGCGACCGTCTGCCGGGGATTGATATGCTGTACCCCGACCCGTCGTTCGCGCAGAAAATCGCGCCGAAGCTGAAAGGGTTGGTGATCACCCACGCGCACGAAGACCACATCGGCGCGGTCGCGGCGTTCTGGCCGGTGCTGCGCTGTCCCGTCTATGTGTCCGCGTTCGCCGCGGAAATGCTGGAAACGCGACTGGACGAAGCGGGGCTGTTGGGGCGCGTTCCCGTCCATGTGTTTGAATCGGGCGATCTGCTGGAACTGAACCCGTTTGAAATCGAGCTGGTCGAAATCAACCATTCGATTCCCGAAGCGTCGTCCCTGCTGATCAAAACGCCGCGCGGCAGCGTGTTCCACACGGGCGATTGGCGTTTCGACGAAGACCCCGTCGTCGGCAAACCGGCGGATTACAAGGCTTTGGCCGCGCTGAAAAAGGAAAACGTGCTGGCTTTGGTCGGCGATTCGACCAACGTGTTCGTCGAAGGCGACATCCCCAGCGAAACGCAGGTTCGGGAATCGCTGACGGAATTGTTCGCGAAATACAAGGGCAAGCGCATGATCGTGACGTGTTTCGCGTCGAACGTCGGGCGCATCGAAAGCATTGCCGAAGCCGCCGAAAAAAACGGCCGCACGGTGTGCCTGCTGGGGCGGTCGCTGTGGCGGGTCGAAGGCGCGGGGCGCGCGGCGGGGTATTTCCGCAATGTCAACGTGTTTCTGACGGACGAAGAGGCCGCCGAACACGATCCGGCCGAGATCCTGTACCTTTGCACGGGGTGTCAGGGTGAACCGAAAGCGGCGCTGTCGAACATATCCTACGGCACGGGGCCGGTGCAGCCGGTCAAAGGCGATGTCGTGATCTTTTCGTCGCGCGTGATCCCCGGCAACGAACAGGCGATCGCGAACATTCAAAACCGCTTTATCGCCAAGGGGATCGAGGTCGTCACCGCCAAAGACGCGCTGGTGCACGTTTCGGGACATTCGGGGCGCAAGGACATGGAAAAGCTGTACGGGTTCGTCAAACCCGCGATCGCCGTTCCCGTCCACGGCGAAGCGGCACACCTGTTTGAACACGCCGATCTGGCCAAAGCCTGCGGCGTGAAAAAGACCGTCATTTTAAAGGACGGCGACGTGCTGCGGCTGGACGGGGAAAATCCCGAAATCATCGGCGAAGTGAAAACGGGCGTTTTGGCGCGCGACAAAAAACAGATCATTCCGCTGAACGCCGGCGTGATCAAACAGCGCCGCCATATGATCGAAGACGGCATGGTCGTCGCGACCGTCGTTTTGAACAAAAAGGGCGCGGTTCTGGGCGACGTGCAGTTTTCCGCCGCGGGATTGATCGAAACGGGCGATCCCGCTTTTGAAAAAATGAATCAGGGCGTCAAAGCCGCGTTGGAATTGTTGTCCGCAGATAAACGCAAGGACGATCAGGCAATCGCCGACACGGTGAAATCCGCCGTGCGTAAGGTTGTGATGGAAACGCACGGCCGCCGTCCGATGGTGGACACGCATTTGGTGCGGGTGTGACGGAAAGGCGGCGGAAAATGGGAAAATTCTTGATTTTCTGCCTGACGGTTTTATCAACGGCGGCGCGGGCGCAAACCGTCGCCGTTTCCGTTTCTCCCGACGATTGCGCGCGGTTGACGCGGGGCGCGGATTACGTCGCGGGCGTTTCGACAACGGGGGCGGCCGTCGTCCCCGCCGATTTGTCCGCCGTTCCCGTTTTGGAATTTGACGCTTTGACCGTTTATCTGGATTTGAAGCGGGACGTTTCCGGTTTTGAACAGGGGATGCGCGTCGGGTTCCCGCCCGTCGCGCGGGTCGAATTTAAAAACGGCGGCGTTTTTGTCAATGGCGTCAAAGTTTCTGAAAACGGACTGAAAGCTTTGGAAAATTCGTGCCGGACACCCAGCGCGCGGTAGGCGTTTTGGACAAAAAACGGTTGACAATCGTCCGTTTGGTGTTATCCTTTTTTGCGTAATTACATTTTCAGGGGGCGCACCATGTCCGGATCGGTTGCCGAATTTATGGAAAAAGACGTTCAAAAATACGCTTGCGGCGAAAAGGCGCGGCAGGCGAAAAAGGTTTTGACCGCGGCGTTCACCGCTTCCGATTCCAGAAAACAAAAAGAGGAATCCGCCGAATTTGAACGCCTGATCGGTCAGGTGATGAAAACGGACAAGGGGCGCGACACCCTGATCGAATTGTCCGAATTGGGCTATACGTTCGCGTTTGAAACGGGCGATTACGGCGGTTTTTGCGAAGCGACCAGCAAAAAAATCGTCGTCAATCCGACGTTCGGCGACGCCTATGCCATGCAGACGATCGTTCACGAGGGACAGCACGCGATCCAATCCGCGCACGAACCCGAAAACACGCCGAACGTGGAACAGATGACCGTCGCGTCGCTGCTGCGCCATGAACGCGCGATGGAGGCCGACGCCTGCGCCCACGAATCCGCGTTCATTTATCAATGCCGCGACGTTCTGCCCGAAGTATATGCCGAGGCCGAAAAGAATGATATGCCGATGTTCCGCGCTTTCGTCGCTGAAATGGACAAGTCCGGCGATGAAAAGAAAGCGATGCGGGCAAGTTTTCAGGCGTGGTACGGCTACGATTACTTCCGCGACTTTTACGACGACGCGCATAGGGACGAGATTAAATTTTACGCCGGAAAGGGCAAGGAAAGCGGGCGCAAAGACCTGTTTTGCAAAACCGTTCCCGCCCAAGATGTCGCCGATGCCTGTCTGTACAAGGGGAAATCCTATGTTTCCGTCGATATGCTGATGACGGATCGGGCCTTTTCCGTTTTGAAAAAAGACAAAGCGGCGTACATGAAAATCACCGCGGATTACGCCGCAGCGGTCGGTGTGAAAGCCGATGAATCTGTTTGGGCTATGGCGGAACGCGACAAGACGGGTAAAATCACCCGCCCTGCGCAACATAAGGCAAACGCTGTGTTTGCCGCGGCTTTGAAGCAAAACGGGGGACGGTAAAATGTCCGGTGCGGCTGCCGAGTTTACGCAAAAATCGTATAAAAAATACGCGTGCGGGGAAAAGGCGCGGCAGGCGCAAAAAACGCTGCAAAACACATTCGCCGCGTCGTCGGCAAAATCCGCCGCCGATGAACAAAAGTTGCTGGGCGATGTGTTGAACACGCTGAACAAAACGGACAGCGGGCGCGAAACGCTGGAAACGCTGTCCGATTTGGGCTACAAAATCCAATTTCGGAATATGGGAAAGCGGTTCGGCGGATACTGCAATTACGACGACCGGCTGATCGTGTTGAATCCGGCGCGTTCCAAAAACTTTTTGGCAATCGCCGTCGTGCACGAGGGACGCCACGGCATTCAGTTTGCTTCGGAAAAGAAAAACGCGCCGCTGTTTGAAGAAACCCGCGTTGCCGATATGTACCGGATGCGCAAGGCGATCGAGGCCGACGCGTGCGCGCATCAATCGGCGTTCGCTTATGAATGCAAGGATGTCGTTCCCGAAGTGTATGCCAAACAGAAACGGGATTATCCGATGCTGGCGGCGTATGAAACGGAGCTGGAAAAAACGGGCGATAAAAAACAGGCCATGCGGGCGGCGTTCAAATCGTGGTACGATTTCCCGCCGTACCGTGATTTGTACGACGATTATTACAAGGACAACGGCATCGTACCGGCGGCGCAAGAGGGTAAAAAATCGAACGATCCGGCGTTGTTTTCCAAAGAATATCCCGTCAGGGACGTCGTCGATCTGTGTTTGTATCGGGGCAAACCCTATATGACGGCGGAATATTTGAATTCGGACAAGCCGAACGCCCTGACCGCCGAAGCCAAAAAGGAAATCAAGGCCGTTTTGGCGGATTACGCGCAATCCGTCGCGGGGGCGAAGTTGGACACGTCGGTTGATAAAACGGCAACGCGCGACAAGGACGGGAAAATCCTTGAACCCGCGAAAATGCAATCGAATGCGGTTGTGTTGGCCAAGGCCGCGCAGAAAAGGGAACGTTAACAATGGAACAGAAAAACGATTTTGAATGTCAAGCCAAGTTGCGTATGTCGCTGTACGCGTTGCGCGGGGCGGATCATGAAAAATTCGGCGAATTGCTGAATATGGCGTACAGCGCGGAAAAAGGTCGCGAAGTGATGAATGCCGTTGCGTTCAAAGGCTACAAATTCATTTACGACGCGATGCCGGGGCTGAACGGTGCCTGTGATTACGACAACAAGACGGTCAAGCTGGATTCTTTCCATCGTCAGGCCGAATTGGCGCCTACGCTGATCCACGAATGCACGCACATTTTGCAGGTTGACCGTTTGTGTGAAAAAACGGGTGCGAAGGAAGCCGGCAGTGTCATCAACGCGTTGAACGCCCGCGATTTCATTAAACTGAACCGCGCGCTTGAAGCCGATGCGTGCGCGCATCAGGCCGCTTACGCCTATCAGATGAAAGATCGGGACTCCGTTTTGTTTGAAAAGGAAATGGAAACGCCGATGACGCAGGCTTACGTCGCCGAAATGGAAAAGTCCGGCGATGAATCCAAAGCGATGCGGGCAAGTTTTCAGGCGTGGTACGGATACAAAAAATATCAGAACGCGTATGAAAAACAATTTCAGCCGCAGATATTGCGTAACGCGGCGAAACGTGAAAAGACGGGCGAGCGGACCGTTTCCCTTTCCAATCCGGATATCGCGGGTTTCTGCCGTTTTCAGGGCAAGCCTTACATTTCGCCGGAGTTTTTCGACCGCGCCGAAAATCTGGCCGTGTCACGCGAAATGAAAGACGCGCTGGCTGCAACGGGGGACAAGACGGTCGCCGCTTTGCCCGTGCGCGGGGAAAAGTCCGCCCTTCCCCCCGTTTTGTCAAAAGCGGTCGCGGCGGCACGCGGTCGATGATCTTTTCAAACTGACGACGCGGCGGGGAAAGGGGATGTCGATGCCGTTTTCCCCGAACGCTTTGCACAGGCGGATCATCAAACCGCTTTGGACGTTCGCGCGTTCCAACACGTTTTCGACGTAACAGTTCAGCTTGATGCCGACGGCGTTGTCGTCAAACGACGCGACGACGGCGGACGGGGGCGGCGTTTTTAAAACACGCGGGTCTTTTCCGGCTTCCTGCACGGCCAGTTTCAACGCTTTGTCCAAATTCGCGGCATAATCGACGCCGACGGACACTGTCAGCCGGCCCGTCCCGTCGGGGCGGGTGCGAATGACCGGTTCGCCCGATAAAATGTCCGCGTTCGGAATGACAATCAGCGATTTGTCAAAGGATTCGATCTCGGTTGACCGCAGGCTGATTTTTTTGACAATGCCTTCCTTGTCCCCCAAAACGATCCAGTCGCCGACGGAAAACGGGTGTTCAAACAACAGCAAAACGCCCGAAACGAAGTTGTTGGCGATGTTTTGCAGCCCGAACCCCAATCCGACCGACAGCGCGCCGACAAAGATGCCCAGACTTTTGAAATTCACGCCCCATACGGACAGGGCGATCAGCGCGGCGGCGCACAGGGCGGCGTAGCGTCCCGCGGCGGAAACGGATTCGGCGGTGCCGATATCCAGACGCAACCGTTCGCATAGTTTCAACCAGACGGCGCTGCCCAGTTTGCGCGCGGCGTATAAAAACGCCAGAAAAATCAGCAGGGCGCGGACGGTTTTCCGGACGGGAAAATCAAACGACGCGACATAGGCGCGGAAATCCGTCCGCAACGTTTCGTCCGAAAAGCAATATGCCAGAAATAGGACGACGATCAAAACGGGCAACAGGCGTTCGGCGGCGGTGATGATTTTTTTCGGCATGGCTTTTCCTTTCAAGAAAAGAATGCCGGATTTGAAAACGCCCGACCAGACGGATAAAAGGCTATAGCTGTATATTATATCCGATCCAGAAACGATTGCAGGATGAACGCGGCGGCGCCGGCGTCCAGCTTTTGCTTGCGTTTTTTGCGGCTCATGTCATAGGCGTCGATCATGATGCGTTCAACGGCGGCGGAGGAATAGCGTTCGTCTTGGAAATAAACGGGTTTGTCGAAATGCGCCGCGATTTTTTCCGCCTGTTCCAGTGTATAGCGCGCCTGCGACCCGATTTGTCCGTCCGTTTGCAGCGGCAGGCCGGACACGAATCCGCCGATGTCGCGTCCTTTCAACAGCTTTGCCAGTTCGTCAAGGTCGTATTGAAACGTTTTGCGCGTCACGGTTTTT
Source organism: uncultured Rhodospirillales bacterium (assembly GCA_902777205.1). Lineage (GTDB taxonomy): Bacteria > Pseudomonadota > Alphaproteobacteria > CAAGCB01 > CAG-977 > UBA11549. The sequence goes on along the minus strand of CACYSU010000011.1, from coordinate 25,625 downwards.
AACGCCGTCGCCGTCATCCACAGCGTGTCGGACACCGCAACGCCGATCGTTTTCGTTCCCATGTCCAATCCGACCAGCGATGTGCCGCGCGGCGCGGCGGCCAGAAATTCGGACAGGGTTAAAAAAACGGGCGGGGTAACGGTTTCGGGCTTGCCGTTCGTCATCGTAAATGATACTTTCACTAACAGTTTTTGTTTTTTTACAATACAGGAGCAAGTACACCTATGTCAATCGACAGGGATATGGTCAAAAGACTGGGGATTTTGTCGCGTCTGCACATTCCCGAAGAAAATATGGACGAAATGGTCGGGGAACTGACTAAAATTCTGGGGTGGGTCGATCAGCTCAAAGATGTCAACACCGACGACGTTCTGCCGATGAATTCGGTTGTCGAGGATATGCCTTTGCGCGAACGCGAAGACGTGATCACCGACGGCGGCATCCGCGACGATATTCTGGCGAACGCCCCCGAAGAAATGGACGGCTATTTCCTTGTTCCCAAAGTGGTGGAGTAAATCATGACCGATTTAGTTGAATTGACAGTCGCCGAAGCTCTGGACGGGCTGGCGAAAAAAGAATTTACCGCCGTCGAATTGACGCAGGCGCATTTAAAGGAAATGGAACGGGCGCGCGAATTGAACGCCTATGTTCTGGAAACGCCCGAAATCGCGTTGGAACGCGCCGCGAAATCCGATGAACGCCGCGCCAAAGGCGTCGCCGGAAAAATGGAAGGCATTCCCGTCGGGATGAAAGACCTCTATTGCACCAAAGGCGTTCGCACGACGGCGTGTTCGCACATTTTGGACGGTTTCGTCCCGCCCTATGAATCCACGGTTTCCCAAAAGCTGGAGGACGCGGGGTCGGTGATGCTGGGCAAAACCAACATGGACGAATTCGCGATGGGCACGGCGAACCTGACCAGTTATTACGGCGCGGTGCGCAACCCGCACAAGGATAAAAACAATCCTGACAAATTCCTGATCCCCGGCGGTTCGTCGGGCGGTTCCGCGGCGGCCGTCGCGGCGGGGCTGTGCATGGCGGCGACGGGGTCGGACACGGGCGGTTCGATTCGCACGCCGGCGTCGTTCTGCGGCATCGTGGGATGCAAACCGACCTACGGCCGCTGCTCGCGCTGGGGCATGGTGGCGTTCGCGTCTTCGCTGGATCAGGCGGGGACGATGACCCGCACCGTGCGCGACACCGCAATCATGCTGGGCGCGATGGCGGGGTTCGACCCGAAGGATTCCACGTCGATGGACGTTCCCGTCCCCGATTATGAAAAGGCTTTGACGGGCGATGTCAAAGGGTTGAGGATCGGCATCCCCCGCGAATACAATCCCGACAAGGGATTGAACGCCGATGTGCGCCACGTTTGGGAAAAAACGGCGCAGAAATTGCGCGAAGCGGGCGCGGAAATCGTCGATATCTCCCTGCCGTCCACGCAATACGCGCTGCCGACCTATTACCTGATCGCGCCGGCGGAAGCGTCGTCGAATCTCGCCCGTTACGACGGTGTGAAGTACGGTTTGCGCGTTGACGGCAAATCGCTGGATGAAATGTACACGAACACCCGCACCGCCGGTTTCGGCAAGGAAGTCAAGCGCCGCATCATGATCGGCACCTGCATTTTGCTGGAAGGCTATTACGAAACCTGCTATCTGAAAGCGCAAAAAGTCCGCCGCCTGCTGTGCCGCGAATTTGCGGAAGCTTACAAACAGGTTGACGTGATTTTGGCGCCCGCCGCGCCTGAAACGGCGTTCGGCAAGGATGACGACAGCACCGGCGATCCTTTGAAAATGCAGCTGTACGACGTGTTTACGGTTCCGTCGTCGCTGGCGGGGCTGCCGTCGGTTTGCGTTCCCGCCGGAACCTCCGAAGTCAACGGGTTGCCCGTCGGATTGCAGGTCATCGGCAACAGTTTTCAGGAAGAAACGATTTTGCGGGTCGCGGGCGCGATCGAATCCATGTCCGGTATGCCGGTTCGCCCCCTGCGCGTAGGAGGAAAATAAGATGTCTTATATCATTAAAGGTGAAACGGGCGATTGGGAAATCGTCGTCGGGCTGGAAGTCCACTGCGAAGTCATTTCCAAAGCCAAGCTGTTTTCCGGCGCGGCGACCGCTTTCGGCGCGGAAGCCAACACGCAGGTCAGTTTTGTTGACGCGGGGTTCCCCGGAATGTTGCCCGTCATCAATCACGAATGTGTGGAACAGGCGGTGCGCACGGGTTTCGGGCTGAACGCGACGATTAACAAAAAATCCATCTTCGCCCGCAAAAACTACTATTACGCGGATCTGCCCAACGGCTACCAGATTTCGCAGTCCGACCACCCGATCATTTCCGACGGGTATATCGACGTCGATCTGGAAAACGGCGAAACGCGCCGCATCGGCATTGAACGTCTGCATCTGGAACAGGACGCGGGCAAGTTGATGCACGATCAGCATCCCAGCAAATCTTTCGTCGATTTGAACCGCGCGGGCGTCGCTCTGATGGAAATCGTATCCCGCCCCGACATCCGTTCGCCCGAAGAAGCGGGCGCTTACTTGCGCAAACTGCGTTCGATCGTGCGCTACATCGGGTCGTGCGACGGCAATATGGACGAAGGGTCGATGCGCTGCGACGCGAACGTTTCCGTGCGCCGCCCCGGCGAACCGTACGGCACGCGCGCCGAAATCAAAAACGTCAACTCAATCCGTTTCGTGATGCAGGCGATTGAATACGAAGCCATGCGTCAGGTCGAACTGATCGAAAACGGCGGCCGCGTCGTTCAGGAAACGCGCAAATTCGATTCCGTCAAAGGCGAAACAAAGTCCATGCGTTCCAAGGAAACGGCGGTCGATTACCGTTATTTCTACGATCCGGATCTGATTCCGCTGATTTTAAGCGACGAGATGATTGAACGTCTGCGCCGTGAAATGCCGGAACTGCCGGATGCGAAGAAAAAACGTTTTACCGAGGAATACGGGCTGCCCGCCTATGATGCCGGCCAGCTGGTCGCAGAAAAAGACATCGCCGCTTACTTTGAAGCCGCGGCAAAAGGTCACGACGCGAAAAAGGTCGCAAACTACATCATGGGCGATTTGTTCGCCGTGCTGAACAAACAGGGCAAATCCATTTCCGAAAGCCCCGTGAAGCCCGAAAATCTGGGGCGCATGGTTGATTTGATCAATGACGGAACGATCTCTTCGCGCATTGCGAAAGACGTGTTCGCGTTCATGGTTGAAGAAGGCAAATCCCCCGATGAAATCGTCGCGGAAAAAGGGTTGAAACAGGTCACTGATACGTCCGCGATCGAAAAAATGATCGACGACGTGATCGCCGCTAATCCCGACAAGGTCGCCGAATACAAAGGCGGCAAAGAAAAACTGTTGGGCTGGTTCGTCGGTCAGGCGATGCGCGCGTCGCAGGGCAAGGCAAACCCCGCCATGTTAAATCAGCTGGTGAAACAGAAGCTGGACGCGTAAACACCGCGAACGGATCGCCGCGTTGCCAATGGTTCCTCGCGATGACGGAAAGAAAACACCGTCATTGCGAGCCTCGGCGGGGCGCGGCAATCCGTTGTTTTTCCGCGGTGACGGAAACAACAGGAAACAAAGGAAAAAGCGATGGCTGAAAAAGAGGGATTGTACGATGTCGTGCAGAACAAGGACGGCGAATTGTTGTTTTGTATTCGGGCGCGCACGGGCGTTCCCGACCACCCACGGTTTTTCTTTGACGGCGTGGAAACGGGATTGCTGATGCGCGACGGAAAACGCGCAATTTTACTGGAATACCTGTCGCCGTTGGCGTTGACTTCGCTGCAAAAAGAAGACAAGGTTCTGATCGCCGAAATTCTGGACGACGAATTGGAACACGAATACTACGCACCGGTCAGCAAAGTACGCAAACTGCCGGTTTAAACGGCTTTTGATGAAATTGAAACGGGCGGGGACGGCGATGTTCCCGCCCGTCGCGTTTCGGGCAAAAAACTTGCGAAGCGGGGAAAAAGGACGTATCCTTTTTGAAAACAACAGGGGAAAACCGCCATGTCCGCCGCGCTTGATTCAAAATTTCAAAATCCGCACACGCCGCCGCAATCGGGGGAGGATGGCAAGGTTCGCGTCGTCGCCGATGAAAACAAAGCGGGGCAAAGCCGCGTTTATTTCGGCGATGGCGAAAATGATTATTTGAACGTGCGCGGCGACGCGGCGGAAACGGCGCAGTTGGCCGACGTGATCGGCAAATTGGCGGAAAGCGAACGCACGGTCGCCAAATTCGCCGACGTTCCGCCCGAAGACCGCCCGTTTATCATATGCGCGGACGCCGGAAAAGACTGTGGCGGGTATTATCGGGCGGACATCAATATGGTCGCGCTTGACGCTAAAAAGTCGCACGGATACGATTTGGCCGGTATTTTGGCGCACGAACTGCACCATTTTGAACAGCATCGGCGAACGGAATGGATGCGGCTGCCCGTGAACGCGGCGGAGCAGATTTTTGTCGAACGCATTGGCGAATCCGCCGCGGATGTCGCGAAATACCAGTATTTGTACGATGTCAAAGACAATCCCGCCGCCAAAGAGGCCGTCAATGATGCCCGCAATCCTTTCGGATTGGGCGGCAGGCAATATTTCAACGCCAAAAAGGAGGGAAAATCCGAAGGGGAATGTGTCCTTGCGGCGATGGGCGGGTATGCTTCCTCGGTGTCCAACGCGGAAATGTATGCCAGAAATTATCACCGCGACCTGTTTGAAGTGCAACAAGGCAAGATAGATTACTGGGTCAAAGAATGCGATCCGGCCAAAATGGAAAAATATGAAAAGATTTGGGCGGAAAAGTGCGTTTCCGACATAGCGCACGCGGGGGACAAGGTTGACGAGACCGCTTATTTCAAGCAGCTGACGACGGGGTTGATGTCCGAATTGCCCGCCGATGAAAAAATCACGCGGGCTTTGCGCGATCCGGAATTCGACTATGTGCCGCAAAACGCTTACGATCGGCTGAAACTGCTGGAACCCGCGGTTGAAAAGTTTTTTCCGAACCAACGCTTTTTGCAGGGCGTCAACGTCAATGTCAACGAATTCGGCCGGCACGGCGTTTGCCCGCGTGAAGAATACGATCTGTACAAAGCGGAACGGGACAGGCAGGCGGCCAAAGAGGCGGCGGCGCGGCAGCGCGAGGAAACGGCGCGCGAACAGCTGGTTTTGATGCGCGAAGAGGCGGAGCGGCCAAATTCCGACTGGCCGGAATTGAACGGCTATCTGCACAACCTGTCCGCCGATGTGGATCGCGAGGCAGCGGTTGAAAAATCGGGGGCGGAAAGCGCGCTCAAAGACGTTGATCCGGATTGTTTGGCGGCGGGCGACGACGGCACGGCTTTGCGCCTGTTGTGGCAAAAGGAAAACAAGGCTTTCCGCGCGCAAGTGTCCGGATTGTACGGCCAATTCAAACAAAATGAAGCCGCCGCCCGCGACGACATCAAAAACAAAAAGGAAATCGCGCGCGATAAAAACGACGCGTTCAAACGGTTGGAAAAGGTTGAACAAAACGCCGATTTGATCCGCGGCATTGTTGACGATTTGGTGATGTCCTATCCCGCGGCAATGCGGACAGACGTGCGCGCCGCTTTGCTCAAAGGCGTCAACGCGGATGAAAAGGCTGAAATGCCGAAAGCGAAGACGTTTAAAGACAAGGTCGCGCTGTTTTTCAACAAACGGACGGTCAATCAAAACAGGGCGGCCGTTGACGGCGTGTTTAAACAAATTCAGGACAAAGCCGCCATGGCCGCGGCGATTGATCCCGCCGGATTTGACAAACGGCTGTCCGCCGCGCGGCAAGAGGCGGACAAGGCTTTCGCCGACAGGACGGACGCGGAACGGAAACCCGACCGGTTGAAACAGGCGTTGAACGCCGAATGTCAAAAGCTGCGCGACACGATGTCCAAGGATTTTGAAATCAAGGCCGGAAAAATGCTGCGCGCGCGGCAAACGCGGGACAACGCGGCGGAAAAGGCGAACGAACCGAAATCGCAAGGCAAGCCGCCTTTGCAAAGCCGGATCGCGGCGAACAAAACGGGACTGATGCAAAAGCTGCAAAATCAAACGGCGCGCCGGCCGGACGTTTCGCAAACGGCCGTGCAACGGATGACGCAAACACGTGACGCGTCCAGATGACAAACGACGGGGCGGGGGAGTTTCTTCACCGCTCTTTTTTTTGTCGAAAGAGGCACCGTATTGTTCCGATTGTGATTGTTTTCACACGGGCTTTGCGGTAAATTTCTTTTTGTCCAATATGCAAGATATGAGGCAAGGGTATGGATTTTTCTGCAAAGCAACAGGAAACTCCGTCGGTTGAATTTTCCGCGGATTTTGATCGGGATGCGGTTTTGACCGCCGCGAAAGGGAATTACGCGGATGCGGCGCAGGCGTCGCGCGACATTTTGTCCGATATCGACATGGATCAATTCTTTGAACCGGACGAAAAAACGGCGCTGCAAATGCTGTATGCGGAAAAGGAGCGTGTTTTCGCGGACAAATTGGCGCGCAAGCAAGAGGAATGTCAGGCGCAGATTGATAAAAACCAAGCCGTTCTGGACGATCAAAAGGAAAAACAGGCGGTCGTTGACGGTTTGGAACGCGCAAAACGGGACGCGGAAAAGGTCGGCGCGGATATGGACGCTTTGGTCGCAGCCTATCCGCAATCCATGCAATCGGCCGCGCGCGCCGCTTTGCGGGCGGGAATGGAAAAGGGGGAAAAGGCCGAAATGCCCGCGCCCCGTTCCATCAAAGAAAAAATCCAGCTGTTTTTGAACAAAAGGAAAATCGAAAAACAGCTGCAGGCTTTCGATCACAGCCAAAAGAAAGCCGTGCAAAAGGGGATTAACGGATACGTGACGGATCCCGCCGCTTTGGACAAGCAAATCGAAAAGGCGCAGGCGGAATTGAAGCGGGCGAACGACAAAGTGCCGACGGCGGAACAGGGCGTCGCGACCTGGCAAAAGAGGCTGGATCGCGAAAGCAAACAGATCCGTGACGACAGCGTCGCGTCGTATCAATATGACGCGGGGCAGCTGCTGTACGCGCGGGAACTTTACGCCGACAACGCGTTGCGCGCGGTCAAACTGCCGCCCGTTTTGGGAATGCAGAATTTGACGGAACCCGTCGCGTGCGCGCAGGCGATCGTGCTGGACAAACCGGAACAAATGCAGGATCTGGTCGATCGCATGAACAAGGCGGGATTCAAAACCGTTTTCGCCGACGGCGCGGATATGGACAAGGTCGCCGATCCGTCCGTGTTCGTCATCCGCCGTCCGACGCACGGGCAGGATTCTTCCAACAAATATGAATTGCTGACGCCGTTTTTTGAACCGGATCAGGCGCGCGACAACATCGTCAACGCCTTGCGGGTCGTTCAAACAACCAAAGGGGCGCAGGTCACGGGCGCGATCACGCCGATAACGTTGGGGCAAATGGATCAGCGTGTCGCGGACAAGGATGACAAGCCGCGCCAGCTGAAAGAATGTGTCATGAACGATCCGGCCGTTTCCAATGAGGACAAGGCGCGCTACGCCCGCATGAGCGGCGAGGAAATCCGCAACGACATTATCGCCAAAGCGGTGGAACAGGCCGGACGCAACGGGGATACGCAGGCCGCCGTTACCGAACGTTTGAACAAGGCGAACGAAAACGGGGCGCAATATTTCTTCCGCGGACAATCGTTCATCGCCGGCGACGAAACGTCGTCCTATATGAACCCGACTCAGCGCGTCGGCAGGGCGGGATACACCTACGCTTCACCCAATCCGGGGTATGCGATGATGTATTCGGGTGCCGGAAATTCGACGACGGGCGGCAGCGGCGACATGGAAAAAAAGGCCGTCACCCTTTCCGACGGGACACAGCAGAACATCGGATTTATCAGCGTTTATAAAGCGTCGTCCAAAACTTTGCTGACCAAAAATTTCGGGTTGGAGGACATGAAAAACGTCGCCATGGATTCGACCAATCAAAACGGATTGAAACGGCAGGCGACGTGGTCGGACGATTTGGAAGCGCACATGAATCCGAACGACAACCCGCTGGCGGCGCGTTTGCTGGTTTCGCCGCGCGGCGTTGTGACGATTCCGGAAGACGATCCGAAATGGAAGATCATTTGCGATATGTACGCGCCGGACACCAAGGATTCGTTTAAAGGGAACGATAAGGTCGAAGCCTATGGCGCCGCATATGAAAAACGGCTGGACGCTTTGCGTGCCCAGCAATCGGCCAACGGCGGCAAAGTGACCACTTATGGCAAATCGCGCGAAGATTTGGCGGCGATTTGGGGGACGAGAGCCAAGCTGTACGCCAAGGCGGCCGCGCCGGAACCTAAAACACAGCAACCGGCGGAAAAAGCCGCTTTGCGCCAACAGTTTCACAACATTTTGACAGGCGGCTGCGCCGAATCGAAAACGGCGACGAACGACAACGTAATGCCGCCGCCTCCGCCGCGGACGGATGAAAATGCCGGCGCCGGAAAAACGGGGACGCTGAACAAAGCGTTCGGCAATCCGCGCCCGCAGCAACCGCAAACGGCGGCGGCGCGCGTTCCTGACACCGCGCGGGCGGACGATCCGAATGTGATGTACGCTTTGGACGGGCAGGGCAACCGGTTGTTCCCCTACACGCTCGCCCCCGGAATGTCGCAAGAGAATATCGCGCAGCTGGCCGGTATGATCAACCGCGCGTGCAAATCCCCGACGGGGCGCGACACGCTGCAGCAAGCCAGCGAAATGGGGCATACTTTCCGCCTGTATAATGAAAACGACAGCCGCGGCGGCTATTATGACAATTACCGTCGGGAAATTTGCATGAATATGTTCAACTGCAATGAAGATTTCATGTGCAGCGCGTTGGTTCATGAAGCCCGCCATTCTATTCAATTCGACCAGATTCCGCAATTCATGGAAAGGTTCAGGGATTCCGCCGGCTTGGATTTTAAATCCTATACCATCGTGAATCGCGCGATCGAAGCGGACGCCGTCGCCATTCAATCGAAATTCAATGTGGAAATGGCTTTGGCCGGCGACAAAGGACCGTACGAGTCCATGCGTTCCCACAGCAGCAAAAACGTTTCGGAATTTATGATGCAGGCTGCCGGTCAAGGCAAACTGAACGATCCCGAAACGTTGAAACAGGGGGCGGACAAGTGGTACGAATCCGCCGGATTGATCAATTTTTACGACAACTATTACGCCAGCGTGGAGCAGGGGCGCATACAAAACGGGGGAAACCGGAATTCTTTGACGGACGAGGATTTGAACGTTTTGACGGCTTCGCTGTTCAATGTGCGCGGTCAGAAATACGCGGGCGATTCCGGCGAATACCTGAAAACAACGCAAAAAACGATGCTGACGGAAAAAGCGTTCAACAATGTCAAGCAGGCCAACGCCAGATGCGGCCAAACGGACAACTCCGTCGATTCCATGTTTGTTTTCAATGAATTTACGGGCAAGGCCATGGCTGTTACGCATGAACAGCGGACAAAGATGAATCCACAGCAGTTTTTGCAAATGAAAGGTGTCGTAATGCCGCCACCCCCGCCGCCTCGGACGACGACGGACAATACGGTGATGCCACCGCCTCCTCCGCCGCCTCGGACGACGATGAACAGCACGGTGATGCCGCCGCCTCCGCCGCCTCGGACGACGACGGACAATACGGTTATGCCGCCTCCGCCCCCGCCTCGGACGATAACGAACGGCACGGTGATGCCGCCGCCTCCGCCGCCTCGGACGACGACGGACAATACGGTGATGCCGCCGCCTCCGCCCCCGCCTCGGACAGCGACGAACGGCACGGTGATGCCGCCGCCTCCGCCGCCTCGGACGACGACGAACAGCACGGTGATGCCGCCGCCTCCTCCGCCGCCTCGGACGACGACGAACGGCACGGTGATGCCGCCGCCCCCGCCGCCGACGTTGCAAAGCACATTGACATCCATGACGAAAAAGCCGACATTGATGCAAACGTTGCAGGCGACGATGATAAATCAGCCTGCGACACAGCAGGTTCAACAGACTGCTCCGCGTTCCGCGGCCGTTCAAAGCGTGCCGAACACGGCGGTCAACAAAGTATTGCAGGAAAGTAAGTCAAGATGACAAAGTTGAGCGATAAATCTTTGGTCAAACGGTTCGCCAAAGGGGCGGCCGTCACGGTTGATCTGGGCGGAACGCCTGAAAATTCCGGCGTGAACGAAAAACTGCGCGCGTCCATTTTGCGCGATCCGGAAAAGAAAATGACCGAAGCGGAACGCGTGTCGTCCCATTTGTCCGAAGCGATGCTGCACCGCGAAATGTAAAGGCGTTTGACGCTTTTTCTATTGACGGCGGCCGAAACTTTCGCTAGAACAGAACACGACGGAGGATGGGCAGGACGGTAATGCAGCGGATTGCTAATCCGTACACGGGGTTAAACCCGTGAGTGGGTTCGACTCCCACATCCTCCGCCAAAAACAAAAGCCCCGAATTTCGGGGCTTTTTTGTATCCGGAATTATTGTCGCACACATTTTTTGAAAATACGTTCCAAAACTTCAGCGAAATATAAAAAGTTTAAAAACGTTTTCAAACTTTTTGCGGTCAAAGTGAGCGGGAGGCGGAAAAGATTTGTTGCGCGGGGACGGGGAGTTCCGTGGTGTGTTCTGTCCTAAAAAGGCGGGAAAGCTTCCCGCCTGTGTGTGTGAAATAAAATCTATTTGCCGTTGTGCAAAACAAAAACTATTGCGGGCAGTTTTTGGACGAGCAATAGCTTTCCTGCCAGTTGATCGTCCCTTTTTTATAGGTGCCTTTGCAGACCGAGTTCTTTTCCCCCGTCGCGGCGGTTATTTTGGCGTTGCCCGCCAAAACGGCTTTGCCGCACAGGTAGGGAATCACGCCGTCGGTGCTTTCCGCCGGCGACAGCAGGGCGTTGCCGTACATTTTGGCGTTGCCTTCGACGACGGCGGTGCCTTCGACGATCGCGTTGCCGTAAATTTCCGCGCGGCCGCCGACGCCGAACAGACGGTTGCGGATGATCGCGTTGCCGTGGACTTTGCCGCCGCTGATTTCACTGCACCGCAAGATTTTGGCGTTTTCATAAACCTCGCCCAAATGCGTTACGCGCGCCAGACAAAATCTGTCCCCGTCGCCGCCGGCGACGATGGCGCTGCCGTAAACTTTGGGATTGTTGACAGAGCTGACGCCGCCGGAACCGCCGACCGATCCGCCCGCGTAAATGTGCGCGTCGCCGAACACTTCGCCCGCGATGGTCAAGCGCGACACCGCGTATCCGGGGACGGCCGGTTTCCATGGTGTGTCCGGATAGACTTCCGCGCCGTGGAACGTGGCGTTGCCATAGACTTTGCCCGCATAGATGTACGACCCGCGCAGCACTTTGGCGTTGCCGAAGACTTGCGCGTCGTTCATCACGCGCGTCGCGCCGCCGTATTCGTCCGGATTGCCGCTGAAATCCGTTGATCCGCCGCCGGAAACCAACGCGTTGTCGTAAACCCGCGCGTCGTCGCCGACGATCGCGCAGCCCGTGTCGTCGCATCCGACCCAAGCATTGCCGGTTTGCGACAGGTTGGCTTCGCTTTGAATGTATCCGCCCAATGTTCCGGCCGTGATGCCGCCGAAATCCCTGACCGCTTTGACGCGATGGTATTTTTCGGGCGAATGTTTTATATCCGGATGTTGGTCGAACAGCAGGATGTATTTGTTATCCGTCGCGCATTCGCATCCGTTTTCCGTTTTTTCGATGCGCCAGTCGGATTCGCGGCCGCCGTTGATGCCGACGCAACTGACCGGCGTCAGCGTACATCCGTCTTTGCATCCGCCGGAACCGTCCGACACCATTTCGCCGGGGCATCCGCATTTTTCGCCGGAAAAGCAGATGTCGCATTGAACCGTGTACGGGTTGCACCGCGTCCCGTCGGTGCAGGTGCAGATTTTGCATTGGCCGTCGGGGGTCATCAACGCGGGCGGTTCGCATTTCGTGCAGGTGGTTGCGTTATAGCAAAGCTGGCAGTTGTTAATGGATTCGGAACAGGAATAGCACCGGTTGCCCAGCAGGAAAAATCCGGCGGCGCATTGGGTGCACGAACCGGTTTGCGCGTCGCAGGCGATACAGTCCGGATCGCATTCTTTTATCGCGGCGATCATCGCCCCTCGGCCGGTGAAATCGGGCGATCCGTTTTCCGGTTCCTGCGCGCCGGCCGGTTCGCCCGTTCCGGCGATCGTTGCGATCAGCGCGACAATTCCGCCGCACAGCAAAACCCGTTTCATAAGGGAAAGGGGATTCATGCGTATATCTCCTTAAATCCGAATCAACGGTTTTAAAGATAGCATAAAGGCGGTAAAGCGTGTACAGAAAATCAACCGGACGGGCGAGGCGCGTTATCGCGATTGCGTCAAATTATGCAGAATGCGGTCAATGTCGGGCGGACGCGTTTTTCCGACGGCGGCATCAACGTGGCTGGCGCGCGTACCGATGTTCAGGGATACGGGCATCGGTTTGGAACGGAACGTTTCCAACAGCTTGGACGAGGGCGCCTTTTTGCGGCCGAACAGGGCGTTGACGGCGTTTTTTGTTTTGAATTTCAGCATTTCAATACGCCGTTTGGCCAGCATCAAACGCTTTTTCAACACCAACCCGAACGGCGTCAGGGCTGTTTTTCCCGTCGGCAGGTCGGGAACGTTCGCCGCCTGCAAAATCTGACAGGCGACCGTCGCGCAGTTTTTTTCAAACAGCTTATATTCCCCCGGATCTTTTTGCAAATCCTCGACGGCTTTTTTCGCGGCCAGATATTGTTTTTCGGAAATATTCCATGTGATCGCTTCGTTATAGGGATCGCATCCCTCGTGTTCCACCAAAGCCCCCGGAACGCCGCGGATCAGTTTGACGGGATTGGCGGATTCGGGGCCGTAGCCCCAGCGTTCCTCGTTCATCGGATTTTCGGCCAATCCGATATAGGCGTGACCGGTCACGGCGGCGACATCGAAACCGTTTCCGCTGAACAGGCTGGCCAGCTGGCTGTGTTTCAGCGGGTCGCGAAACGGATTCATCATTGGTTTCGGCGTGTCCAGATAAAGCGTGATTCTGTATCGGTCGTTGTTTCGTTTTGCCGTCATGGAAAGCGTCCTGTTTTAAAGCGGAATTATTATGGCAAATTTTTTGTCGAAAATCCATTCCTTTCGGCGCAAAAAAACACCGCGGGGGAAATCAAATCCCCCGCGGCGCGCAATCGTTTATGACGGCCGATCAGCAACCGCTGTTGAACGGCGCAATCGGTGCTTTAATGCCATTGTCATAAGAAAGCTTCATTGATCCGGATGTGGCCGCCTTTTTGCAGACGCCGCCGATTTGCAACCGCGCGCCGGCGGAAACATTGAAAGGTCTGTCGTAGCCGTACATATAGCTGACGCCCAAGATAGCACCTTTGCCGGACATTCCCTGCGGTTCGCCATTGATGAAGACTTTGCCGATGCCTGATTTGTTGTTGATCTCCCCATTGATTTGCAGATTTCCGCCAATCATATGCAGAATTTCATCGCCCGTGCTGGACGGGTATTTATCGTCATGTCTTTTCGTCAATCCCGTGATTGTGATCGGAGCGTTGATGTTCAGGGCTATAACACTGTTGGAGTACACTTCGTGCATATCAAAGCCTGTTTTTGCACTGCCATCGGATGGATTCGGATTAGGGACGAAATTAATTGTCGTGGAACCGTTGACTGTGATTGAGCCGTCCGTGGCGTAAAAGCCGTCGTAATAAGAGGTCAGCACGTTTCCCGACGCGTTCAAAGTCATGGACGGTTTCGTTTTTGCATGAACTCCCCATTGTTGTAATGCGTAAGTTGCTACACTGTATGTTTTTATCGGGCCGTTGGCAATCAGTTTGCCGCCGTACAAATAAACAACGTTGTAAGCTTTAGCATTAGAAACAAAGGTTCCTGAAGACGTGATGGATAAAGTACCTTCGTTAATATAAGCCACGGTGCTGACATTTCCGTCAAAAGAAGTTGAGCCGTTTGTAATTTCAAACGTATCAGAAGCTTCTGTCGTACGTAAAGTCGATGATGTGTTTTCATCCGATGAAACGATTTTCGTCGATCCGGATAACGTCATTTTTCCGGATGCGGAGATGACGTTTTTTGTTTTTCCGGATGTGATCGTCGCGTTGTTGATCGTTCCTGAACCTGAAATCGCGTTGACATCAGGCGTGGCAAACGATACGGACAGTTGTTCAATTGATCCGCCCGCCATGGTCAAATTCGACGATCCGCCAAATCCGAGGGTCGGGGTTGCTTCGGTTTTGCACATGGCGATGTCGGAAAAATATTTCGGGCCGACCAGTTTTTTCGATCCCAAATCCGTCGTCGCCACGCCGGAAATGTCGTTGGCGATGAAAATCACGTTTTTGGACGATTTCACCGCTTCGGCGAACGTGGCCGCATCCGTCGCCATAGCGACCGTTTCATCCTTGGCGACCGTGCCGGCGCAGGTGGGCGGTTCGACACACGCGGTGCCGTCGTCGGACAGGACGTAGGGCGCTTCGCACGCCGTGCATTTCGTTTCATTGACGCAAGCGACGCAATGCGGGATCAGATCCGCGCATTTATGGCACAAGAAGCCCTCTTTGAAATATTCGGGAACGGGGCAGGTGAAAGCGGGCGTTCCGTCGCATTTGGCGTATTGCGGGCAATCGTGGCACGCGTTGTCGTACAGGTAATAGTTTTCCTTGCACCGCAGGCATTCGCCCGTTTTTTTGTCGCAGTTTTCGCAGTTCGGATCACATTCCCTTTCCGTGGACATTTCCGCTTTACCGCCGATCTGTCCCGCTATGCCGGACGTGACCGTCGCGCCGCGTCCCAATTTAACCGCTTTGGCCAGTTGGAACGAACAGGCATCGTCGAACACACCCGCCCGCGCGGCCGGCAAGGTCGCAAAAATTAAGGCGAATACCATCGCCGCCGTTAAAAATCTTTTTACCATGACACCCTCCTTATTTGATGTCGTTCTCTAAACACATTTTAATATAGCACGGATGAAGTGTTTTGGGTATCCGAAAAAAGTCCGTCCGGATGAAAATTTTGTTAAACGCCGCCCGCGTCCTTTCCGGCCGGATTCAAAAAGGCGCGAAACAGCGTTTGCGCCGCCGGACTCAGCGGTTTGTCCTTGCGTTTCAATAACCGGATTTCACGTTCGGGAATATTGATCGGCAAAGGAATGATACCGGCCGAATCCGTCAGAAAAACCGAAAAGGTTGCGGTCGTTAAAGCGGAGTCGGTCGAAGAGATCGTCGCCGAAGAATTTCCCGCGGCGGAATGAAAGGTATTCTTGTGTTTCCTTGTATCATATGGAAAACGGCGGTCGAAAGGCCGCCGTTCTTTTATCCGTTTTCGCGGGTTTTCACCCCGCCAGTTTGCCGTTTAGCGCGTTGTCGATCAGCGCGATTGATTCCTTGACGCCGTACAGGGCGATGAACGACCCCATGCGCGGCCCCGTTTGCTGCCCCAGCAGGGTTTCGTACATGACCTTGAACCAGCCCTTTAAATCGTCGGCGTAGTATTTTTTGCCGATTTCATAGACGGCGGTCTGGATTTCCTCGCCCGTCGCGGACGCCGGCGAAGATTCCAAGACGGATTTCAATTCGCGCAGGGCGTCGATTTCCCGTCCCTGCGGCGCGCGGTAATGCTGGTTCGGTTTGACGAAATCGTTGTAATACGCGACGGCGTAGGGAACCAGACGCGCCAAAGTCGGGCATTTTTCCGCCGACGCTTCGGGCGCGTAACCCGTGATGTATTTCCAGATGACCGCGGGATCGTTGGAATGGCAGACGCTGACCAGATTCAGCAAAATGCCGAACGACAGCCCCGTTTCGGGTTTCGGCGGATTGCCGTTGTGAATGTGCCACGCGGGGTTGTTGAACCGGTCTTTGCCCGTCTGTTTTTCATAGGCGTTGATGAAGTTCAGGTATTCGTCCGTCGCGCGGGGGATCACGTCGAAATACAGCCGTTTCGCGGTTTTCGGTTTTTGGAACATGAACAGCGACAGCGATTCGGCCGGCGCGTATTTCAGCCATTCCTCCATCGACAGGCCGTTGCCTTTGGATTTGGAAATCTTTTCGCCTTTCTCGTCCAAAAACAGCTCGTACGTCAGGTTTTTCGGCGGGACGCCGCCCAGAATGCGGCAGATTTTGCCCGACAGCTTGACCGATTCCATCAAATCCTTGCCCGACATTTCGTAATCGACGCCCAGCGCATACCACCGCATCGCCCAGTCGGCCTTCCATTGCAGCTTGCAATGCCCGCCCGTGACGGGAACGGTCGTTTCCGTTCCGTCTTCGTCGATAAAGGAAACCGTGCCGTTTTCCTTGTCGATTTTGGTCATCGCGACCTGCAGGACGTTGCCGGTTTTCGGGCTGACCGGCAGGAACGGCGAATAGGTCGCGCGGCGTTCCTCGCCCAGCGTCGGCAGCATGACGGCTTGGATTTTTTCATAGTTTTCAAGGACTTTCAGCAAAGCATGATCATACGCGCCGGATTTGTACATTTCGGTCGCGGATTTGAATTCATAGGTGAAGCCGAACGAATCCAGAAAACGTTTCAGACATTCGTTGTTGTGATGCCCGAAACTGTCGTGACAGCCGAACGGGTCGGGGATTTGCGTCAACGGCTTGCCCAGATATTCGCCGACCATTTCCTTGTTCGGGATGTTGTCGGGGACTTTGCGCAGCCCGTCCATGTCGTCGGACATGCAAAACAGACGCACGGGAATGTCGGGATACAGCGTTTTGAACGCGTTCATCACCATGGTCGTTCTGGCGACTTCGCCGAATGTGCCGATGTGCGGCAGCCCCGACGGGCCGTAACCCGTTTCAAACAGGACGTACCCCTTTTCGGGGACTTTGCCGCCCAGCTTTTCATTGTAAAGGGCGCGCGCTTCCTCAAACGGCCAAGCGTTGGCGGTCATTGCGATTTCTGTTTCGTCAGTCATTTTTTCATACTCTGCCATAGGGTTAAGAACATTGATCCCCTTTTATATCGAATCAAACGGAATGTAAAGGGTCAGGGCTTTTTGCGGTAAACCGTGTTTTTGCCGTTTCCCGACCGTTCGATCCGTTCTCCTACTTGTTATTAGCAGAATGGTAGGAGAAAGACGGAAGAAGTGTTTCTGGCGGCGGCGGGAATGGCGGCCGTCCCCGCCGCGGGGTTATTGATACCCCATTTCCGGAATGAACGAGCAGAGTTGTTCGATTTTATTCGTTCCGTCCGCCTGCGTCGTAATCACATCCAGCCGTTGAGGCCCTGTTTTATCCGCGGTCAGCAGATAATTTTTACCCTCGACGGTCACGATTTCCTGATAGCCTTTGTTGCAGGAAATTTCATATCCGTCTTTGGTGTTGCCGCCGTGGAAATAGATGCCGTCCGGTTCGCCGTTCGTAATCAGCCGCGTCGGGGCGTCGGGGGAATCGTAAATTCTGAACAGGGTGTGGCTGCATCCCGCCCCCGAACCGGAATCGTAACGGGCGCCCGTCAGTATTTCGTCCTTTCCGTCGTTGTTGTAGTCGATTTTCAATCCGACGCCCGTTCCGGTCGTTTCAGACGCCAGAAAATAACCGGTCGAGTTATCCGCGTTTGAACAATCGACCGTCGAAAGCGAGTCTTTGCGCAACGCCGCGATTTCGGGATTTTCTTTCGCGCGCAGGCACGTCGTCGTTTTGAATTTTTGATATTCTTCCGCGGGGATGACGGAAGTCATCGGGGCGGTTTCGCGCGTTTGGTGTTTTTTGGCGGCGACGGCTTGGCACACGGGATTGTCCTTGCCCTTTTCGGGAACCCAGCCCGTGACGGTTGACGTGAACCGGCACGCGTCTTTGAATATTCCGGCCGCCGTGTCGAATTCAAAAACGGCGAAGTCCGTGTCTTCGTAATCCGAATCGGCGTAATAAAGCCGACCGTAATGCCGGAAAAAGCGGGGCTTCCCGATCCAATAGAACGGCATCGCGCGCAGCGGGACGACCGGATTGTCGGCCGGATCGGGTTCGGCGCGCAAAGCCGACACAAACGGATAAGACCCCTGCGCCGTCGTCCAAAAGATATAGCGGATCGGACCGTCCGCATAGAAAATGCTGTCCTCGCCGTTCAAAAAATCTTTGTTTTTCAAAATGGATTCACATTCGGACGAAACGCGCGTGCCGACGGCGGGATATTCCGCGTCTTTTGTCAATTCCTCGAAAATACATTCCAGACAGACGGATTCAAAATATTTTTCATAGGCGGCGACGTTTTCCTCTTGCTTCGGATCGCCCTCCATCGCTTTTGCCGTTATGGCGTTCAGCGCGTCGATCCGTTGGCGTATTTCCATAAAGGCGTCGGTCGTCGGCCAGCCCTTTTTCTTTTTTTGATCCAAATCGCGCGCGCTGTAATAATCAAGGAAAAACAGTTTGTTGCGGATCATTTCCCAGCGGACGTAAAGCGGATCGCGGCTGTTTTCCCGCGGGGGGGGGGACGATCAGCCCGCTTGGCAGTTTGACCGCGCCGTCGGGCAGGTTGTCGGTTTTCGCGTTCGCGGATTTGTCCGGATCGGTTTGCGGTTGTTCCGCCATCGCGCCGGACGAATGAAAAATCAACGCCGCGGCGAAAACGAATTTAAACAGAATAAACATTTTTTCCCTTTGCCAGTTAATCGAGAATAAGATAATTCTAACAGAAAACGGCAATATGACAAGAGGTCGAAAAGTGGCGGAAAAACGGCCGCTGGCAATGGCGGCGGGATTAAAGGATTTCGTGTTGACGACGGCGGACGGCGGCGACGTGCGCGTGGTCGCGGCGCACGACGTTTTCCGCCAAACCGACGGCGCGCCCGTGTTGGTGTGCAACCGTTCCCTGATGCGCGGGCGGTTGGGGCGGCAGATGCCGCAAACCGTTCTGGATGTGCTGGAGCTGTTCGCGTTCGTCTGTCCCGCGAAAAACGTCGTGCCGACGGCGCGGGAAATCGCCGCTTTTCTGGGCATTACCATTCCGAAAAACGCGATTGAAGAGGCGCAATCCCTGTTTTCGATCACGCGGGTTCTGCTGGGCAAGCTGGCGGCTTTCGACGGCGACGAACGCAAAAGCGCGGTGGCGTTGGCGCTGACCATGGCGCGCGAGGGCGGCTGGATATGGGGCGCGGACGTTCTGGCGGCGATGGGACGGTCGGCGGACGCGGCCGGAATCGCGGGATTGACGGGATTTGCGGTTTGGAACGGCTTGACCGAATGGCAGGAAAGCGCGCCGCCGCCCCCCGCGGGGACGCAGCCCGTCGAATCCGCCGAAGCGGCGGTGAAGCTGAAAAACCTGCTGTCCGTGCCGGTCAACGGTTTCGCGGTCGAGGAACGCGCCGACCAGACGGCCTATGCCGAAACGGCCGCCAAAGCGTTCAATCCCCCGATGGACGAGGGCGTTCCCGTCGCCGTTTTGGCGCAGGCGGGGACGGGCATCGGCAAAACGCTGGGCTACCTTGCGCCGTCGGCGGTGTGGGTCGAAAAAAACGCGGGCGCGGTGTGGATCAGCACCTATACCCGCAACCTGCAGCGCCAGTTGGAACGCGAGCTGGAACGTCTGTACCCCGACCCGCAGGTCAGGCGGCGCAGCGTCGTCGTGCGCAAAGGGCGCGAGAACTATCTGTGTCTGCTGAATTTCGCCGAAGCCGTCGGGCGCATCCCGCAGCAGCCGGCGTCCGCCGTTCCGCTGGGGCTGATCGCGCGGTGGATATCCAAAACCGCCGACGGGGATTTGAGCGGCGGGGATTTTCCGGGGTGGCTGGGCGATTTGCTGAACAAGCAAGGGCTGGCCGCGTTGGCGGATCAGCGCGGCGATTGCATTTACGCCCAATGCCCGCACTATAAAAAATGCTTTATCGAAAAAATCCTGCGCCGTTCCCGCCATGCGAAAATCGTCGTCGCCAACCACGCGCTGGTGATGACGCAGCTGGCCGGCGCGACGGAGGACATCGTTTTGCCCGCGCGCTATGTGTTTGACGAAGCGCACCAGATTTTCAACGCCGCGGACGACATTTTCGCGGGCGAAATCAACCTGCGCGAGGGGTTGGAAATGCGCCGCTGTCTGCTGGGGGCGGAGGATCGCCGCCACGCGGGGCGCGCGCAGGGCATCGCCCGCCGGATCGAGGATTTGTCGCTGGTCGTTCCCGACATCGGCGCGATCGTGCAGGACATCGCGGTTTTCGCCGCTTTCCTGCCGCGCGTGAACGCTTTGTCGCGGCTGAAAAACCGCGCGCCGCAGGGGAATTACGAAAAGTTTTTGACGCAGGTTTACCGGCAGGTGGCCGCCCGCGCCGAACAGGCGGACGCGCTGTATTCGCTGGAATGTGATCCGCGCCCCGTCAGCCCCGAACTGGAGCGGGCGGCGAACGTCCTTTACGGCGATGTCAAGGCGTTGGAGGAAAAGGTCAAGCAGCTGGTCCGTCTGATCGAAAAGTATATGAACGACGCGGCGGCGGAAATTGAAACGGCGGACAAACAGCGTTACACGGCCGTGCTGCGGTCGCTGAAAAAAACGGCGGCCGAACCGTTGGCGGTGTGGCGCGTGATGCTGGAACAGCTGAATTTGAAAACGCCGGCCGATTTTGTGGACTGGCTGGAAATCACGCGGACGGAGGGGTTCGATTCCGATGTCGGATACCACCGCCACTGGATCGATCCGACATTCCCGTTCGCCCATGTGCTGCGCCAAACCGCGCACGGGGTGCTGATGACATCGGCGACGCTGACCGACAAAAGCGGCGATATGGAAAAGGATTGGGCGTTCGCGGCGAAACGCACGGGGGCGTCGTATCTGGCGATGCCGGATATGCCGTTCGACCTGACTTTGGCGAATTTCGATTCCCCGTTCGATTACGCGAACAACGCGCGGGTGTTCATTATAACCGACGTTGACAAATACAGTCCGGATCAGGTTTCCGCCGCGTACCGCGAGCTGTTTTTGGCGGCGAACGGCGGCGGATTGGGCATTTTCACGGCGATCAAACGGTTGAAAGCGGTCTATCGCCGCATCAAGGAACCGTTGGCGGACGCCGGTATCCCGCTGTTGGCGCAGCACATCGACACGGTGAATTTGCAAACGCTGCTGGACATTTTCAAATCCAGTCCGGAATCCTGCCTGCTGGGGACGGACGCGGTCAGGGACGGGATCGACGTTCCGGGGAAATCGCTGCAGATGATCGTGTTCGACCGCGTGCCGTGGCACCGTCCCGATATCGCGCACAAAACCAGAAAGGCCGCTTTCGGCGAAACGGGCGAAGCGTACAACCTGACGCTGGTGCGCACGAAATTGCAGCAGGCGTTCGGCCGGTTGATCCGCAAACACGACGATCGGGGCGTGTTCGTTTTGCTGGACCGCGCGGTGCCGTCGGAAACGCTGTCGGCCTTTCCGGCGGACGTGCCGGTCGAAAAGCTGGGGCTGAAAGACGCGCTGGTGAAAATCAGGGAGTTTTTGGGGGGAACACACTGATTTTTCGCGCGGCTCCCCTTGCGGCGGCGGGAAAAAAGGATTAAATTCCCCGACCGAGTTTTTCATTCGGGAGGGAAAGCCATGCTGTCGAAAAAATACAAAGCGATGCTGGATAAAAAATCCGTCATTCGGGATATGTTCTATTTCGCCTGCGACCGGATCGCGACGCACGGGGCGGACAACGTGTTCGATTTCAGCATCGGCAACCCGTCCGTGCCCGTTCCGCGGGAATATAACGAAACGATCAAAAAACTGCTGGACGATCCGGATTTCGTCGCGGTGCACGGGTACAGCCCGAATCTGGGGATTCTGTCCGTGCGGCAAAAGGTCGCGGATTATTTGAACGAAACGTACGGCACGGATTACACGGCCGAACATATTTTTATGACGGCGGGCGCGGCGTCGGCGCTGTGCCACGCCATCCACTGCGTGATGGAGGCGGGCGAAGAGGTCGTCGCTTTCGCCCCGTATTTTCCGGAATATCGCCCCTATGTCGAATTGGCGGGAGGTGTGCTGCGGGTCGTGCCGCCCGATGTCGAAGCGTTCCAGATCGACTTTGACAAATTTGAAGAGGTGTTGAACGAAAAAACGGCGGCTGTCATCGTCAATTCGCCGTCCAACCCGTCCGGCGTCGTGTTTTCGGACGCGACGCTGAAACGGCTGGCCGAAGTGCTGAACCGCAAACAGCGCGAATACGGACACGAGATTTTCATCATTTCCGACGAACCGTACCGCGAAATCGCTTTCGACGGGATCAAAGTCCCCTATGTGTCGAACTATTACGACAACACGCTGTCGTGCTATTCGTTTTCAAAATCGCTGTCGATCCCCGGCGACCGCATCGGCTATTTGGCGGCGAATCCGAAATGCAAGGACGCGGATGTGATCGCCGCGATGTGCGGGCAGATTTCGCGCGGGCTGGGGCACAACTGTCCGACGGCGTTCGTCCAGCTGGCGGTGGCGGAAATGCTGGGCAAGACGGCGGATTTAAGCGTTTACGAAACGAATATGAACCTGCTGTACGACGCGTTTACGGATCTGGGGATGAAATGCGTGCGCCCGAACGGGACGTTCTATCTGTTTCCGCAATCCCCCGAACCCGACGCCAAAGCCTTTTGCGACAAGGCAAAGTACGCCAACCTGATTTTCGTTCCGGGGGACAGTTTCGGATGCGCGGGGCATTTCCGCGTGTCGTTTTGCCGCGACACGGAAACCGTCCGGCGCGCCATACCCGTTTTGCGCGATTTCGTGCGGAAAAACTACGGTTGACCTAACGCTTTGTTTATCCTGTACTTTTTTATCCGCAGCGGGTAGAATGGATGTATCGGGATAATCAAACGGGGAGGTCGCCATGGATACCACATTGACTGCTTTGGTGAAAAAACTGCTGTTCGCCAACGGGCTTTATCTGGTCGGCGGCATCATCGCCCTGTTGGTGATCGGGTACATCGTTTTGTGCGTGCTGGCGTGGCTGTCCGACAAACAGCGTGACATCATCAGCAAATACTACCGCCCCAAAAAGATTATGAACAAGGCCGAGGAAAGCTTTTATTCCGTCCTGAGCCGGTCGGTTCCCGACGGATGCCGCGTTTTCCCGCACGTGTCGATGCGCGCGCTGATTGAAACAAACCATTGGGACATTTGGGCGCCGTTCAATTTGAAACGCGTCGATTTCGTGATTTGCAATCAGGCGCTGAACATCGTCTGCGTCGTGGAATTGGAGGGGGCGAACGAACAAAAACGCCACCTGCGCCGTGAAAAAATGCTGAAAAACGCCGGCGTCAACATTTTGCGCTATCATTCCGAAGACCTGCCCGCGCAGGATCAAATCGCCAAGGATATCAAGGCGTTCGCCGACGAAACGGCGCAAAGTTAATCTTTCGGCCGCGTGATTTTTGAACGGTAGGGCAGGGGCGACGCGCCGACGCCTTTGCGCAGGGCGTTCAGCTTCAAAAACACGACCAGCCCTTGCGGCGTCATCGCCTGCACCCAATCGGTTTCGGGGATGTATCCCGTGACGCGCACCGTCGTTTGTTCCGGCAGGTTTTCCAATACGCCGCTGGCCGTGTCGGGGGCTTGGTACGCCCGCGTTTGCGCCGCGACGGTGTGGTACAGCTGGCTGTCGTTCATCAAATCGAATTTCACCGGAATGACGGCCGATGGTTTGTAGTCGCTGATTACGGCCGGACGCGGACGGATCAACGCGTGCAGCCGCGGCGTGACGGCCGCGGCGGCGGCGGCGGTCAACGCGATGAACAGCGGCAGATAGACCCGCAAAGTGTCCGTTTTCCGGATGCGCCAGACATCGGGTTCCGGACGGCGCGGCGTTTCGGGCAGGGCGTTTAAAAACACGTTGATTTTGACGCGTTCGGCAGGTTCCGCCGCGAATTTTCGCGCTTGTTCCGCCAGCGACCGCGCCAGATCGTCGCGCCGCTGCTGATGAAACGCGGCGGCGTTTTGCATTAAAACCGCATAGTTGCGGTCGGCCGGCATATTTTTGAAAGCGCGGTCGGATTTCAACGCGCGCCAGCTTTGCATAGGGGCGGTGAAAATCCTTTTCCAAGCCTGCATCGCCGATTGAAACTGTTGTTTCGACGCGCAGTCGCGGCAAAACACGCCCCCGCGCAAAACGCCGGATTCGTCGAACAGGACGTAACGCGGCTGTTTGGCGCGCCGCCCGCACCGGCAGCACGGCGCAAAACCCGCCGCGGCGTCGAACGTGTTGTCATAGGCTTTGCGGGCGTCGGGGTCGATCAACACCCGATAGGCTTCGTTGATTTTCAAATAGGTTTCCGCCGCCGCCGGATCGGGATTCGTATCGGGATGAAACAGCTTGGCTTCGCGGCGGAAAGCGGATTTGATTTCCTGTTCCCCCGCGGTTTCGTCAAGGTGTAAAACGGCGTAGTAACCCTTTTTATCCGTCAATCGACCGTCCCGTCACCGCTGTGTCGTTGATCTGGCGGCCTGCGCCGTTTGCACCGCTTTGGCGGCGTTGTTTTTCACCTGCTGTTTGTTCAGCGCGCTCATCAGGCTGTATCCCTGATCAATCGGTTCGTGCGGCTGCGCTTTCAGCGTTTGCATCAGCGACTGTTTTTCCCGCGGTTTTTCAAACGCTTTCATATTCCCGTACGCCTGCATCAGCTTCGTCACGCCCGATTTGCCCTGCGGCGATTGCGCCCATTCCGCCAAACATTTCGCGCGGAACGGTTTCGCCTGCGCCGAACGGGCGTCGATACCCGCCGATTTCAGTATGTCTTTGGAATATTTCGCCATCGCGTCAATCAGCTTCGTTTCAACGGGCGTCGGTTTGTAGTAGGTGTCCGACTGATTGGATTTCGATGTGCGGAACGCCAGCTGATCCACTATTTTCAGCAACGCTTCGCCGTTGATTTCCTGCTTGGGTTCGGCCGCTTTCGGCGCCAATTCGGTCGCTTTGGGCGCGAATTGCTTTTCAGGCTGCTTTTCGGCAGCCTTGGGCGCGGCCGCTTCGGCTTCGGTCTGCTGCGGCGCGGCCTGTTTTGACGCTATCCCTTCGCGCACGACGGGGACGAATTGACGGATGAACTGATCCGCCAGCTGTTGGGGTTTTTGATTCGGATTCAGCAAAATCGTGTTGCCCTGAATCGTCCGCGGCTGCCGCACGGCGTCGCTGAAACTCAGGTTGATTTCAACGCCGTTTTTATGCATTTCCTCGACTTGACGCCGGAAAACGGGTTGTTTCATCAGAATGCCGAACATTTTCTGCGCGGTTTCGGTGCGTTTGTCCGTTTCTTTTTGACCCAGCCTTTTAACGGCTTCAAATTCCTTGGACGCGCCGTCCGCCGAAAATCCGATCTGCGCGGCGGGCAGACCTTGTTCATCGGCCGTCAAAGCCAGCACCGCGAATCCGCCGTCGCGATAGGATTTTTTAGCCCCCAGTGAATTTTTGTCCCGACCGATTTTGTATTTGTTGACAACGGACAGCAGTTTCGTTTTCGCCTTGAACATCATTCCCGCGAAACCGCCGCGCTCCTTGTTTGTCGTTACGCCGTACGCTGTTCTGACGTTCAGCTTGTCCGGATTCTCCGTCATCGGTTTTCCGGCGGCTTTCAACTTTTCCGCCCAACGGGTGATCGCGC
>CACYSU010000010.1 GCA_902777205.1 uncultured Rhodospirillales bacterium | reverse complement strand
CGGTTCCGACGGCTTCAACGTCAAAGGAACGGCCGAACGCATCAAAGTCGGCAACAACGAAATCCGCAACGCCGGATTTGACGCCGGCGCGCAAACCGCCCACGGCGACATCCACCATGCCGACGGGTCGCATACCGCCGTCAACACGAACCATTCCGGCGCGACCGTCATGCACCAGAAAGGCGACTCTTTCCAAGAAGTCACCGCCACCCGCGACGGCAAAGTCGGATTGCAGGGACGCATCGCGCGCGCCGGACAAAACGGCGGCCGCACGACGGTTGACTATGACACGCGTCAGGAATCCGTCAAGGTGTCCAGAACATCGGAATCCGGCCGGACGGTTACCGTTTCGCGCGACAAAAACGAAATCCGGATCAGCTCGGGCAACGCGGCGCAATCGAACGTGACCGTGTCCGTTGACCGCACGGGCATCAACATTCAGGGAAAGAACGGCCGCAAGGTGAACATCGGCAAAATCGCCAAATTCCTGAAAGGCCTGACCCGCTGATTTCCCTTGATATTCCATACGCCGGCGGCTGTTTGTGCCGCCGGTTTTTCATTTCGCCGCCGTACCGTTTTTGTTCTTGCAACCACCGACGGTTTCAGGGTACAAAAACGACAGGAAAGGAAGCGAACCGAAAATGACTCAATCCGATTTTGATTTCAGCCGCCTGAACCCCGAACAACGCCAAGCCGTCGAAACGACCGACGGCCCCGTTTTGGTTTTGTCGGGGGCGGGAACGGGAAAAACGACGGTGCTGACCGCGCGTCTGGCCTATATCATTCAAACGGGCAAAGCCCTGCCGTTCCAATGTCTGGCCGTCACGTTCACGAACAAAGCCGCCAATGAAATGCAGGACAGGCTGGCCGCCATGATCGGCGAAGACGCCAACCGCCTGTGGCTGGGGACGTTCCACCGCATCGGGCTGCGGATATTGCGCAACCATCCGGAAAAGGTCGGGCTGTCGTCGGGCTTTACGGTTTTGGACGCGTCGGATCAGGAACGGCTGCTGAAACAGATTATGGCCGACGAACGCGTCGATTTGAAAAACACGCCGCCCCTGTCGGTTTTGAACCAGATTCAGCGGCTGAAGGATCAGGGGATTTCGTTTGACAAAACCGAACAAGCCCCGTTCGGCACGTCGCCGCTGGTCAAACGGCTGTACGCGATGTATCAGGAACGGCTGAAAACGATGAACGCCGTCGATTTCGGCGATCTGCTGCTGTACTGTCTGGAACTGTTCAACGCGCATCCCGAAGTGCTGAAAGCCCTGCGCCAGCAGTTCAAATACATTCTGGTGGACGAATATCAGGACACCAACGTCGCGCAGTACCTGTGGCTGCGCCTGTTGGCGGCGGGACACAACAACATTTGCTGCGTCGGGGACGACGACCAGTCGATTTATTCGTGGCGCGGCGCGGAAATCGGCAACATTCTGCGCTTTGAACAGGATTTCCCGAACGCCGCCGTCATCCGGCTGGAAAGCAATTACCGTTCGACGGCGCACATTCTGGCGGGCGCGTCCGGATTGATCGCGCACAACCGCGACCGGCTGGGCAAAACTTTGCACCCCGCCCCCGGCCGTGAATCGGACATGGGGGAAAAGATCAGCGTCACGGGCGTTTGGAACGGCGACGACGAAGCGGAAAAAATCTGCGACCGGATCGAACGCGAACAGCGGCGCGGCACGTCGTTGTCGAACATGGCGGTTTTGGTGCGCGCGACGGCGCAAATGCGCGCGATCGAAGACAACCTGCTGCAATACGGCATATCGTACAAGGTCATCGGCGGGATGCGTTTTTACGAACGCGAGGAAATCCGCGACGCGACAGCCTACATCCGCCTGCTGGGACAGAAAAAGGACGATATGGCGTTCACCCGCGTCGTGAACAAACCGCGGCGCGGCGTCGGCGACACGGCGTTGCAGAACCTGCGGGAATACGCGCGCGAACACCGGCTGTCCCTGTACGAATCCGCCGAAGAGCTGCTGGCGCGGAACGCGATTCGCGGCACGGCGAAAACGGGGCTGGAAAAGCTGTTCGCCCTTTACGACGAATGGCGGGCGAAATCGGCGGACACCCCTTGCGACGAAATGCTGCGGCTGATGCTGGAACAAAGCGGGTATATGGATATGCGCCGCGCGGACAAAACGCCCGAATCGCAAGGCAGGATCGAAAACCTGCAGGAACTGACCGGCGAATTCAAAACGAAATACGAAAATTTCGACCAGTATCTGGAATACGTCAGTCTGGTCATGGACAACGACGCGACGGCATTGACGGGCGAACACATTTCCGTCATGACCCTGCACGCCGCCAAAGGGTTGGAATTCGACACGGTTTTCCTGCCGGGGTGGGAAGAGGGAATCTTTCCCAACAAAAAATCGCTGGACGAAAACGGCGGCAAAGCGTTGGAAGAGGAACGCCGGCTGGCTTACGTCGGCATCACGCGCGCGCGCAAACGCGTCTATATCAGCTTTGCCGGATCGCGGTTTATGTATGGATCGTATCAAAACAACCTGCCGTCCCGCTTTATCGACGAAATTCCGAATGAAAACAAGGAAATTACAACGATTTCAAACGGATACGGCGATTCTTACGGCTACGGGAACGCGGGCGGATACGGCCGTTCGTCCGGTTCCGGCCGTTTCGGGTTCGACGGTTACGACGCGGTTGACGACGATTATGACGGCTATAACCGGAAAAGCCGGTACGGCGGATACAACAAAGACTATACAAACAGCGGTTATTTTTATAAAAAGGAAAAAAGGACGTCCTGTTTCGGCGCCGTGAACAAACCCGTCTTTCCCGTCGGAACGGCGGTTTACCACGAACGGTACGGATACGGACAAGTCATCGCCGCCAACGGCAGTTCGACCGAGGTCGTGTTCGAGGACGGCACAACGAAAAAAATCATGGCTGACTATTTGGACAAAGCGTAATGGACACTCAACCCGCAAGCAACTGGCAAATTTCATTCACACTTCCCGCCGACGCGGTTCCCTTTTTTGAACGCGCGCTGGACGGGGGCGACACGGCGCTGCTGGCGTCGGAAATCGAAACCGGCGCGGACAAGGGGAAATGGAAACTGGACGCCATTTTTGAAAACCGCCCCGACGAAGCGCTGCTGGCCGCGTCGCTTTCTTTGGCGGCGACGGCGGCGGGCGTCAAACTGCCCGCGTATCAGCTGACCGAGCTGGCGCAAAGGGATTGGCTGCGCGAAAGCTTGATCAGCTTCACCCCCGTGTCGGTCGGCCGGTATTACATCTACGGTTCCCATATCAAAGAACCGCCGCCGAAAACAAAGCTGTCCTTGAAAATCGACGCGGCGACGGCGTTCGGGTCGGGCGAACACTTCACGACCAAAGGATGCCTGATGGCGATGGAGGAGATTTCGCGTTTCAAACGCCCGCGCAAGATTTTGGACATGGGATGCGGTTCCGGCATTCTGAGCTTGGCGGCGGCGCTGACGTTCCGGACAAACATCGTCGCAGCGGACATCGACCCCGAATCCGTCCGCGTGACAAAGGAAAACGCGAAGAACAACCACCTGTCGCGCTATATCACCGCCTATGCCGGCAACGGGTACAAACCGCTGATCATCCGGTCGAAAGCACCCTATGATCTGGTGTTTTCCAACATTCTGGCGCGTCCGCTGACCCTGATGGCCAAGGATCTGGCTTCCGTCCTCGCCCCCGACGGGCTGGCGGTTCTGTCGGGGATGCTGTACCGTCAGGAAGCGTGGGTTCTGGACGCGCACCGCCGCGTCGGGCTGAATTTGAAAAAACGCTATCGTTTGGAAGGCTGGAGCACGCTGATCGTCGGCCGATAACAAAAGGAAACAACCATGGACAAACTGACCGCCCTGAGGGAATGGATGCTGACAAACGGCTTTTTCGGACTGCTGGTTCCGACGGCCGACGAATACCAAGGCGAATACGTCGCCGCAAACGCGCGGCGGCTGGAATGGCTGACGGGATTTTCAGGATCGGCCGGCGAAGCCGTCGTTCTGCTGGATCGCGCTTTCCTGTTCGTGGACGGCCGCTATACCCTGCAGGCGCAAAAGGAAACGGACGAAAAGAAAATCACCGTGATCCAAACGCCCGACGCCCGCGCGGGGGACTGGCTGTTCGCCGCTTTGCCGAACGGGGCGCGCATCGGGTACGATTCGTGGCTGCACACGCCGGACGAGGTCAGGAAACTGGCGGCCGCCTGCGCGAAAAACGGCGCGAAAATCGTTCCCCTGCCCTATAACCCGATCGACGCGATGTGGACGGACAGGCCGGTTTCGACGCCGGACAGAGCCGTTTTCCTGCCCGAAAAATACACCGGAGCGGACAGCACGGCCAAAATCGCGGACGTGACGGCGGCGCTGGGCGTCGATCAGGACGACGCGCTGGTTTTGACGGCGCCCGAATCCATCGCGTGGCTGCTGAACGTGCGCGGCCGCGACATTCCGTTCATTCCGGTTGTTCAATCGTTTGCCGTCCTGTATAAAAACGGCGCGCTGGACTGGTTCGTCGATCCGGCGAAAATCACGGACGACCTGCGCCCGCACCTCAGCAAGCTGGTGGAAACAAAATCGCCCGACCTGCTGGGCGTCACGCTGGACGCTTTGGGCATACAAAAGGCGCGCGTCCAGCTGGACATGGCCTTGTCGCCCGCGTGGATTTACGAACGCCTGTCCGCCGCGGGGGCGACCGTCCACGCCAAGGAAGACCCGTGCCTGATCCGCAAAGCCTGCAAAAACATCACGGAACGCGACGGCGCGGTCAACGCCCATGTCAAAGACGGCATCGCCATGTGCCGTTTCCTGTGCTGGTTCGACAAAGAAGCACCGACCGGCCGGCTGACCGAAACGGACGCCGTGCGCAAAATCGACGAATTCCGTCAGGACAACCCGCTGTACCGCGGCGAAAGCTTCGCGACCATCGCGGCGTCGGGCAAAAACGCCGCCTACATCCACTATCACACGGGCGGCAAAAACGATTCCCCGATCCGGCGCGACGCGATGTTTTTGATCGACACGGGGGCGCAGTATCTGGACGGCACGACGGACATCACGCGCACGGTCGCCGTCGGCAACGTTTCCGCATTGGAAAAGAAACGGTTCACGCAAGTTTTAAAAGGCCACATCGCCATCGCGACGATCGCCTTTCCCGAAGGGACGACCGGATCGCAGCTGGACATTCTGGCGCGCCAGTTTTTGTGGCGCGACGGCGTCGATTTCGCCCACGGGACGGGGCACGGCGTCGGCAGCTATCTGTCGGTGCACGAAGGGCCGCAGCGGATTTCGCGCGGCGGCGGCCGGATCGCGCTGATGCCGGGGATGCTGATTTCCAACGAACCGGGGTATTACAAACCCGACGCGTTCGGCATCCGTTTGGAAAACGTCGTCATGGTCGAACCCCTGCCCCCGACCGAAGGGTCGGAAATGAAAACGCTGGGGCTTTCGACGCTCAGCCTCGCCCCGTTCGACCGGCGGCTGATCGACAAAACGCAGCTGACCCCGCGTGAAAAAGCGTGGCTGGACGGGTATCACGCCCGCATCCGCCGCATCATTTCACCGCTGGTCGATCCGCAGACGGCCGAATGGCTGGCCGCGGCCTGCGCGCCGCTGTAAGGGGTTTCCATGCGGGCGGGCATCACCTTTTTCGTGTCGGGATGCATTCTGATCGTGTTCGGATTGACCATGATCATTCCGGCGATCGTGGATCATTCCGCCGGCGACGGCGTTTCGGCGCGCGCGTTTTGGCAGGCGGCCGGCGTCACGTCGTTTTTCGGCGCGCTGTTCGTCGCGACGTTTTACGACAAGTATGAAAAGCTGACCGTGCGCGAAATGTATTTGACCACGTCGCTGGTGTGGCTGCTGGTCTGCGCGTTTTCCGCCCTGCCCTTTTTCTTTTCCCCCGCCCCGCTGGGATACACGGATTCCTTTTTTGAAGCCATGTCCGGCCTGACGACCACGGGCGCGACGGTGATCAAAGACCTGTCCGCCGCGCCAAAGGGCATATTGCTGTGGCGGGCGATGCTGCAATGGTTCGGCGGCGTCGGAATTATCGTCATCGCGCTGGGCATCCTGCCTTTGCTGCGGATCGGCGGAATGCAACTGTACGCAACGGAATCGTCCGACAAATCGGACAAGACTATGCCGAAAACATCGCAAATCATCAAAACGATCATGATCGTATATACGCTGCTGACCGTTTTGTGCGCGGCGGCACTGTACGTTTCCGGATTAAACGCGTTTGAATCCGCGGCGTACAGTATGGCGACCATTCCGACGGGCGGATTCGCCCCGCGCGCGTCGTCCGCGACGGAACTGCCCGTTGCGTCCCAATGGATTTTGACGTTTTTCATGTTCGTGTGCGGAATGCCCCTGCTGGTTTCGTATTTTCTGTTCAAACGCAACGCCCGTTATGTGCGCGATGATCTGCAAATCTGGACATACGTCTATTTTTTCCTGACCGGCACATTCATTCTGACGCTGTATCTGATGATGACGCGTCAGACTCCCTTGATCGACAGCCTGCGCTATGCGGCGTTCAGCTTCATTTCCATCGTCACTTCGTCCGGTTTTTTAAACAGCGACATCGAAAGCTGGGGGAATTTTGCCGTCATGTTTTTCACGTTTCTGTTGCCGATCGGCGCGTGCAGCGGATCAACATCGGGCGGGATCAAGATTTTCCGTTTTAACATCATGTATCTGGCATCCATGCAGTATTTGCGCCGCAAGATTCTGCCGCACGGCATATTCATCGCGAAATACAACGGCAAACCGCTGACCGAAGAAATTTCATCGGGCGTGTTTGTGTTCATGGTGATTTTTCTGCTGTGTTTTCTGGTGTCAGTTCTGGCTTTGTCGCTGATCGGACTGGATTTCACCACAGCGATCAGCGCCGCTTTGCAGGGATTGGGCAACACGGGGGTCGCGTTCGGTTCCGTTGTCGGATCGTCGGGCGGATTTTACAACCTGCCGGACGCCGCGAAATGGCTGCTGGCCGGCGATATGATGCTGGGACGTTTGGAATATATGACCGTTTTCGTACTTCTGTTGCCGCTGGCGTGGCGCAGAGAAAAGAAATCAATCAGTCCGCCGGCGTTTTAACGGCGTCCGGCGCGGCGGGCTTTCTGGCGACGGCGGCGGGAAACTGCGGCGTTTTGATTTCGACGCCCTCGGCGACCTCTTCACCCCATTTTGCGATCAGCTTCGCCTGCAACTCGCGCAAATATACGACACGGCGTTGATCCGACATCTCAACGCAATTCAAAACGACGGGAGGAATGCAGCGGTAGAACACCCACCCGACCGCCGCGGTCAGATAGATGATAATAAAAGCGACGCCGTTGATAAACAGGTCAATCGCGCCATCCAATGTGTTGCTGCCGAACCAGAGTTTGAACAGGAACGGTAGCGCGCCCGCAAAATTCACGCCGCCGATGCACAGCCATTTGTATTTCGCCTTTGCCTTGGAACCGGCATCAACCACAAGCGCGATCAAAGTCGGCAACATACTTAAAAACATAAACACGACCGTCGGCAGCATCAACAGCAACATCGGGAATAAAACCATAAAGGACAGGGACAGCGACATGAAAGAACTGAACCGCCCCTTGCGTTTTTTGATTTTTCCGGCGACTGCCGTTTCCCTTTTGACCATGGCCTATCCCCTTAAAAACTGCGTCAACAGCAACAGAAACATCGTCAAAACCGCCACGCCGAACGAAACCGTCGCCGCGACCTGCCGCCCCAGATAGAGCCCCTCTTCCTCGCGTTTTTCGCGATTGCCGTCCAAAAATTCGATTTCCTCGGACAGTTTGGCGTATTCTTTTTTGGCCTGTTCAAAATAACTCATATCCAGCAAACGTTCCTGCCGGTCGTCCAAAGCGGCCAATATCTCCGGCAAACTGCCCTTACGCACCAGCTTCGGCATATTTTTTTCCAACTGCCGGCGTTTTTCCAAACTGTGGTACCCGTTGATGATGGGCGTCAGCATCCCGCCGATCCACGCACAGAATGAATAAAGCTTTTCAGGGCCGAACGTGCGTTGCAAAGCCGAAAAGATATGCAACATCCCCTGTGTTGAAACGCTTTCTTTCGGCGAATTCAGCATGGCGATCTGATCGGACACTTTCGTCCCGAATTTCACCGCGATAAAAGCGACGATGTGCCGGTCGATCGGGTTCATGTTGCTGTTGCGTTTAGCGACGCCCTCCAACGCGGGCAGCAAACTGCTGATTTCATCGACGTAATCCCTGACGATCAGCGGGCTTTGGCACGGCAGCCCTTCGTTCAAATCGTACATCAACCGTTCAATGCCCATTCCCAGTTCGGGTTTCTGCAGAACCATCTGCATACTTTTGACCTGCTGTTCCGCCACCCTGTCGCGATGCAGGACGTACCAGCTTTCCACATATCCCGTAGCGATCAGCCCGATCAGCGTTTTCAGCATTTTTTCATCGTTGGCGTACACCGCCAGCATCTGGCCGACGGCATCGGGTTTGAACGCGCAGTCGCGCACCCGCAACGGCGCGGTCGGGTCAAGGATCATACACACTCGGGCGATCAGGAAATCGTCCTGCTTTTCCTTGGTTGAAAAACGCACCAAAGCCATATCCACCGATTTTTCGATCGCGCCGGCGGTGTCTTTGTCCTCAAACCCGCGGATCAGCCACGCCTGCAACTTTTCGGAACGGATGGCCTCGGCGGCCGTATCCCAGTTTTTGCAAAAGGCGTAAGCCAATGTGCGATAGGAATAATATTCGACATTATTGAACAAAAACGGCCGCTGGGACGCCTTGACCGTTTTAGCCTGCACCGGCGTCAAACGCCGCCCGTCCGCCCACAGCTGCGCCGACGAAACATCCCATCTTTGCGTGATGTTGTCCGCCAGCAAACCGCGCAACAATTCGATCAAGGCCAGCGAAACGCGGCTTTCCCCGATCAAAGAGGCGTAAGACCCCTTGTGGATTTTCAATTCCAGCAATTCTTCGGGCGACAGGCTTTCGACCGGATTGTACCCCAGCTCCAAACTGATCAGCGTCGCCCCGAACGCATACATATCGTCCGATGTCATCCCGTTGCCGCGGCCGGCCGGCGAACACATCGACGATTCGATCGTTTCATATACGGACGGCTGGTCGAACGCGGGCGGACATGAAATGCAGTCCCCCCAAACGACTTTGGTTTTTTCCGCGTCCAAAAAGAACAGGTTGTCCGGCCGGATCTCCCTGTGCGTCAACCCGCGCATGGACAGGTTGTTGATCCCCATCAGCAGCGGACGGATCCAGCGGGTGATTTTTTCCGCCTCTTCCTCCGGCAGCAGCTTGCCATAGTTTTTGGAATACACGACGCGGCCGCCCAACGGCATTTCGTACAGCAGGATCATCGTTTTGCGCCCGATCGGCGGCCACAATGCGACGCCGGCCTCCGCCAACGGCAGGACACCTTCCATTTTCACGCCGATTCTGGTTTTGATATGATCCTTTCTGATCGGCATTTCGGGATCGCAGACCAGTGCGAAAATCTTGCGATCGGGCGAAGACATCTCTTCGGCCTGAAACGCCTTGGCGTGCGGCATATCCAACACCGGCAGGGGCAGATCGGCGTAAACGCGGTATTTCCCTTTGACAAGGGCGGTCACGCCCTTTCGCGACGCGAACGCGCCCGACGGGACGGCGGCCTGATCCGGCTGTTGGGAATCTTCTTTTTCTGTCATCGTATCCTTCTGGGCGTCAAAAAAATGAAACAGGGTCGGGCGTTCTGCCCAACCCTGTCAATTTACACGATTTTTCGGCAAATATAAAGTTTTTTATCAATCCCGATACGGATCAATGCGGATGATCGTGTCTTCGCGTTCCGGACTGGTGGAGATCATGCCGACCTTGACGCCGACCAATTCCTCCAGACGGGCGATGTATTTTTTGGCGTTTTCGGGCAGCTTGTCGTATTCGCGGATGCCGAACGTCGATGATTTCCACCCCGCCAGCGTTTCGTACACCGGCTTGACGGACGCCTGCGCGTTCATCTGCATCGGGAAATAGTCCAGCTTTTCGCCATTGAGTTCGTAGCCGACACAAACCTTGATTTCATCGAACTGATCCAGAATGTCCAACTTCATCACGGCCAGATTTTGCACACCGTTGACCGCAACCGCCTGACGCACCAAAACGGCATCGAACCACCCGCAACGGCGCGGACGCCCCGTCACCGTTCCGAATTCGCGGCCGACTTCACGAATGCGGTCGCCATCGGCATTGAACAGTTCGGTCGGGAACGGCCCCGCGCCGACGCGCGTCGTGTACGCTTTGACAACGCCTACGACTTTATCAATCTCTTTCATGCCCACGCCCGCGCCGACAGCCGCCTGTCCCGCGATGGTGTTGGATGATGTCACGAACGGATAAGTGCCGAAATCGTTGTCCAGCATCGTGGCCTGCGCACCTTCAAACAACAGGTTTTTACCCTGTTTCAGCTGTTCGGACAGGATTTTCCACGCGGGAACGGCGAACGGCAGGATGAAACCGGCGATTTCGTCCAGCTGTTTCATCAATTCGGCCTTGTCCACTTCGGGCTGTCCCCACCCTTTGCGCAAAGCGTTGTGGAACAGCAGCAGGTTATCCACTTTGGCTTCCAGCGTTTCCTTTTCGGCCAAATCGCCGACGCGGATGGCGCGGCGGCCGACCTTGTCCTGATAAGCGGGACCGATGCCGCGGCCGGTCGTTCCGATTTTGCCTTTGCCGGCGGCTTCTTCGCTCATATGATCCAATTCGCGGTGCAGGGGCAGGATCAGGGTCGCCTGATCGGACACTTTCAAAACGTCGGGCGTGACCTGCGTTCCCAACGCCGCGACGCGGGCGATTTCATCGCGCAAAGCCCACGGATCGACCACGACGCCGTTGCCGACGACGGACAGCTTTTTGCGCACGATGCCAGACGGCAGCAGCGACAGCTTGTACGTCACGCCGTCCACCACCAACGTGTGGCCGGCGTTGTTGCCGCCTTGGAAACGGACGACGACATCGGCTTTTTCGCTCATCAGATCGACGATTTTGCCTTTGCCTTCGTCGCCCCACTGCGCCCCGATGATTACGATATTGGTCATATTATCAGCTCCTTGTTAACTGCAGCGGTTGTACCCGACCGCCTGTGTAAATGCGGCCGCATCCCAGCCGCCGCGCCTCTTCTTCGCCGCCGCCCGCCCTTAATCCGCAAACGGTCGCGAACCCTTGCGCGCGCAGCTTCGCCGCTTCGGCGAACGGAACGCCGCAAGGCACATAAACCCTTTCCCGATTTTGATCGGGATTGTGAACATCCAGAATGTCGGCCATGAACAGCGTTACGCCCGCCGCGGGTTCGCACGCCCCGACGTTCGTTCCCGCGATGTACCGCCCGCCGCGCCCCAATTCGCGGTCGCTCCGGCTGGAAAAGATCGAAAATCCGACGCCGCGGTGGTATTCAAACCCGCGGTTTTCCAACACGTCAACCGTCAGGTTCAAATCGGGCTTTTCCGCGTTCAGCAGGGAAACAACCTCGACCAGACGGGCGCGTTCGGCGGCGGCTTCGTCCGGCAGCGGCAGGGGGCGCAGAATGTCCAGCGCGCGGCCGCTTTCCCCGAACGCCTGAAACAAAGCCTCGAAAACAGACCTTTGATCCCGCGCCTTTTTCCCCAGCGTGTCCAAAATGGCCAGCGCGGCGGAAAAATCCTTTTGATTCAAGACTTCCGTCAATTTTTCGCGGTCGTCGCCGGCAATGCCGCACGCCGCGCACAACGCCGGAAACAACGTCGGCAGGTTCAAATCGAACACGAACGATTCCACCCCCAGCCGTTCCAAAGCCTCCGCCGCCGTCAAAACGATTTCGGCGTCCGCTTTCGCGCAATCGGCGCCGATCAGCTCCGCGCCGACCTGCAGCACCTGCCGCGCGGAATGAAGCCGGTCGGGAAACGTCCGCACGACGTAACCGGCGTAGGCCAGCCGCAAAGGTCTGGGTTCGTTTTTCAGCCGCGTGGCGGCGATCCGTCCGATTTGCGGCGTCATATCGGCGCGCACGCCCATGATTTTTCCCGAAACGGCGTCCGTGACGCGGAACGTCCGGCCGGACAGACCGTCGTCGTTACCGACCAGCGTTTCTTCAAATTCCAGCAAAGGCGGGGTCACGCGCTGATACCCGCAGGCGTCGAACACGGCGACGACCCGCGCGGCCGCTTCGGCCTCCGCGGCGGCGAAAGGCGGCAGCATATCCGACATTCCTACGGGCAGCAGCCCCGATGCGGCGTTTTTTGTCATTTCAAACCATTCTTCGGTTAAAGGAAACTTGTCTTTGTTTTACCTTGAATCCGCTTTAAAAGAAACAAAAAAGTGTTTCCG
The DNA here is from genome assembly GCA_902777205.1 of uncultured Rhodospirillales bacterium. Lineage (GTDB taxonomy): Bacteria > Pseudomonadota > Alphaproteobacteria > CAAGCB01 > CAG-977 > UBA11549. The sequence goes on along the minus strand of CACYSU010000010.1, from coordinate 64,203 downwards.
GCCGCCGCGTCACGCGCCGTAACGTTCCGACAGGGCGTTTTTGAACGCGCGGACGGACAAATCCTCGCCGGTCGCGCGGCGGATCAGTTCGTCAAACCCGTATTTCGACGCGCAGGCGTGAACGTTTTTGTTCAGCCATTCCTTTAACGCCGAAAAATCCCCCGCCCCCAGCCGGCCGTCCAAATCGGGAACGGCTTTGCGCGCGGCGTCGAAAAACTGCGCGGCCGCGACGGCGCCGACCGTATAGTCGGGAAAATAGCCGAAACTGCCGCTTGCCCAATGGATGTCCTGCAAACACCCTTCGGCGTCCGTTTGCGGAACGACGCCCAGATATTCGCGCATTTTGACGTTCCACGCTTCGGGCAGGTCATCGACCTCCAACCCGCCGCGGATCAATTCCTTTTCCAGTTCGTAGCGCAAAATGATGTGCAAAGGATAGGTCGCGTCGTCGGCGTCAATGCGGATCAGCGACGGTTCGACACGGCGCAGCCGCGCTTTCAGCCGGTCGAAAGAACATTCGTCCGTGTTGTAAAAGCGCGTCATTTCGCCCGACAGCCAACGCAGGAAAGCGTCGTTTTGCAGCACCGCGCACGCCATCAGCAGGGATTGGCTTTCGTGCGCCGCCATGCCGCGCGGCTTTCCGACGGGCTGGAACATATGTTCGCGGGGCAATCCCTGTTCGTACAAAGCGTGCCCCGTTTCGTGCATGACGGCCGCCGCGGCGCGCAGGGGATCGGATTCGTTCAACCGCCCGACGACGCGCATATCGTCGCGCCCGCAGCTGGTTTGAAAAGCGGAATCGCGCATATCCAGCCGCCCGCGGGAAAAATCGAATCCCATCGTCTGCATCAGCCGTTCGCAAAACGCCGTCTGTTCCGTGGCGGAATACGTTTTTTCAAACGGTTCGGGCGGCCGTTTTCCGCGCAAACGCGCGTTTTCGACAAAGTCGGGCAGAAAGGATTTAAGCTCGGCGAACATCTCGTCCAATTTCCGGACGTTCATCCCCGGCTGGAACGTATCCAGCAAAGCGTCGTAACCGGCCGCGCCCGTTTTTTGCGCCAGACAGGCGGCCGTTTCCCGCGCGATGGCGACCAGCTCTTTCAAACACGGGGCGAACGCCTTGAAATCGTTTTCGGCCTTGGCTTTCGCCCACACGGCCTGCCCGCGGTTGGACGCGACGGCGCTGCGCGCGCACAAATCGTCGGGCAGAGCGGTTTCATAAATCCATTCGCGTTCGGCTTCGCGCACGTTCGCCCGCTGCCAATCGTCCAAATCGTCCGCCGTTTTCAAACGGTCGAACAGGCCGCCCCAATCGTCGCGCGTCATGATTTCGTGCTGACGCCGCACCAGACCGGCCATCATTTCGCCTTGTTCCTCAGACGCTTTTTCTGGGGCGCAGACGCGCGCGTCCCACCCGATCAAGGCGTAAACATACCCCGTCCGGCCGACTTCCTCGAACCGGCGTTCCAAAACGGCATAGTCTTCGTTTTTCATCTTATTCTTCCCGCATTTTGGCGCGGATCTCGTCCAAAGTGAAACGCTGCGCCTTCAATTCTTTCAACCGTTTGATCTTGGGCAGGATGTCGGACGAATACAGCGTGTAGTCCGCCGACGTTTTGCCCGCGGTTTCCAACAATCCCATTCCCGTCCAATAGCGCAGGGTTGACACGCGTTCGCCCGATTCCTTGGCCAGCTGGCCGATGCGCATGAAATACGGGTCGTGTTCCGTTTCCTGCACCGCGTGGTTCCGCGTCGCCCGAATGTGCTGATCCAGCGATCTGGCGACGGCGCGGCCGACCAGCTTGTCGTAATCTTCGCGGTCGTTTTTAAAAATCGCCTTTTCCAGCGTTTCCCAGTATTCCTTTTTTTCGCGGCGGGAAAACAAAGCGGGCGGATACCCGTGACGCATCAGGATCAGGTTCATCAAAAACCGCGCCGTTTCCGCGTTTCCCGTGCCGAACGGCATGATCGTCATCAACCGCAGGTGCGCTTCCGCCCCCAACGCGACCGGATGCAGCGTGCGCGCGGTGAACAGCCACATTCCGAAATCGCTCATCATGCGCTGGACGCGGACGGAATCGGGCATTTCATGGGCGCCGACGGGAAAGTTCAGCGCGAAACCGCGGTATATCCCGCCGTTTTTGTCGTCCAGATTCCGCACGACGATCCGGTGGATGTTTTTAACGTCGCCGTCGTCAATCTGGTGGTTAACCTTCGGCGCCAGTTCGGAAATCATTTCAAAGACTTTGGCCGAGTTCAAAGCGCGGATGTGTTCGGTCAGGGAATGGCGTTCGACGGCTTTGTCCTCGTACAAAATGCCGGCCGTTTCCTTGCGCGTCAGGGTTGATCCGTCCAGATACCCGCCGACATAGGCGATTTCCAGTTCGATTTCCTTTCGCAGATCGTCGCGCACCTGCGCGGGCAGCTCCGCCGCCTTTTCCAATTCGCTTTTTTTTGCGGTCAGGTTTTCATATGTCATTTTTCATTGTCCCATTCTTCGTCCTGACGCAGATCCAGCGGCAAAAACGGCGTTTCGACCGCCCCTTGGTACAGCTGGCGCGGCCGCACCAAACGGCGCGCACCCTCGTTGCCTTCGCGCCAATGGGCGATCCATCCGGGGACGCGCCCGATCGCGAACATCACCGTGTACATATTCAGCGGAATGCGCAGCGCGCGCAAAATCATGCCGGAATAAAAATCGACGTTCGGGTACAGGTGGCGTTCCTTGAAATAATCGTCGTTCAAAGCCGTTTCCTCCAGCTTCAGCGCAATGTTGATCAGCGGATCGTCCGCCCGTTCCGTTTCCAGCAAATCGAAAACGGCCTTTTTCAAAATTCTGGCGCGCGGGTCGAACGTTTTGTAAACGCGGTGTCCGAACCCCATCAGGCGCGCCTGCTTGTTTTTCACGCGCTCGACGAACGATTCGACGCTTTCGTCGCCCTTGGCCAATCGGGACAGCATCTCGAACACGGCGACGTTCGCCCCGCCGTGCAGCTTGCCCCACAGCGCGCACACGCCGGACGCCACGGATGAAAACAGGTTCGTTTCCGCCGATCCGACGATGCGCACCGTCGATGTCGAACAGTTCTGCTCATGGTCGGCGTGCAGCATCAAAAACAGGTTCAGCGCCTTGACCGCCTCGGGCGTCGGCTGGTGCGGGCGATGCGGAATGGAAAACATCATATGCAGGAAATTTTCGCAATAGCTGCGCGCCGGATCGGGATACACGAACGGCAGCCCCATCGCCTTGCGGTATGAAAAGGCGGCGATCGTGCGCACCTTTGAAATAATGGCGGCGACGGCGTTGCGCATGGCTTCCTCGTCCGTCGTGTCCATAATCTCCGGCGAATAGCAGATCAGCGAATTGACGACGGCCGACAAAATCGACATCGGCTGGCCGTTCGGCGGAAAAGCGTCGAAATGGTGCAGCAGCCCTTCATGCAGCAATTCGTTGTTCGTCAAACGGGTGCTGAACGCTTTCATTTCCGCCATGGTCGGCAGCCGCCCGTAAATCAGCAGCCACGCCGTTTCGACGAACGTCATTTTTTCCGCGACGGTTTCGATCGGAATCCCGCGATAGCGCAGGATGCCCTTTTCCCCGTTGACATAGGTGATTTTGCTGGCGCACGCGGCGGTGTTGCCGAATCCGGGGTCGAACGTCGTCAATCCCGTTTTCGCCCGCAATTCCGTAATGTCGATGCATTCTTCGCCCGTCGTCGAACGCAGAACGGGCAAATCGACCGTTTTGCCGCCGTATTCCAACCTGACAGATGTCATCTGATTTCCCTCATCGTTTCGCGCAAAACGCGCCTTTGATCCTCTGCCTGTTGTTGTAACCCCAAAAGTGTTAACAATTCCACCCTCACCGCTTTGACAAAGGACGCCGTGTCAACACCCGTCCTTTGCGCGGATCTCAGCTTTGACACCAAATCTGGCGTGGCAATCCCTTTTTTCAGCACGTTGACGCACGCGGCGTGCAAAGCGTCGGCGTAGGCTTTCAGCTTGGCGTTTTCCGGTTCCGCGGCGGCGGCCTGCGCGAAACCGATCGCCATTCCTTCGATCACGGGGATCGGGTCGTAGCGCAAAAATCCCTCTTTGCGCGCCAGATTCAGCAAATCGGGCGCCGTCCCCGCCCCGCCCATTTCCGGCCAGACGCGCCCGTCCGCCAGCAAAATCACCGAATTGACCGAAGCGACGCTCGCCCCCAAATCCATCGCGTCGGAAACGATGTCGCCCCACAGGTTGTCATAGGCGTAACACGTCCCCCCCGGCATCGGGGCGCAAAACATCATCACGGCCGCCGCGTCGGGTTTCATGATCAGGAAATCGTCGCCCTCGACCTTTTTTTGCTTCAACGCCTCGGCGCGCGCCGCCCTGACGACGGGAACGTCGTAGGAATCCGATTCGTCGAAAGCGAACACGACGCGGTCGTAACGTTTCAAAGCCGCCTGACGGAACACCTGTTTGACGTACCGGTCGGCGTCGGCGTAATCGTAATGCATTTCCTCGAACATATCGCCGGCCTTGACGGGAATGCGGATTTCGCGTTTGCCGACGTACAGCCTGTATTCGCCGTCCTGCGCGGCGACTTGGTTCAAACCGCCGTATTCGCTTTTGCCCGCGGAAAACCGGCACACGGAAAATTCGCCGACGGGCTTTTTCACCCCGCAAGCATAGGCCGCGTTCAACACGGCCGCGACCTTGGGGCCGTAGGACGGATCGGGCACCAGAACCGTCGTGTCCCGTTCGACCGGCCGCGTCAGCATCCGCGCGAACGCCGCGTCAACGATGTCGCCCTGATTGCCCTCGCGCCTGTCCAATCCGTGAAATTCGCGCCGGTCGTTGTAGATTTTCTTTTTTTCGCCGTCCAATTCCGGCCGCACCGTGTATTTCGACATAAAGACGATTTCGTCGCCCTTTTCGATCGCGCGGTCGCACAGCGACACGATATCGGCGCGGCGCGTCACTTTGGCGTAAACGGCGGAACCGGCGGACAGCCGTTCGGCTTCGCGCACCGTTTTGCGGTTGAAATCGACGCGCACGTCGCAATCGGCGTCCAAAATAAAAAAGAATCCGTCCTTCGCGCGGCCGCCGTCCAAATACATCACGTCGATTTTTCCCGCGCCGGCGTAATCGGGCAAAGCCGGTTCGATCAGCCCCGCCACGCCGGGGGTTTCATAGCGTTCCAAATTCCCCTTGACCAGCCAATGCCCGCGCATATAGCCGTTCGGCGTCCCCGTCGCCAGCTTGCTCAGATCCTCCGGCCGCCGGTCGTCGCCCAGCAGCGCCAGCATTTCCCGCGTCTGTTCCTTGGTCGGCGTGACGCCCGGACCTTTGACCAGCACGGCCTTTTTGTCGCCGCCCGCCATTTCGACCGTTTCGCGGACGACTTCGCCGTCGGTTTGGATGCGGGCTTTCAAGCTCCAGTCGTGTTCGCGCACCCGTTTTTCACCGATGAAATCCGAAAAAGGGGCGATCAGTTCGTTTTTCACGATTTCATACGCCGCGCCCGCCGCCTCTTCGGGCAAAGCGACATCAATAAAAGCCTCAACCATTTTCCGCAACCATCCTGAAATATTCGTCAACCGTCGGAAACGCGCCCCCGACCGCCGCCACGGCGGCCAACCGGGCGGACACCAGATAGACGGACGCTTCGTCGCCCATGCGCCCTTTGAAATTGCGGGTCGAAGTCGTCAACACGTTGCGTTCGCCCTTGACGCGTTCCTGATTGCCCATGCACAGCGAACAGCCGGAAATTTCGATCCGCGCGCCGCGGTCGGACAACGCCTGCAGCACCTGCGCGCGTTCCAAATCGCGTTCGATCAAACGCGTCGGCGGCGCGATCCACGTTTCGACGGCCAGCTTTTCAAATCCGCGCGTAATGCGTTCAAAAGCGGCGAAGTCCTTTTCCCCCGACATACACGATCCGACGAAACAGAACCCCGCCGGCGTCCCCGCGATTTCGCTCAACGGCTTGACGTTGTCGGGCGTGTGCGGACACGCGACGTACGGCTGGTCGATTTCGCCCAAATCAATTTCCAAAACGGCGGCGTAGGACGCGTCCGCGTCCGCCCGCGCCTTGTGCGGATTTTCGACGTAATCGCGCAAAACACCCGCCCGACGTTCCAACGCGCCGTTGTTGTCGTATCCGGCTTTGATCAGCTTTTCCACAACCGGCAGCGAATGTGAATCGACATAGGCCGCGACCGTTTCGGGGCTTTGCTCGAAATACGCCGCCGCCGCCGACCGTTCCGCCGACGCGTTCGTCATTTTGAAAACGTCGATCATGTCGAACGGCGCGCCGATCCGCCGGAATTCGATGATCGTCCCCTCGAACACGTTTTTACCGAAAAGCTTTTGCGCTTTGTAGGGAATGTAGTTCACCAGATCGCGCACGGTGATGTTTTTCTTTAACTCGCCCTTTAAAACGACCAGCACGCTTTCGGGGACGGTGATTTCCGTCACCCCCGTCGCGGCGGCTTCGGCGACGCCGCCCGACCCCAGCGGAAAGCTCAGCGCCGTCGGGGTGCGCGTGTGCGAATCCCCGCCGACGACGACCGTGTCCGGCGCGACCAGCTCGTTCAGCCACGAATGGATGATGCCGTCCCCCATGTTCAGCGCGATTCCGCCGAATTTTTTAACGAAATCGACCAAAGCCCCGTTCGCGCCGACGACGGCAGGCGTCCGAAACCCCAGTGCGGCGTTGTGGCATTGGGATTGCAGGAACAGCGGAACAGCCAGCTTCATCGCCGCCAAAGTCCCCTGCAGCTCCTGCACGGTCATGCCGCCCGTCGTGTCCTGCGACGCCACCGTGTCCACGCGCGCATAGACGGTTTGCCCCGCGCGGACGCTTTTCAATCCGGCGGCCGCGGCGATCACCTTTTGCGCCGCCGTCATCGGCCGTTCGACATCCTCGACCCGTTCCGCGGCATAGGGCAAATCGTAGTTTTTACCCAAGGCGGCAGCCGCGGCGGCGGTCAAAATCTTTCCCATGCGGAACATCGTCGCCCCGCCCGCGCGCAACGCGTCCAGCTCGGCCTGCGTCAACGGCGGAAACGTCGCGACGACCGCGCCGTTTTGATCCAGCAGATCGCCCGTGCGCCACACCGCGCGCACGATGTCGCCCGTATGCAGCACATCCGTGTTCACGCGCACGATGATCGACCCCATGTCCTGCGCCGTTTTGGCGAAAATGGGACCCAGCACCCGACCCGCGAAAATCACGGCGCGCGTTTTTTTGTCGGGCTGGAACCGCGTGTCCGCGTTTTCGACGCCGATGTTCCATTCAACGTTGTTCATTCCCGATTTGCGCGACGAACTCGTCCCGATCCGGTCGGCCGCCAGCGCGACGGGAATGTCGGGATGCGCCGATTTCAACGCGTTCAACGCGTCCAACATTTCCGCGTTCATAAAATAGTGCTTGCCGTGGAACGGAACGTCCGTGCGCGTGTGCCCGCCTTTGGAATGGGACAGAAAATCGGTGGACGCCTCGATTTCATCGGGAATTTTGAACACGACCAGAGTCGTCGCGTCCTCCGGCGCCGCCGGACGGTTGGAAAACCATTCGGCGCGCGCCCAGCTTTCCAGCAAAGCGGCCGCGTGTTCGTTGCCGGCCTCGCTCAGCTTCGCGACCTCTTGAACCGCCTGATGCACCAACACCAGCTTTGACAGGGCGGCGACGGCGGCGGGAGCGGCGTCTTCGCGGTTCAGCAGGGAAACCAGAACGGGAACGTTCCACCCGCCTTTCATATCCGCCAGCCGTTCGATCGCCTGTTCCGGCGTCAATCCGTCAACCGTCATCTCTTTTGCGGCGACGCGCCCCAAAAAGGCGGCCTTGACGGCGGCGGCCTCGCCCGTTCCGTTCGCCACGCGATTCAACAGCAGATTCAGCGTTTCCGCCGTTCTTTCCCCTTTTTCCAACAGGGAAACGCAGGCGGCCGTTTCCGCCGCGGTCAACGGTTTCGGCGGCAATCCGTCCTGTTTTCGGGACAAAACGCCGTCCTCGGGGTGTTGGGGATCGAACGCGCGCGGCGCGTCGTATGCCGCGTAATAAGCCAGCAATGTTTCTTCATCGGTCATGGGGAAAGTTTCCTTTTAGGGATTGATCAGCCCGTAGGGGGCGGGCGACGACATTTCAATCACCCGCAGCCCGTTTTCATCCTTGGTAAACGTCAAAACGGCGTCGCCGCCGCGGTTGTCCGTGCCGAAACGGGGCGAACGCGCGGTTCTGGAATAATAAACGGACGCCGTGTAAATCCCCGTTTCGGGGTCGATCAGCACCTGAAAAACGGACATCCGGCAATCCACCTGCGCGAAACCGGCGAAATCGTTTTCAACGGCGATTTGGAATTCGTCGCGGTCGCCGCGGTATTCCGGACTGATAAAAGCCATAAAGCCGTCGGCGTCCTTGTCCCTGTAGGCTTGGTTCATCGCGCCCAGCGTCTGCGCGACCTCGGTTTCCGGACTGACGACCGCGGCGCATCCGGCCAGCGCGAAACACAACAGAAAGAATATTTTTTTCATACGTCCCCCGCCGGATCACTGTTCCGCGACGGACGTTTTCTGCGCTTCGGCGAAATCATGCAGGGCGACGAAAACCGTTCGGGTGAAAACCGGCTGCTTTTTCGCGGCGGCCGCCTGCTGCGATTTCGGATAGGTGTAGCGGATGCGCACGAACGTCATCAAATCGGGGTTCGCCCCCAAAACCAGCAGGGACGCCTTGTCCTCGTCGCGCTGGGTGAATTTGACATCGCTTTCCAAAACCTGATACGACACGCCGCGCCAACGGAACGTGCGCGTTTTGGGCGTTCCCACCTTGACGTTCGCGTACAGCCCCGAATCCTGCATCGCCTGAAATTCCTGCAAATGCTTTTCCATCAGCGTTTCCATGTCGGGCGTGATTTCCGCCGGAACGCCGAAAGTCTGGTTGTTGTAAACAAACACCGTCGCCACGATGTCGTCGGCGGTGTAAACGCGCGTGAAACCGGCGCCGCGCTGGTTCTTTTCACGATCGGCGACGGGTTCGACGGATTTCATCCCCGCGATTTCGTCGGGCAGCCCCGCCGCGGCCTTTTGCTGCGTTTCAACGACGGCCGCCTGCACCCGATCCGTCAGCGACAGCCTGACCGCCGCCGTTTTGGCCGTTTCCGGCGCCGCCGCGCATCCCGCCAGCGCAACCGTCAAACCGAATAATTTAAAAGCTTTGTTCATCGGACGTCCCCTTAAATTCAAACAACCGGCATCTTAGCAAAAAGGCGGCAAAAAATCAAAAAAAACCCTTCACCGTTTCGCCGGCGCGCGTGCGACGGTCAAAACGGGCAAACGCGCCCTGTCAACGTTTCCGAACGCGCCGTTTTCAATGAAAACGGTTTGGTGCGGGCGTCCGGGGGAAACGGCCGCGACCTCTTGGTTTTTCAATCCGTCGATCACGCGGCGCACGGCAACGTCAACCGTGCCGTTTCCGTCGGGCGGCAGAAACGACAGCACGTCGCCCCGTTCGATTTTCTGAAACACCTCAACCTCCGCGCCGTCGGGCGTCCAACGCCGGATCACGGCGGCGTTGCGCCAATCCCCGTCGCTGCGCGTCGAAACATAGTTCTGCGCCGAACCGTCCGGCGTCGATTCAAAAAATCCCGTCGTGTAGCCGCGGTTCTGCAGGGTGTCCAGTTCGGCCTGATATTTTTCAAAACGCCAGCTTTCCGGATCATCGAACCAATCGTCGATCGCCCTGCGGTACGCGCGCGCCGTTTGCGCGACGTAATAGGGCGTTTTGTTGCGTCCCTCGATTTTCAACAGGTCGATCGCCGCCTTTAAAATCGAATCCAGCTTCGGCATCAGGCACAAATCCCGCGAATTCAGAATGTACGTCCCCCTGTCGTCCTCTTGCACCGGCATAAATTCGTCGGGGCGTTGCTCCTCTTGCAAATACAGTTTGTATTTCCACCGGCAGGCGTGGGCGCATTCGCCGCGGTTCGCGCTGCGTCCCGCCATGAACGCCGACAGCAGACAGCGGCCGGAATAGCTCATGCACATCGCGCCGTGGACGAACATTTCGATTTTCAAATCGGGCAGCCGGCGTTTGATTTCGCAAATGTCGGCAAAGGTCGTTTCACGCGACAAAACGCAGACTTTCGCCCCCAGATCCCGCCAAAACTTCGCCGTCAGCCACGATCCGACGTTGGCCTGCGTCGAAACGTGCAAAGGCGTTTGCGCCGCGTGTTCGCGCATGAACACGAACACGCCGGGGTCGGACACGATCAGCCCGTCGGGACGCAAGCGGTTCACCGTTTTCGCGAATTCGTCCAACCGGCCGACATCGGCGTTTTTGGAAAACAGGTTCAGCGTCAGGTAAATCTTTTTCCCCGCCGCGTGCGCGCGTTCAATGGCGTTTTCCAACGCGTCCGCCGTCAATCCGCATCCGGCGCGCAAAGACAGCGCGGGCACCCCCGCGTACACGGCGTCCGCCCCGTACAAAAAAGCGGTTTCCAAAGATTCGACCGACCCCGCGGGCAGCAGCAATTCAGGTTTTTGCGTCATCACACCTCACTTGACCGTCAACCGGCGGGCGGGCAGATCGGCCGTCCCCCCGTTTGCGAAAACGATTTGCGCGCGTACTGTATGGCATCCCTTTTCCGGACGCCAGAAAAAAGTCGCCCGATCCGTTTCCGCCACCTGTTTTTCATCGACGAACCAACGCGCGCGATCCCCGTCCGACAATCCGGAAACCGTGAACGGATAAGCCTGATGTTCCGCCGGAACGCGCGGATCGACGGCCAGCTCCACGCCGTTTTCGGGGGTCGCGATCGCGGGCGCAGCCGGATCGCCGGCATAGGTTTCGACAACGTCGGGATCGAAGTATTCCGTCCCCCCGTCCGCCTCTCTGCGAACCAGCCGCGGGGAAAGGTACAGCGGCCGCGGCTCTTCGATCTTGTTCAATTCCGTGAAAATCGACCGCAACAGCAAAGCGGGCCCGACCGCCCCCGTCACGTCGGTCATCGGTTCGTAATCCAGATTGCCCATCCACACGCCCGCGACGAAACCGTTGTCGTATCCCATCGCCCACGCGTCGCGGTAACCGGTCGAAGTCCCCGTCTTCACCGCCGTCTGAACGGGAAAGTTCAGCACGCTGTCCGCGCCGAATTCCGGTTGGCGCGCCAACGGGTCGGACAAAATGTCGCCGATCAGCGTCGCCGCCGTTTCGGGCAGGACGCGGCGGTCGGGTTCGACCTCTTGCCCTTTGTACGCGCGCAGCGGTTTCAACACCCCCGCGTTCGCCAGCATCAGATACGCGCGGGTCAGCTCGAACAAAGTGACTTCGGCGTTGCCCAGCGCCAGCCCCTCGCGGTAATGGGCGGCGTCCTTTTCAAAATGTGAAAACCCCAGCGAACGCAGGAAATCGAAATACGCGTCCACGCCGACGAATTCGACCGTTTTCAACGCGGGAATGTTCAGCGAATTGCCCAAAGCGCGGCGCAAAGTCACCGCGCCGTAATGCGTCCGGCTGTAATTTTTGAAATGATGCACGCCGCGGCCGACCGCGCGGGAAAACGGCGCGTCGTTGATTTTCGTCGCGGCCGTCATCCCCTTTGTCAACGCCAAAGCGTACAGCAGCGGCTTTTGCGCCGACGCGGGTTGGCGCGGGGTCAGAACGGCGTTGATCGCGCCGGCGTTTCCGGCACTTTCGACCGCCCAGACCAAAACGTCCCCCGTCGCGCGGTCAACGACCAGAACGGCGGCGTTTCCGACGTTGCGGCGTTTCAAATCCCGCAACCTTTGACGGGTCATTTCCGCGACCTTTTTTTGCAGCCGCGCGTCCAGCGTCGTTTCCACCGCCGCCCCCGACGGCAATCCGGCCGAACGCAGATACGCCAGAAAACGCGGCGCCTCGACGGTCAGTTCCGGCGCGGACAAAGTGATTTTTTCCGCCATCGCCGCCCGATATTCGCTTTCGTTCAAAATGCCCGCGTCGAAAAAATCGCGCAGCCGCAGGTCGATCAAACGGTTGATCTTGTCGGGCGAACGGTACAGGTCGAACGCCGACGGCGCGCGCACCAAAACGATCAAAGCCGCCGTTTCCCGCGCGCTCAGCCGGTCGGGGGTTTTGGAAAAGTAATACAGGGCGGCCTGTTTGACCCCGCGGCGGTTCGCGGCATAAGGCACTTGGTTCAGATAAAATTCCAAAATGTCGTTTTTGGAAAACCGGCGTTCCAGCCGCGCCGCGTCAACGCCTTCGACGATTTTTGAAAACAGGGTGCGCGGCCTGGGGGTGATCATCCGCGCGACCTGCTCGGTCAGCGAACTGGCGCCGCGCACGACCCCGCCCGCGCGCAGGTTCTGCCACGCCGCGGCCACCCGCGCGCGCCAATCCACGCCGCCGTGGGCGTAAAAATTCCTGTCCTCCGCCCGAATGAACATTTCGACCAGCTTCGGCGGAAATTCGTACAGCCGCATCGCGTCGCGCACGTTCCAGTAACTTTGGTACGACGCGTTCAGCGGCAATCCCGTCCGATCCAGAAACTGCGCCCTGTCCGCCCGCGCCGTCAGCCGGTCGAAACCGTCGGGCGGGTCGGCGGCGTTCACCCACACCGCGGCGGCGAAGCCAAAAACGGCAACGGCGACGGCCGCGATCCATCCGGCTTTACGGCGCGACAACGAAAACATCGGCCGCCGTCAATCCGAATACGTCGGGGGTGTACATGGCTTCGACTTTGGCGGGAAAAGCCGTGAACGTCCCGTCCGAAACCACTTGCGCCATATAGGACGCCGTGTGCGTCCCAGCCGGCAGACGACCGGCGTAAAAACCGGCCGCGGCACGGGTAATGTCCGTGAAATCGAACACACCGTCCGTTTCTCCCGCGTCCGACGATGTCGCCAGCAAAGCGTTCACGGGCTCGAACGCGCCCGCGACGGGATCGCGCAAGGCCGCCATGTAATGATCGACGGGGCTTTTCACCGTCAATTCCACTTTGACGCGCTCCCCGCGTTTCAAAACGACATCCTTTGTCACCGGAACGAAAGCGCCTTTGCGTTCGACAAACACGCGGCGGCCGATTTCAAATCCGGCGTTGACGCCCGCCGTCATATCCGACGGGTGGGACAGGCGGACGGAATAATAATAACGTCCGTCCCCCAACGCCGTCAAAGCCAGATCCGTATGTTCGCCCGCCATGTCCGCGCCCAAAACGCGGCGTGCCGGAACGGCGGGATCGGCGGGGTTTTGGAACGAGGCCGCCAACAGGCTTTCGCCCCCGACGGTCGCCATAACGTCCAGATTGATTTTTTCAGGCTGCGCCGCCGCATAGGCTTGCAGTGCCGCCAAACAAAACGCGTCGGCCTGCGTGTTCGCCCACGTTCCGTCCTTGCGCCGCAAGGTGTAGGCTCCGCGCATCAATTTATCCGCCGTTTCCCCGTCCGTTCCGGCGACCGCCCGCAGCGCGGCGCAGGTCGTTTTCGCCGCCGACGGCAGCAGCGCGGCGTCCGTTTCCTCCGGTTCCTTGAAAATCAACGATCCGGACGTTTGGTACGACATATTCATCAAACCGTCGAACAAAGCGGCGTCGCGCGGTTTCAAACGCAGGTACAACGCCCTGTCAAACGCCGTCATCGACGGGACGGATTGATCGAACACGGCGATGTCCGCGTCCGTGATCCGCCCCCTGTTTTTCAAAAATCCCGCCGACAGCAGCCGCGCCGTCAACGTTTGCGCCGGATCGGCGGCGGCGTCCGTGCGTTTGAACAGTCCGGTCAGGTAATCCGCCAGCTTTTCCGCAACGGCCGTATCTACCGCATAACCGGCGTTTTGCAGGAAATCGAACACGTCGGCGGTATAGGCCGACAGGTACGGCGAACCGGCGCCGCTGCGGCCGAAATAGGCCATCGCGCCGCCGTCCGTTTGATAGGCCGCCGCCTGTTTCATCGTTTCGCGCACGAAACCGTCCGCGTCCGGCCAAACATCCTCGCCGGCGAAAGCGTTTTTCCGTCGGGCGTAAACGGCCGCCGCCGCCGCGCGGGACAGCTTTTGTTCCCAGCACGGATGCGGATAGTCGCGCAAAGCCGCCACCGCCCGTTTCGCCCCGTCCAGAACGCCGGCCGACACCGAAACGTCCAACGCGCCGCCGTATTCTTTCACCCCCGCCGGAATGTCCAGCGGGATGTCGATGTTTCCGGCCGCCGCCCCGCCGTGCAAAGCCGCCGTTTCCATCGTCGTCAGGTTCAGCACGGGCACCGTCAGCCGCGCGCCGTCCCTGTCCGTCCCGTTGTCCGCCGCAAAGCGCAAGTCGATCGCGCCCGACGCGTCGGACGGGTTCAGCTTGGCTTGAACGGGATCAAAGAAAAAGCTTTTGCGCTCGAACGGTTTCAAATCGACGCTTCCCTGCGCCGCGGCATCCCGCGCCGCCGCGCCCGACGCCGTCATCGTCAAACGGGCGGTCACGTTCCGCGCCGTCCGGTTCAACACGGAAACGCCCGCGGAAAACGTGTCGCCCGTGCGCACTTGGTTGGGCAGCAAAGGCCTGATTTCCAGCGGCTGCGTCACCGTCACGCGCGATTTTCCCGCCCCCGCCAGATCGTCGGGCGTCACGGCGACGGCGACGATCCGCCACCCCGTCAAGTTGTCGGGCAGCTTCGTTTCAAAAACCGCTTCGCCGTTTTCATCCGTTTTCAGCGACGGATTGAAATAGGCGACGAATTTGAACACGTCGCGCACGGCGAAATCCGCCCCGCCGTCGCCGCCCTGATTCGCGCCTTTCTTTTCGATTTTCTGGCGGCCGATCAGCTGTTCGACCAAACTGTACGTCCGCACGTCCAAATCGCCCAGCCGGTTCAATCCCGCGTAAGGATCAAACATCCCGTCCCCGTCGGGCAGCAGATCCAAAACCGATTCGTCCACGACGACGACGGCGATTTCAACGGAGGCGCGCCGGTTGTCGGGCAGCGTCGTTTTAACGCGCGCCTTTAACGTCTGCGCCGGACGGTAATCCGTCTTTTCCGGCGTGATTTCAACCTTGACGCGCCGCGAATCGTCCGCGACCGGAATGTTCAAATACCCCGTCCATTGGGCGGGCTTGCCCAGATCGGGCGTTTGATCCGCCGGTTGTTCCACGCGCGGGGAAAAGGCGCTGATCGCGACGTAAACACCGGGGAAGAAATCGTCCGTCACGGGGATTTCGATTTTTTCAACTGATTTTTCAAACGTTTTGACAAAGGATTGCAGCACGCCGTACCGTTCGACCGTCACCAGCGCCCGCGTGTGAACGGCGGGGTTTTCAACGGTCAGAACGATCGTGTCGCCCGTTTTGTATTCCTTTTTATCCGCCGTGACGTTCAAACGGTTTTCCGCCCCCGCCCACGGAACGTAATCCGCCCCTTCGACATAGAATCCGGTTTTCGCCGTGTATCCGTTGATCGAAGCGACCGCTTTATAGTATCCCGCGCTTTCGGGGGTGAACAGGCATTTTTGCGGTTCGACGGCGCTCATCCCCATACATTCGCCGACCTTTTCCTGCCGCGTGACGTATTTCATCAAATACGCGCTGCCGGCCGACTTTTCACGCACCAGCCTGTTCACCGTTTTATAAAAGGACACGCTGACCGGCACGCCGGCGACCAAGTTTTTGCGCGTGTCGGACACGACGTATTCGACGCCCGCGGGTTGTCCGGCCTTTGCGTTCCCGGCCGCGCGCCGCACGCCGACCAACCGTTCCGTCCCGAAATATTCCGCCGTCGCAAAGGACGAAACCGTCCGTCCCGAATCGTCGAAAACGCGCGTTTCAAAACGGATTTTGCCATACGGCTTGACCGATTGTTTCAGCGTGACCGTTTTTTCGACCTCGCCCTTTTCATCCGTTTCGCCCGTCACGTCGAACAGCGTTTCGGGGGCGTATCCGCTTTGATCCAAATCGGGATCGAAGCTGAACGGTTCCTCGCCGTCCTTTGTTTCAAAGGAAAACGGCGCCCAGTTCAAAACGGCGCTTTGACGCGTTTTCGCGCGCGTGAACGCCCCGCCGGAAAACAGGGTCGCCCGCCCGCCGACGCGGACTTTGCCGCCGGAACGGAACACTTTGCCGTTGATGTCCGTCGCGACCTTGTACGCGGCGGCCGAAAAATCGGACACCAGAAAACGCGCCGGATACAGCGTGTCTTCGCCGCGTTTCAAAACGATGTCGTACCATCCGGAAACGGATTGCGGCGACAGGGTGAACCGGCCGTCCGCCGTGCCGAAATCCGACAAAGCGACATTTTTTCGTTCATAAACGGAATTTCCGGCCGCGTCGGTCACGCCGACCGTCCAGCCGTCCGACGGCGCCGCGCCCAGCCGTTCCCCGTCGATCCGGCGGACGTAAAGTTTGAAAGCGACCTCGTCCCCCGCACGGTAAACGCCCTGCGGCGTAAAGCCGAACGCGCGCAAATAGCGGTTCGGTTCGGGGTAATAAACGCTCGACACCCGCCAATCACTCAGCGCGCCCGCCGACAAATCGAAACCGCCGCGCAGCGGCAAAACGGCGACATCATCCCCTTTGACCACGCGGACGAACAGGGAATCCTTGGCGTTGTCCCATTGGTTCAGCCGTTCGGCGGCGGGATCGAATTTTTCATACCCGTCCAGCGCCGCGCGTCCCGTGCCGTCCGTTTCGGACACGGCCAAAATCTTCAGCTTCAGGGGATTTTCCATCGGCGCGGCGAACAGCTCGACTTTCGCGCCGGCGACGGGTTCGCCCGTTTGCATATCCGCCGCCCAGACCAGCGAAGAACCCCACCCGATTTTGGCGACGGCCTGCCACGGCGACACGGAAACGGCGAAGAAATACCGCCCGTCCAAAGCGGGAACGGTTTGGAACCGTCCGGTGACGAATCCCGACCGCCCCTCCAGCATCGCCCGCGCGCCGTATTCAAACGGATAGGACAGGTTTTTCACCGCCGGCGATATGTCGCGCACATCGCGCGCCCCCGAAAGCGCGCCGGCCGCGTTGAAACCGGTGTAAACGGCTCTCGCCTTTTCCAAATTCGTCGCATAGCCGACCGCGGCGGTTTTTTCGCCCGCCTCCAAAACCGCCGACGTGTACGGCAGGTTCAGTTCGGGGCGCCGGTCGCCGGAACGGAAATAAAATGTCGCCGGCCGCTCGATCCGGTTGCCCCAAACGTCGGTCAAATCGTCCGACACGGTGACGGCGTAGCTCTGCCCCGCCTTGGGGGCGAAAACGCTGACGTATTCGGAAACGGTTTCGCGGTTGTTCACGGTGACGGCGGGCGATCCCTTGACGAAACCGGATATGCCGCCCAAAACGGTTTTGTCGGACAAAACGATGTTGACCGGCGCGTCGAACCGGCATTCCGGCGGGTTCAGCCGCGTCTGTTCGGCCGTAAAGGAACGGGTGTCGTACCGGTCGTCATAACATTGCAAAGCCTTTGCCTGAAACACGGGCGGCGTCCTGCCCTTTCCCGCGACACCGGCGTTCAGCGACCGCAGCGAACCGCCGTTTTCCGATTTGATCCCCGATTCGTACACCAGTTCGTAGGCCTGATCCGTCCCCAGATCAACCGCCGGAGCGACCAGATATTTCGCCTGACAATCCTTTTCCCATTCATGACATTCGTCGTCGGTCACGTCCGCCTTGATCTTTTTGCCGTCCGCCTTGAAATACACGGCCGACCTGACGGATTTTTTCCGCGCGCCCGTGTTGAAAGCGACGCGCCACTGCGGCCGTTCCGGCGCGACGAATCGCACAAAGCGCGTGCGGTCGGGATCGACCTCCGGCCGGACGGTTTCCAGCGTAAAGACCTGCTCTTTGATCATTTTTTCGCCCGTCAAAGCCTGAAACTCCGGCTTGACCGTCACGCGGTAGGATTCGGCGGGGTGCAATCCGTCCTTTTCATCCAAAACGCACGCCAAAGACGATTGGTTCAGCCACCGCCACCGGCAGTTCAGGCGCGGCTTGATTTTCACGGGAACATCGGCGCGCGCCATATCGCCCAAAGCGGCGACGGGGCGGCTGAATTCCAGCACGATCTTGTCCGCCTGCCGGATGTTCATCCCCTCCGGCACCATGCGGCGCACGGTCAACGCGTCGGCGGCGGCGCAAACGCGCGCGGAAAGCAGCATCATCCCGATGAAAAGCGAAATTTTTTTTGACATACGAACCCTCTCCGTGTTCCAATCGTCCGAAGCGGACATTCTAATCGAATTTGCAAAAAATGACCAGTGTAAAACCCGTTTTAAAACGTTCGATCAAATACGCCGTTCTGGCCGCTTTCGCCGCATACGCCGCGGCCGTGTCGGGCAAGTATCAGGCCGTTTTGGACGGCGACACGCTGCGCGTCGGGCGCAACAGCGTGCGGCTGGTCGGCATCGACGCCCCCGAAACGGCGCAGCCCTGCGTGTGCAAGGGCGAAACGATCCCGTGCGGCCGGATCGCGACGGAAAAACTGTTTCACATGATCGGATCGAACACCGTCGTGTGCGAAACGCGCGGCCGCGATTTTTACGGCCGCCTGCTGGGGGAATGTTTTGTCACGGAAAACGGCGAACGGATCAACCTGAACCGCCGCATGGTCGAAGAGGGTTTGGCCGTCGCGTCGCGCTACGACGCCCTGTATTGGGATCAGGAACGCGACGCCGTTCAGGAAAAGCGCGGCTTCTGGGCGTGCGAAGGGTTTGAAAATCCGGCCGATTTCAAAAAATCGAATTAAAGACGGACTGCGGATTTTCCGCCGAAAAGACATAGCATCCGAACAATACGACGACGGCCGTCGTCAACATCAGCCGCGCACCCGATTTTCCGGCCGCGACGGGAAAAGCCCCCGCCATGACCAAAGCGGCCGATTCGGCGGCGCGCACGGAAAAATTTCCGGAATGACCCGCGACGCCCAGACACAAAAACGCGCCCGTTAAAACGGACAGCGGCAAAGCGACATCAATCCACCCGTCCATGGCCGTCCGTCCCTCTTGCGCCGGACGGCACAGCAATCCGGCCAGAATGAAAGCGGGATACGGAACGAAAAACGCCGCCGCAACGCCCGCGGCCGCGCCGAACCCCGCCGCGAACCAAAAAGCCCTTTCCGCCTTTTTCCGGTTTTCAAACACGTTCGCAACGCAAACCGCGCCGACGGCGACAGTGCAAAACAGACGAAAGGACGCGAACGGACAGGATGTCATGTACGCCGCCGCGAACACCGCGGCCGCCCACGGCTGAACCGCCGCGGCCAACGTCGAAAACGTTTTGCGCGTTTTGGCCGACGCCGCGCAGAAAACGGCCCCCGCCCAGCACAAAATCAAAACGGCCGCACCCGCCCCCGCGTCCGGAAAATCGCGCGGAAACGACGCCGTCGCGCCGACGGCGGCCAAAGCGTTGAAGAAAACGCGCATCCCTGTTCCGGTCATAGTCGATACTTTCATAAAAAACCAAAAGCGCGTTTTATTTTAACGACCTTTTATTTTTTTTGTCTTAAAAAAAGGGGCAGGAATGACAACAGGACGTTTTTGATGACTTTTCCCTTTTCCTATCCGGCCGTCTGCCCGACGGGAGGATACAACGAACTGGTCGCGCCCGACGGCGAAATCCGTCCGCATTGGCGCGTTTTTTTCGACGCCGCCGGACAAAACGGTTTGGAACGGCTGGCCGCCTGCGCCGATCAGGTTGACCGGCTGATGAGCGCGGACGCGATGACGGCCGCGGCGCGGCAGAAAAAAGCGCACGGCGTCATTCCTTTCATCCTGCCGGCGGACGAATTTGAACACCTGTCGGCCGGATTGATCCAGCGCGCGGAACTGTTCAACGCCATCCTGCGCGATTTGTACGGCAAACAGAGTCTGATCACGAACGGCGTGATCCCGCCGCAAATCGTATTCGGCAACCCCGCCTATCTGCCCGCGCTGAAAACGGCGCGGCCGGCCGACGGCGTTTTTTTGCGGGAATACGCCGTCGATGCGGAACGCGCGCCCGACGGCCGGTTCTGGATCGTCGCGGACAAGGCGCAAACGCCCGAAGGCATCGGGCTGACCATTAAAAACCGTCTGGTTCTGTCGCGCGTCATGCCCGACGTTTACGCTTCGGCCGCCCCCGCGCGCATCTACGATTTCTTTGAATCCATGCGCCGCCAACTGTTCGCCTGCGCCCTGTCGGCGGACGGAACGCGCGTCCCGATGATCGTGCTGCTCAGCGCGGCGATCAAAAAGAAACTGTCGTTTGAGGAAGCCTTTTTCGCCCGCAGTCTGGGCATCATCGCGATCGACCCCGCCGACCTGACGGTGCGCGGCGACCGCGTGTATTTGAAAAACATTGACGGGTTGAAACCCGTTGACGTGATTTTGCGCCGCGTTGACGACGGTTTGTGCGACCCGCTGGAATTGAACGGATCGTCCATGTTCGGCGTCGCCGGATTGACGCACGTCGTGCGCAAAGGCAACGTCGCGCTGATCAACCCGCTGGGAACGGGATTGGCGGAAATTCCCGCCCTGCGCGCGTTCATCCACGGGATTTGCCGCCATTTCAACGGCGCGGACCTGATCCTGCCCAGCGTCGCCGCGTGGTGGTGCGGTCAGGAAAAGGAAAAACGGTACGTCATCGACCATTTGGCCGAATTGAAAGTGTACGACATCACGGGCAAAAAAGTCCGCCCGACAAAGGACGACATCGAAACCGCCCCCGAAAACTACGTGGCGCAGGAACGGGTCAACGCCTCGCTGTCCCCCGTGATGCAAAACGGCCGCCTTTCCCCCGCGCGCACCCGCCTGCGCTTTCACCTGATTTATGAAAACGGTTCCTACCGCGTCATGAACGGCGGGCTGGCGTTCACGCAAACGAACGTCCCGTCCCTGCGCGACATATGGGTCGCGGGATCGGCCGTCCGCCCCGACAGCGCCGTCGCCGGCCGCATCCGCGCGGCGACGCAAACGAAACCCGTCCGCACGACGTTCGAGCTGACATCGCGAATCGCCGACAATATGTATTGGCTGGGGCGCAATCTGGAACGCGGGGAACAGCTGGCGCGCCTGCTGCGCGTCGTCATCGAACGCGCGACCGAGGGGCCCGAAACGCCCGAACCCGACGACATCGCCACCTTGCTGTCCGTGCTGGCCTTGACGGGGCATCTGCCGTTCAAGGATTACCGCGATCCGCAGGCGCGGCGCGACGCCATGACGGATTTGAAAAACATCGCCGCGTCGCCCGATTACGGTTTCGGCCTGCACTATCTGTTCAACCGGCTGAAAGACATGGCCGACCTGCTGCACGACCGGCTGTCCATGGACACTTGGGAACTGTTCGCGCAGTTGCCCCCCCTGCTGCCCGATCCGAAAGCCAACGCCCAAATCTTTTTGAACCGGCTGAATGAAATCATCCTGCGCCAAAACGCGCTGAGCGGGTTGATCCGCGAAGATATGACGCGCGATCACAGCTGGCGTTTTCTGGAAATCGGCCGGCGGCTGGAACGGGGGATGCAGATCATCAACCTGCTGTCCGGCATTGATTTTTGCGCGAACAACGGGTTCAACGCGTCGCTGGACACGCTGTTGGAAACGTCGGACAGCCGCATGACCTACCGCGTCCGGTATATGTCCGTCCCCACCGTCCCGCTGGTGTTCGATTTGCTGGTGTGCGACGACGGCAACCCGCGCGCCCTGATCTATCAGGTGATGAAACTGCGCCAGAACATATCCGTTTTGGAGCGCGAAAGCCGTATGCCCGCCCTGTTTTCAAAGGAACTGGCCGTTTTGGAATCCGTCATTGCCGACATCAAAGCGATCGACGTTATGAATCTGGCGCAGCAGACGCGGGATTTGACCGAAACCGTCGCGGTCAATCCGGCGTTCAACACTTTGCTGAACAATCTGCGCTCCAAACTGCAGGAATTTTCAGATTCCCTGACGCTGTCGTGTTTCGTCCACGCGGATTCGACGCGCCAAGGCCCCGCCTATAACAAAGGGAAAATCAAATGACCGTCACTTATCGCGTCCGCCACAAAACCGTTTACGGATACGGCATCCCCGTCACCCTGTCGCATCATCTGGCGCGATTGAAGCCGCGCGAAACGCCGTATCAGCGCGTTTTGTCCGCCGATATTTCCATGACGCCCGAACCGTCCTGTCAAACCGACGAAACGGACGCGTTCGGCAACACGGCGACTTTCCTGATCGCCGAAACGCCGCACAGGGAAATGACGATCGTTTCCGAATTCACCGCGGAAATCACGCCGCCCGTTTATCCCGATCCCGAACAAACGCCCGCGTGGGAACGGGTCGCGGCGATGACGGCGCACCCCGACACGCCGGAATTGACGGCCGCGGCGGAAATGGCCGCCCCGTCCCGCTTCATTCCGCTTTCCGCGGCGGCCAAAGCCTACGCCGCCCCCAGCCTGTCCCCGAACCGCCCCGTTCTGGCCGCGGCCGAAGAGATCATGCGCCGCATCTACCGCGATTTCACTTACGACCCGTCGGCGACCAGCATCGCCACGCCGGTTGACGAAACGATCGCCATGAAACGCGGCGTCTGTCAGGATTTCGCCCACGTCGCCATCGCCTGTCTGCGCGCGTGGGGATTGCCCGCCCGATACGTCAGCGGATACATCCGCACCCGCCGCGCGGCCGAAGCCGAACGCAAAGGCGAAATCGAAATGATCGGCGGCGACGCGTCGCACGCGTGGTTTTCCGTGTTCGTCCCGTCTTTCGGCTGGGTCGATCTGGATCCGACGAACAATATGTACATCGGATCGGAACACCTGACCGTCGGATGGGGACGCGATTTCGACGATATGTCGCCGGTCAAAGGCATCATGACGGGCGGCGGCCGGCACACGGTGTCCGTGGATGTCGGCGTGCGGACGGTCAGCCCCGCGAAAGAACGGAGGTAGGCAAAATTTGCCCACTAATCCATTGAAAAGTATATATTTTTTCTGTTTTCAGAACGCGTTTTTTGTGCTAATCTGAAACAAAATGGATTCCGCACGCCCCGTCGGGAAAAGGAGAAACGCGAATGAAAACAATGCCCTACAACCTGTCGATTCCGACGACGAAAACCGTGACGACGGCGTTGTCGCAATCGAAATCGCTGACGGCGATGCACGACAAAAACACCGTCGCGCTGACGACGGGCAAAAAAGTCAATTCGTCCTATGACAATTCGATCCTGTATTGCAAGGATATGCGCCTGTCGGAACGCGCCGACGGGCTGCAAAGCGTAATGGACGGCCTGTCGAACATCGTTTCGACGCTGAACACGACATCGAAATCCATCGACGCGATCACGGATCTGCTGTCGCTGGCAAAGGCGGCGGCGAATTCCGCGCTGGACAACCGCGCCTATCTGGCGACGCTGACGGGCAAAAACTTCACGACGGATTCCGACGAACCGCTGTCCAAGCTGCCGAACGTCAACGCGGGCGACGAAATCGTTTTGCGCACGGGCGACGCCGACACCGTGACATCCGATTTCGTGATGACCAAGGACACGACGCTGAAAGACCTGAACATCGTCAAGGGCGAGGAAATGAAAATCAAGGTCGGCGACAACGATTGGGTCACGCTGAAAGTCATTGACGAGGATATGAAAGTCACCGACTTTTTCGGTCAGGTGAAGGAACAGGGCGGCGTCGAAAACTTTTCCTTTGAAATCAAGGATCAGAAACTGACTTTGACCTCCACGGATCGCAGCCCTGTTTTAATGGACGGCGCGCTGGCCGAAGCGTTGGGGTTCGACCTTGGCGAAACCTATAAAATCACCGTACAAGACGGGTGGACGGTTTACGATCTGGAACAGGCTTTTTCCAAAATCGACGGCGTTTCCGCCCGCGTCAATTCCGACGGGTATTTCGAGGTGTCGTCCATATACGGCGACGACCTGTCCATCGCCGATTTGACGGGACAAACGGCCAAATCGTTCGGGTTTGCCGGATGCGACGACGGCGGGATGAACACGTCGAAAACCTACGCCGACCGGTACAACGAACTTTTGCGGCAAATCAACAACATCGTCGCGGACAGTTCGTACAACGGCCTGAATTTACTGGAAGGCGACACCATCCGCGCCATTTTCGACGAAAAGGCCGACAGTTACCGCACCGTCATCGGCGTGAAACTGGACGCGCAGTCGCTCGGCCTGCCCGAAGCGTTGAACGATTGGACGGACGAATCCGACATACAGGCCGCCTTTGACGCGATCGGGCGCGCTTTCAATCTGGCGCAGCGGGCGGCGGATAAATTTGAACGCGCGTCCGCCATGGTGCAGTCGCGCGAAACGTTTTTGGACGCGCTGTCGGGGGCGAGCGCGCTGGGGGCGGAAACGCTGACCGGCGCCGATTTGAACGAAGTGTCCGCCGAACTTTTGGCGATCGAAACGCAAAAAGAATTGGTAAATCAGGTGATCAGTATTACATTGGATATTGAATCCAGCGTACTGTCGCTTTTTTAAACTGTAAGGAACGCCCATGCCTTTGAAAATCGAATTGAAACCGGGGGAACGCCTGATCGTCGGAAACGCGCTGATCACGAACGACAAGGAACGCGTCAAGCTGTTCATCGAAGGGAACGTCCCCATTTTGCGCGAAAAATACGTCCTGACGGAACAAGAGGCGGATACGCCGTGCAAAAAAGTCTATTACGTTTTGCAGGAAATGTATCTGGCAAAAGACCCGAAAGTCCTGCATCCCGAATATTTCGCCCGCATCAACGAAATCGTTCAGGCCGCGCCCAGCTTCGCCCCCATGATCGACGAACTGAACCTCGACATTCTGGGCGGGGATTACTACGCCGCGCTGAAACACATGATGGCGATCATCGAACGCGAAGCCGTCCTGCTGGCCGGCGCCAAGGGCGAACTGCCCGCCGCACAGGAATGAAGCGAGGGACGCGAACGGCGGTTCGCGTCCTTTCGCGTTTCAAAAAACACTTTATATTCCGCGAAAAAACAGTATAGTGTGTTTCAGGTAAAAGGACTTGAAGAAGGATTTTTGACAAGATGCAACTGTATTGTCCGGTTTGCGGCAAGGAATATCCGCTGGAAACGACAGAACTGTTCTGCCCCGAAAGCACCGAAAACGGCGTTCATCCGCTGATCAAACGCGAAAACACGGCGGAATTGGCGCGCGTTTTTCCGACGACTTTGACGAAACGCTGGAATGACAACAAACTGTCGTTCAGCGTTTTTCGCGAATTTATGGCCAGTTACCAGCTGGCCGCCCTGCACGGCAAAGCGACATGGTGGGTCGAACGCGTTTTGGCGCTGTCCGACGCGTGCGAACGCACGACCGGACGCGGTTTCGTCCGCACCCCCGAAATTCAGGCCGACGATCTGGCGCAGGCGGTTGACCTGCCCAAAGGTTCCCTGTTTGTGAAAAACGAAACCCTGCAGCTGACCGGATCGCACGAATCCCGCCATTTGGCCGGCGTCATCATGCATCTGGAAACCTTGCGCGAAATTTCCGACAATCCGGCGGAAAAGAAAACGCTGGCCGTTTATTCCTGCGGCGACGCGGCGTTGGGCGCGGCGGCGGTCGCGGGCGCGGCGGGATACGCGCTGTACGCTTTCGTTCCCGAAAACATCGACGACGACGATGTCGCCATGATGACGAATCTGGGAACGAACGTCGTCAAAGTCGCCGGCGCCGACCGCGACGACGCGGACGAACCGTGCCGCGCGCGCTATCGCGAAGCCGTTGAAAAATTCGGCTGGACGCCGTTCACGCCCTATGGCACGGACATTTGGTCGGCGGTCGAAGGGGCGGAAACGCTGGAATACGAATTCCTGTTCAATCAATACACGATCGACGCGCCGCTGGACGCGCAGGTCGTTCAGGTCGGCGGCGGCGGATTGGCCAACGCGGTGTCGTCGGCGAACGCGCTGTTCAAACGTTTGGACATCATCCGCAAACTGCCGCGTTTTTACACCTGCCAGACTTCGGCCTGCTACCCGCTGGCGCAAAGCTATTTTCTGGTGCTGCGCGAACTGGGACGCGACGGCGTCGTCACTTTGCCGCCCGAACTGGCCATGCTGCTGGAAAGCAGTTTCGACGCCAAATCCCTGTTGGAGAACAACTTGGGTCAAATCAAGATGACGGCCGGACTGATCGCCGAAATGTATCCGAAAATCAGCGACGATCTGGAATCCGTCTTTGCCAAAGTCGGCAAAAACCGCAACGAATATTTCAGACCGTGGGTTTTGGACGGAAAAAACGCCGCGGGCACGACGACCTACGACGGATTGGAGGTCGTGCGCAGCATGATCGTTTCCGGCGGCCTGCCCCTGATCGTGGACGACGACGAATTGAAAAAAGCCAACGAACTGGCGCGCGAAAACACGGGCGTTGACGTGTCCGCGTACGGCAGCTCCGGACTGGCCGGCCTGCGCCGCTTGGTCAAAAGCAAACTGGTGCAGCAGGGCGAACGCTGCGGCATCATTTTCACGGGCGCCGGATTGCGCAAATGCGGCCTGCCCGCCGTCCAAAGCCGGATATTCACGCTGAACGCCGACGACGACGTTTCCAAACTGGCCAAGTGATTGGCTTGACACAATCGAAAGGCCGGCGGGGCGATCCCGACCGGCCTTTTTCATTGCTTCTTTTTCCTTGCCCGCCGTTTGTGAC
The DNA here is from genome assembly GCA_902777205.1 of uncultured Rhodospirillales bacterium. GTDB lineage: Bacteria > Pseudomonadota > Alphaproteobacteria > CAAGCB01 > CAG-977 > UBA11549. The sequence continues at coordinate 37,635 of CACYSU010000010.1, read as the reverse complement.
GGAAAGAGTCATTGATCCTTTTTCATAAACTGAATCCGGTACAGCTGCGCGTAAATGCCGTTGTGCGACAACAGCTCCTCGTGCGTGCCGAAATCTTCGATCCGCCCTTCGTTGAACACATAGATCCGGTCGGCGTTGATGATCGTGGACAACCGGTGCGCGATCACCAGCGACGTGCGCCCTTTCATCAAAACCTCCAGCGAATCCTGAACGATTTTTTCGGATTGGGAATCCAGCGCGGAAGTCGCTTCGTCCAGCAACAGGATCGGCGCGTTTTTCAACATCGCGCGCGCGATGGAAATCATCTGGCGCTGACCGCCGGACAATCCCGATCCCTGTTCGCCCAAAACGGTGTCGTACCCGTTTTCCATCTGGCGGATGAACGTGTCGGCCGCGGCGGCCTTGGCGGCGGCGACGACCTCTTCGTCCGTGGCGTCCGGCGTGCCGTAGCGGATGTTGTTTTTAATCGTGTCGTTGAACAGGATGACATCCTGCGACACATAGGCGGTTTGCCGGCGCAGGCTTTCCAGCGTCACGCCGCGGATATCCTGCCCGTCGATCAGGATGCGGCCGCGGTCGGGGTCGTAAAACCGCGGCATGAAATTGATCAGCGTCGATTTGCCCGACCCCGAATGTCCGACCAAAGCGACCGTTTGATCCGGTTCGACCGTCACGGAAACGTCGTGCAGAACCTCGCGTTCGCCGTCATAGGAAAAGCTGACGTTTTGAATTTCGATCCGCCCTTTGGACACGACCAGATCCTTGGCGTCCGGAGCGTCTTTGATCGTCGGTTCGATGTCCAGCATGGAAAACAAACGCTGCATACCGGCGACGCCCATCTGCATCCGCATATGCAGACCGGCGACGTTTTTCATCGGTTTGTACGCCGCGACGATCGCCAGCAGAAACACCATGAAATTTCCGGGACTCATGTTGCCCTGCATGATCTGATACCCGCCGTATCCCAGCGTCGCCGCCATGGCGATGCCGCCGAAAAACTCCATCAGCGGGCTTTGCAAAGCGTGCAGACAGGCCATGGAAAACGACAGCTTGTTCATTTTGACGATCATATGATCCAGCTCTTCATATTCCTTGTCCTCGGTGCAATAGGACTTGACGATTTTAATGCCCTTGAAACTCTGCGTCACCAAGTTGAAAAAGCTTTCGCCGGCCTCTTGGTTTTTCTTGGTTTTCTTGCGCATTTTGCGGCCGCAGACGGCGACGGGGTAAATGCCCAGCGGAAACACGAAAAACACGACGCAAGCCATTTCAAACGATTGAAAGAACATCAAAACGACCAGAAAAGCGACCGACGCCGAATCTTTGACAAACGTGGTCAGGCTGTTCAAAACGGCGTCCTTGACCATGGCGACATCGGACGTGAAACGCGTCAAAATCTCGCCGGTGGAATGGCCTTGGTAAAACGCGATGTCCATGCGCATCAAACGCTTGAACACGTCGCGCTGCATATCGGCGATGACGCGGATGGACAGCTTTGTCATCACCAGCGATTGGGAATAGCTGAACACGCCTTTGAGGAAATACAACGCCAGAATCGTCAGCCCGATCGTCCCCAAAGACGCGCGGTTTTTGTCAATGAACACTTCGTCGAAAATGGGCTTCAGCTGGCGCACCAGCAGCGCGTCGAAACTGGCCGCGATCAACATCAGCAAAACAGCCAGAACCAGCCAGCGCCATTTCCGCGCAATATAAGTGTCCCAGACGCGTTTGTACATCCGCACGCTGTCTTTGGTCAGCGCCGGCAGATCCTTGTTCTTTTTGACAAAAGCCATTTCAGCCCCACATATAAATAAAGACGGGGCAGAATAACACCAAAACCCGCACGGGTCAAAGGTTTAAACGGACAAATCCGCCGCCGCGTTAACAACGCGGACTTTTCAAAATACGGAAAAGGCGGTTTCATCGAAACCGCCTTCGGTGTTTGTTATTTTTCCAGATTGTCCTGAATATACCGGTTCAGCAGACGGACGCCGTATCCCGAACCGCCTTTCGGCGTCAGGGGCGCGTTTTTTTCCTGCAGCGCGACGCCCGCGATGTCCAGATGCGCCCATTTCGTTTCCGGCATGACAAAGCGTTTCAAAAACGCCGCCGCGGTGATGCTGCCGCCCGCGCGTCCCGCGTTGGACGTGTTGCGGATGTCGGCGATGTCGGATTCGATTTGTTCGTCGAATTCGTCGTCCATGGGCATCCGCCAAACCTTTTCACCGCTGTCCGCCGCGGCTTTTTCCAGCCGCGCGCCCAGTTCGTCGCTGTTGGTGAACAAACCGGCGTACCGCGTCCCCAAAGCGACGACGATCGCGCCCGTCAGCGTGGCCAGATCAATGACGACGGGGGCTTTGAACCGTTCCTGCGCGTACCACAGCGCGTCGCCCAGAATCAGGCGGCCTTCGGCGTCCGTGTTGACGACTTCGACCGTGATGCCCGACAGGGATTTGACGATGTCGCCGGGGCGCTGCGCCGTGCCGGACGGCAGGTTTTCGACCATCGCCATGACGGCGGCGGCGTTGACTTTCGCCTTGCGCATCGCCAAAGTCTGCAGCGTACCCAAAGCGGTCGCCGCGCCGGCCAGATCCTCTTTCATATCCTCCATTCCCTTGGCGGGTTTCAAGCTGATGCCGCCGGAATCGAACGTGACGCCCTTGCCGACCAGAACGACGTGCGTGTTTTTGTCGTTCGGGCATCCGCGCCACTGCACGACGACCAGACGCGGCGGGTTGACCGATCCCTGCGCCACGCCCAGCATCATGTTCAGCCCTTTGGCGCGCAGCTGGTCGGGGGTGTAGATTTCCGTCATCAGCCCGTATTTCTGCAATTCCTCCGCCCGTTTGGCGAACGCGGCCGGCGTGACGGCGTTGGCCGGTTCGTTGACCAGATCGCGCGCCGTGTGGATGCCCTTGGCGACGGCGAAGTAAGGTTCATAGCGGCTTTGGGCGATCTGCGCCTTGTCCGTCATAATATGGAATTCCTTGACGGTAACGGGCTTTTTGAAAACCGTTTTGTGCTTGGTAAAGCGATAGGACGCGATTTTCGCCCCGAAACCGATGGGGGCGGCGGGCAGGTCGTCAACGGCGAAAGCCACCGTCGTTTCCCCGCTGGTCAGCAGCGCGTTCGCGGCGCGCGCCCCGATTTGCTGCGCCGCCAGTTCGTCAACGGCGTTTTTTTTGCCCAAACCGACGCAGACCAGCCGTTTGACCGGCAGGGAATCCAGTGCGATAAAATCGTACAAATCGCCGATTTTTCCTGAAAATCCGGCGATTTTCAAAGCCTTCGCCAGCGATCCGTTTACCTGTTCATCAATTTTTTTGGCCGTTTTGGACAGAGCCAAATCCTCATAAACGCCGACGATCAGTGCGGTGTCGCCGGAAATTTCGTTTTTTCTGAATAAAATATCCATAAAAATCCCCGTTTTTCAAAAAAACATATCGGGTTCATCATACACCGGCGGACGGGGAAAGCAAGAGGAAGCGGCATAATATTTTGTCGCCGGACGGATTAAATCAGGTGCATTTCCGGCCGGACTTTGGTACAAAGAACCCGTTGGAAAGGGAGTATGCGGATATGTCTGAACAAAACAACGATTGGATGCTGTTTTCACTGCTGCTGGACGGCAAGGGCGGCGCGCGCCACCTGAGCGTCGAGGAAACCGAAAACTGGACGCCGGAACAGGGGATTTTGTGGCTGCATCTGGATATGGAGCGTCCCGAAACGCGCGATTTTCTGGAAAACCGCGGCAACATCAATCCGATGGCGTTGGAAAGCCTGACCGAAGAGGAGGAAGACCGCCCCCGCTGTCTGGCGTTCGGGGACAAGCTGATGCTGTTTTTGCGCGCGATCAACCTGAACCCCGGCGAAGAACCCGACGACATGATCCCCCTGCGCATTTGGTGCGAAACCGACCGGATCATCACTTTGCGCGAAACGCCGATGAATTTTCTGACCGCGATGGAACGCGAATTCAACACGGGCGTCGGGTCGAAAACCGTCGGCGAGCTGCTGGACGAAATCTGCACGTTCACTTTGGACAAGATCGTCGAGGTCGTTTCCGGCGTCGAAGTCGTCATCGACGATGTCGAAGACAAAATCATCGACGAGGTGGAGGACGAAGAGGGCGAATTCATGCCGAAACTGTCCGAAGCCCGACGCAACCTGACCGAAATGCGGCGCTATCTGTACCCCCAGCGCGACGCGATGGACGTTCTGCCGCGCCAGATCATGCCGTGGCTGAGCGCGGACAACCGTTACCAGCTGCGCGAAAACGCCAACCGGATGCTGCGGATCATCGAAGACATCGATTCCCTGCGCGAACGCGCGATGATCAATATGGACGAACTGTCCAACCGCGTGCGCGAACAGACGCAGGAAAATATGTATATGCTGTCCGTTTTGGCGGCGATTTTCGTGCCACTGACCTTTATCACGGGGCTGTTCGGCATGAACGTCGGCGGCATTCCGCTGGCGACGGGGGAAAACGGATTTCTGATCGCGACGGGGGCTTTGCTGTTTTTGGGGCTGTTTCTGGCTTTTTTGTTGAAAAGAATGAAGTGGTATTGAACTATGACGGTTGAAAAGGTGACGCCGCAAAGCATCGCTTTGGCGGCGAAGTTGTTGAACGAAGGGCGGCTGGTCGCTTTTCCGACGGAAACCGTGTACGGGTTGGGCGCGGACGCTGCCAACGATTTGGCCGTCGCGTCGATTTTTGAAACAAAGGGACGGCCGCAGTTCAATCCCCTGATCGCTCATATTGCCGACATTTCATGGGTGGAACGGTTCGCCGTGATGTCGCCCGCCGCCAAAAAACTGGCGGAAAAGTTCTGGCCGGGGCCGCTGACCATGGTGATGAAAAAAACGCCCGACAGCCCGATTTCCCATTTGGTCAGCGCGGGGCTGGACACGATGGGCGTGCGGTTTCCCGTCCATCCCGACGCGCAAAAAATGCTGGCGGCGTTCGGACGCCCTGTCGCCGCGCCCAGCGCCAACATTTCCGGAACGGTCAGCCCGACAACGGCGGAACACGTCGCGCAAGGGCTGGGCGATAAAATCCCGCTGATTTTGGACGGCGGCGCGTGCGCGGTCGGCGTGGAATCCACCATTTTGGACGTGTCGGGCGACGATACGCCGGCATTGCTGCGCGCGGGCGGCGTCGGCGTCGAGGAAATCGAATCGGTGATCGGCAAACCTTTGCGCCGTCCCGAATCCGATCCGAAAGCCCCGCGCTCCCCCGGACAGCTGCTGTCGCATTACGCGCCGCGCCTGCCCGTCCGGCTGAACGCGATCAAACCGGCAGAGGGCGAGGCCTTTCTGGCATTCGGACCGGCGGAAAACGCGACATTGAACCTCAGCCCGTCGGGCGACGTGAAAGAGGCCGCGGCGCACCTGTTCGCCTATATGCGCCGGCTGGACGACCCGAAATACACGGGCATCGCCGTCATGCCGGTGCCGACATACGGTCTGGGGCTGGCGATCAACGACCGCCTGAAACGCGCCGCCTACCCGCATTAAAAATATACTGCCGATTCGTTTGCGGAAGAACATCCGTAAAGACGATTCGGCTTAGCCAATCTTATTCCGGAATATTGCGAATCGGGCGACGACGTTAACGCCCGCATTGACGCGGCACACCGCGCGGCCGCAGCGAAGTTCGGAAATTCCCCGTCCGTCCGGAAACAACGGAACGGAGTCGAGGCGTCGTCCGGATCAAATCAAATGGCGGCGGTGAGCTTCGACAACGGCGGCCGTCCGCGTTTTGACGTTCAAACGCGTCATCAATCCGGACAAATGCATTTTCACCGTGGACGGCGACAAATTCATCCGTTCGGCGATTTCCTTGTTCCGGCATCCCTGCGCCAAATATTTCAACACCTCCGCCTGTCTGGGTGTCAAATTCAAATCATCCCGCCCGTACGGTTCGTCCTGCGGCGCTTCGCCTGCTGTCATTCGCCTCTCCTGTTGCAACCTGTGATTGATTAACTCGATCAATCTGTTTATCATTTTATTCCGGATTTAAACCTTTGTCTATATGGCCATTTGTCCCTGTTCCTGATAAAATTTTGCGTTGCGGCGCTTGCGCATCCGCGATAAAAAAGCTTGACTTTTTAGTGTTTTTGTCCAATAATTTCTATAAAAATTCACGATCAGGAGGGGTACCATGTCCGTTGAATCGTTTTTTAAAAAGAGGTTCAAAGTCTGCCCGTCGGGTAAAACGCCGCACGAACACGGCGTGAAAGTGTCCAAATACGGCAAACAGCTGGCCGCGGTGACGACGGCCGCCGCCGCCATGGTTTTGATGGCGTCCTGCGGCGGAAAATCGTATTCGGAAATCGACGCGATCAAGGACAAGGTCCCCCAAACGGAACAGCGCGACATCAAACAATCGTATGACGAAGCGCTGCTGAACAAAATCGATTCCCTGCATTGGGACGCCGGCATGGATATGACATCGGCGATTTCCGCGGGCGTGCGCGAAATGAAAACAAACCTGCCCGCCGACACGGCGCAATGGACGCCGCAGGATTACGTCCTGTCCGACCACGCGCAGATGCGCCGGAACGAAGCCCTGCCCCGCGGCATCGAAATCGGTTCCATTAAAATGAACCGGATCAACAAGGATTTCCGCGACGATTTGCGCGACGACATCGCCAAAGTCCATAAACAGATGGACAAGGAATACGCCGCGGCCATGGCGTGCAAAGATCGGGCGGGCGGACGATAAACAACTGTAAAGAGAAATGACTTTCCGAACGTTATGGAAAAAACAGGCGCGGCCATGTCGCGCCGTTTTGTTGAAAAGCGCGCTGCTCGGCACTGTTTTTTTGCCGGCGTCCGCCGTTGCCGCCGATCTGAAATTGAACGGCGATTACAAGGATGTCGCCCTGACCGGCGACAACGTCACCGTTTCCGGCGGAACATACGGCAACGTGTCGATCACGGCGACGGGAACGGGAATTGTCAGCGCCGGCGAATTCGACCGCAGCCGGCTGGATTTCGCCGACGGAGAGATTAAAGACGGCAGCTTTTACCATAACGAAGACGACGCCGGAACGGCCGCCGTTTCCGTCGGATCGGGCATCATATCGGGCGGTTCCTTTTCCGGCAGCGAAAGAAAATACACGCTTGGAACATCGGGATACGACGCGACGGGCGGATTGATCAGCGTCACCGCAAAGGAAATAACCGGCGGCGCGTTTGAAAACGCGATCATTTCCGCGTCGAAACTGTCGGGCGGGACGTTTGACGACGTCCGGCTGGTCAATTCGGACGCCGGCGACATGACGGTTTCATCCGGCACTTTTTCCGGCAGGCTGACATGGACGCAAAACGGCAATGTCATCCTTTCCGATCAGGCGTCCTTTGAATCCGTCGAATGGTGGGAAAAGCTGGATGTCAAGGAATGGACGCTGACGGCGGGTTCCGACACCACCGCCCTGACCCTGACCGCCGGCAACAATTTTCACAATCTGCGCGCGCAATCGGTGAAAACGTCGCGCCCCTTGGATCTGGCCAAAACGAACCTATATACGAACGCGCTGACCGGCGCGGTGATCGCGGGGGCGGACACGTTGGTCGGAACGTTTTCACACATTTACAACAGCTATGCCTACGGCAACAAAACCCTGTACGAAATCGGCGGGCGAAACGGCATGGCGGCAAACGCGAACAAATCGACCGGATTCGCGGACGCCGTTTTAACATTGAACGACAACGCCCGCGCCGGATCGGGTTTTTACACCGAAAGCCTGTCGTCGGACACCTATGGTTCGGTCAAAGACAACGATATGCGCGACACGGCGTTCAAGGATATGGATTCCCATTACGCCGACCATGACAAAGCGTTTGCCGAACGCCGCGACAAAATAACGAACGCGGACATCGCGGCGTCCGTCGATATCATCCTGACGGAATTGAAAACGATTGACGGTTCGACCAAAAACTACGGCGACCTGTCGAACAGCGTCAACGACGCGCTGACCATGGCGGGCGGCGCCGTCGCCGGAACGGATTGGAAATCCGCGATCGTTCAGCAATGGAACGGCGGCAAGTCGATCGCGGAACTGATCGGGTGGGACGACCTGAAACAAAAGCTGACGGAAATATATCAAAAATACAACGCCGCGCTGAACGCCCAAACCGGCGACGTCGAATTCGTCCGTTCGACGATCACGCTGAACGGCACGGCCGCTTTGGTCAACGCGGGTTATGCGTCGGGCGCGCTGATCTTCACCGATTCCGGCGTGACGGTCAACGGCGTCAACGAATTTTACACGCGCGGCGACCGGATCGTCATGACGGATTCCACATTGAACGTCGCGGGCGTTTTAAACGTCACGTCCGGAACGGGCAAAGGCGAATTGCAAATGAAGGGCGGCACGCTGTCCCTGTCGGGCACGGTCGCCGGCAATATTGCGTCGGACAACGCGCTGATTTCGTTTGAAAACAGCGCGGCGCGAATCGCCGGAGCGGTGTCCGGAACGGTCAACCTGCGCTTTTCCGACAATTTTTCATGGGCGGACATCCCTTTTTCCACCGGCGCGGCGGTCAAAAACGTTACGATTGACGGCGGCAAGGTATTGAACATCGCCAAAACCCCGGTCACGGCGGAAAAGATCACCGGCGGCACGATCTCGGCGAAACTGACCGACGCGATAAAAACGCAAACGCTGATCAGTGCCGCGGGCGACGGCGTCACCCTGCGCCTGAATATGTCGCAGGCGCCGCGCGATGCGGCCGGTTTGTACCACATCACGTCACAAACGGGCGGCTTTACGCTGGACAAGTACTCCACCTCGCGCTTTGCCATTTCCGGCACGCCTTTCACGCCGGCTCTGGCTGAGAGCATCCCGTACCTGACCGGATGGACGGGCGGCGATCTGTATATTCAGGTTCTGGCCTCCGCGTCCGAAGCCACGATCACTGATCTGGAAAAGGCCGGCCTGTCCGTCACCGACACGCAAAAAGAGGCGGCGAAAGTGCTGGACACGGATTCCGACATCCTCGACGCGATGAATCCGGCGTACGCGAACACGATTGAAAGCATCAACGACCTGTTGGACGAACATCCGGAAAACCATATGGTCACCCGCCAGATTTTGCGCGAAACCGCCCCCGACGAAAGCGGTTCGGCGCTGCGGACGGCGCAAAGCACGGCGCACGCCGTTTTAAACGTCGCGACATCGCGGTTCGACGGTTTCAACGGATACAACCGGTATTTCAGGGACTCCCACTATTTCGGCGGATCGCGCAACCGTTACCGCGGCCGTTCGGGCGGCGATTACACGTCGGGACAAATCAGCGTCTGGGCGCAGGGCATGGCCGATTACGCCAAGCTGTCCGCGGCGGAGGGTTTCCGTTCCCGTTCGGCCGGTTTCGCCGTCGGGGCGGAGGGCAACCTGTCGGACGCCGCCAAGATCGGCGCGGGGTACGCGAACACGTCAACGGACATTCACTCGCCGCGTTCCAAAACGGACGTTTCGACCGACACGGGATTTGTTTACGGCATATTCAAACCGCGCAAAGCCTACGTCCACGCCGTCGCCGCCATGGGGTGGTCGGGCTTTGACGACAAAACGAAATTCGCCGGATTGCAAAGCAAGTACAAGACGCGCACCCTCAGCGCCCAAGCGGCGGCCGGTTACGATTTCGGCATCCTGTCGCCCGAAGCGGCGCTACGCTACACCAACGTGCGGCAAAACGCGTTCACGGACGCGTTGGGCGCGCGGATGAAAGCGAAAACGACCGGCACGCTGACCGGCGTCGGCACACTGAAATTCAGCCGCGATTACCGCTTGCGCGACAATCTGACAACGGGATTGACGCCCGAATTGAAAGTGTCGGGCACTTACGATTTCACCCGCGGGGACGAGGAACGCACGGTTCTTTTGCCCGACAATTCAAGCTATGTCGTCAAAGGATCGCCGCTGAACCGGTTCGGGATCGAAGCGGGCGCCGGATTGTCGATGAGCTTGGGCAACAAAGTGGAATTTTCCCTGTCCTACGAAGGGCGGTTCAAGGCGCACTTTATGGATCACGGCGGATTGCTGAACGTCAAGGTCAATTTCTGAAACGCGTTTGCCGCATACGAAAAGGCTTGCGAAAAAAGCATACGAAAAGGGCGCCCGATTATACCGGACGCCCTTTGAATGTTTTCAGGAAATCAATCCAATCCCAACGCTTTTTTATAAACGTCCAGAACGAATTCCTCTTCCTGACGTTCCTGATCGTCCATTTTGCGGATCTTCAGCAGCTGTTTGATCGCCTTGACATCAAAATTCGCGGACTTGGCCTCTTCAAAAATTTCCTTGATGTCGTTTTGCAGCGCTTTCTTTTCCTCTTCGATATGTTCGATCCGTTCGATATAGGACAGCAGCCGTCCCGCATCGACACCGTTCACGTCTTGAATTTCATCAGCCATGGTGTTCCCCCTTATTCTTCGTCGGCGTCTTCGACATCAAAAGCGGCGTCCGCGCGTTTCAGCGATTTCGGCGCTTCGGCGATGGCCTTGTCCAGATCGGCTTCGGTGCAAAGTCCCAGCAAAACGGGGTTGCGCGCCTTGATGTTCGCCATGTTCCAATGCGTCCGGTTGCGAATCGCGTCGATCGAATTTTTGGTCGTTCCGATCAGCTTGCGAATCTGCGCGTCGGTCAGGTCCGGCTGGTGTTTCAGCAGCCACGCGATCGCGTCGGGTTTTTCCTGACGTTTGGCCATCGGCGTATAGCGCGCGCCTTTGGAACGCGGCATCAAAGCCGGCAGATCGGTGACGTTGCGGCGCAATTCGGCGTTTTCGTCGGCTTCGCAGCGGGCGATTTCCTCTTGCGTCAACTGCCCGTTGGCGATCGGGTTCAACCCCATCATGCCGACGCCGACGTCGCCGTCCGCGATCGCCTGAACCTCCAGCGAATGCATTCCGCAGAACTGCGCGATCTGTTCAAAGGTCAAAGCTGTGTTTTCAACCAGCCAAACGGCGGTTGCTTTGGGCATAAGTGGTAAAGACATTGTGTTCCCCTGTAATATAATGAATCACTTTTGTGTGGCAGGATACCTTAAAACACCCCGTCAGGTCAAAGTGATATTTAAAATTCTTTCAACGGCGTCCAAACCGATCCGGCCGCGCCGCGGCGCATCCCGTCGTAAACCTTTCCCGTCGGGGACAGCCACCCGTTCGTTTTGAAAAAAGGAACGAACCGTCCGGCCAGCCGCCGCCCCCGTTCCGGCAGCGCGGCGAAATCCGCCCCCTGATACAGGAAAACGTCGCCGTTCAACGCGTATCCGCGCGGCCATGTTTCGATCGCGCGGCGCGCCTGTTCCCCGTCCATTCCCGTTTGCACCAGCAAATCGAAATGCGATCCGGCGAATCCGTCGGCGGCCGTCAATATCCCCGCGTCAAAAATGACGAAAGCCTTGCGGCGGGAATGAAAGGCGGCTTCGGCCTCACTTGTCCGATTTTCTGGCATCGGTCAGCATCAAATCGGCCGGCGCCTGTTCGGCGGGGATCGGGTCGTTCATATGGCGGCAATGGCCTTCCAAAAACGCGCCCGGTTCGATTTCCAACCGTTCGTGCGTAATGTCGCCCGTCACTTTGGCGGAAGAGGCCAACAGAACGGAGCGCGCGCACAAATGCCCGTTGATGCACCCGTGCACTTTGGCGACATCGGCCTGAATGGAACCGTTGATCTGCGCGTTGACGCCGACGATCAGAACGCGGCACCGGATGTCGCCTTCGATCCGGCCGTCAATGTGCAATTCGCCGTCGCTGGCCAGATCGCCCGTGACGGACAGATCGGAACTGACGATCGACGGGGACGAAGGCCGCCTGTCGTTCGCAAACGCTTTGGTTTCGATATTGCTTTTAACTTTTGAAAACATTTCTTTTCGCCTTGATGAATTTCATCGGATCGACGGCCTGTCCGCGGACGCGGATCTCGTAATGCAGATGCGGACCCGTGCTGCGTCCCGAATTGCCGACCGTTCCGATTTTGTCGCCGGAACGCACCGTGTCGCCGTTTGTGACAAACACCTTGTCCATATGGGCGTAGCGCGTTCTGAACCCCAAACCGTGGTCTATTTCAACCATATTGCCATACCATCCCCACCGTCCGGCGCGCACCACCTTTCCGGGGGCGGTCGCCCGCACCGGTTCGCCCATCATGCCGCCCAGATCGACCGCTTCGTGATGGGCGGGCGCGCCCTGAAACGGGTCGCCGCGCGATCCGAACGGGGATGTCACGCGGATTCGCTCGATCGGCTTTCCGATCGGCAAAGCGTCCTGCAGCGTCGTCAAATCGTACCAGCGATCCAACCGCTGGTTCAAGCTGACCAAAGAGATATTCAGGTGATGCTGCGGTTTCGACATCGGCGCGGGAATGAACGGCCCGCCAATGCCGACGTTTTCCTTGTCCCGACGGATACGGTTCACCAGCGAATCCATCCCCAGCCCCGTCGCCGCCAAAGCCTGCCGTATGCCGGACAAATCGTTTTCGATCGCGTCGATGTTGCCGCCGGCCAGCGACGCCATTTTGCGGAACACCAGCAGCTGCGTGTCCTGCATACCGGCGATCTGCTTTTCCAGATTACCGACCTTTTTCTGCAAAGCGCGCGCCTCCGCCGTCGCGATGTCGCGCTGCAGCAGCGCCTGATGATAGGACAGACGGCCGTTTTCCGCCGCGCCGCTTTCCGCCAGCACCGCCAGCCGTTCGCGCAGCACGCCGGCCTCTTCGCGCAGACGGCCGGAATCGTCGCCCGCCGGCTGCGCCGCGGTCTTTTCCCGCCGTTCCGCACCGGCTTCGTCCATTTCCGCGACAAACAGGTTCAGCCGGTCGGACAAGGCCGAAACCTCGCCCTGCAAATCGGCGTATTCGCCCCGCAGCCGGCTCAGCTCCGCCTGTTTCGCGGCGTAATCGGGATTGAACCGCAGGTAATGATAGGAAGTGAACGCGCTCCACCCGACGACGGCGCATAAAATCAGGAACAGCGCCGCCTGACGTTTCGGGGACAAAGAACGGAAAGCGATTTCGTCGCGCTGGCGGATCATCAGGTCGCGCGGCTGAAACATACGTTTTAAAAAGCTGTCTTTGCGATGTCCGTTTGTCATTTGATAAAGCGACTTTCCGAAATATCTATGGCATTTTTCATAACATACTATATGATACGTCCGTTCTGAAACATTTTTTTTAACAACGGGAAAAATAAATCATGTCGGTAAAGACCAAAACGGCTTTTGTTTTAGGGACTTGGTTCGGGTCGGGCAAAGCGCCCGCCGCGTCGGGGACGTTCGGATCGCTGGCGGCTCTGCCATTCGGATTCGCGCTGATGCACTACGGGAACTGGGCGGTTTTGCTGGCGGCGTCGGTCGTCGTCTATTTCATCGGCGTGTGGAGCGCGGACATCGTCATGCGCGAAACGAACACCGAAGACCCCGGCATGATCGTCATCGACGAAGTCGTCGGCCAATGGCTGGCCTTGCTGGTCACGCCGCTGAATCCGGCCGGATACGCGATCGCGTTCGTCCTGTTCCGCTTTTTCGACATTTTGAAACCGTGGCCGGCCTGCTGGGCGGATTCAAAGCTGCACAGCGCGACGGGCGTCATGCTGGACGACGTGTTCGCTGGCCTTTACGCCCTGCTCTGCACGGTCGTGATCGGCCGTTTCTTTGATTCGCAGGCGTTCTGGGCGTCCATCGCCGGATAAGTCATTCCGACGTGTCAAGGATGACGTAATCGCCGTCCTGCCCCATATTCAACAACGTGCGGGCGGATTCCTCGAGCATATCGGGGTCGATGCTTTGCGGGGACAGCTGGCGCACCTTTTGTTCCATTTCGGCGCGGCGCAGGGCGATTTCGTCGGCCACCTGCGTCGCGATCTGGATTTCCTGCCGCAATTCGTACAGCCGCCGCAGCCCGCGTTCCCCGTTCACGGCGTGATAGCCGAAATAAACGGTCAGCACCAACCAGAACAGCGGCGCCAGCAAATGGCGCAAACGGCGGCGAATCTCTTGAAACAACAGCATGGGGGCGGAATCCTTTCGCCCCCATACTAGCAACATTTTTCAAAATATGAAGAAAAAAAGCCCCCTCACCCGTCGTCGCGCGGATAACGGGCGGCGAACCAATCTTCAACCTCTTGTTTTTTATCGACCAGTTCCGGACAAATGAAAGCGTGGTGCTTTTTGTGGAACAGGCGGTCGGCTCTGAACCGCCACGAAAATTTGTAATCCCGCGGATTTTTGATTTCGAGGCACAGCATTTCGCATCCCAGAAAACGCTTGATCGTAAAGCTTGCGACATCGGCGGTTTTGATGTCCGTTTCGGCGTCAATGCGGATCATATCGTCCGTGATGACCAGATAGGGCTTTTTGCGCACATGGTTGAACCAGAACAGCAGGCTGGAAACGCCGAACGCCAGAAACGCCGCCGCCGATCCCATCGGAATCAGGTACCAATACCACCAATGCAGCACCCAGCGCAAATTCCACGCGCACGGACACGTCAGCATCGGAACGGCCAAAAACAGCGCCGCGAAAACGGACAGCAGGCCGAAACACAGAAAACCATAGCTTTTACGGTAATTGAAAACCAAATCCCGACTCATAACCTTAACTCCTTTCCCGATTGTTCTTTTCAGTCTAAAAGTTAAACCAGACTTTAAGTCAAGCGTTTTTTGACGCAAAGCGCGGTTGCGCCGCCGGACGTTTTGTTTTAAAAGGAAATCCGTTTTGTTTTTTATCAAGGGATGAACGATGAAAAAGGGGTTTTGGCTTTTCGTGTTCTGCCTGTTGGCGGCGCGGGGCGCGGCGGCGTTCGACGCGGCGGCGGAACTGGGCGGAAAAACCGTCGGCGTCCAGCTGGGAACGACGGCGGACGTGATGCTGACCGACGCGGAAAACGTCAGGGTGGAGCGGTACAACAAGGCCGGCGACGCGGTGCAGTCCCTGCTGCGCGGAAAAATCGACGCCGTCATGATTGACGAACAGCCTGCGAAAGCTTTTGTCGCGCTGAACGACGGGCTGACCGTTCCGGAAATGGATTTCGACACGGAACACTACGCGATCGCCGTTTCCAAAAAGAATCCGGAGCTGAAACGGCGGATCAACGCCGCGCTGAAAGCCTTGACCGACGACGGCACGATCGGCCGGATCGTCAAAAACCACATCGGGGACGAAAAGGGCGCGCACCCGTTCACCCCGCGCAGCGCGCAAGCGTCGGCCGGCGTTTTGAAAATCGCGACCAACGCGACTTTCCCGCCCTACGAGTTTTATGAAAAGGGCGAGATTCGCGGCATCGACATTGATTTGGCCAAAGCCGTCGCCGACCGTTTGGGTCTGCGCCCCGTCATCGAAGACATGGAATTCGACGCGATCATCGGCGCGGTGCAATCGGGCAAGGCCGACATCGGCGTCGCGGGCATGACCGTCACTCCCGACCGGCTGAAAAACATCGACTTTTCCGATTCATACACAACGTCGAAACAGGTGCTGATCGTGCGCGCCGCGGCGGAAAAATCCGAAACGCGATCCGGCCTGACCGCCCGATTTGAAAACGATTTCCTGACGGACGCGCGCTGGAAATACCTGCTGTCGGGATTGGGCAACACGCTGATCATCAGCCTGTTCGCCGCGCTGACCGGCGTCGTGTTCGGCGGGATCATCGGCATTGTCCGCGTGGCGCACGACAAAAACGGATCGTTTCCCGTTTTGAATTTCCTGTGCCGCATTTACCTGACCGTCGTGCGCGGCACGCCCGCCGTCATCCAGCTGTTGATCATGTATTATGTCGTGTTCGCCGCGCTGGATGTGCATAAACTGCTGGTCGCCACCGTCGCGTTCGGATTGAACTCGGCCGCCTATGTGGCGGAAATCGTGCGTTCGGGCATTCTGTCCGTAGATAACGGACAAAACGAAGCCGGCCGTTCGCTCGGCCTTGACTTTTCCCAAACGATGCGTTTCGTCATCCTGCCGCAGGCGTTTAAAAACGTTCTGCCGGCCTTGGCCAACGAATTCATCGTGCTGATCAAGGAAACGTCGATTTGCGGCTATATCGGGCTGACCGACCTGACGCGCGGCGGCGACATCATCCGCAGCATCACCTATGACGCGTTTATGCCGCTGGCGGCGGTGGCGGCGATCTATCTGACGATGGTTCTGGCGCTGACGGCGGGTGTTTCCCGTTTGGAAAAGAGGTTGAAAAGAAATGAACGCTGAGAAAAAAACGCTGCTGGACGTGCGAAACGTCCGCAAAGCCTACGGTTCCGACATCATTTTGGACAACGTTTCAACAACGGTCGAAACCGGCGACGTGATTTCGATCATCGGCCCGTCGGGATGCGGCAAATCGACGTTTCTGCGGATGCTGAACGGATTGGAACGGCCGACCGCCGGACGGATATTGTTCGAGGGTACGGACATCACCGCCAAAGGAACGGACATCAACCGCGTGCGCCGCAAAATCGGCATGGTGTTCCAGCAATTCAACCTGTTCGGCCATATGACCGTGCGCGAAAACATCACGCTCGCCCCCGTCAAATTGAAAATCATGACGCCCGCGCAGGCCGCGGAAAAGGCGGACGAGCTGCTGGCCGCGGTCGGTTTGCCGGACAAAGCGAACCTGTATCCCGCCATGCTGTCGGGCGGCCAGCGTCAGCGCATCGCGATCGCGCGGGCTTTGGCGATGAATCCGGACATCATGCTGTTCGACGAACCGACATCCGCCCTTGATCCGGAAATGGTCGGCGAAGTGCTGGAACTGGTTCGCCGTTTGGCGCAAAAGGGGATGACCATGGTTTTGGTGACGCACGAAATGGGTTTCGCGCGCGAAGTCGCCAACCGCGTCATGTTCTTTGACAACAAAGGCATCGCCGAAGAAAACACGCCGCGGGAAATCTTTAACAACCCGCAAAGCCCGCGGCTGCGCGATTTCCTGTCCAAGGTATTGAAATAACGGAGTTTTGACATGGCTTTTGAATTCATTCCCGTTCACACGCGTCTGGTTCGCCCGCCGCGCGACGACATTTACGACATTCTGGACGCCCTGCCCGCGCTGCATGAAAAGGACATCGTGTTCATCACGTCGAAAATCCTCGGCATCCACCAAGGGCGGTGCGTCCCCTGCGACGGA
This sequence comes from uncultured Rhodospirillales bacterium, assembly GCA_902777205.1. GTDB lineage: Bacteria > Pseudomonadota > Alphaproteobacteria > CAAGCB01 > CAG-977 > UBA11549. The sequence goes on along the minus strand of CACYSU010000010.1, from coordinate 20,515 downwards.
ACGGACAAAACGGAACTGATCCGCCAAGAAGCCGACCGCTATCTGGCCTATACGCACAAAAGCGGTTTCAACGTCAATCTGACCGTCACGGACAACGTGCTGATCCCCGCCGCCGGCATTGACGCCAGCAACGCGGGCGGATATTACGTCATGTGGCCGAAAAACGTTGACGCGCTGTGCGCCGAAATACGGAAATTTTTATGCGAAAAGAACGACTTGGCCGATTTGGGCGTCGTATCGACGGACAGCCACACGACCCCGCTGCGTTACGGCGTCACGGGCATATCGACGGGATTGTCCGGCGTCAAACCGTTGAAAGACCTGCGCGGCCAAGCCGACCTGTTCGGCCGTCCGCTGGCGTTGACGCAGGTGGATCAAATCGACGCTTTGGCCGCGATGGCGGTTTTGCTGATGGGCGAATCCGACGAATGCACGCCGGTGGTGATCCTGCGCGGGTGGGACAAGATCGTGTTCAACGCAAACGCGTCCATGAAAGATTTTAAAATAGATCCCGAAGACGACCTTTACACCCCCCTTTTATCGGTGATGAAGCCATGCAGATAACCCTGTTCGCCGCCGTCAGCCAAAACGGGTTCATCGCGGACGAACGCGGCAACGGCGATTTTTCCAGCGCGGAGGACAAGGAACAGCTGCGGTCGTTTTTGCGCAGCGCGGCGTGCGATTGTTTCATTTGCGGGCGCAAAACGGCCGAAGAGTTCCAGAATCGCCTGACATCGAAACCGCTGCTGATCCTGACGCGGCACAAACGGGAAAACGCGGGCAACCGGATCTATTTTTCAACCCTGCCCGAACTGGACGGCATTTTGCGCGAAAAGGGGCTGAACTCCCCCACTTTGCTGGGCGGGGCGGAAACGTACGCCTTTTTTCTGGAAAACGGGCGCGTTGACCGGATCGTTTTGACGACGGAAAACGTATCCTTTTCCAACGGGACGAAACCCGATTTTTCCCGCCTGCGTTCGGATTTCGATTTAAAACGCGTCAGCCGCCTGTCCGACCGGACGACGGTTTCGTTTTACACCAAAAAACACTGACTGAAAAAACGGCGGCTTTCGGATTTCAGGCAAAAGGAAACCCCCGTGAAAACGGGGGTTTCTTTCGGATCAAACCGTTTGATTAACGGTATTCCCACGTAACGGAACCGTTCTGGTTGACACCGCAGCCGTTCGTCGCGACGGCGATCGTGACAGGCAGGTCGCAGTTCGCGCCGGAAACGGTCAAGCCCGTGGCGTGCGGCCAGTCGCAAACTTGCTTCGTGCCGCCTTCCATCGTGATGGACAGCAAACCGGAAGACTGGTCGGAACCCCAGTCGGCCGTCGCCATTTTAACGCAGGCTTCACCGGTCAGAGCGCCGTATTTAACCGTGAACGAACGCGCGGAGCCGGCCGCCGAGCCGACGCCGAATTCGATCGTGCCGCCGAACGGGTTCAAACCTTTCGTGCCGCTGATGGATTCTTCGGTCAGAATACCCAGCGCCTGCGCCTGAACCGGCGTCAGGGACGTGTAGGTACGCTGGGAAGCGTACAGCGTACGGATGTTGGTGATGATGGTCTGGACTTGGTCCATCGCCTTCGTCACTTTAAATTTGGACATAGCCTGAGAGTAACCCGCGATACCGCCGACGGACAGAACGCCGACGATCGCCAGAACGCCCAGCATTTCGACCATTGAACGGCCGGATTCTTGTGTATGAATGCGTTTCATGACATTTCTCCTTAGTTTTCACCTTATGATTTCATCTTACGCCCGCGAAAGACGCGAAACAATTCGGAGAAAACGCATAACCGCTATGACGAAAGTCATACATCCGTATCTTTTTTTGCATAAAAAAAGTCCGCAAAAGGGACTTTATCGCGCCGGACGCGGCGATCCGGCAGAGGGGAAACAAGGTTTGCGGTTACTTTTGAACGCTTAAAACACCGTCGCGAATCACCAGCATCAGTTCGTTTTCAATGTCCAACAGACTGAATCCGACGACTTCGATCGTGCAGAACGCACACAAATCCTTGATCGTTCCGTTGGAATCGATCACGACCTGAAACGAATCGGCCCCCCGTTTCACGACCAGCGAATGCGGTTTGCTGTCGGCGTTTTTCACCGTCGCCGCGCGAACGGCCGGAGGAAACAGGATCGACAGGCTTAAAAAACACAAAGCGCACGCAAAAAACTTTTTCATTTTTCCCTCCATTGGGTTATTGATCAGATAATGCATCAGAATCAACTGTTTTAAAAGGATTTTTTAATGACAAAAGCCGCCGATTTTCGCAAACGATTTTACCCCGACGTTTCCGCCCGCGAATGGAACGATTGGCGTTGGCAGCTGAAAAACCGGCTGACGACCGCGGAACAAATCGGGCGGCTGTTTGAACTGACCGAACCGGAACGGACGGCGTTGTCGATGCCGGATTCCTTTCCGACGGCGATCACGCCCTATTACGCGTCGCTGCTGGCGGATTCGCCGCTGCGCAAAACGATGCTGCCCTCGCCCGCCGAAAAAACGGTCGGCGCGGGCGAAACCCCCGACCCGCTGGGCGAAGAACCGTGCATGGTCGCGGACGGGCTGGTTCACCGCTATCCCGACCGCGTATTGTTTTTAACGACGCATTACTGTTCGGCGTACTGCCGGTACTGCACGCGTTCGCGTCTGGTCGGGCGTCACGCGGCGCGCGCCGAACCTATGAAAGACCGCTGGGAAAAAGCGTTTGCCTATATCGCCGCGCATCCGGAAGTCCGCGACGTTCTGGTGTCGGGCGGCGACCCGCTGACCATGGCGGACGAAACGCTGGATTACCTGCTGGGTCGGCTGCGGGCGATCAAGCACGTCGAAATGATCCGGATCGGATCGAAAGTCCCCGCCGTTCTGCCGATGCGGATCACGCCGGCGTTGATGAAAACCATCCGCAAACACCACCCCGTGTATTTCAGCCTGCATTTCACACACCCCGACGAAATGACGCCGGAAACGGCCAAAGCGTGCGAACGCATCGCGGACGCCGGCGTTTTGTCCGGATCGCAGACGGTTTTGCTCAAAGGCGTCAACGACGACGCCGAAACGTTGAAAAAGCTGATGCACGAGCTGTTGAAACACCGCGTCCGCCCGTACTACCTGTTCCAATGCGACCCGATCGAGGGGTCGATGCATTTCCGCGTTCCGGTGGCCAAGGGAATCGAGCTGATCAACGCCCTGCGCGGCCACACGTCCGGATACGCCGTGCCGACCTACGCGATCGACATCCCCGGCGGCGGCGGCAAGATCATCGTCGCCGACCAGCGGTGCGTCGGCCGCGACGGCGCTTTCCTGCTGCTGAAAAACTTTGAAAACGACATCTACCGCTATCCCGACCCCGTCGAATGACCGGACGGTCATAACCTGAAAGCCGTCTTTATCTTTTTCCGCTTTCCTTTCACACTTGTTTTCAACAAAGGAAGGAAACGCGATGAAAAAAATTTCGGATAAATTGACGGACGGGCTGAACAAACAGATCACGGCGGAGTTTGAATCGGCGTATTTGTATCTGGCCATGGCCGGATATCTGCAGGCGCAGGGATTTTCCGGCATGGCGCGGTGGTTCCGCGTTCAGGCGGACGAGGAAAAACGGCACGCGCTGAAAATCAACGATTTCATGCTGGAACGCGACTTGACGCCCGATCTGGGCGACATCCGCCAGCCCAGAACGGATTGGAAAGATCTCGCCGGCGTTTTCGACGACGCCTACCGTCACGAATGCCGCATCAGCCATATGATTTACGATCTGGTCGCGCAAGGAATGGAGGACGGGGATTTTGCCGGACTGTCGTTCCTGCAATGGTTCGTTGACGAACAGGTGGAAGAGGAATCAAAAGCTTTGGGCTGGCTGGAAAAAATCCGTTTCACCGCCGGAATGCCCGCCGGATTGATGCTGTTGGATTCGCAAATGGGGCAAAGAACGCGCTGATCCGCTTTTTTTTGTGTTCCGGATTGAATTTTTTATAGGCGTTTTTTGTAAAAAAATGTATTATCCGCCCGTATTTCATCTGACATACGGGGGGCGATTATGAACAATCGGGCAAACAACGCTTTTCAATCGGACAAAGCGGGCGATCCGCGGCCGTTCGGGCTGTACGATCCGCAAAACGACCGCGACAGCTGCGGCATCGGGTTTATCGCCGATCTGGACGCGCGGCCGGCGCATTCGCTGGTGGAAAAGGGCGTCCGTATTCTGGCCAGTCTGGAACACCGCTGCGCGATCGGCGCGGACGGAAAGACCAGCGACGGCGCGGGATTGATGCTGCAGCTGCCCGACGGATTTTTCCGTAAAACGGTTCCGTTCACCCTGCCGCCTTTTGGCGAATACGCCGTCGGCCAGCTGTTTTTGCCGACGGATCCGCGGGACGCCGAAACCTGCCTGCGCCTGTTTCGCGAAACGGCGGAACGCGAGGGGTGCAGATTTTTGGGCGACCGCGACGTTCCCGTTGACGAAAACTGCATGGGACGGCTGGCGGCGCAATCCGCCCCCGCGTTCAAACAGGTGTTCGTCGCCTCGTCTTTTGCGGGCGAATCCGATTTCGTCCGCCGCCTGTACGTCATCCGGCGCGAAGTCGAAAAGGCCGTCAATGAGGTCGAAAACCGCGATATGTCGCAATTTTACGTTTGCAGTCTGTCGCCCCGCACGATCGTGTATAAAGGATTGGTCGCGGGGTCGCAGCTGTCGGCCTTTTACCGCGATTTACAGGACGCGGATTTCGCGGTCGCCTTTTGCATCGCCCATTCGCGGTACAGCACGAACACCCTGCCGACGTGGCGCATGGCGCAGCCGTTCCGCTATGTTGCGCACAATGGCGAAATCAACACCCTGCGCGGCAACGTCAACCATATCCGCGCGATGGAACCCGCCTTTGCCAGCGACGCGTTCGGCGCGGACATTGAAAAGCTGAAACCCGTTGTCGATGAAACGGGGTCGGACACGATGATTTTCGACAACGTTTTGGAACTGCTGGTTTCCGCGGGGCGTTCCGTCCCCCACGCGATGATGATGATGGTGCCCGAAGCGTTCGGCGACAAATTCGTGATGAGCGAGGACAAGCGCGCCTTTTACGAATACCACGCCGCGTTGATGGAACCGTGGGACGGCCCCGCCGCAATGGTGTTCACGGACGGTAAAACGTACATCGGCGGATTGCTGGACAGAAACGGCCTGCGCCCCTGCCGCTACACGATCACAAAGGACGGATGCGTGATCATGGCGTCCGAAACGGGCGTGATCGACGTTTCCCCCGAAAACGTCCGCCAGCAGGGCAAGCTGACCCCCGGAAAGATGTTTCTGGTCGATTTGCGCCAGCACCGCGTCGTGTCCGACAGCGAAATCAAAGGCAAAATCTCGCGCCAAAGCCCGTACCGCCACTGGGTGCGCGACAACCGGATGCAACTGCACAACCTGTACGCGCCGCAAAGCGACAACGCGATCGACGCCGCAAAGCTGCTGAAAACGCAAAACGAGTTCGGCTATACGGACGAAGAATTGAAACTGATCGTCAACCCGATGGCGTCCAACGCGCAGGAACCCGTCGGATCCATGGGATTTGACGCGCCGCTGGCCGTGTTGTCGCACCGGCCGCAGCTGCTGTTCAACTATTTCAAACAGCAGTTCGCGCAGGTCACGAACCCGCCGATCGACCCGCTGCGCGAAGAACTGGTCATGTCGCTGATGAGCTTTCTGGGGCGCGAACACAACCTGCTGACGGAAACGGCGGGGCATTTCAGACGGCTGAAGCTCAGTTCGCCTTTGTTGGACGCGGATTCTCTGGCGCATTTGGAACATATCGCCAACGACGACGTGAAATCCGTCCGCCTGTCCGCGGTTTTTGAGGTCAAGCACGGCGGCAAAGGGTTGAAAGACGCTTTGAACCGGCTGGTCGCCGACGCGGAAAAAGCGATTGAAAGCGGGGCGGACATCCTGATCCTCAGCGATTTGGGATTTGACGCGGAACACGCGCCGATCCCGTCCCTGCTGGCGGTGTCGGGGCTGCATCACGCGCTGATCCGCAAAGGATTGCGCCACAAAGCCGGCATCGTCATCGAAACGGGCGAAGCGCGCGAGGTCATCCACTTCGCCCAGCTGATCGCTTTCGGCGCGAACGCGGTCTGCCCCGTCACGGCGCTGCAAACCGTGCGCGTCATGGCGGAAACGGCCGCGCTGGAAAAGAACAAATCGCCCGAAGAAGCCGTCAGCGCCTATATGACCGCGCTGAAAAAAGGGCTGCTGAAATGTTTCAGCCGCGTCGGCATTTCGACCGTGCGCAGTTTCTGGGGTTCCCAAGTGTTCGAGGCCGTCGGTCTGGGCAAAGAGCTGATCGGCGAATACTTCACCGGCACGTCGTCGGCGATCGGCGGCATCGGGTTGGACGACATCGCCGCCGAATCCGCCGCGCGTCACGCCCGCGCCTTTGAAATCCCCGAAGAACCGCTGGATGTCGGCGGTTTCTACCGGCTGCAGCGCGGGGGCGAGGAACACCTGTGGACGCCGCAGGCCGCGATGAAACTGCGCAAGGCGGTACGCGAAAACAGCTACGCGCTGTACAAAGAATACAGTTCGATGATCGACGGCCGCGAACCGTTGACCCTGCGCCACCTGCTGCGGTTCAAGGATGCCGCGCCCGTGGATATCAGCGAAGTCGAACCCGTTGAAAACATTATGAAACGCTTTGTTTCCGCCGCAATGTCGATGGGGTCGATCAACCGCGAAACGCACGAAACGATCGCGATCGCCATGAACCGCATCGGCGGGCGCAGCAACTCCGGCGAAGGGGGCGAGGATCCCTACCGTTTCCACGAACGCCCGAACGGGGACGACCTGTGTTCCAAAATCAAACAGATCGCGTCGGGGCGGTTCGGCGTGACGACGGAATACCTTGTCAACGCCGAGGAATTGCAGATCAAGCTGGCGCAGGGTGCGAAACCCGGCGAAGGCGGCCAACTGCCCGCGCATAAGGTGACCGAGGAAATCGCCCGCATCCGCCACACGGTCAGCGGCGTTTCCCTGATTTCGCCGCCGCCGCACCACGACATTTATTCGATCGAGGATTTGGCGCAGCTGATTTTCGATTTGAAAACCGTCAATCCGGCCGCCAAAGTATCGTGCAAGCTGGTCGCCAAGGCCGGCGTCGGCACGATCGCCGCCGGCGTCGCAAAGGCCAAAGCCGACATCGCGATCATCGCAGGATACGACGGCGGAACGGGTGCGTCGCCGATGACGGCGATCCGTCACGCGGGGCTGCCGTGGGAATTGGGGCTGGCGGAAACGCAGCAGGCCTTGATCGCCAACGGGCTGCGCGACCGCATCCGCATCCAGACGGACGGCCAGCTGAAAACGGGGCGCGATCTGGCGGTCGCCGCTTTGCTGGGCGCGGAGGAATACGGGTTCGGCACGGCTTTGCTGATCGCGCTGGGATGCTGTATGGACAGGCGGTGTCATTTGGACACCTGCCCGATGGGATTGGCGACGCAAAATCCCGAACTGCGCGCCCGTTTCGAGGGCAAGCCCGAACACATCATCGCGTTTTTGCGTTTCATCGCGCAGGAAATGCGGGAATATATGGCGAAACTGGGTTTCAAGACCGTTGACGACATGATCGGCCACGCCGAACTGCTGGAAATGAATCCGGCTTACGACACGGGCAAGATCGCGGGAATCGACTTTTCCAAACTGCTGGCCGTGCCGGCCGCGGGCGTCGTCCGCCATTGCGTGAAACCGCAGGAAAAGGAAAAAGAGCACTTTGACGAATCCCTGATTCCGATGATCGAAACGACGTTGAAAACGGGGCTGAAAACGACATTCGCCCTGCCCGTGCACAACATTAACCGCGCGGTCGGCACACGTCTGTCGGGCGAAATCGTCAAGCGTTTCGGCGCGAAAGGATTGCCCGACGGATCCATCACGCTGGATCTGACGGGGTCGGCGGGACAAAGTCTGGGCGCGTTTCTGGCGCACGGCGTGACGGTGCGCGTCAACGGCGACGCCAACGATTACGTCGGCAAAGGATTGTCCGGCGGCCGCATCATCGTGCGATGCCCGCAAAACGCGGGGTTCAGCGCGCGTGAAAACGTCATCATCGGCAACGTCGCCCTGTACGGCGCGACGGGCGGCGAAGCGTACTTCGGCGGCATGGCGGGCGAACGGTTCGCCGTGCGCAACAGCGGCGCGACAGCCGTTGTCGAAGGCGTCGGCGACCATTGCTGCGAATACATGACGGGCGGAACGGTCGTCATTCTGGGATCGACGGGGTACAACTTCGCCGCGGGGATGAGCGGCGGAATCGCCTATGTCTATGACGAAACGGAAATTTTCCAGACGCGGTGCAATCTGGACAGCGTCGATCTGGAAAACGTGTGGACGAAAGACGACAAGGAAGCCCTGCGCGTTTTGCTGGAAAAGCACTATCAATACACGGGATCGGAACGCGCCAAGGAAATCTTGGACAACCGCGAAAACCGTTTTCCGCTGTTCGTCAAGGTCGTGCCGGTCGAATACCGCAAGGTTTTGGATCGCATGAAACGGTCGGAGGGGCGCAACGCCGAAGCGATTTCCGCCACCGAAGAGGTTTATGTTTAAGGAGAAAATGAAATGGATTTGTTTGAAGCCGGAATGTTGCTTTGCTTTGGCGCCAGCTGGCCGGCCGCGGTGATGAAAACGTACCGCACGAAAAACGTCGGCGGCAAAAGCCTGCTGTTTCTGGTGTTGATTTTGGTCGGCTACATTTGCGGCATGATCAACAAAATCACGAATTTCGGATACAACTATGTTTTCTGGCTGTATGTGCTGAACTTCGCGCTGGTGTTCTGCGATTTCGTTTTGTACCTGCGTTACAAGGACGGCAAGGCCGCGCAAAAAATGAAAGAACGCCAAATGAAACAGGCGGCCTGACCCGCGCCCGTATTCCCGACGGATATGAAAAACGCCCCGTTTTTTGCGGGGCGTTTTCCGTTCGCTTTTATTTCTTTTCGCTTTCGGCGCGTTTCTTCAGGAATTTTTCCAGCCAGTGGATGTTGTAATTCCCGTCGATGAAATCCGGCGTCGAAATGATTTCGTCGTGCAAAGGCAGCGTCGTTTTCACCCCGTCGATGACGAATTCGTCGATCGCGCGGTGCAAACGCATCAAACAGCCGTTTCTGGTTTTGCCGAACACGATCAGCTTGGCGATCATGCTGTCGTAATACGGCGGAACGGTGTATCCCGTGTACATTCCGGAATCGACGCGCGTCCACAACCCGCCGGGGGCGTGCCACTGCGTGATTTTTCCGGGGAACGGAACGAACGTGAACGGGTCTTCGGCGTTGATGCGGCATTCGATCGCGTGGCCGTCGAAATGAACGTCCTCTTGCGTATAATTCAAATGCTCGCCCGCGGCGACGCGAATCTGTTCGCGCACCAGATCAATGCCCGTCACCATTTCCGTGATCGGGTGTTCGACCTGCAGACGCGTGTTCATTTCAATGAAATAAAACTGACCGTTTTCATACAGGAATTCGATCGTGCCGACGTTGCTGTATCCCAGCTTTTTCATCGCGTCGGTGACGATTTTGCCGATTTTTTTGCGCTGTTCGTCGTTCAAAGCGGGGCAAGGCGTTTCTTCCAGCACTTTCTGGTTTTTGCGCTGCATGGAACAATCGCGTTCGCCCAAATGAACGACGTTGCCGTATTTGTCGGCCAGAATCTGCATTTCCACATGACGCGGATTTTCCAGATACTTTTCGATATAGACTTCGTCGCTGGTGAACGACGCCTTGGCTTCGGCGCGCGCCTGCGTATATGCGTCGGGCAGGTCTTCGGGCCCGCGGGCGATACGCATCCCTTTTCCGCCGCCGCCGGCCGTCGCCTTGATCAAAACGGGATAGCCCATTTCGGCGGAAACCTCCAAAGCTTCCTCAACCGTTCCGACGGCGCCGTCCGAACCGGGGACGACGGGCAGACCGGAATCGATCGCGGCGCGCTTGGCCGTGATTTTGTCGCCCATTTTACGAATCATTTCGGGTGTGGGACCGATCCACGTCAGCCCGTGTTCCTCGACCATTTCGGCAAAATCGGCGTTTTCGGACAAAAAGCCGTATCCGGGGTGGATGGCGTCCGCCCCCGAAATCAAAGCCGCCGTAATGATTGCGGCTTTGTTCAAATAGGAATCCTTGCCTGCGGCGGGACCGATGCAAATGGCTTCGTCCGCCATACGGACGTGCATGGCGTCAGCGTCGGCGGTCGAATGGACGGCCACCGTTTTGATGCCCATTTCCCGACAGGCTCTGTGAATACGCAGAGCGATTTCTCCGCGGTTTGCGATTAAGACTTTTTCAAACATGGTTATTCCAAAATCAACAAAGGCTGATCGTATTCGACCGGATCGTGATCACCGACCAGAATCTGCAAAACCTTGCCGGCTCTGGGGGCTTTGACCGGATTGAACGTTTTCATCGCTTCGACCAAAAACAGGGTCTGATCGGCGGAAACGGTGTCGCCGACGGAAACATACGAAGCGGCGCCGGGTTCGGGCGCGGTGTAAACGACGCCGACCATCGGGGATTTGATCGCTTCGCCCTTGATTTCGGCGTCGGCCTTGGCGGCGGGCGCCGCGGCAGGAGCGGCCGGCTGAACGGCGGCGGGCGCGGGCTGGGCGGCGGCGACGGGCGCGGTCACGGCGAAACCGCCGGACGGAACGCGGGTGACGCGCAAACGCAAACCTTCCGTATCGTATTCGATTTCGGCCAGCTCGTGTTCATTGATCAGCTTTGCCAAGTCTTCGACCAAAGAAGTGTCATAAGTGGATTTCGACATAGATGTTCATTCCCTATCAATTAAAGAGGCCGCAGCCTCCACAGCCAAAAGGTACCCTTGTTTCCCCAACCCGCAGATCACGCCGTCGGCCGCTTTGGAAACATAGGAAAGGCGGCGGAATTCGTCCCGCCGGTGAATGTTGGACAGGTGGACTTCAATCACCGCGCCGTCGTACGCCAGCAACGCGTCCATAATCGCGACGGACGTGTGAGAATACGCGGCGGGATTGATGACGATCGCGTCGAATTTGCCGCGCGCCCGCTGAACGGCGGTGACAATTTCACCTTCGCCGTTGGATTGGAAACATTCGATTTCCACCCCCAAACCGGCGGCTTTGTTCCGGCAGGCGTTTTCAATGTCGGCCAACGTTTCACGGCCGTATATTTCCGGCTGTCTGGTACCCAACATATTCAAATTAGGGCCGTTTATGATCAAAATCCGGCGCATTTCACCCTTCCGTACAAAAATACCTTTCAGCTTTATATCATCAAACGTTTGTGAATGCATTATAAATTGTCGCCCCGAAAACAAAATCAGTCGATTGAACTATATGTTTTTGGCACGTTTTTTGCTTTTAGCATACCGGTTTACTGTTTTTAAAAGGAGCTACGCGATGGCACTAGGCACTTTCGTCACCAGCACGATGGGCATCCATTCCCAGACCCACGCTTTGGAACAGATCAGCGCGAACATCGCCAACGTCAACACCGTCGGGTATAAAAAGGTGGAAACGCGTTTTGAAACGCAAATGACAAAGTTCAACGAAATCGGCACGGACAGTCATTCGTTTTCGGCCGGAACGGTTGACCGGCGCATGGTGGACATCGCGGGCATCCTCAGCCCCACGGGCAGTATGTACGATCTGGGGATCAGCGGCAAAGGATTCTTTGTCGTCGAAGGCCAAAACGAAACGCTGTATTCCCGCGCCGGCGATTTTCAGGCCACGGCCGTTCCGCCGTCGGGATACAAAGCGCAGACCGTCACTTATTACAAACCGACGGACGGCGGAGTGATCACGCAATCGTCGCCCGCGACGTATTTCACAAACGCGTCGGGATATTATGTAATGGGCTGGAATTACAACAACGACGCCGAGGCATTTTCTTCCGCGTTCGAGCCGGTAATTATTTCCCCCATGGAATACTACCCCGGACACCAAACGACGGAAATGTCGTTCAAGGGCAACATCAACGCGGCGGCAACCGAAACGCAGCTACTGAAATTCCCCGTCTATGACAGCCAGTACAACCAGCACAGCATGATGATGCGCTGGGAACCGCAGAATGACGCGAACACATGGCTGGTCACGATCGACATCGACGGGGCGGCCGTCAGTTCCGAACCGATCAAAGTCACATTTGATGAAAACGCGAAACTGACATCGCCCGTTCCGTCAACGGCGTTGCAGGTCGCGTGGAAAAACGGCGGAAGCAGCACGATTTCGCTTGATTTTCAGCATTTTACGCAATACGCCAACACCCTGAACGGCGAAGTTTTGGCGCAAGACGGCAAAGGGTTTGGCACGCTGGTCGGCACATCGTGGGACGAAAACGGCGTGCTGAACGCGACCTACAGCAATTCGACCAGCATCCCCGTGTGCAAAGTCGCCATCGCGCAGGTGCAGGTGCCGAATATGATGGAAGCCGTGTCCGGCAATATGTTCGCCTACACCGAAAACGCGGGCAATCTGGAAATCGTCGATTTGCAGAACACGCTGACCGAAACGACGGTGCAGGGCGGAAAGATCGAATCGTCCAACGTTTCACTGGAAGAAGAGTTCACCAATATGATCGTCACCCAGCGCGCCTATTCCAGCAACGTGCAAACGTTCACGGCCGCCAACGAAATGACGCAGGAAGCGATCGACATCCTCGGTTGACGTTTGATGAAAACGAAACAGCCGGCTGAAATCTTCAACCGGCTGTTTTTTTTGTTTCTAACCGTTTTACACGGGGACGCAGCAACAGCTGTCCGCCGATTTTTTCGTACCGTCCGGACATGATGTCACCGGCGACACCGTCGTTGTTGACGAACCGCTGTCCTTGGCTTTGCACGCTCCGCCGCTCAGAGCATACCCCGTCGCGCACGCCGTGCAATTACAGGACGAATCCATTTTAAAGCAATTCGGTACCGCACTGAGCAGACAGGCCGACGTGGTCAAACTGCTGCTGTCCAAAGAGTTCACCGGATCCATATCCACCGTTTCGCATTTTTCGGAAACGCAAAGACCTCTTTCATCTCTGTAAATACACGTCCTGCATTCTGCATTGGCAACCGCGCTGACCAGCATAACGACGGCGAAAGCGATAAAAGCCAAAGAATTTTTTTTCATGTTCTGTCCCTCCTTTGATTAGGAAATATCCTTTTTTAAATTGTCCGACAAATTGCCCGTTTTCGCAACAAAAAATATCGCCCGCATTAAAAAAGGAGGGAAAGCCCCTCCTTTGTTGTTTTAATCCGCCCGTCCGGCGATCGTGAATATGTGCAACAGGTCCGTGTTGCCCGTCACGTTGAACGGCAGACCGGCCGTAATGATCACCTTTTCCCCGACTTTGGCGTCCAGCAGGTCGCGGCAATACTGCGCCGCCTTGGCCGCAACATCGACCAACAAATCCTGCGGTTCGCAAACGACGCTTTCCACACCCCAGAACAGACTCATCTTTCTGGCGACGGATTTGGACGGCGTCATGCACATCACGGGGATGTACGGCCGTTCGCGCGACACGCGCCCCGCCGTCGCCCCGCTGATCGTATAGGAAACGATCGCCGCCGCGTCCGGCAGCGTTTCGGCCGTCACGCGCGCGGACGCCGTGATCGCGCTTTCCGGCGTGTGTTCCGGTTCCAAACGCGCCGCGTCCAGATACCGGCGGTACAAATCGTGCGATTCCGTTTCCATGATGATTTTGTTCATCAACGTCACCGCTTCGACCGGATACGATCCCGCCGCCGTTTCCGCCGACAACATCACCGCGTCGGCCGCGTCAAACACGGCCGTGGCGACATCGGACGCTTCGGCGCGGGTCGGCGTCGGATTCGACACCATGGATTCCAGCATCTGCGTCGCGACGATGACGGGTTTTCCGCCCTTTCGGCACGCGCGGATGATTTTCTTTTGCAACACGGGGACTTTTTCGGGCGGGACTTCGACGCCCAAATCGCCGCGCGCCACCATGACGCCGTCGGACAGCCGGATGATTTCGTCCAGATGTTCCAACGCCGCCGGCTTTTCAATTTTTGAAACGATCCACGCCCGCCCGTCAATCAGCGAACGCGCCAAAAGCAAATCCTCCGGCCGCTGGACGAACGACAGGCCGATCATGTCCGCCCCCATGTCCAAAGCCGCCTGCAAATCCATTTTGTCCTTTTCGGTCAGCGCGTCGATCGGCAACGGAACGCCGGGGACGTTGACCCCCTTTTTATTGGACAGCCGTCCGCCGGTCACGACGGTCGTTTCGGCGTAATCCTTACCGAAATCGTCCACGCGCAAACGCACCAGCCCGTCGTTCAACAACAGATCCATCCCTTTGGTCATCGCCTGAAAAATTTCCGGATGCGGCAGACAGACGCGTGTTTTGTCGCCGGCTTCGGGCGACATATCCAAACGGAATTTATCGCCGATATGCAATTCGATCGCGCCGTCCTTGAACGTTCCGATACGCAGCTTCGGCCCCTGCATATCGCACAGGATCGCCAGCGGGCGGCCGATTTCGCTTTCCGCAGCGCGGATGTACCCGACATTTTTGCGGTGATCTTCGTGGCTGCCGTGGGAAAAGTTCAGGCGGAAAACGTTGACGCCCGCCGCGGCCAAAGCCTTGATCGTTTCGGGGGTATTGGACGCGGGGCCCAGCGTTGAAACGATTTTCGTGAAATGAGAACGTTTCATAATTCAAAATCCTCTGTTTTGTAAAAAAGATTACAGGTCGGACACCGTCAGGGTCATCGTTTCGTTCAGATTTTCCTGCGGATCCAGCGTCTTGATCCCCGTTCCGGCGACGCCGCGCGACGCCAGATTGAACGCGTCCGTCGCGTTCGTCACGGGTTCGACGCAGAAAAAGTCCTGTCCCGCCGGCGACCAAACCACGACGTGACCGAAATCGCTGTACGCCGTCATATTGATTTTGCGACCGCGCGACGGCCACGCGATTTCCGCTTTGCCGTCGAAACCGCCGAAGCAGGTGTCCAGCTCCAGTTCCGAAATTTTCAACCCTTTGTCGAACTGCCATTCGGGGGGTGTTTTGATCGGATGTTCGCGGGGCGGCGCGCTTTCATGCGCCCAAACGTTTTTCGTTTTGAACGTCACGACGGTGTCGTCGTCTTTCGGAAAAAACGGATGCCACCCCAACCCGCACGGCATGGGGATGCCGCCCTTGTTCGTCAGGGTCAGGGAAATTGTCAGCGTCCCGTCCGCGCCGACGGTGAATTTCTGTTCCGCGCGATAGGCGAACGGAAAACCGTCCCGCCCGTTGTGTTCAAAGGCCAGCGTCGCCGAATCGGCGGTTTGGTCAACCACCGCCCATTCCCTCTGCCACCCTTCGCCGTGCAGGGGATCGGCCACGACCGGATGATTTTTCGGCACGGTTCTGCGAATGCCCCAATAAATGAAGTATCCGCCCCGAATCCGGTTGGAATACGGCACCAAAGGAAACACGGCCGTTTCGTCGGCCGCCCTGCGCGCAACGGCGTCGGGCGCGGCGGGACGCAACAGATCGTCGCCCCCCTTGCGCCAATACAGCACAGTCCCGCCCGCGGCGGGGCTGACGGCGGCGGTGTACCCGCCGTTGGAAAGAACGATCTGTTCCGCAGTTTTCATATTCCACATCCCATGGTTTGTTTTTTTTGTTTTTACCCCGTAATGCCGCCGCCTGCAAGCAAAAATCAGGCTATTGCCGAACCGCCTGCAAAAACGACGCCATGTCCGCAAAGCTTTTGCCGCCGGTTGACGCCGCGGCGAACGACACCTTGCCCCCGACGATGGCGGCCTGGTCCAACCGCGCGCTTTCCGCCGCGTATGTTTCCGCGGGGTTTGTCGCGGTCAGCCGCGCGTTTTGAACGGCGGCGGACGCGAAGGTGATTTTAAACGGTTCCTTGTCGTTCGGGTCTTTGACCGCGATCGCCGTTTCCGTTTTTTCCAATTCGACGCGCGCGGCCGTTCCTTTGATCGACCGGCTTTCCGCTTCGCCTTTTTTCACGGCAACGTCCAGCGTCACGCCCGTCAAAACGGTTTGCGACAGCATCAGCTTGTTTTTCTGAACAAAGGTCAGAAATTCGCGGAATCCGACATCCATTTTTTGCGCCGCGACCGTTCCCTGCACGCTGTTCGCTTTCAACACGACGGTGAAATTGGTGAACACCAGCCGGCCGCCCTGCTCCACTTCCATAAAATCATAGGAAACATCCGCCTTTTTAAACAGCTTGAAAAACTGCGTCAGCGTGAAATCCAGCACGGAATCCAGCACGTTTTCCTTTGTTCTGGCCGAATGGGGCAGCCGTATCTGCACCGGCGAATCCGGCGCGGGATCGTCCGGCGACTGCGCCCGCGCGCCCGCCGCGGCGGTCAGCAGCAATCCGGCCGCCAGCAATGCCGTTTTGAAAAACTTGTTCATACGCTTTGACCTTTGCACTGTAATCTTTTAAACTTTGCGGAATCATAGCATTGTTTTTCACCGAAAGAAACTTTTTAAAAAACGGAACCGTCCGAGAATGGATTTTCAATCGCCCCTATATACCGCTTTTCTGATCCGGCGACGCGCCAAAGTTCTGGCCGACGTGCAGTTTGAAACGGGGGAATGTGCCGTCGTCCTGTGTCCCAACACGACGCGCATGACGGGGCTGGCGCGGTCGGGAACGGAAATCCGCGTGTCCTACCGCCCGAAACCGGACCGCCGTCTGTGTTATGTCTGGGAAACCGCCGTCGTCAACGGCGCCATGGTCGGCATCAATTTGAACCGTCAGAGGGGGTTGGTCGCCGAAGCGGTCGAAAACGGCGTCCTGCACGAACTGGGCGGCTACGCGGAAATCCGCCCCGCGGCGTCGCGGTACCTTGATCTGACCTTAATCCCCGTCGAAAACAGCGGTTTTCCCGAATGTCAGGTCGCCATCGCCCCTTTGTATGTGAAAAACGGCGCCGATCTGGTGTTCCCCGACGGGGTCGAGGTGGCGAACCACCACGTCCTGCGCCGGATGGAACAGGCTTTGAACGACGGGCAGCGCGCCGTTTTATTGCTGCTGGCGCAAAGAATCGACGGCATCGGCGTGCGCGCGGGATGGACGCGCGACGCGCGATATATGACCGCCCTGCGCGATTTGTGCGATAAGGGCTTGGAAATTATCTGCTGCGGTTGTAGTGTATCCGATCAGGGAATCTGGTTGACGGCGCGTCTGCCGTTTATGTTTTAAAAGAGTTACTGCCATGTCAAAAGAAGAAATCATCATTCACTCCCCCGCCGATTACGAAGGGATGCGCCGCGCGGGCAAGCTGGCCGCCGAAACGCTGGATATGATCACGCCGTACGTCCAACCGGGAATCACCACGGGCGAATTGGACAAGCTGTGCGACGATTTCATCAATCAAAACGGCGGCGTTTCGGCCTGTCTGGGATACCGCGGCTATCCGAAATCGGTCTGCATTTCCTTGAACCACGTCATCTGCCACGGCATACCGGGCGACCGCAAGCTGGTCAACGGCGACATTTTGAACATCGACGTGACGGTCATCGTGGACGGGTGGTACGGCGACACCAGCCGGATGTACACGGTCGGCAAAATCCCCGTCAAAGCCAAACGCCTGATCGACATCACGTTTGAAACGATGTGGCGCGGCATCGAACAGGTGCGCCCCGGCGCGACGCTGGGCGACGTCGGCCACGCGATGCAGGCGTACGCCGAATCGCAAAGATGCTCGGTCGTCAAGGATTTCTGCGGCCACGGATTGGGACGCGTTTTTCACACCGCCCCGAACGTTTTGAACTTCGGCCGCCCCAAAGAAGGTTTGGTGCTGCAGGAAGGGATGTTTTTCACGATCGAACCGATGGTCAATCTGGGCGGCGACGATCTGAAGATCCTGTCCGACGGTTGGACGGCGGTGACGCGCGATATGTCGCTGTCGGCGCAATTCGAACATTCTCTGGCGGTCACGGCCACCGGATACGAAATCTTCACCCTGTCCCCGAAAGGGCTGAACCAGCCGCCTTACGCGGAAAAATGACATGGCCAAGGATTCCGACGACACTTTGCTGTTGGATATGATCGTCGAACGGCAGTCCGGCAAGGAAGAGCCGCACTATTCCGGCCACCGCGACCGTTTGCGCCGCAAAGTGCTGACGTTCGGCGCCGAAACGCTGCCGGATTACGAATTGCTGGAATTTCTGTTGACTTTCGCCATTCCGCGGCGGGATGTCAAACCGCTGGCAAAGGAAATGATCGCGGCGTTCGATTCTTTCGCCGGCGTGATGAACGCGTCGCCCGAAGAGCTGGCGCGCGTCAAAGGCGTCAAGGACACGACGGCCGCTTTGATCGCCGCGGTGCGCAACTGCGCCGTCCGGCTGGCCAAAAACAACATTTCCGACGCGCCCGTTCTGGCGGATTGGAACGCCGTGATCGCGTATTGCAAAATCGACATGGGGCAAAAGAAAACGGAATGTCTGCGCATCCTGTTTCTGGATTCGCGCGGCCGGCTGATCAAAGACGAAATCGTTCAAAAGGGTTCGGTCAACCAGACCCCCGTGTTTCCCCGCGAAATCGCCAAACGCGCGTTGGAATTGGAAGCGTCGTCGATCATCATGGTGCACAACCACCCCGCCGGCGACCTGCGCCCGTCGAAAAACGACATCGTGATGACCAAAGCCGTGCAGAACGCTTTGGCGCCGCTGGACATTTTACTGCTGGACCACCTGATCGTTTCCAAAAACGGCCACGTTTCGTTCAAAGCCTGCGGCTATTTGAAATAAGCTCAGCCCGCGACCAAAAGCGACGTGCCCAAACGCGCGACGCCCGCGCCCAAAACGTTGACGACCGTGCAGATGTTCCACACTTTGACCTGCGCGCCGTCCAAAAACACGAACAGGTTTTTCCCGACCACCAGCGCGACGATCGAAAACGACAACAACGTATCGACCGCTTCGCCGACATCGCGCCACCGGCTTAAAAAATGATGTTTTTGCGACATCAGCGACAACAGACAGACGGGATAGCGGATTTCCCCGCGGCAGCAAACCGTGTAAAGCCCGATCGCGTTCAAAACGAAATCGACCAGCCCCCAAACGATGAACAGCATGGCGACGATATTGGCCGCGGCCGTTCCGTCGTACATATGGCTGATGATGATTCCGCCGAACACCTTGTACCCGACGAACGGGAAACCGACCGTCAGGATCGAAAGAATTTGAAAAACGTTCTGTCTGATGTATTTTAATTTCGGCATGGCTTTGTTCTGTGTTATAAAAAACGTTAAGCTGAAAATATTTTAATCTCCCTTTAAAGTAAAGGGCGTATTTAAAAAAAAGCCGAAACCGCGGGGGACGCCGATGAACATTTTCAAATTCCTTTTTTCCAAAGTGGATGAAAGCACCAACGACAAATTGGGCGCCTATCCGGAAAAAGTCCACGTCGGCGCCATGCCCGAACGGCGGTATTTGAAAACGTCGCGCATCATGACGATGATCGCCGCGGCCATGCTATGCGGAACGATCATACTGGCCTGCACGATTTACATCCTGTCGCCGCAGCTGCGATCCGATCCGCTGCTGCTGGCGATCGACAAACGGTTTTACAAACTGGAACCCGTCCAAAATCAGGTCGTCGTCATCCCCTCCAGCCAGCTGGTTATGGAAGACCATATCAAACAATACATCCTGCTGCGCCACACGATCGTCGCCGACATCGACGAAATGCAGGCGCGGTGGAGTTCGGAAAACAGCCTGCTGCGCTGGTTTTCCAGCGAAACGGCCTTTCACGAATTCATTATGGAAAAAGATATCAATATGGCGCGCATGGCGGAAGGCTTGACCGTCGAAGTCAACGTCCGCTTCGTTCACCGCGTTGACGGCGGGCTGTGGCTGGCGGAATTCGACACGATCGAACATATGCCCGAAGAGGAATACCCCACCGTGAAACGCTGGCGCGCCGTTTTAGAGACCGGATTCAAACGCCACGGCTACCCGAATCGGGACGAACGGATCAAAAACCCGCTGGATTTCTTTGTCGATAAGTATTCGCTGTCGTCCAGAGCCGTGACAAAAGACAACAAAAACGCCAAATTCATCGACTGATCCGCACCTTTTTCAAAAAACAGGAAAAAGAATTCTTGACGCGGCGACGCCGAACGCCTATAAGAACAAAGACCTCGATATCGGGCACTTAGCTCAGCGGTAGAGCATTACCTTCACACGGTAGGGGTCGCAGGTTCGATCCCTGCAGTGCCCACCATTTAAACCCCTGAAAACATTGAAGTTTTCGGGGGTTAAAATTTTTCTGAAGACTCCTTTTCCACCTCAAAAGGTAACAAATAGGTAACACGCGACGGGGGCATTTACAGGCTCAAAAAAGTTTTCGTATCGAATCGGTAAAGTCGGATAAAAAATCCCTTCCGGTTCACTATTCCGGTTTTTGAATCGGGAAAAATGTTAATCAAAAGCAATAAAAAGCAATTAAACGCAATTAACGGCAAACGTCGAAAATACAAACACTTGCAAGGCGTTTCA
>CACYSU010000009.1 GCA_902777205.1 uncultured Rhodospirillales bacterium | reverse complement strand
TTCGCCGCCCCAACGGGCGAGGCCGGACAACAGCAACGCGGCGCCGACCCGCTGCCCTACGCGTTGGAACGCGTGTTCGGATACCTGTCCGGCGCGCAAAGCCGAACGGTCAAAGACCCCCTGACCCCCGCCGTTTTCCAATTCGCTGCCAAATCCGCCGCCGCGCTCAAAAACTTCCTCTACCGCAAAAAGGTCACAAACGGCAAAACCGTCATCAAGGTCTGCAAGGTACCCGTGTTTTATAGGAGAAAAAAATGATTCCGTTTCTTGATTTAGCCAAAGTGAACAACCGTTTCCGTTCGGAAATCGACGAACGGTTCAAAACGATTTTGGACAAGGGCTGGTATTTGCAGGGCGAATGGAACGAAGCGTTCGCCAAGCATTTTGCCGAATACTGCGGCACGAAATACGCGGTCGGGGTGGCAAACGGGCTGGACGCGCTGAACCTGATCATCAAGGCGAGCGGTTTTGGTGCGGGCGACGAAATCATCGTGCCGTCGAATACCTACATCGCGACGATTTTGGCGATATCGGAAAACGGATGCACGCCCGTTTTGGTCGAACCGGACATCGCCACCTACAACATCGACCCCGACAAGATCGAAGCGGCAATCACACCAAAAACAAAAGCGATCATGGTCGTGCATCTGTACGGGCAGGCGGTGCAAATGCAAAAGGTGTGGGACATCGCCGCAAAGCACGGGCTGAAAGTGTTCGAGGATTGCGCGCAGGCGCACGGGGCGAAGTATCGGGGCAAACGCGTCGGCAGCCTGTCGGACGCGGGGGCGTTTTCTTTCTATCCCGGAAAGAACTTGGGCTGCATGGGCGACGGCGGCATGGTCACGACCAACGACGAAGAGCTGTATAAAAAGGTCAAAGCCATCGCGAATTACGGTTCGGATCGCAAATACCACCACATTTACAAAGGCACGAACAGCCGTTTGGACGAACTGCAGGCGGCGGTTTTGGACGTGAAGCTGCCGCATTTGGACGCGGACAACGCGCGCCGCCGCGAAATCGCGAAATACTACCGCGAACACATCGTCAATCCGCTGATCACCCTGCCGCAAACGTATGACGAAGACGCGGCGGTGTGGCACATCTTCGCCGTGCGCACCCCCGAACGCGACCGGTTCCAGCAATACCTGACCGACAACGGCGTGCAGACGATCATTCACTACCCCACCCCGCCGCATAAACAGGACGCGTACAAGGAATGGGCGGATCGCTCTTACCCGATCAGCGAGGAAATCCACAGAACCGTCCTGTCCCTGCCCATGTCGCCCGTCCTGTCCGACGACGAGGTCCGACAACTCGTGAGGATCGTCAATGAATATAGATGACCGGCCGTTGGTTTCCATTTGCTGTTTGTCGTACAACCACGCCAAATACATACCGGAGGCGATTAAAAGCTTTTGGAACCAAGAATACAAAAACATCGAAATTCTGGCGTTGGACGACGGTTCGACCGACGGCAGTCCGGCGGTTTTGCAAGATTTGCAAAAGCAATCCCCTTGTCCCATGACGGTTATCGGTCAGGAAAACACGGGGCGGGTTTCGTACAATTTCAACAAATTGTTGAAACAGGCGAAAGGCAAGTACGCGGGCATCATCGCTTTGGACGATTTCCTGTATCCGACGGCGGTCGGCGAAAAGGTCGCGTTGATGGAAAACGACGACGACATCGCGTTCGCGTTCAATTCGGCGATCACGTTCGTTGACGCCGATTCCAAACCGTACAAAGAGGATCGTCTGTCCCTGTTCGGCAAAAAAGACGCGACGGCGGACGATATTCTGGAAAACGAATTCAATATGGATTGGACGTATTATTGCCAAGGGACGTTTTACCGCACGGACGTTTTAAAAGCGGCCGGTTATCTGGACGAAGAGCTGCTGGCCGACGATTACGCGTTAAGGATTCGGGTCGCCCTGTGGCTGCGGGCGCATCCGGCGGCGCGGTTTGCCAATTTGGACAATCCGGCGTGTTTTTACCGCAGGCATCCGAACAACATTTCCCGCAATTATTTGCGCCAAGCGTTGTTGATCCGGCAAGTGCTGGATAAATATTATCCGGACAGAAGACTGCCGCCCGCGTTTATGCGCATGACGCGCAATCTGGCGCCGGTGATGGATTTCGCGAGCTTTCGGAAAATCCGTCGGTTCAAGGATGAAAAATCCCCGTTTGTCAAAGAGCTGCTGTTATACCTGCGCGTGAATTTCAAAGCGTTCCGCCGGAAACTGTTCCGTATCCGCCTGTCGAAAAACAAAAAGGTCGTCCAGCTGTTCGGCATCACGTTTTATCAAAAGGGGAACGATGATGACTAACGTTTCACGATTGAAATTCACCGTTCACGGCGACGACCGCGGGTCGCTGATCGCGTTGGAAAACGGCCACAACCTGCCGTTTGATGTCAAACGCGTGTACTATATTTTCGGCACAAAGGCCGGCGTTCCCCGCGGTTTCCACGCGCACCGCAAATTAAAACAGGTTTTGGTGGCAATGTCCGGCAGTGTCACGATCAAAACGGAACACGGCGGCAAAATTGAAACGCATCTGCTGAACCGCCCCGACGAAGGATTGCTGATCGAAGGGCTGGTCTGGCGGGAAATGCACGATTTTTCCCCCGACTGCGTCCTGACCGTGCTGGCCGACGATTATTATAACGAAGACGATTACATCAGGGATTACAACGTGTTTAAACAGGAGGACGCATCATGACGGCGTTTATTCATCAGCTTTCCGACGTGCAGTCGAAGAATATCGGCGACGGGACGAAAATCTGGCAGTTCTGCGTCGTCCTGCCCGATGCGAAAATCGGCAGGGACTGCAACATCTGTTCGCATTGCTTTATTGAAAACAAAGTTGTCGTCGGAAACCGTGTGACCGTCAAATGCGGGGTGCAGCTGTGGGACGGCGTGACGTTGGAAGACGACGTCTTCATCGGTCCGAACGTTACATTTTGTAACGACAAGCACCCGAAATCACACAATAAAAAATTCAAATTGGAATCCGTCACCGTCAAACGTGGCGCGTCTGTCGGCGCGAACGCGACGATCCTGCCGGGGGTGACGATCGGCGAAAACGCCATGATCGCCGCAGGCGCGACCGTAACCAAAGACGTGCCGGATAACACGGTTTTCATTCCGAACAAAAAAGTTGTGATCCCGAAACCAATATATTTAAATGAAACCAACATCATTTCCAGATGCGCTTGTCTTGGAAATATTACTGCCGAGTATTTATATCCTCGAAAGTGTACAGCGTTCAACTATCAGAAAAATCGTGTGGATTACGTTGTGCGGATTCATAAAAATCCCAAACTGTCCGTTTCGTATGAAAAAGTCGCGCCTTATATTCAAGGAGGCGCAAATACGAGCGAATTTCTGCGTTTTCTGAAACAGCAAACGCAAGATATGTTGTCTTGCGGAAAATGTTCGTTGTTGATTATGGATTCTTTTTCTGAACTGACAGATAAATTGTTTATCAATAAATCCGATAATTCTGAATTTTTGATGCATTATTCCAATATTGATTATTCTGGAAACTTTTATGATCTGTATGAAGACCGCGGCGCGTTGCCTCTTGATGAAATAGAACCGGCATACGACGCTTTCTTTTCCATGTTTTGTTCCGAATACGGTTTTGTTCCCATTGTTTTTTTGTGTTTTCCGACAGATCTGGATCAAAGGACGGAATACAAGAAACGCGGAGAGGTCATTTTTAGTGCTGTTACCAAATTAGCGAAAAAATATAAAAACCTACACGTTATTAAAGCTGATTTTGTTGAAAAGAATCCGACCGACAACGAAGTGTATCATTTTTCACCGGAAACATATAAACGCATCGCCTTGAAAATTGCCGATTTGAATCTGGGACTGCGTTTTAAAATGCCGACCCGACATAAAAAATTAAAGCTGTTTTTAACAAGATTTATTCCTTTTCCCCGGATCCGCAGAAAAATCAGAAATCAACTGAGGCAAGGACTATTATGACATACCCTCTAATTACCGTCATCACGCCGTTTTACAATTCGATGCGCTTTATTGATGCGCCGTTGAATGCGGTTTTAAATCAGACCTATCAAAATTGGGAATATATTTGCGTTGACGATTGTTCCACGGACGGAACGCTGGAAAAGTTGCGCGAATACTCCGCACAAGATCCCCGCATCAAAGTGATTGCCAGATCCGTCAACGGCGGTAGCGCAGCCGCCGGTTTCAACACGGGCATAGCGGCAGCGACCGGCGATTACATTCAGCTGCTGGGGCATGACGACGAACTGTCGCCGGACTGTTTGGAACAAATCGCGGCGCGGATCGCCGAAACCGGCGCGGAGGTCGTTATTCCGGACGCGAAAATCGTCAGCACGGAAATTGATGAAAAGGCGGAAAATTTCACAATGACGGGCGTGCAGGAAAAGGGGCGGAAAGGCGACCGCGGCGTCGTTTTGTCCCCGCGCGAGGCGTTCGCGTTGTCGATCGACTGGAAAATCCATTCGTGGGCGTGTTATTCGGCGGATCTGGTTCGCCGGTGTCCGCGGCTGGACGAACAGCTGATGAACGGCGACGAATTATGGACGCGTGTTTTGTTTTTGAACGCGAACAAAGTCGTGTTTTCCAAAGGGTGCTATGTTTACCTGCGCCGCAAGGGCAGCATTTCAAACAATCTGAACGCCAAAAGTTTCGACGTTTTCCGCGTGGAAAGGGAGTTACTGCGTTTGCTGCGCGAAAACCGTTTCGACCGCAAAACGGTCAACGTTTGCAAACGGGATTTGATATCGCGCGTGAAAATGCACACGTTCCGCTATCTGTTCGGGAAATCGTCCATGGACGCGGCGCAAAGGGACAAAGCTCACGGATTTTTAACGGACGGGGGAAAACTGGCGTTTCGGGAATGTTGGTTCAAACCGGAATACTGGTTCACGCGGCTGAAAGTCCGGCAAACGGCGCGCCGGTATGAAAAATACCTGAAACTGCAAAAGAAATTGCGGAAAAAGGGTTTGGTCGATTAACCGAAAGGCATCAGGAATGAAAGTTTTAGTAACGGGCGCGAACGGATTTATCGGCAGTCATCTGGTGACCGAGCTGGCCGACCGCGGTCATCATGTGACGGCGGTTGATTTGGACGACAAAAACATCGACCCGCGCGCCGCGTTTTTGAAAGGCGACCTGTTTTCATCACAGATTGATTTCGTCGGGGGGAGGGTATTACCTGACGTTGTGATTCATCTGGCGTGGCGGGACGGTTTCAACCATTACGCCGCCAGCCACATCGACGGCATGGCGCGGCATTTTTATTTCGTCAAATCCGTGATCGACGCGGGCGTCAAATCCGTTTGCGTCATGGGAACGGCGCACGAAATCGGATATCACGAAGGCAAAATCAACGAAAACACGCCCTGCAATCCGCTGTCGTATTACGGCATCGCCAAAAACACCCTGCGCCAGCTGACCTTCGCCTATGCCAAGGACAAACCCGTTTCCGTCAAATGGCTGCGCGCTTTTTACATCACGGGCGACGACCGGCACAACCATTCCGTTTTCACCAAGATATTGGAAGCCGCCGAAAACGGTCAAAAGGAATTCCCCTTTACCAAAGGGACGAACCAGTTCGACTTTATCGACATTCGCGATTTGGCGCGGCAAATCGCCGCGGCGGCCGTGCAAAACGAAATCGACGGCATCGTCAACGTTTGTTCCGGCGAACCCGTTTCGTTGAAAGACAAGGCGGAAGAGTTCATCGCACGCCACAATCTGGACATCAAATTGAATTTCGGCGTTTTTCCGCAGCGCCGGTATGATTCGCCCGTCGTGTACGGCGACAACGCGAAGATATTGCAAATATTGGAAAAGGAAAAATCCGATGACTGACGCGCCGAAAATATCCGTTTTAATTCCCGTGTATAACGGCGGGGAGTATTTGAAACAGCTGGTCGAAAACCTGAAAAGCCAGACGCTGACGGATTTCGAGGCGGTCTTTGTCGATGATTTTTCAACCGACGGATCGGCGGCGTTTTTGCAAAACGAAGCGGAACAAGACGGGCGTTTCAAAATCGTTCACCGCGCGCAAAAGGGCGGAACGGCTGTCAAAGGCATTGTTTACGGTTTGCCGTATTGCGCGGGGCAATACCTGTTTTATATGTCGCAGGACGATTTGATCGAAAACGACACGCTTGAAAAGCTTTACGATACGGCGGTCGAAACAAACGCCGACATCGTCGTTCCGGATATGGAATGGTTTTACGACGACGGGGCGGATCACGGCGGCATCCGGTACGCGGGGGAAACCGCGATCGGCGGCAGGGAAGCGTTCCTGCGGTCGATAGATTTCGGCATCCACGGGTTTTACCTGCGCAAAATGGATTTGGCGAAAAAAATCGGGTGGGACGATTTGTATTACAACAGCTGCGAATACGCTTCGCGCGTGCATCTGTTCTACGCGGAAAAGGTCGCGTTTTGCCCGACGAAATTCTTTTACCGCCAGAACAATCAAAACGCCATTACGAAATCGCCGATGAAACCGTTTAAGATCGAAGTCCTGTTCACGGATCTGCGGTTGATCCGGTTTATGCAGGACAACAAAATCCGCGGCAAAAAATTAAAGCTGGCGTTTAAAATCGCGTTTTCCGAATTTCAAAAATACTCGTCCTTCGCCGTTTTTGCGGATTTTTCAAAAGAGGAGGCCGATCAGGCGCGGGCGATGTTTCGCAAAATCAAACGGGAGCTGCTGATGCTCGCGTTGAAAAGCGGCAATCCGAAAATGCTGTTCAAATCGCTGGCCTTGTCTTTCAAACGCGTCGGAAAAACGGATTTGAAAACGACGCTGATGTACCGGAAATGGAAAAGGCTGAACGACCGGAAAATCTATAAGAAAGGCAAAAGCCGGAAAAAACGCGAATTTTACCGCCTGTGCGCCAAATTGCGCCAAGCCGGCGTTTTGCCGCAGGGGGGATTGGAGTGCGATTTTTACGCCACGACCGAAACCGCGCGCCGGTTGAACTGCACGGTCGGGTTCGGAACGTATTGCGGATACAACGTTGTCGTCGGGGACGACCGCACGACAATCGGCAAGTTCTGTTCGATCGCCGCGAACGTCATTATCGGCGCGAGCGAACATCCGCTGAACTACCTTTCGACATCGCCGTTTTTTTATAACGAGGCCTTAGGGTTTGCAAAAGGGGCGTGTGAAATCTATCTGAAACCCGTTCATGTCGGCAACGATGTTTGGATTTGCGATAACGTTTTCATCAAAGGCGGCGTTACGATTGGCGACGGTGCAGTCCTCGCTGCGGGTGCCGTCGTTACAAAAGACGTCCCGCCCTACGCCGTTGTCGCCGGCGTTCCCGCAAAGGTGCTGAAATACCGGTTCGCGCCGGATGTCGTGCAAAGATTGCTGGCATCGAAATGGTGGGATTTGCCGGACGAAACGATCAAACGGATTCCGTATGACGATATAAATCGGGCCATCGAATTTATAGAAAAAATAAAATCATCGGTTTGAAACAGTATGGGGATGAACCACGCCGCGCGCGTCGTCGTCAACGATTTCGCCCCGACCAATCCGTACCCGTCGGGCTTGGCGGTCACTTTTCCTCGGAACGGCAACTTGAAAGAGTATTTGTAACGTGATATACACATAAAAAGAAATTCGGTTATATAAAAATGTTTGGAGGGAAAGATTATGACTGAAAAAGATGATAATCGTACCTATTCTCTGGAGTTGAAAAACGATGATGTCATAGGAAGATATAATAAACAATATACATCAAAGAGAGCTGGAGAAAAACAAGACGAAAGAAGAAATTTCTTTCTTTTATCGCGGACAAACGCATGAAAAGTACGATCCTGTTCCGTATGTGCTGCGTTCCGAACACTACGGGAAGGAAGATCGTTATTGGCATGAAATTCAAAAGCTGCGGGAAAACGATTTCTTTGGAAAACACGGCGCGCTATCTGATCGAAAAATACACAAATAAGAGCGGCCTCTATGAAAATTAACGGTATCATCGGCGAAAAGGAAGGGGAGCGATCCCCTTCCTTTGGATTTTCAGAACGGGTAGAAAACCGTTTTCAATCCCGCTGACGCTTTCCAGCAGATGACGCTGTCTTTTCCGATGTCGTAGAAAAAGATGTTCCTGTATTCGCCGGACGCGACCGCGCGGCTGTCGAAAACGGTGACGCCGTCAATGGTGATGTCGCAAATCTGGCCGCCGATCCCGCCATAGACATTGAAATACACGCGGCCGTTCGCGGGGGCGGTATAGTTGCCGTTTGTCGCGGATATGTCAACGCCCGCCGCGTAATCGGGGATCGTCAGCGTTGACACGCGCTCTTTCCCCGCGGCGGTCAGGTTGCTCAGGTCGATATCCGCTTTCGTCCCCAACATCGCCGCCGCCGCCTGTTCGGTCGCCGTTTGCGCGTTCGCCGCCGTTGTCGCGACGGCCGTTTGGCAATCCGAAACCGCTTGGCGGATCGACGGGATCAGGCTGGCCGCCTGCGTGTCGTCGAAAACATCCACCGTCACCGCGCGGTCGATCTGCTCCTTTAACTGCTGCACCTGCATCGTCAGCTTGTCGAAATCGCGTTCCAGCGTTTCCGCGGGCAGGATCTCGTTTTCACGGTAATCCGTTTCCTGCGTCAACGGGACTTCGCGGATCACGGCGATTTCCGCTCCCGTTTCCGGCGCGGTCTGAAACACCAGATTGCCGGCGCGAATTGCCTGACCTTGATATGCCCCTGTTCCAAAAAGGAAAACGGGATCGCGAATTCCGTCGCAACCCCGTTTCCGGTATAGATAACCTTGTTTGTTTGACTGTTTATTGTCATTCCTTCCTCGCATAAAAAAAAGCGGAGGAAAGCCCTCCGCCATAAAAAATCAGCTAAGAATATCACATTATGTTATTTCGTTTGCAAAGTCAAGGCTTATCTGTCGAACCCCTCCGCCTCGTAACGGCGGCAGATCAAGACAAAGCGGACGATCAGGAACACGCAGGCGCAGGCGCAGGCCACGATCATGGCGTACGTCATGCCCAGCACGCCGTGTCCCCATTTGAACGTGAACAGCCAGATCAGCGGCATCATGATGAAAATGAACGCCGCGCCCTGACAAACGGTCGGGACAAGGATATCCACCGCGCCGCGCAAAACGTTGACCATGACCTGCTGCGTGCCGTCGAACACGCACATCAGCGAACAGATCACCACCAGCGGGACGGTCATGTCGATCAATTCCGGATCGGTCGTGTAAACCGCCGTGATCAAATGCGGACAGATCAGGCAGAACGCCGAACAAACAATCATGATCGCCAGATTGAACAGCAATCCGGTATAGCCGACGATTTTCATTTCCAAAACGGATTTTTTGCCTTTGGCGATGCCCATTAAAACGGACGAAGCCGTTCCGACGCCGCTGGCCAGCACGAACACGTTGCTGGACACGTTCAGCATGATCGTGTACGCGCCCAACGCCATGGCGCCCAACCATCCGGCCATGATGTTGACGACGGCGTAGGAACCCTCTTCGACGCCGACGGTGGCCGCCGCGCCGTATCCGACATCGCGGATTCTGCGGTCTTCATCTTTGTTTTTCGGGGGCTTCACCCACACGCCGTACAAGTCGTTTTCATCAATACAGAACACGATGATGAACATTCCGACGGCCAGAATCACGCGGATCAGGGTGGTTGAAATCGCCGACCCGACCGCACCCATCGGCGGAAACCCGTAATGCCCGCAAACAAAGGCGTAGTTGGCGAAAATGTTGATGATGTTGGCCAGCAGAATCATGACCATGCCGGGGACGGGGCGTTTCGTTCCCTCTAAAAACGATGTCATGACAAAGAACAAAAGCGCGAACGGGATGCCCAAAGCATATACCGACAAAACGCGCGCGCTGCCGTGGGCGACCTCCGGCGGCTGCCCCAACAGCCCCATGACGAATTCGGACGGCAGGCACATGATCATCAATAAAACGCCGATCAAAACGGCGTAAGGGATCGACCGGCGCAAAACCATGCCGCATTCGCGGTATTTTCCCTGACCGAACGCGTTGGCCGTCCAGACGATCGTCCCTTGCAGCAATCCCATGGCGACGGACAGCAGCAACGTGTGCAACGTGTTGGCGATGCTTTGATACGCCAATTCCTGCGTGCCGAACCGGCCGACGACGATCGTGTCAACCAATCCCAGCCCGACGGCACCCAATCGGGAAATGACGACGGGGATCGCCAGTTTCCACGTTTCGTGGAACGTGCGCAGAATCCGCAGTTTAAAGACGCGATTTTCCCGCTCTTCCCGTTGGCTTAAAAGGGAATCCCTTTTATCGTCCAATCTGGATTTGTGGTAGATTTCACTTCGCAAGATACCCTGCAATCATCTGCAGGAAAGCGACCTTTTTCCGGTCGATTTCATCCAGATGCGTTTCCTTGTTTTCCTTTTCCTTGAACGCGGCCAGCCGTTTGTTGATGTCGTCGGCGTTCACGTCGTCGCAGTTGATCACGGTGTGCGTCAGGATCGTGCAGGCGTTGTCGCGAATTTTGGCAATGCCGGCGGAAATGAAGAAGCGTTCCTTTTTCGTCTGATCGGCGTCGATCAGCGTGACGACGCCGTCCTTTAACAGCTTCATCGCCGGCGCGCGGCGCGGCAAGACCAGATAAGGCCCTTCCGCGGCCGGAATTTCAACGCTCAGCACCTCTTTGACGGCCAAAGGCTTTTGCGGGATCAGCATTTTGACAAAGATGGAATCCTGCTCCGCCATTATTCGCCGTCCTTTCCGTCCTTTTTAAATCGAACGTTGGCGGACATTTTTTTGGCTTTTTCCTCGGCTTCCTCGATCGTGCCGACCATAAAGAACGCCTGTTCGGGCAAATGGTCGTACTTGCCTTCGACGATGCCCTTGAACCCTTTGATCGTGTCTTCCAATTCGACATAGCGGCCGGGGATGCCCGTGAACACTTCGCCGACGTGGAACGGCTGGGACAGGAAACGCTGAATCTTGCGGGCGCGGGAAACGACCAGCTTGTCTTCTTCGCCCAATTCGTCCATGCCCAAAATCGCGATGATGTCCTGCAGCGCCTTGTACTGCTGCAAAATGCGTTGGACTTCGCGCGCGACGCTGTAGTGTTCCTCGCCGACGATCGCGGGATCCAGAATACGGCTGGTCGATTCCAGCGGATCGACCGCGGGATAGATGCCCAGTTCGGCGATCGAACGGCTCAGCACCGTCGTCGCGTCCAAATGCGCGAACGTCGTTGCGGGCGCGGGGTCGGTCAAATCGTCGGCCGGAACGTAAACCGCCTGAACCGACGTGATGGAACCCTCTTTGGTCGAAGTGATGCGTTCCTGCATCGCGCCCATGTCCGTGCCCAGCGTCGGCTGATAGCCCACGGCGGACGGAATGCGCCCCAGCAAAGCGGATACTTCGGAACCCGCCTGCGTGAAACGGAAGATGTTGTCAACGAACAGCAAAACGTCCTGATGTTCGACATCGCGGAAATATTCGGCGACGGTCAGGCCGGTCAGCGCGACGCGGGCGCGCGCCCCCGGCGATTCGTTCATCTGCCCGTACACCAGCGCGGCCTTGGAATTGTCGCCGTTGACATCAATGACGCCCGATTCGATCATTTCGTTGTACAAATCGTTGCCTTCGCGCGTGCGTTCGCCGACGCCCGCGAACACGGAATAACCGCCGTGGCCTTTGGCGACGTTGTTGATCAATTCCATGATCAGAACGGTTTTGCCGACGCCCGCGCCGCCGAACAGGCCGATTTTGCCGCCGCGCGCGTAGGGTTCCAGCAAGTCGATGACTTTGATCCCCGTCGTCAGCATTTGTGTCGAAGTCGCCTGATCCACGAAAGGCGGCGGATCGCGGTGGATCGGGTCGCGGCGGACGCCTTCGATCGGGCCGCGTTCGTCAACCGGTTCGCCCAGAACGTTCATGATGCGCCCCAGCGTTTTCGGCCCCACGGGAACGGAGATCGGCGCGCCGGTGTCCGTGACTTCCTGTCCGCGGGTCAAACCGTCGGTGGAATCCATGGCGATGCAGCGCACAACGTCTTCGCCCAGCTGTTGGGCGACTTCCAAAACCAGTTTTTTACCGCCCAGTTCCGTTTCCAGCGCGGAAAGGATCGAGGGCAGGTCTTTTTCATTGTCGAATTTCACGTCAACGACCGCGCCCGTCACCTGCGAAATGCGTCCGATACTGTTTTTAGCCATTTCTTACAGCTCCTGTAATAGTGTTAAAGTGCTTCCGCACCGGAAATGATTTCCGTCAATTCGTTTGTAATCATCGCCTGACGCGTCCGGTTGTAGATCAGCGTCAAATCGTCGATGATGTCCGCCGCGTTGTTCGTCGCGTTGTCCATCGCGGTCATGCGCGCCCCGTTTTCCGACGCCGCCGATTCCAGCGAAGAACGGAAGATCAGTTCGGTCAAAACTTCGGGCAGCAGGGCGTTCAGCAGTTCCTGCGGATTTTCGGGTTCATAGTCGTATTCCAGCGGGTCGATGTTCAGCAAAGGCTGTTCGCTGACAATGTTGTCGATGCCCAGAATACGCTTTTCCTGCATGGTTTTGTACTGCGTCTGCGCCTTGGCGCGCGCGGAACCGGAAACGCCGCGGACGATGCCTTTTCCCTTGCCCAGCGAACCGCTTTTGTTGCGCGATGGACGCTGCAGGCTGAACGTGTTGCCCGCGCCGTCGTCCATCAAAAATCCCCACGGGTTTTCGCCCGTGAACGGCTGCAGGATGCGCGCCGCCTGCAGCGGAACGATCGGGCGGATGCGGACTTCCTGCGAAATGGCGGAATGAAAGTGGTTGTAAACGACGGAACACGCGTCGATCGTGCCTTTTTCAAACATACTGACGACGTGCATGGCCATGTTTTCCGCGTCGGCCAGCTGGTCGTCCGCGCTGATCCGGCTGTTGAACGTCGCGACGATCTGCTTGCCGAACTGTTCGCGCAGCAATTCCGTCGCTTTCGTCCCGACGCAGATCAAACGCACGATGCGCCCCTGCGATTGCAGGTGTTCGATGAACTGCGCCGTTTTTTTGGCGATGTTCAGGTTGAACCCGCCGCACAGCCCGCGCGAAGACGAAAATACGATCACCAGATGCCGCTGGTCTTCGCCGTCGCCGGTGATCAGACGCGGCATTTCATAGCGCGGCTCAATGCCTTTGGCCAAATCGGCCGCGCGCAAAAACGCCACCGTTTTGATCAAACGCAGCACGATGCGCCCCAGCGACGCCGTGAAATACCCCGCGTCCGTGATCGCCTGCTGCGATTGGCGCAAACGCGACGCGGCGACCATTTTCATCGCGGACGTGATTTTGCGCGTCGATTTGATCGAAGCGATCCGGTTTCGCAATTCTCTCAGGTTAGCCATGACGAACCCCTACGTTTTACGAAAACTTCTTGATAAAGTCGTCCAGAAAATAGCGCAGGTCGTCTTCGGCTTCGGGAGTCAGCGTCTTTTCTTCGCGGATGGATTCCAAAACGGACGGCACGGTC
The DNA here is from genome assembly GCA_902777205.1 of uncultured Rhodospirillales bacterium. GTDB lineage: Bacteria > Pseudomonadota > Alphaproteobacteria > CAAGCB01 > CAG-977 > UBA11549. The sequence goes on along the minus strand of CACYSU010000009.1, from coordinate 73,205 downwards.
GCTTTCAGCTGCGCCAGCATTTCGGTTTCAAAACGCGCGATTTTTTCGACGGGCAGGTCGTCCAGATAACCGCGAATCCCCGTGAAAATGGAAACGACTTCGTCTTCGACGGGCATCGGGTGGTACTGCTTCTGCTTCAGCAGTTCCGTCAAACGCGCCCCGCGGCTGAGCAGTTTCTGCGTCGCCGGATCCAAATCCGAAGCGAACTGCGAAAACGCGGCCATTTCGCGGTATTGCGCCAATTCCAACTTGATGGAACCGGCCACCTGCTTCATCGCTTTGATCTGCGCGGCGGAACCCACGCGGGAAACGGAAATGCCGACGTTCACGGCGGGGCGGACGCCCTGATAGAACAGCGCGCTTTCCAAGAAAATCTGCCCGTCCGTAATGGAAATGACGTTCGTCGGAATGTACGCCGACACGTCGCCGGCCTGCGTTTCAATGACGGGCAGGGCGGTCAGGGAACCCGCGCCCAGCCGGTCGTTCATTTTCGCCGCGCGTTCCAGCAAACGGGAATGCAGATAGAACACGTCGCCGGGGTACGCTTCGCGTCCGGGGGGACGGCGCAGCAGCAGGGACATCTGGCGGTACGCGACGGCGTGCTTGGACAGATCGTCGTAAAACACGGTCGCGTGCATTCCGTTGTCGCGGAAATATTCGCCCATCGCGCATCCCGTATAAGGGGCGATGAACTGCAGCGGCGCGGATTCGGACGCCGTCGCCGCGACGATGATCGTGTATTCCAACGCGCCGTATTGTTCCAGAATGTGCATGACCTGCGCGACGGTGGAACGTTTCTGGCCGATCGCGACATAGATGCAGAACATCTTTTCCTTGTCGCTTTTGGCTTTGTCGTTCAAGGATTTCTGGTTGATGATCGTGTCCAGAATGATCGCGGTTTTGCCCGTCTGACGGTCGCCGATGATCAATTCGCGCTGGCCGCGGCCGATCGGAATCAGGGAATCGATCGCCTTCAATCCCGTCTGCAGCGGTTCGTGAACGCTGCGGCGCGTGATGATGCCAGGGGCTTTGATGTCAACGGCGCGGTGTTCGGCGGCTTCGATCGCGCCTTTGCCGTCGATCGGGGCGCCCAGAGCGTCCACGACGCGCCCCAGCAGGTTCATGCCGACCGGCGCGTTGACGATGTCGCCCGTGCGTTTGACGGTTTCGCCTTCGTGAATGTCGGAGTCGCGGCCGAAAATGACCGCGCCGACGCTGTCGGATTCCAAGTTCAAGGCCATGCCTTTGACGCCGCATTCAAATTCGACCAGTTCTCCGGCCTGCACCTTGTCCAATCCGTAAATGCGCGCGATGCCGTCGCCGACGGACAACACCTGTCCGACTTCGGACATATCCGGTTCGGCACCGAAATTTTCGATGCGCTCTTTTAACAAAGATGAAATTTCCGTCGCTTGGATATTCATACCCCGACACCTTTCATAACAAGATTAAGCTTTTGCAGTTTTGTCTTCACGGACGCGTCCGCCATCAACGACCCGACCTGAACCGTCATGCCGCCGATCAGCGACGGATTCACCGACAGGGACAGGCGGATTTCCTTGTTGAAAATCCGTTTCAGCACGTCGTTCAGCCGCTGCCGCGCCGCTTCGTTCAGCTCTTGGGCGGAAACGACGGACACGGACAGGATTCCCTTGTGCTCTTCATACAAAGCGGTAAACGCGTCGTAAATTTTCGTAAACAGGGGCATCCGGCCGTTGTCGGCCAAAACGCCCAGAAAACGCCCCGTCACGTCGGACAATCCGGCTTTTTGCGCAATGGCGGCGACGGTTTGCGCGCGGATGTTCGCGCTGATCAGGCGTGAATTCATCAAACGGTCGAATTCGGGGCAATCCGCCATCAGACGTCCCAATTCCCGCAGTTCGTCGGCAATGTCGTCCGCGCATTCGTGCGCGACGGCTTCGTCAAACAGAGCGGCCGCGTATTTTTTGGCCAGCTCCGCCGTATTGATTTTTTTGCCCATGATTCCTTCCGTTTTTTCAAACAGGTTCTTTATATAAACATACTTTTATAGCAACAAAAAAAAATCTTTTCAACACCGAATCGGCGCGTCGGCGGTTTCCCGAACGCCTGAAAATCATACCTCTTCTAAGGTGATGTCGCCGATATTCCGGCCGGTCAAAGCGGCTTCGCAGGCTTCGACCGTGTTTTCCAACAGCATGGCGATCGTCATGGGGCCGACGCCTTTGGGAACGGGGGTGATCGCCTGACATTTCGGGGCGCAGGCGTCGAAATCGACATCGCCGCACAGCTTGCCGTCCGGCAAACGGTTGATGCCGACATCAATGACGATCGCGCCGTCTTTGACCCAATCGGCCTGGACAAAGCGCGGCTTTCCGACCGCCGCGACCAGAATGTCGGCCGTTTTGCACAGTCCGGCCAGATCGCGCGTTTTGGAATGCGCGGTCGTGACCGTGCAGTTTTCCCGCAGCAGCAGCTGCGCCATCGGTTTGCCGACGATGACGGAACGGCCGACAACCACGGCGTTCAGCCCCGTCAGATCCCGCCGCGCCTGATGAATCAGCTTCATACACCCCTTGGGGGTGCAGGCGACGGGGGCGGGTTCGCCGATCATCAGCCTGCCCAGATTCAGGGGGTGGAATCCGTCCACGTCCTTGGCGGGGTCGATCGCCTGCAAAACGGCGTTTTCGTCAATGCCGGCGGGCAAAGGCAGCTGCACCAGAATGCCGTCCACGCCGTCGTCCCCGTTCAGCTTGCCGATCAGTCGCAGCAATTCGTCCCGCGTCGTTTTTTCCAACCGGACGACCAGCGATTCGATGCCGACTTCGGCGGCGGCCTTTTCCTTGTTGCGGACGTAAACGGCCGAAGCGGGATCGTCGCCGGCCAGAATGACGGCCAGTTTCGGCGCGCGCGGCATTTTTTTGACCTTTTCGGCCAGTTCGGCGCGGCATTGTTTCGCCAGTTCAAACCCGTTCAGCACATTCATTTCAAATCCTCCAGTTTTTTCATCAGTTCGTCCGAATCGCCCGCGATGAAAAGCGTTTTCGACCGGTCGGCCGCCCCCGCGGTCAAAACGATCGCGCTTTTGGCGATTTTCAACCGCTTGGCCAGCCCCTTGATCAACGCTTCGTTGGCTTTGCCGTCAACGGGCGGGGCGTTCACGGCGATTTTCAACCGCTCCGACCCGTCGGGTTCCGCGTAAACGCCCTCGATTCCCTCCCGCTTGGCTTTCGGGGACAGGCGGACGAACAGCTTGACGCCGTTTTCGACGGGCTGACAGAACATCACCCCGCCGCCCCCGACAACCGGTACAGCAGGTTCGGAACGAACCGTTCCAGAAACAGCAGCACGAAAAATCCGATCAGCGCGGAAAAATCCAGCATACCGACGGGCGGGACGAACCGGCGGAACAGCGCGAAATACGGTTCGGTCAGCCGGCGCACGGTGTCGCGCACGGCGTTGACCAAAGCGTTCGAGTTGTTCAAAACGTTGAACGCGTCCAGCCACGACAGGACGACGGCCGCGACGGCGATATAAATATAATAATGTATGATCAGATAGGACGGATAGATCAACGCCTGAAAAAACGAAGCTAAGACGGACATGATTGATTCTCCAGCAAACGGGCCATGGCGCAAAAGGATTCGATGCCGATTTCCTCGGCGCGGGCGGTCGGGGGGACGTTCGCCGCGGCGCACAGTTTTTCGGCGTCGCCGACGGATTTCAACGACGACCGCAGCATTTTCCGGCGCTGGTTGAACGCCGCCGCGGTCACTTTTTCCAACAAATCGAGCCGCGCGGGCGCCAAAGGACGCGGCCGCGGCTTTAAAAACACGACGGCCGACGTGACTTTCGGCGGCGGGGTGAAGCACGCGGGCGGCACGGTGAACAGGATTTCGACTTCGCACAGCCATTGGGTCAGGATGGACAGCCGGCCGTAATCGGGGGATCGCGGCTTGGCGGCCAGACGTTCCGCGACCTCTTTTTGAAACATCAGCGTAAACGATGAAAACGCGTCCGCGCGTTGCAGCCATCCGGTCAGCAGCAGCGTGCCGACGTTGTAGGGCAGGTTGGAAATGATCGACCGCGGCGCGCCGCCCAACGCCTGCGCGTCAACGGTCAGGGCGTCCGCGTTCAAAACGGTCAGCCGGTCGGGATAGGCGGCCGAAATGTCGTTCAGCAGCCCCAAACACCGTTCGTCCTTTTCAATGACGGTCAGGTGTTTCGCGCCGTTGTCCAAAATGGCGCGCGTCACGCCGCCGGGGCCGGGGCCGACTTCGATCACCGTGCCGTTTTCAAACGGTTCGGGATCGCGCTGTTTGGACGAACGGGCGATCTTGTCCAGCAAATTCGTGTCCAGAATGAAATTCTGTCCCAGCGTTTTTTTCGCGGACAGCCCGTATTTCGCGATCACTTCGCGCAAAGGGGGAAGCGTGGTCATCGGCGCACCTCCGTCACGGCGAAACGGCGCAGTTCCCGCAAACGCCGCTGGGCGACGGTTTCCAGCCGCTCCGCTTCCAGCCGCGCTTTGATTTCCTCTTTATCGGGCAGGGCGGACACCGTTTCGCGCGCGCACACCATAAAAATCAGGTCGCCGCCCTCGATCGCGACGGGGCGTCCCGCCTCCAGCAGCGGCGCGTTTTCGACCGCCGACCGGATCGGGGCGGGCAGGTCGTCCAGCGCGGGCGTTCCCAAATCGACGCGCGGCGCGGTGTTCAGCTGTTCCGAAACGTTTTTGAACGTCTCGCACGATCCCTTTGTCATCGACAGGTCGCGCATGACGGCCTTGCGCCGGTTCGCCGTATAATCGCGCGGCAAAAACAGCTGCATCAGGCGGACGGCCTCGCGCTTTTCATCGCTTGACGGCGCGCGCACCGCGTGCAAAACGAACAGACGGTATCCCTCGGGCGTTTTGACGGGCGAGCTCAGCTGGCCGGCGCGCATGACGGACAATTCCTCTTTCACGGAATCGGACAGACTGTTTTCGCCGACCCACCCCGTCACGGCGTCGGGGACGGCGTCCTCGAACTTTTCGCCGTCGCGCACCCGCATGATCAACCGCATCGCCCGTCCGTAAACCGCGGCGTCATCGTCTTCGGATTCCACGGGCAGCAGCGCCTGCGACACCAGATATTGCCGCTGGTTGTTCATTTCTTTGATTTCATTCAGTTTTGCTTCGACTTCGCGGTCGGACACCTCGGTTTGGCGCGCCGCGTTTTTTTTGACCGCGCGGATGAACAACAGGTCGCTTTCGATCTGGTCGCCGACCACGGAAAGCGGCAGCCCGTTTTTTTTCAACACGGCGGCAACGTCGTCATAGTTTAAACGGTTCTGCCGCAGCGTCATGCGCACGGCCTGTTCCAATTCCGCGGCGGAAACGGAAACGCCGGCGGCCGCGGCCTCCTGCCGTTTCAGCTTTTCGTCGATCAGCTGCTTTAACACGCGGTCGCGGATGTCCGGCCGCGTCGTGTCCGCCTGTCCGGTCAGACGGATGAATTCCAGCCGCTGGTTCAAATCGCGTTCGGAAATGATGTCGTCGTTGACCCGCGCGGCGATTTTCGTTTGAGCCGCCGCGCCGGAACAGGTGAAAACGGCGAAAAGCAAAGCCGCAAGAAACGATTTCATGGCCGCATCCCCTCCCTTAAATATTGAACGCGCCGAACGGTTTGAATTCAACGCCCATTTTGAACGTCAGGCCGCTTTCGTAATCGCGGTCGTAGGTGTAATCCTTGCGCAGTCCGGCTTCAAACGCGAAACATTCGTCCTCGTAGCGCACATAGCCGCCGGTTTCCAGAACGCCGCCGCCTTTGGACAGGTTGATCAGCTGGTTGAATTTCAGCATCCAGTATCGGGTCAGCTTTGATTCAAGGGCGTAGTTCAATTCTTCGCGCGTGTCATAGGCGGAATATTCCGAAATCCGGCTTTTCAGATTGATGTAGGTCGCCGACACGCGCAGCAAATCGTTGCCGACGCCCAGATACACGTCGCTGCGGTTCAGCTCCGCCGTGCGGCGGTTCATGCGGAACGCGTAGTTCAGCTGCAGGAACCGGTTCGGTTCGATGTTCAGCCGGCCGACGATGTCGGACGCCTGTTCGACCAATCCGGAATCGGGGGGGAAGATGTCCGATTTTGAAAACCGGTAGCTTTGCCCGATCAACGCCGAAACGGAACCGCCGTTTTTGCCGTACAGTCCCCATTTCAAACCGTAGTTCAAACGCGACCCCGGTTCAAACCGGTCAACGCCGGCGAACCGTTTTTCGGAAAACAGGTTGGTGTCGTCGAAATCCAGATTGTTGCTGTCCTCGTTCGGAATTTTGTCGGAGTTTTGCGAATTCGGCGCGACGACGCCCATGACGACCGGTTCCAGAATCTGGCTGTATTCTTCACCGACGGCCGCGAACGGATAGCTGACCTTCAACGACGCCTGCGGGTTGAACGCGCCGACGGTGCCGGAAAACTCGCGTCCCTTTTCCTCGATGAAATAGTTGTCGATCCGGTAGGCGCTGGCCAAAGCGGACGCGTCGAAACTATATACCGCGCCCCAACCGGTGATCCCCGGCAGATGCCACCCCGTTTCAAACGTCAGCCGTTTGCTGTCGTCGCCCAGCTTCCGGTTCAAAACGGCCGACGACGCGTCGAAACTCCAATACCCGCCGTCGGCGTCGGGCGTCGTCGCGTGCGAAAACTGCATCAGGGGGACGGCGTCGGGGATGATGTCGTCGTTGACTTCGGAACGCATATTCTGATAAACCGCGCCGCCGAACGAAAAATAGGTGTTTTCCGTCAACGCTTCGACCGCCGCGTCGGATTTCAGCCACGGGTCGTAAACGTTGCTGCGAATGTCGTAACGGCGCAGATAAGTGTCGTCGGACACGCGGTCGATGTCCGCGCGCGCGCGCCAAACGTCGGTGATGTGCCAATCCGCCTCCGCTTCGACGTTATAGCGGTCGCGGCTGCCGTCGCGCAGGTACGATCCTTTGACATCAATCGTTCCCGCGGAAAAATTGTGGCGCAGATCGCCGGACAGCAAAACGTTTTTGGTCGCGATCCACGGTGAAAACAGAAAATCCGTGTAGGGCGAGATTTCCCAGTAATAGGGGACGGTTACGCCCGCGCCCATGGAACGGTTCGATTTGAACCCCGGCAGCAGGAAACCCGATTTGCGCTTGACCGTCGGATCGGGATAGGAAAAATACGGAATGTACATCACGGGCACGTCGGCGACGGTCACGGTGGCGTCGCGCGCCGTCATCGTCTGCGCGTTTTTGTCGTGCGTCATGCGCCGCGCCTTGACCTCCCAAAACCGCGATCCGTCTTCGCAAAAATCGCAGGACGAATAGGCCACGTCGTCGAATTCCGTGAAATTGCCCTGAACGTGTTCGGCCTGTTTCGCGGTCAAAACGGATTCGTCGGCCAGCGTGTAGCGGATTTTTTTGATCAATCCCTCTTTCAAATCGCCGGAAACCTTGGCGTAATTGGCGCGCATCAACCCGCCGTCGGGGGTGTAGATTTCGACGTTTCCGGTGGCGATCACGACGCCGTCAACGGTGTCGTAGTTGATGTGGTCGGCTTTCAGCGACGACGCGTTTTGCGAAAACGTGACGTTGCCGCGCGCGATGATCAAATTCATTTCGCGGTCGTACGTCAGTTCGTCGGCCGAAAAATCGACGGGCGTTTCCGACGCCGGCGCGGCGGCGGCCGTTCCCGCGGACATCAAAATCGCCGTCAGCAGCGATAGCGGGACGAAAGGTTTCATGCCTTGACGCCGCTCCTCTTTTTCATCAGCTTTTGTTCAACGCCGCGGCAGGCCGACCAGAAATGTCTGACGCGCGTGAATTTGAATTCGCCGGAATGTTTCAGCACATACAGGCAAACGAAAACGGGCAGAATGGCGACGCAATACAGCAGCGGGACGAAATACAGGTTGCGCATACACAGGTTTTCGACGCCCAGCGCGGCGACCTGCACGCCCGCCATGACCAGAACGGTGGCGATGATCCGTTTGTTGTGGCCGCGCCGGTTGAAATTGCCCGTCAGCAATCCGGCCGCCGCGATCAGCATGAACGACAGGTTGTAAAACGGCATGGCCAGACGTTTGAACCCCTCCATTCTGAAGCGGCGGTAGGTTTTTTCGTTCGGCAGTTGGTCGCGCGGCGTGGTCAGCAATTCTTTCAAACTGCGTTCGCCGTGGTTTTTGAAACGGTTGGCGGATTTTTCCTTTTGCGAAAAAAAGTCCAGATTGTAATAGTCGAAATACAGAATTGAAAACCGTCCGGTTTTGTTGGCGATTTCCTGCCTTGAACCGTTTTTCATGGAAATCTGCGGCACGCCGTCGCGGTAAACGATGCTGCCCTTTTGCGCCAGCAATGTGACCTGACTGTCGGGGGAATGTTGGTCGTGCAGGATGATGCCTTCCAACGCGCCGTCGTCGGCCTTGTTGCGGATATAGACGGTGATGCCGTTCGACAGGTCGTTGAATTCGCCCTCTTGGATCAGCAGGTGCGAAACGTCGTGGCTGATTTTCCACCGCAGTTCGCGGAAATTCGCCGTCGCGTTCGGCACCAGAACCAACGAGATGTAAAAGCCCAGAATCGTGAAAATGACGCCGATCGTCAAAACGGGGCGCGCCAGCTGCATGGGGCTCATCCCCGCGGCGCGCAGGATGATCAACTCGCGGTCGGTGATCAGCCGGTTATAGGTGAACAGCGCGACGGCGAACAGGGCGATCGGGGAAATGATGGCCAGATAGCTGGGGATCAACATCATGGTCAGCCGGACGAACAGCCAAACAGAAACCTTTGAATTTAAAAGCATATCGAACAGGCGCAGGGATTGCGACAGCCATACGATCATCAACAGTCCGGACGTGATCAGCACGAACCCGAACAGCATTTGCTTTAAAATGTATTTCGTTACTATTTTCATAGGGCGGAATTATAACGTCTGGAACGCCTTTCGTCTTCATTTTTTTAAAGAAAGTGAAAAAAAATCCGGATCGGCCAGCGGGTGGTTTTTCGCGACGACGGATTTCAGGCGGTCGTCCAGAATGTGGGTGTAGATCTGCGTCGTGGCGATGTCGGCGTGTCCCAGCATTTGCTGCACGGTGCGCAGATCGGCGTCGTGCGCGATCAAATGGCTGGCGAACGAATGGCGGATGACGTGCGGGGACACGCGCTGCGGCGCGATTCCGGCGTACATGGCCAGCTCTTTCAGCTCCAGAAAAAACTCTTCGCGGGTCAGGTGGCCTGTTTTGCCGGTCGAAGGGAACAGCCAGCGGGATTCGCGGCCTTTGGGCAAAGTCCGTTCGCGTTCGGGCATCCAGTCGCGCAAAGCCTTCTTCGCCTTGTCGGTCAGGGGAACCATGCGGTCTTTCGCCCCTTTGCCGCGCACGATCATATAGTTTTCGCGGATGTTCGCGGCGTTCGCGGGCAATCCGACCAGTTCGGACACGCGCAGTCCGGACGCGTACAGGATTTCCAGCAGCGCGCTCATCCTCGGCTGTTTTTTCGCGGGCAGCAGGGCGACGGCGTCGAACAGGGCGTCGATCTCGGATTCGGACAGGTATTTCGGCAGGGAATGTCCCGTTTTCGGGGAATCCAGAGCGTCCGTCGGGTTGTCCTTGCGTATTTTTTCCGTGTAAAGATACTTGTAAAACTCGCGCAAAGCCGACAAACGCCGCGCCTGCGTTTTGGCGGACAGGCCGTCTTTGACCATTGACGCCAGATAGGCGCGCAGATCCTTGACGCCGGCGTTTTCAAACGTCCGCCGCGCGGCGTCCAGAAATTCGCCGCAGCTTTCCAAATCGCGGGTATAGGCGGCGACCGTGTTGGCCGCCGCCCCGCGTTCGGCCGTGATCGTTTCGACAAACGCCGCGATCAATTCCCTGTTCATTCGCCGCCGGCCGTTTCAATCAGGCCGATCGACTGCATCGCCGTTTCGACGGCTTCGCGTTCCAATCCCGCGGCGGTCAGCAGCCCCAGCGCGTTCAGCAATCCGGCGTAACTGCCGTCCAAAGCGTCCAGCGCGTCCAAAACGGTGTCGCCGACGGGCTTGTTCGCCGGCAAAACGGTTTTTCCGCGGGCGGCCAAAACGGCTTCGGGCGATTCTTCCGCAAACGACGAATAGTGCCACCGTTCGTCGGCCGGCAGCAGGTCGAGCGTTTTGAACATCAGCATCAACCGGTCGATCCGCCGGATGAACGCGTCGTCAACGGCTTGATTTTTTTCGGCGAACGCCATCATGTTTTCCAGCGCGGGAATGAAAAACCGGCTGTTTTTGTCGGCTTTGAACGGTTCGGTGAACACCCACCCCTCGGCCGCCGTTTCGGACGCGGGGAACACCAGTTCCGCTTTCGTCATCCATTCCGCGGCCTTTCCGTTCAATCCGGCCAAGGTGAATGCTTCGATCAGATTCGCGGATTGCGCCAGCGTGTCGGCGTCCGGTGCCAGCGTTTCCAAAACGTCCTTGGCCGCCGCGGCGAAAGCGTAGGAAAGCCCCGCGCGTTTCGCCGACGCCATGCCTTGCTTCAGATAATCCTGTTTTTGCAAATTGTCGGCGGCCAGACTGCTCAGCGCGGCGGCCTGCTGGATCATCTGCGCGCGAAACACGCTTCCGTCCGCCGGAACGTTTCCGCCGGTTTCGATCTGCTGATACAGCTGGCGCAGTTTCGACGCGGGCAGCAATCCGCTTTGCACCAGCCGTTCGGCGTCCGCCAGTTTGGCTTCGGCGGGAACGGCGTCGTCCGCGACAAACATTTTTTTGAACCACGCCGCGTCCGTCTTTTCCCGCAGAACGGCCATATCTCCGCCGGCCTTGCGCCACACGGCCGCCGTAAAGGGCGTGACCTTTTTAGGCGAAACGGTCAGCGGACGGCCGTGCAGGAAATGTTCGACGGCGGCGGCGACGAAATCGTCCCCGCCCTGTTCCTTGACGATTTCCAGCGCGGTGAACGCCTTTTCATCCTCTTGGTTGAACGCGTTGCAAACGGCGGCCAGCTTTTGCCCCGACAGGTCGTCCGCGTCGTCGCCGGCGGCGGAAAAGCACGCCGCCTGCATATCGGTCAGCAGCAAAACGCGGGTGTAGAGGGCGTTTTGTTCGTCCGTGCGAATCTTTTCGGGGATTTTCCGCAGCAAACGGTAGGCTTCGTCAAAATACCCCAGCGAAAACAACTGCTCCAGCTTCAGGGTGATGAACGACTGTCCCGTCGTTCCCTGCGGCGGTTCGGCGGCCAGCGTCAGCAGCCTGTAGCGCAGCTTTTCGGCGGCGGCGGGCAGGTTTGCGCGGATTTTGGCGAATTTCGACGCCGTGATCGGATAGGCGGCGTTTTTCCACAAACGGCCGTTCAAAACGTCCGTTTCCGCCCCGACGCTCAGCCCGTAGGCGTTCGTTTCCATCCGTTTCAAGGGCAGCAGCTGCACGGGCGGGATCAGATAGACCGCCTCTTGCGCGTTTGCGGCCGTTACGGAAAACAGGGACAAAACCGCGGCGAAAAGCTTATTTTTGCAGCCGGTCATAACTGATTTCTTTTTCAACGGTCGTTTTGGGGACTTGGATGTCATACACGGCGATGAACACGCCGAATCCGATGACGGCGAGCAAAACCGGATAAACGTACCAGCGCGAATTGCGGCGCATTTGGAATCCTTTCGTTCAAAATGTCAAAAATCTCTTTTCTTATCCCACAATCAAGTTAAAATAAGGTTAGGTTTTTTTATCAGCAACCGGAAACATCGCGAAATGCCGGAAAAAAAGGAAATGTTGCTGCACGTGCCGTATCCGTTGGACAGGACGCTGTTTCTGGTCGGCATGATGGGCAGCGGGAAAAGCAGCATCGGCCGCCGTCTGGCGCGGATCTATTCGCTGCCGTTCGTTGACGCCGACCGTGAAATCGAACAGGCGGGGGGCGGCGACATCTGCTATTTGTTCGACCGTTACGGCGAACGGGATTTCCGTCGGGCGGAGGAACGCGTCATGGCGCGCCTGCTGGACGGGGAAACGTGCGTTCTGGCGTCGGGCGGCGGGGCTTTCCTGTCCGCGCTGACGCGGCAGGCCGTCAAGCAAAAGGCGGTCAGCGTCTTTTTGGACGCCCATGTGGACACGATCATCCGCAACACGGCGGGGCGCACGCACCGGCCGTTGCTGAACGTGGACGATCCGGCCGCGGTCGTCCGCGCGCTGTCGGACAGCCGCCGGCCTTTTTACGAACAGGCCGACATTCGCGTCAAATACAAAGAGGAAACAATGGGCAAACTGTTGCGCCGGCTGGTGGCGGAAATCGACAGGTTCGCCGAAAACAGGGGGAAATGATGGATTTCGACGGATTGGTCCGCGTTGATGTCGGATTGAAGGAACACGGGTATCCGATCTATATCGGGACGGATTTTTTAACGCGCGTCGGGGAAATGATGAAACCGTTCGCGCGGTCGTCAAAGGTGTTCGTGATCACGGACAATCTGGTCGGCGCGCTGTATTTGCCGATGGTGAAAACGTCCTTGGAACAGGCGGGGTTCACGGTTTTCGATCTGGTCGTTCCGCAGGGCGAGGCCAGCAAATCGTTTGATCGCGCCAAAGAATTGCTGGAACGCGTATTGAAAACGGGATGCGACCGTCAAAGCGTCGTCGTCGCGCTGGGCGGCGGGGTTGTCGGCGATCTGGCCGGATTTTGCGCGTCCCTGCTGCTGCGCGGGGTGGATTTCATCCAAATTCCGACCACGCTGCTGGCGCAGACGGACAGTTCGGTCGGCGGCAAAACGGCCGTCAACACGGCGGTCGGCAAAAATCTGGTCGGAACGTTTCATCAGCCCAAGGCCGTTTTCATTGATGTCAGCACGCTGAAAACGCTGGATCCGCAGCAAATCCTCGCCGGATTCGCCGAAGTGGTCAAATACGGGCTGGCGCTGAACGCCGATTTCTGGAACTGGCTGGTTGACAACGGCGAAAGCGTGCTGGTGCTGGACGACACGGTTCTGTCCTACGCGGTGGAGCAATGCTGCCGCATCAAAACCGCCGTTGTCGAAGCCGACGAGTTCGAGGAAACGGGGCTGCGCGCGCTGTTGAACTACGGCCACACGATCGGCCACGCGATCGAATCCGTTTCCGGCCTGCGCGGGTCGATCCTGCACGGCGAAGCCGTCGCGATCGGATCGGTTCTGGCGGCGTACCTGTCGGCCGACCTCGGCCTGTGCGACGCCGGATTGCCCGACGCCGTCGCGCAGCAGTATGAAAAGTGGGGATTGCCGACGCGTTTCGACGCGCTGAAAGTGTCGGAATTGATGACGGCGATGCACAGGGACAAAAAAACAACGGGAAGTCATCTGAATTTTGTGTTATTGGAAGGCATCGGATCGGGCGTTTTGGTGCATGACATTGAACCGAACGCCGTGATCAAGGTGCTGAACGAAAAAGGACGCAAAAAGAATGATTTTTCCTACTACTGATCCGGACAGAGAGGAAATCTATTTCCGCCACATCGACTACACGGGATACCGCCGCGCCGATTCCCTGTGGGATATCGAGGGGCACTTTTCCGACCGCCGCACCGTGGATTGCCCGTGCATCGACCGCGGCGGCGTGATTCGGGCGGGGGAAACGTTTCACGAAATGTTTTTGACGCTGACGATCGACGACGACATGGTCGTGCGCGGATTGACGGTGCGCATCGACAAATACCCCTATAAACAATGCCCGTGCGCGCAGGCGGCCTTTAAAAACGTCGAAGGGCTGCGCATCACGTCCGGATTTTCAAAGGAATTGCGCCGCCGCATTCCGGTCAAAACGGGATGCACGCATATGTTTTCGCTGCTGATCGGCGCGGCGCAGGCGGCGTTTCAAACGGTGGCGCAGGTGCGGATGATGAAATACTGCCGCGGCGTGACGCCGGACGCGCTGGACACCTGTTTGGCGTGGGACGCTTCGGGCGAAATGGTCAAGCGCGAATGGCCGGATTTCTACCGCCCCGAAAAAACGGACGCGGAATGATGCGCCGCAAACACGCGTTTTCCTTTGACGATTTGACGGGACGGCCGCCGGCCGCGCCCGAACACGTTTGCGACAAAGAGGGATGTCACAAGGCGGGCGAGTTCCGCGCGCCCAAAGACCGCACCCTGTCGGATTATTACTGGTTCTGTCTGGAACACGTTCAGGAATACAACGCGCAGTGGGATTTTTATCAGGGGATGTCCCCTTTGGAAATCGAAGAGGAACTGAAACAGGACGTTTGCTGGCAGCGGCCGACGTGGAAACTGGGCGAACGGGCGGGGATCGACCCGACGATGTTCGCCGATCCGCTGGGCATCAGGAAAGAGGCGTTCGGGGATTCCGCCGATCCGGCCGCGTCCATGCGCGCCGACGCGTCGGCGTCGCATATGGATCCGGCATTGGTCGCGGCGGCCAAAGTGCTGGAGGTCGGTTTTCCGCTGGATATGAAGGATGTGCGGCGCAGCTATAAACGGCTGGCGAAACTCTACCATCCCGATTCCAACGGCGGGGACAAGGCGTCGGAAGAGAAGTTCAAGGACGTGACGCAGGCCTATCGCCTGATCGTCAGCGTGCTGGAAGTGAAAAGGCAGGGGTGAAATGTGTTGACCGGCGCGCGCGCCGTGAAATATTATCCGCCCGAACACGTTTTTTTTAATCGCGGGGTGTCATGAAAATTCTGGTGGGGCTGAGCGGCGGCGTCGATTCTTCGGTCGCGGCTTATTTGATGAAAAAAGCCGGTCACGAAGTGATCGGGGCGACCATGTCCATTTGGGAAAAGGGGCGGTCTTTTTCGCATATGACAGGGGGCGACGGCTGTTTTTCCCCGCACGAGGAAGAGGACATCGAATCCGCGCGGAAAATTTGCGAAATTCTGGACATCCCGTACCGCGTCGTCGATTGCACGGCGATTTACAAACAAACGGTTTTGGAAAATTTCAAACACGAATACATGGCGGGACGCACGCCGAACCCGTGCGTGTGGTGCAACGCCAAAATCAAATTTCAGGCTTTGCCCGACGCCGCGAAACAGCAGGGGATCGAGTTCGACAAATTCGCGACGGGGCATTACGCGCGCGTCGTTTTGAATGAAAAAACGGGATTTTACAACCTGCTCAAAGGCGTCGATCCGAAAAAGGATCAATCCTACTTTCTCTACCGTTTGGGTCAGGAACAGCTGGCGCGCGTCATGCTGCCGCTAGGGGACAAGACGAAATCCGAAATCCGCCAAATCGCGCGCGAGGCCGGATTGCCCGTCAGCGAAAAACCCGACAGTCAGGA
This sequence comes from uncultured Rhodospirillales bacterium, assembly GCA_902777205.1. Taxonomy (GTDB): domain Bacteria; phylum Pseudomonadota; class Alphaproteobacteria; order CAAGCB01; family CAG-977; genus UBA11549. The sequence continues at coordinate 57,971 of CACYSU010000009.1, read as the reverse complement.
TTTTTACACCGGCGACATCAACGACATTTTGCAGGCCGAACCGAAAAAGGGCGATTTCGTGACCCGCGACGGCAAAGTGCTGGGGCATCACAACGGCTTTTGGAACTATACCGTCGGCCAACGCAAAGGATTGGGGATCAGCGCGGAAAAACCGCTGTACGTTTTGGGGTTTGACAAGGAAAAAAACAACGTCATCGTCGGGTTCGAGGATCAAAACGTCTGTCACGGATTGACGGCGTCGTCGCTGAATTGGACGGCGGGCGTTCCCGTGACCGAACCCGTTTCCCTGATGGCGAAAATCCGTTCGTCGCAGCAGCCGACGCCCGTTTCCGTCACGCCGGCCGGCGCGGATTCGATATCGGTTGAATTTGAAAACACCCAGCGCGGCATCGCCCCCGGCCAATCCGTTGTTTTATACGACGGCGATTTGGTGGTCGGCGGCGGATTGATCCAACGGTGACATAAAAAAAAGCGGAGCGCAGGCTCCGCTTTTTCATTGATAACGTTCTTAGAAATCGTACTGGAACTGAATGCCCAGAATTTCGGCGTTCACGTCGTATTTCGCGTCAACAAACTGTGTTTTGTAACCGCTTACGCTTTTGCTCGCACCGTTGCGCGCCTTGTACGTCGGCAGGTACAAATGCGCGTAGCCGACATCCATTTTGACGTTTTCGTTGATTTTATAGGTGAAGCCCGCCGACAGCCAGTAACGGTCGTTGTCGGGGATGCGCACCGTGCGCGCCGCGGCGTTCGGAACGGGCGATTCGTCATAGGCGACGCCCGCGCGCCACGTCCACGTGTCGTTATAGAACCAATCGACGCCCAGTGCGACCGTCCACGTGTTTTTCCATTTATAGTACGACGTGTGGTATCCCAGCGGCGAAGTGGAGGTCAGTGTGAATTCGTTGAAATTCTGCCAATGCGTGCGGCGAACCGACGCGGAATAACCGAAATTGCCGATTTTGCGGTATCCGGACACCTGCCAATGTTCGGGCAGGCGCGTGACCGTTCCGCCGACCCATTCGCCGTTCATGTTGATGCCAGGGGCGGGGTTGGGAATGCCGTACATATCGTGCGACCCTTTCAGCGTGTGTTCGACTTCGGTCGATTTCGTCTGATACACCAATCCCAAGCGGGTGTTTTCGTCGGCTTCGTACATCACGCCGAACCGGCCGTACCATCCCCACCCGTCGATTTCAAAATCGCTGAATCCCGCGCCATAGGACGTGTTGGTCATTTTGACCTTGCCCCAACGGGCGATCAGGGACGCGCCGAAGCTCCAGTTGTCGTTCAGCCGGTAGGCCAGCGACGGGGCGACATCAATGACTTCCAATTCCGAATCGACGGCCAGATCGGAACCGAACCACCCGTCCTGATATTCCGTGGCCAAGCCGAACGGCGCGTAAACGCCGACGCCGAAACGGAAATCGTCGCTGATTTTATATTGCGCGAACAGGTTGGGGACGGCGACGGGAATATCGACGTCGTCTTTGCCGGAAACGCGGCTGTTTTGGTAATAGGGCGCGCCGTTGTTTTTATCGGCCGATCCCTTGACTTCGCCGTGCTGCCAGATGACGGCGGCGCCGGCCTGTCCGCCCGTGCCTTTCAACGTCATGCCGGCGGGGTTCGCGGCGATCGCGGAATAATCGTCGCCGACGACGCCCGCGCCCGCGTAGGAACGGCCCAGCCCCGTCATCGAAAAATCGGTCAGCTGGAAACCCGCGGCGTCCGCGCGGCCGGAAAACATGACGCCCGCGGCCAAAGCGCACAGGGGCAGGGCTGTTTTGGAAATGGAAAAAGTCATAGGTGTGTTCTTCTTTCTAGTCTTTATTTTTGTACAAAGCCAAAATGGCGCGGGTGTGTTCCAAAATCATCGTGATGATCTTTTCGACCTCCCGTTCGCCGTATTCCGTCCAGTTCAAATGCTGCAAAATCGTTTGTTTGCGGGATTTGAACACGAACATCTGCGCGAACAGCTGGAACGTGTACAGGATCGCGTCTTCGCGGTCGATTTTGTCGCCGGTCGCTTTGACGATCAAATCGGCGCAATTTTCATAAACCGGACAGATCAGTTCCTGATACAGGGTGTCGAACGCTTCGCCGGGGACGGAATATTCGTGCAGGAAAATGACGACATCCTCGCTGGGCAGGCGTCGGGAACACAACAGGACGCACAAATCCGAAATCAATCCGAACAGCAGATCCTGCGCCTGTTGCGGCGTCGTTTCCGGATTGTTCATCAAATCCGTCGCGATCGTCGTTTTATCGCTCAGCTCGTTTTTGACGCGGCGGGCGATGTCCGACAAAACGGCGCGGTACAGCCCCAGTTTGCTGTCGAAATAATAAGTGATGGCGGAAATGTTGACGCGCGCCTTGTCGGCGATGCCGCGTGTCGAAGTCGCCTGATACCCTTTCAGCGCGAACAAATGGCGCGCCGTTTCAAACAACCTGCTTTTGGAATCTTTCATCGTGTCGTCCTTTTGTCGATAACGCAAAGGACTATAACGGCGGCAATGATGAAAGTCAATCGTTTGATTGATTTTTATGCCGCAGCATTTCCTCGAACAATTCCGCCGCGGTTCGGATGCACGCGGGACACGGCACGGCGGGGCGTCCGTCTTCGCCTTTCAATTCGCGGCAAACGGTCGTTTTGTGCCGTTCGGCAAAGGCGGCGGCGAATTCGCGCACCTTTTTATATGTGTCCGCGCGCACGGCCTTGTCCGGCGCTCCGGTCGCGTTCATCAACCCGATCAGCATATACGCGGCCGTGACGGCGCCGCACGTTTCGCCCATGCCGCCCATGCCCGTGCCGAATCCTTCGGCGATTTTCAGCGCGGTCGCTTCGTCCAGCCCGAACAGGTCGGCGTAGGCGGCCAAAACGGCTTGGGCGCAGTTGTAACCCTTTTCGTTGCGCAGGGCGACGGCGGTTTGAACTCGGTCGATCATGGTGAAATCTCCTTTGAAAATCCGCGGCCAGTATAGCTCTTTCACATAGCGGTCGCAATCCTTTGCTTGATTTTTTCCGCAAAGCGTGTAGAGTAATTAAAAACACTTTATTTAACAGGAGAAAAAATATGGAATTGAAAGGCAGCAAAACCGAAAAGAACCTGATGACCGCTTTTGCGGGCGAATCGCAGGCGCGCAACAAATACACCTATTTTGCCGGTGTCGCGAAAAAGGAAGGGTATGAACAGATCGCGGCTTTGTTTACCAAAACGGCCGAAAACGAAAAGGAACACGCCAAACTGTGGTTCAAGGCTTTGGGCGAATTGGGCGATACCGCGCGCAATCTTGCCGCCGCCGCCGCGGGTGAAAACTATGAATGGACGGATATGTACGCCACGTTCGCCAAAGAAGCCGAAGAAGAGGGGTTCACTCAGCTGGCCGCCCAGTTCCGTGCCGTCGCGCTGATCGAAAAATCGCACGAGGAACGCTATCGCGCTTTGCTGAAAAACGTCGAAATGAAGAGGGTTTTTGAAAAATCCGAAGAAACCATGTGGGAATGCCGCAACTGCGGTCATCTGGTCATGGGCAGGAAAGCTCCCGACATCTGTCCCGTCTGCGCCCATCCGCAAAGCTATTTTGAAGTTCGCGCCGAAAATTATTGATACTTTCATAAAACAAAAGCCGGTGTTCAAACGCCGGCTTTTCGCTTTTTCTTGACAGCAAAGCGGCGGTGTGACCACAATAATCAAAAGCAAGCGGGGGATGATGTTTAAACTGTTTTTCATTTTGATGCTGGCGGTTTTTCCGGCCGAAGCGCGCACCGTGTTTTTGCACGATATGCAACCCTTTTCCGGATTGAGCAAAAGCGCGGTTTTGCAAAAAAGAACGGACGCCGTCCGCCGTTCGATCGTGTTCGGCAACGCGGATTACACGCCGTCGTCCGACGTTTTTCAAATCGACGACGGTGCGCCGTGGATCGGCGCGTATGAAGTTTCGTGCAACGGTACCGATCGTTCCCCCGACATCGGCGCGGGCGCGTCGCGTGAAAGCTTGGCCATCCTGAACCCCGAACTGCTGTTTTACGTCATCATCCCGTCGTTCGGTTTCAAGCACAAGGGCGGATATTGCTCGCCGGTTGATTATCTGGCGCCGTACAGTGTCGATTATGACGCGCGCGGGCAAACCATAACGGCGCGAATCGACATCACGTCCTTTTACAGGAAGAACGGGTATTACAGCACGATTGTTCTGGCTGACGCGAATGCGCGCGATTTGGGATACCATTATGTTTTTGCGTCGTCGGTTGCCAATATCCGCTTTAAAGACGGATCAAATCTGTCCACGCGCGTCATCGGTACGGCGGGATTTTACCACCGCGGGGGATCGTGCGGCAAAGCGGGCGGATGCAACAACTATTCGCCCTATGAACGGGGGTATCATTTCGATTTGACCGGTGCGCCCGCGTCGTTGACGATCAAGCTGTGGAAAGACCGTCCGGCCGATGATCGGCAGCCTGCGGATATGACGTACCGCCTGATGTTTGATTGAAAAGAAAAAGCCGGAGAAAAAATCTCCGGCTTTAAAATTGGTCTTCAGGACGGATTTGCTGCCGTATCTATTCTTTGAGAGAGAATTGCTTTACCTTAAGCTACCTGAAGATAATCTCATCCCATACCTTTAATATCCTACATTCCCGCCGTTTTTGCAAGTGTGAATGTGACGATTGACACACCTTTTTTGAATCCGTTTGAAAAAACAGTGTTATAAATTGAAAACATTTGAAAAACCAGATAATGCGCGGCGGCGGATATGATGCGCCGTCCGGTGTTTGATTGAAAAGAAAAAGCCGGAGGAAAAACCTCCGGCTTTAAATTGGTCTTCAGGACGGATTTGCTGCCGTATCTATTCTTTGAGAGAGAATTGCTTTACCTTAAGCTACCTGAAGATAATCTCACCTCATACTTTTAATATCCCACATTTCCGCCGTTTTTGCAAGCAAAATAGAAAGGGGTGAGCCGGCGTTTCCGTAATTGTTTGAAAAATAACGATAATAAGAAACGCCGATTCGATTCGTCAGATGTTTTTTCCGGCGTTGAAAGCGTCCGTCAGGGCGGGTTTGCCCTTGATGTCGCCGATTTTCCACGCGCCCGTGCCGTAAATCACGCCTTTTTCATGCGAATCGTCCAAACATTCCAGAAAACCGCGGAAACCGGCCAGCGTCTTTTCCATCGCGGCGTGGTCTTCGTCGGCGGCGGCGACAATGAAATAAAAATCCTTGCCCGTCATTTCGGTGTAACGGGGGACACATCGGTCGATCAGGGTTTTCATCTGCCCGTTCATGGCGTAAAAATACACCGGCGTCGCCATGACGATCACGTCCGCTTCGATCATCTTTTCCATGATTTCGGGCATATCGTCGTTTTGAACGCATTTGTGCGTTTCGTTGCAAACGCCGCACCCGCGGCAAAACCCGATTTTCTTGTCGTTGACATAGATTTTTTCCGCCGAATGACCGGCCGACCGCGCCCCGTCGATAAACGCGTCGCACAACAGGTCGGAATTGCCTTTTTTGCGGAAACTGCCAGCCAAAACCAAAACTTTTTTAGCCATAATCAACACTCCTTGTTTTCGTTTCGGACAAGGATAATTGTTAAACACGACTTTAAGTCAAGAGCTTTTTCCGCGTCCGGCCGCGACGTATTTTTGTTTCGGATGATTCGGCCTGTCCGCAAACACGGGCGCGATGACGCCGCGGTCGATCAGCGGCTGCAAGACCGTCTTCTTAAAATAAACGCGCGCCGTGTATTTTGTTTGTTTCATGATTTCCGTCAACGAACGCGGAACGGCGCAAAAATCGACGATCCAATCATTTGCGCTAGCAGCTTGCTTATCAGCTTGATCACTTCTGCTAGCAACTTGATCACCAGCTTGATCACTTCTGCTAGCAACTTGATCACTTTTGCTGGCAGCTTGATCACTGGCTTGATCGTTCGCAACGGCGGGAACAGTGAAGCCGTGATCTGCCATGCGGTCGTTGGCGGGCGGGATATCCTCATCAAACAAGTTGACGACCCAATCCAAACGGAAAATATCTTTGTCTGTTAGTATGGGCTGAGATCCGGCGTAAGCTTGGGCGTATTTGGTGATATTTCTGACGCCGGAACCTAACTCTTCAGCCCGCCCGATTTCTCTGAAAAATTTAGCTATGGTCGGATTTTTCGGATAAGGAGTGCTGTCGGACGGATTGATATTTCCGTGAATGTAGGGTTTATTGCCGTTTTCGGTAAAGATTCTGTTCTTTTCGATAACAAGCTTTGCGGGAAAGTGATTTGTATATTCCCTATGTATTAACATATTGGAGGCTATTTCACGAAAAATGACATCCCGAATATTAAGCCGGTTTGTTCCATTCAGGAAGAATGGATCAGGCAGATGTTTTTTCACAAAATTCATGATTCTATCGTAGCTGTCAATCAAGTTTGTCCGGACATCATCCCGATCGTCATAACGTAAAGAATCTTTGACGCGGATGATCAAGTCTGTTTTGAAATGCGGTAAAATGGAAGAAATGACATCGTCCTTTCCAAACAAAAGGACGCCTGCCATTGTGATGCCTTCTTCTCCGGATTTATAATCTTTTTTATACAAACCGGCGCTTTTCAGCAGTTCAAAATCATCCGGCGACGCCCAGCTGTGGTCGGGTTGCTGAAGAGCGGCCGGTTTTCTGGATTTGGCAATCAAATCCGCCCGTAAATCTGATAAATCAACGCCTTTGTAAATCGTTCCTTCGGAATAGGTGGACTGTTTTCTCAGGTACAAATCGGCCACATTACTCTGTTGATGCGTTATATCAAAATCGCCGTCTTCGTTTCGGACGAAAATTCGCGCGTTGCACCGGTGTACTTGAGAGCTTTGCGGAACGTTGATGTATAAAATTTGTTTTCCGTCAACTTCAATGTTCTCTATTGATAAATAAAGCGGAGGATTGATTTTTGCTCCGTCGTTAATTGTTGTGACGAAGTTTTTTTATATTGTGTCGCAAGAGTCTTTTCGATGCCTTGAATTTCACCGGCGTCGGTCACGTCCAACAATATTTCCCCGCCGTCGGTATTGGAAAAAGCGCATACGGTTTCGTAAAGGTTTTTGGGAACTCCGCCGGATGCTGTTTTAAATTCTACTTTCAGCCCTTCGCCTTGTTCCAAAAGATGTTTAATGTGTTCTTGCATAAAATGCACTCTGAATAAATGACAACAATATTTAATATGATACGGTTTCTTTTAAGGCAGTCAAATTTTTTATCTGTCCCTGATATGAAAAACCTCCGCGGTGCGGAGGTTTTTGAAAGGTTTATCGTCCGGTTCGATCGGCGGCTTTGGCCATCAGGAACGATTTTTGCGGCAACGCTTTTTTGCGTTCCGGACTGACGTAAACCATGTCGTCCGTCCACGGGATCATCACTTTTTTAGATTCACCCGTCTGCATTTGCGCGACCTGCGGATCCATGACCTTGTGGTGCAATTCGTCGTGCGGTTTGATCGGCATCAGGATCAGGTTTTCAAAAACGTTCTGGCCGCCGCCGTGAATCGGCAGTTTGTGGTGGACGTTGTATCCGACGGGGGCGTGGCCTTTTTTGATCTGGTCGATCTGTTTGTCCGTCAATCCCAAATCGCGCAAGGCCGGTTCCTGCGTTTTTCCGATGTGTTTCAAAAATTCTTCGCGCACGGCGTTGAACGCGCGGCGGCGCCGTTTGCGCGTCTGTTTGTCGGGAACGGTCCATTCAACTTCTTTCAATTTGAAACCGTTGATTTCGGTAAAGTCGAACTTGCCGCGCGCGGCGTCCAGCTGTGTCTGCGTTTTCGGGGCTTTGCCCGCTTTTCCGGATCTGTTCTTTTTCGCGCGTTTTGTGTGAACGTAGCGGTCTTCGGCAACCATGGCAATCATCCTTTTCAATCAAAGAATCTCTTTAAAAAGGATATTGCCACAAAAAGAATTTTTTGTCTATTTTTTTTATCGCGCTTTTTGCATTTTTTGCAAAACGGCGGCCGCGGCGGCGTTTTGGTTCAACGCGGCTTTGACGCGTTCGCGGTCGGCCGGCGGAATGAAAATGCTGCCTTCGGGATAGGGGATTTTGACGGTTTTCGTTTCCCCCGGCTGCATTTTGCAGATTTGCACGTCGGACACTTTGTGAAAATCAGTGTGGTAGGGATCGTTTTTAATCAGGATGAAGTTGGAAAACTCGTTTTTTCCGCCGCCGCCCAAAGGCCGTTTGTGGTGAACGTTGTATCCGTTCGGCGCGCACCCTTTCGCCATGCCGGCGATCATATTATCCGACATCCCCAACGCCTTTAACACGGGCGCCTGCGTCTGCGCCAGATGTTTCAAAAACGCCTTGCGCTGCGGGGTGAAAGAACGGCGCATTTCCTTGATTTTCTTGGTTCCGGCGGCGGTGTATTCCATTTCGACCATGGGGACGCCATGAACGGAATCGGGCAGTGCATCGATTCGTTTCTGACGTTCGATCGCCTGTTGCGCGGCGCGTTCGGCGCGGCGGGCTTCCTTTTCCGCCTTGGTCGGTTTGCATATGGCCAAATCGGTCATTTTCAGCGTCCCTTTTCTTGTCCGGCGGCGCGGCACATGGCCGATCGGCGCTTGATTTCCTTCATCACGTCCTGCAGGGTCACGTTTTTCCGCTTTCCGTAAGTTTTGCGCCCCTGTTTTCCCCATTTTTCCAAAAACTTGTATTGCGGCGCGGGGACGTAAACGGGCGATTGCGGATCGGGAACGACGACGCTGCGCACGTCGCCCTCTTTCATCCCGCGCGTCTGCGGGTTGATCAGGTGATAGTGCACCATATCGTGATAAGGTTCGCGCCGGATCAGAACCAGATTTGAAAAATCGTTCGTTCCGCCGCCGAAAATCGGCACTTTGTGGTGTGTGTTGAAACCGTGCGGAGTGAATCCGTGTTTCATCCCCTCGATCTGGCGTTTGGTAATGCCCGCCTTACGCAAAGCGTCCTGTTGCGTATTCGCCAGCCATTTGACGAAAGCGGCGCGCTTTTCCATTTCAAACCGTGTTCTGCGCGCGGCGCGTTCCTGTTTGGACGGAACGCGGAATTCAATCGTCCGGCAAGGCATCCCCAGAAAGGATTCCGGCGCATCGGTAAAGCTCAACGGTTCTTTGGGCGTCAATTTGCGTTCGCGGGGCGGCCGTTTGACGTGCAAATAGCCGTCCGACCGCAAAATTTGTCCGTTTTCCCGTTTAAGGTCTGCCATGGATGAACCTCAGGTTTGTTGTTGCCGGCAATTAGTTGCTTGCCTGTCCGTGCCTAAAAAGAGTATATCATATGAAAAAGGGACTGCAAGTTTTTTGACAAAAAATATTTTTTTGGAAAAACAGGAAAGAAACGGACGGGAAATGAGCGAAAAAAAACAGGGGTGCGCGGGGTGTCAGGGCGTCAAAGGGGCGTTTTCGCATTTGGCCGCGCGTGAAATCTTTCCCGAAAAGGACATCCGGTTTTACGCGACGTTCGACGCCGTTTTGGCGGCGGTTGAAGCGGGCGAGGTCGATTGCGCCGTCCTGCCGGTTGAAAATTCGGCGGCGGGGCGGGTGGCGGATATGCACCGGCTGCTGCGGGACACGGATCTGTTTGTCACGGCGGAACATTTCTTGCGCGTCCGGCATTGTCTGCTGGGGACGCCCGAATCGGACTTGGACGATGTGAAAACGGTCGTGTCGCATCCGCAGGCGCTGTCGCAATGCGCGTCGTTTTTGAAACGGGGCGGCTATGAAACGCGGGCGGCGGCGAACACCGCGATGGCGGCCGAAACGGTCGCGCGCGAAAGGGACAAGACGCTGGCGGCGGTCGCGTCGCGCGCGGCGGCGGAGCTGTACGGGTTGAAAGTGTTGGCGGCGGACATCGAGGATTCGGCCGTGAACACGACCCGTTTCTGGGTGATGTCGGCCGCGCCGGCGCAAAACGTCGATCCGCGAACGGCGGTAACATCGTTCATTTTCTGGGTGAAAAACGAACCGGCCGTCCTGTATAAATGTCTGGGCGGATTCGCGACGAACGGGGTTGACCTTTTGCGGCTGGAAAGCTACGTTGATCCCGAAAGGTTTTTAACGTCCGCCGGATTTTTGGTGGATGTCGCCGCCGGCGCGGAATCCGGCGGGTTCAAAAGGGCGATGGCGGAGCTGTCGTTTTTCGCACAAAAGGTCAAGATTCTGGGAACGTACGCGGCCGATCCGTTCCGCGCCGAAATGAAAAAACGCCAACGGGAGTGTTTGAAATGAAAAAGTTTTTGTGCGCTTTCGCGCTGACGGTTCTGAGCGCCGGAACGGCTGCCGCCGACGGGGACGGTTTTTACACACGCTTTGACGCCGGTTATTCGGACGGCGCGCGTCGGGGCGTCGGAAAAGGCGTGACCGTTCAAACGGGATTCGGTCAAAAAGCGGGGATTTTCCGCGGCGAATTCACGGTGGAATACACGCGCAACCGCACAAAGGGCGGGGCGTTTGACGGGCTGGCCGGTTCGTCGCGCACCCGATTGATGTCGCTGGCCGCGATGGCGTCGGGGTATGCCGATTTGTTCACGGTCAAGGGCGTGACGCCGTACATCGGCGGGGGCGTCGGCGTGTCGCGCAACGATTTGCCCGATTTTGTTGTTGACGGGCGTCAGTTTTTCGGTAATACGAAATACCGTTTGGCTTGGAAAGCGGCCGCCGGAGTCGGAATCGACCTGCCGGCGCGTTTGGTGCTGGACATAGGGTTCGCCTATGCCGGTCTGGGACGCTTTTCCACGAAAGACAACCCGCGGCCGCCCTTGCGTCAGGAAATGAACGCGCGCAAGTTCACGGCCGGTTTGCGCTATAATTTTTAACCGGAGCGGATGACCGTGATGCACGATTTTTTATATTGCGTCGTTTTGCACCAGCCGTTGTGGATATGGCTGATGTTTTTCGGCATTTTTTCGGCCGTCCTGTTTTTGGATCTGGGCGTTTTGGAAAAGGACGCGCAGGAAATCAGCGCGAAAAAAAGCTTGATTCTGTTTTCGACGTACGCCGGAATCGCCAGCCTGTTCGGCGGGTGGATGTATTGGTATTTCGGTCGGGAAATGGCGGCGGAATACTTTATGGGATACGTCGTCGAAATGGGGTTGTCGATCGACAACGTTTTCGTGATGTCGCTGGTGTTCGCCTATCTGGGGGTGCCGCGCCCGCTGCAGCACCGCGTGTTGTTCTGGGGGATTTTGGGCGCCGCGATATTGCGCGGGCTGATGTTCGTCATCGGGGCGGAGATTTTGGACAGATACGATTTCGTGTTGTTGATTTTCGCCGTTTTCCTGATTTATTCCGGATTGAAAATGCTGATTTCGGAAGAGGCCGCCGTCAACCTGTCAAACAGCCGGATGCTGCGTTTCCTGCGCCATTACCTGCGTTTGACGACGGAATTGCGCGGCGAGCATTTCTTTGTCAAGGAACCGTCGCAATCCGAACCGGGGAAAATGAAATGGTACGCCACGCCGCTGTTTCTGGCGCTGCTGCTGATCGAATTCGGCGACGCGCTGTTCGCGATCGACAGCGTTCCGGCGATGCTGGCCGTGTCGCACGAAACGTTCGCCGTGTATTCCAGCGATATGTTCGCCGTTTTGGGGCTGCGCGCGCTTTATTTCCTGCTGTCCGCGGCTTTGCACCGGTTTTCGTACCTGCAGCCGGCCTGCGCGGTTTTGCTGGTGACGATCGGGATCAAGGTTTTCATCGGCGAATTCTGGTTCAAGGTTGACGACCGCATATCCCTGCTGATCACGTTCGGGCTGTTTTTCGGCGGCGTGATGCTGTCCCTGATCAAAACGGGCGCGAAACAGGAGGAATTGGAAGACCGCGAACGCCAACGCGCGGCGTCGTGACGTTTTCCGCCCTTTAAAGCCGGAGGAAAATTGAAAAAACTCGCCGTCCTTTTGCTGTGCCTCGCGGCCGCCGCGTGCCAAACGGCGAAAACGGCGCGGGTCGCGTCGGGCGGGTTTTGGATTTACGCCAAGTACGTGGCGACGGGGACGGGCGTTTTGCAAAAGCAATACGTCGAAATCGAATCCGGCGGTTCGATCGGCGCCATTACGCCGGTTCGGCCGGAAAATGTCCGGATCGTTGACGGCGGGCGGCACGTTTTGGCGGCGGGGATGATCAACGCGCACGATCATCTGTCCTACGACCACAACATCCCGTATTTTGTCAGGGCGGACGGCCGGTTCAACAGCCGCCGCGACTGGGGCGGCGGATGCCGCGGGTACAAAAGGATGCCGCGCCATAAAACGGATCGGCCGGAACATCTGATCCTCAGCGAACTGCGGCAGGTTGCCGCGGGAACGACGGGAAACATCGGCAACGGCGGATACAAAGGATTCTTACGCAATTTCGGCGACGGGGCGAACGAGGGGCTGGTGCTGCCGCGCGCGGTGTGGAACGACACCTTTCCGCTGAAAAACAACGTCGGATGCGAACATATGCCGGCGTCGGGAACGGACTATCCTTTTCATCCCGTCGGCAATCCCGAAACCGTCTATATCATTCACGTCGCGGAAGGCAAGGACGCCGTCGCGCGCAACGAATTCGTCAACGTCAGCTCCGGCGAAACGGACATTTTGGACAGCGCCACGGGGTTGGTGCACGCGGTCGCCCTGCTGGAACGGGACGTGCGCAAAATCGCCGAAGCCAAAGCGACGGTCGTTTGGTCGCCGCGGTCGAATCTGACGCTGTACGGGGTGACGGCGCCGGTGTCGCTGATGCGGGATTACGGGGTCGATCTGGCGCTGGGGACGGATTGGGCGTATTCGGGATCGGCGCATTTGCTGGATGAATTGAAAGTCGCCGCCGCCTATAACCGCGATTACCTGAACGGTTTGTTTTCCTATGCCGAATTGTGGAAAATGGCGACGGTCAATCCGGCCGCGCTGCTGCGGGCGTCGGATCAGATCGGCGACGTGCGGACGGGGATGCGCGCCGATCTGGCTTTGTTTGAAACGGACGGCCGCGATTTGACGGACGACGAATCCGTTTATCGAACGCTGGTCGAATCGGAACAGCCGGCGGTGGCGCTGGTTTTGCGCGACGGCAAAGCGCTGTACGGCGATCCGGCTTTGACGGACGGGATCGTTTCGCCGGACGACGGAGAGGTGTTTGATTTGAACGGCAGGGAACGCTTTATCGCGGCGATTTCCGAAACGGGGTACGCGATGACCGCAATTCTGGCCGCGAACAAAAGGGGATTGGTCGAAAAATGCCCGCGCAAACCTTGTTCAATCCGCCCGTCCGATTTGAACAACCGGCTGTATCCCGCGGCGAAACCGTATTCGGGCGAACGGACGGCCGATGATCCGGACGGGGACGGCGTCGGCGCGGCGGACGCCGATCCGCTGTATTTCAATCCGGTGCGTCCCGTCGATCTGACGGACAACGGCGGACGGCAAACGCCGGCGCGGCGGCGGAAATAAAACGCGGCCGCCCCTTGCAAACGCGGGGAAAAGCACCTATATCCGTTTTGTCGGGAAACGCCCGCACGGGGTTTTCCGGCGACGGAGGTCGAAAACGACTCCGCCGTTTATTTGCTTTTAAGGAGAAATAAGATGGCTTTATTGACGACGAACAATCCGTTCATGCTGGGATTTGATTCTTTGGAACGTATGCTGGACAGGGCGGCGAAAAATTCGGAAAGCTATCCTCCTTACAACATTGAACAGATCGACCCGTCGCATTTGCAGATCACGATCGCCGTGGCCGGTTTCGGCGAAGACGACCTGTCGATCGAGGTGCAGGACAAACAGCTGACCGTCAGCGGCCGCCGCGTCGAGGATGAAAACGCTCCGGCCCGCCGGTATTTGTACCGCGGCATCGCGTCGCGCCAGTTCCAGCGGTCGTTCGTTCTGGCCGACGGCATCGAAGTCGAGGACGCGCATCTGGACAACGGGCTGCTGCACATCGATCTGAAACAAAACGAACCGGAACAAAATATCCGCCAGATCAAGATTTCCAAAAAGGAACACGGCGGAAAAATCGAAAAACCGTCCGAAAAGGCGAAAATCGAAAAGAAATGAATCAGTGAAAGGAAAAACGCCATGCCGGCAACCGCGATTGAAAAAAACATAACGGCCGACGATTTGGCCGAAATGGGCGTGAATTCCGTTGCCTACATCCGTCCGAAAACCGTTGACAACCGCGAAATGTGGTTCGTTTACGCCGCCGAAGGCACCGAATTGGCTTGTGCTGACGATGAAAACGAGGCTATATCTATGGCCATTGACAACGAATTGATACCGGTGAGCGTTCATTGACACACGATACGGCGGACACCTGCGAAAGGTGCGGAAAATCTTTGAAGCTCTGCGTCTGCACGGACGCGGAGCCTTTCGACAACAAACACTTCGTCCTGATTTTGCAGCATCCGCAGGAACAGGACAAGGAATTGGGGACGGCGGGCATCATCTGTTCGATGCTGAAAAACGCGCGGCTGGAAATCGCCCTGTCCCGTCCGTCGCTGACCGCGGCGCTGAAACGGCCGGCCGATCCGAAAAAATGGGGCGTCCTGTATCTGGGGGCGCAAAACGAAACCCCCGTGGCGGCGGGGCTGTACGCGATCGGACGCAAGGGAAACCTGCTGGACGACACCGCGCGGCGGCTGGCGGAGCTGGAGGGGATCATCCTGCTGGACGGGTCGTGGTCGCAGGCCAAGGCGTTGTGGTGGCGCAACCCGTGGCTGCTGAAAACCCAGCGGCTGCTGCTGGTGCCGCAAAAACGGTCGCTGTACGGCAAATTGCGCAAGGAACCCCGCAAGGAAAGCGTTTCCACGTTGGAGGCGTGCGCCCAATGCTTGGATTTTCTGGGCGAGGATCCGGCGGTTTCATCCGGATTGACGGCCGCTTTCGCCGAAATGCTGGAAAAATACAAAGCGTTGCGATCCGCCGGAAAATAAGCCTGTTTTGGACAAAAAATCCTTGATTGTCCAATCCCGTGTGGTACAGTGGTCTTAACATCACTTTATCAAGGCAGGCTTTTATGGAATACATTCACGCCAAACGCGCCCGCGGCGTCGGCAAACAATACGGATACAACAACAACGGCCGTCCGGCGGCGGGCGGAAACAGCCGTCAGCGCGCCGAACGCGGCGAATTCGATTTCGATGTCATCAACGGATTCAAACTCAAAGAGGTCGAATTCAAAACCCCCGGAAAGAAAACGCGCGTCGCCAGACGCGAAGAGTTCAAAACGCAGGTGCGTCCGGCTTTTTTAAAGTACGTCGCGGCGCATTATGAAAAGGAACTGCGCGCCATGGGCATTTCCGACAAAGGATTGGAATCCATGCGCGGCGGCCGCAGCGTCAACGGATACAACGTGCATCACAAACTGCCGATTCACGGCGGCGGCACAAACGATTTCAAAAATCTGATCATCATGCCGATTCCGCCGCACGACGAATTGCATCACGACGTAATCGACCCGCAGCTGAAAGGCAAGGATCTGGCCGCGGGCATTAAAATCAAACTGCCGTGGAGCGACGATATGGTCTGGAAACGTCCGGCGCAGTCCCGCCAAAAGCTGAACACGGTCGCGGCGGCGGCGGCTTTAAAACGGCGCGAACGTTAAAAACCGTTGAAGAACGGCGAAAACTTCTTTAGAATGACGGCAGTTTTCTGTTTACAGTCTTAGGAACGAACAAATGATTGAAGATATTCTGAAAAAATTGTCGCCGGAAGAAGGCGCGATGATCGTCCGCCCCGCTTCCAGCAAGGATTTGGCGCAATGTCAGAAAGATATGGCGGAAATCGGTCTGCCGGCCGTGCCGCAGGGCTATATCGACTTTCTGCGCGAAGTCAACGGGTTCGCTTGGAACGGCATCGAATTTTACAGCACCGATCAGGTGACCGATCCCGAAAGCAGCTACACCCTGAACGACATCGTGACCGCGAACGAGGATTTCGCCGACTATAACGACGATTTGGAAGGATTCGTTTTGCTGGGACGCGCCGACGACGACCTGTACGTTTACAACACGGCCAACGAAAAATACGAAGTGCTGGATTTCACCGGTCACGACGTGATGGAGGATTTCGACACGTTCGACGCCATGTTTGAAGGGGTCGTCACACCGCGGCTGTAAAACATTGCTGGTTACCGATTTTGATTTTGTTCTGCCGAAAGAGAGGATCGCCTCTCGTCCGGCGGAACCCCGCGAATCCGCCGGATTGCTTCATGTGTGTCCGCCGGATTCTTTTATTGACGGCCATATTTCCGATTTTCCCGCTTTGCTGCGGCCGGACGATTTGCTGGTGTTCAACGACACGCGCGTCATTCCCGCGCGCCTGTTCGGCAAACGGGGCGACGCGGCCGTTGAAGCGACCCTGTTTAAATCCGTCGGCCTGAATCAGTGGGAGGCTTTGGTCAAAAACGCCCGCCGCCTGCGCGAAAACGACATCGTGCGGTTCTATCCGCCGAACGATCCCGCCGCCGATCCGCTGGAAGCCAAAGTGCTTGGCCGCGGCGAAGACGGCATGACGGTCGTTTTGGAATTTCTGACCGATCCGTCCGTTTTGTTCGCGCGGCTGGAAAAATACGGCGTCATGCCTTTGCCGCCCTATATCCACCGTGAAAAAACGGGATACGAGGACGACAAACGCAACTATCAAACCGTTTACGCCGCCCATGACGGCGCGGTGGCCGCGCCGACCGCGGGATTGCATTTCACTAAGGAGCTGCTGGCGAAAATCGACGCGATGGGGATCGAAAACGTCAAAATCACCCTGCACGTCGGCGGCGGCACGTTCCTGCCCGTCAAGGTCGATGACACCAAAGACCACGTCATGCACGCCGAATTCGGCCACATTTCGCCGGAAAACGCGCGCCTGATCACGCAGGCGAAACGCGACGGCCGCCGGATCGTTTCGATCGGGACGACGGCTTTGCGCCTGTTGGAAAGCGCGGCCGACGACACCGGCGAAGTCCACCCGTTCAATCGGGAAACGTCGATTTTCATCACCCCCGGCTACCGGTTCAAAGCGGTTGACGCGCTGTTCACGAATTTTCATTTGCCGTGTTCCACGTTGTTTATGCTGGTCTGCGCGTTTTCGGGCGTCGATTGCATGAAAGCGGCGTATCGCCATGCGATTGAAAAAGAGTATCGGTTCTTTTCCTACGGCGACGCGTGTTTTTTGGAAAAAGAGAGCGAATAAAACTTGCGTTTTTTCTGTTTATTTTGTAAATATGTTCTAAACATTGAACGGAGATGAAAATGTCTGATACTTTTACAAACGAAGATTTGCTGGCCTTTACGACGGAAATCGTTTCCTCGCACGTCGCCAACAACGAAACGACCGCCGCCGAATTGCCCAAATTGATTCAGGACGTTTACCGCGCCTTGGCGTCCGTCAACGCGCCGGAACCCGTCGCTGAAAAGCTGAAACCCGCGGTTCCCGTCAAGGAATCCGTTTTTCCGGATTACCTCGTCTGCTTGGAAGACGGCAAAAAATTGAAAATGCTGAAACGCCACCTGAAAACGGCGTACAACATGACGCCGGACGAATACCGCGCGCGCTGGAACCTGCCGGCCGATTATCCGATGGTCGCCCCGAACTGCACCGAACGCCGTTCGGACGTGGCGAAACGGATCGGTTTGGGAACGCGTCCCAGAAAATCGAAATAACGGGAAAGCGTCACTTTCGGGTGACGCTTTTTTTTACGGGGCCGACAGATGAAACAAAACGACACGGCGAAAACGCTGACCGTTTACGATCAGGGGACGGCGATCGCCGTCGGCGTCGAACGCAGCGTCAAAGCCAAACGCATCCGGTTGAGGGTCAGCCGCCGGACGGGCGCGGTCGTTTTGGTTTTGCCGCGGCGGGCGTCCGTTGAAAAAGGGCGCGATTTCGCCGTTTCAAAATCCGCTTGGATCGCGGAGCAGCTGCGCCGACTGCCGCCCAAACGGGTGTTTCAGGACGGAATGCCGCTGACTTTTTTGGGGCGCGACGTTGTCATCCGCCATTCTCCGGCCGCGCGGCGCGGCGTGTGGTCGGCGGGAAACGTCGTTTGGGTTTCGGGCGCGGCGGAGCATCTGGATCGGCGCGTCCGCGATTTTTTGAAATCCGAGTTTGCCGCCTACGCGTTGGCCAAGGCGCGCGAAACCGCCGCGAAAATCGACGCCAAAGTGCAAAAGCTGACGGTGCGCGACACCGTTTCGCGGTGGGGCAGCTGTTCGCGGACGGGACACGTCAGCCTGTCGTGGCGGTTGGGGCTGGCGCCGCTTTACGTCGCGGATTACGTCATCGCGCACGAAATCGCCCATTTGGCGCAAATGAACCATTCGGCCGCGTTCTGGCGCGTCGTCGCCGGCCTTTGCCCCGATTACGAACGGGCGGAGGCGTGGCTGAAAAAAAACGCTGATTATTTGTACAGCTTCGATTAAGTCCGGCTTTCTTTCGCGGCGCGGCTGAACAACCGCGGGGGCGGATTGGGGATCAGGTCTTTCGTGCCGTATTGTTCAAACAATCCGTCCAGCAGCGGCGCGCCCGCGGGCGGCAAAGCGTATATGCCGGCGACGGTCGGGGATTTGCATCCGGTCGTTTCGGGAAAGCTGAACGGTTCGCCCGTGATCCGGCATCGCGCCATGTCGGCGAAAATGCGCGCTTCCATATATGTGCCGCTGTACCCGTACCGGTCGGAAAAATCGACGGCGGGCGGGCGGGAAAAACGCGCCCGCACCCGCGCGAAAACGTCCGCGTGACGGGGCAAAACAATTCCTTTGCCGTTCAGCAAATCTTTGAAATCGTTTAAAGCCAGCGGATTTTTCCACCCGCCGCCGAACAGCAGGAACGATTGCGGCATTTTCACGTTTTCGCCGATCATGGACAAAGCGGTCATAAATCCGTACGCGCCCAGATATTCGACGGTGCGCAGCGCGTTTTCAAAACCGAAACGGGCGCAAACGTCCGCAGCGTCGATTCTGTACCAGCTCGGGTCGGACGATTTCGGCGGCGGCAAAAGGTAGAAATTCTCCCCGTTTCCGGTCACGGCCGCCGTGTCGAACAGATCGGCCAGCAATTCGGGAACAATCCGTCCCCGTGCGCCGAACCGCCCGTTCAAATCGCACGGCTCGTTCGCCCCGAAACGGCTCAGCGTGTCGGCGAAATGATTAAAAGGGCCCGCGTCCCAACCGACGGTGACGCTTTTTCCGTCGGCCGTTTCGGAAACGACGGCGATGTTTCCGGTGTTGCCCGCGTTGCAAAAAGCGACGGGGAACAATCCTTTTTCTTTCAGATCCGCCGCGATGTGGGCGTTGTGGATCGGGGCGAGGGGCGCGCCTTCGCCGCCGTTGGCCATATCGTCGGAACGGAAATCGTAAATGACGGGCAAGTCCGTCAAAGCGGCCAGCCGCGCGGGATCGAACACTTGCAGCGTATAGGGCGCGGCGTCGCCCGCGACGGACGGCGGAAAATGTCCGCACGTTTGCCCGTGCAGCCCGATCGCGGCGATTTCCGATTTGTCAAAGCCGCGGCAAAGCGTGTTGACCGTTTCGGCGACCAAATCGGTGCAGCTTTTTAAAACGGCTGTGAAAGAACTGTCGTTTTTTAAAAAGGAAACGTCGTATCCGTGACGGGCGATCCGTTTGCGCAGCGTCAGGAAACCGTTTCTCAATTCCGCCGGATAAGGCAGGGAACACGCGGCCAGATCGGCCATGCGGCCACCGTCGAATCGGGTCAAAACCGCATCAACGGCGTCCAGCGAATTGCCGGTCATGACACCGACGGTGATCATGCGCTCCGCCTTATTTCAACGGCAGGGGGGTGACTTTGTATTGTCCGGGCGCCAGCTTCGGCGTGTCGGTTTTGACGCCGTATTCGCGCTGGGCGGGCTGGCCGGACGCGGTGGTCGGCATGGTCGGCGTTTCCTGCGGGCCTTTGGGCAGGACGAATTTTTTCGGATCGGACGGGAAAGCGTTTTTCTGGAAACGCATCAGCATATATCCCGTGCCGCCGCCGTAAGCGGGCCCCGCCACGCCGAACGAATAGTTCGCCCCGATGACGCCGTAGTCCAAATCGACGTAGTCGATCGCGAAAACGGTCGAAACCATGGAATCGGACGTTGTCGTGAATTTGCAGACATAGCCCGTGTCTTCCATTAAAACGTAATCGGGCGATTTGACGAACAGGGCGTTTTTGGAACTCAGGCAAGCGGGGCGCACGGCGTTGAAATGCATATTGTAATCCAACGCGACGCTGATGATCTGTTCCTTTTTCTGCAGCTTGACGCTCAGCAGTTTGGCGGAATCGACGACGACGGTCGCGGGGGTGACGCCGGCTTTGATATTGAATTGGATGTAGTTTTCAAAGCACATTCTGGAATTCGGGTCGGCGTCGCAGATCAAAACGGTGGAATCGACGTTGTTGTCAAACAGGTTCAGCAGGCTGTTGTACAGAAATTCACGCGTCATGTTCGTTCTGGCCGGCGCGCATTGCTGGGAACGGCACACGATGACTGACGACGGCGCTTTCGGTGTGACGATCGTGCGTTGGGTGAACGGGTCGGGCAGCCCCGCGCCGCATCCGCCGACGGCGGCGATGGCGGCCGTTAAAGCCAGCGTTTTGATCGAAGAAGGAATAATGTCGGACACGTCGAACCTCTGCTTACCGGTTTTGTTTTCTACAAAATACCAAAACTTTCTTACGAAAAGATAAAAATGAAACGCTCATTTTGTTTGTTTCGCTTGATCCGCCCGCCGTTTCAACAGCCGCGGTTTCAGCCACAAATCGGATTTTTTCCGCGAATTGTTTTCCCACCGTATGTCGAACAACCGCTGGTGCTGGGCGGCGTAATCGGGATCGTTGACGAAAATGTCGCAGACTTCCTCGTTTTTATGCACGGCGGGTTCCGTCCAGTTCAGCGAACCGCTGGACACGGAAACGCCGTCGTAAATCGCGACTTTGGTGTGCATGATGCGTTTGTAGGTGTGCACGCGCAAAGGAATGCCCGCGTCGATCAAATCCCATATGCGCGACGACACGCCGGCCGCCTGCACCTTGTCGGTCAGGACGCGCACTTTGACGCCGCGGCGGTGCGCGGCCGCCAACGCGTCAACCAGTTTTTTGTTGTTGATCGAATAAACGGAAACGTCGATGTATTTTTCCGCCCCGTTGATCAGCTCCAGCAATTTATCCTCGCACGCCGTTTCGTTTAAAACGAAGCCTTCCGCCCGCGCGAAAACGGGGAAAAGCAAAACGAACAGGAATAAAAACAGGCGGGACATGGCGGCTCCGGTTGAAACGGAGGTACTGTATCAGGAAAAACGGCGGAAAAAAAGCCCCGTTTTGACAACGGGGCTTTTCGCAAAACGGCGGTTCATTTGAAATTTTTGTTCGCGGCGAAACGCAGGATGTTTTCGCTGCTGCCGATAAAGCGGCCGTCCACAAACATTTGCGGAAAATGCGTGTAGTTGGTGAATTGGCGGATGCCGTCAAACAGATCGGGATCGGAACAAACGTCAACGCTTTTGTATTCGATTCCGGCCTGTTTCAATTTTTCGGACGCTTCGGCGGAAAAACCGCACCGCGGGTGGGCGGGCGTGCCTTTCATGAACAGAACGACGTGATTTCCGTTCACTTCGCGCTGAATGCGTTGAAACGTTTCGTTTTTAGCCATGGATGCAATCCTTTTGAAAGAATGAATCAACCCTGCGCCACCGACCGGCGCGATTTCCGTCCGTCACGGACGTTTTTTCTTTCTTTCCCTGATCAACGCGGATCAGTATATACCTTTTCGACCGTAAACGGAAGTTTAATCTTCCAGCACGCGTTCCACCGGCGCGTTTGTCACAACCGGAGCGGTCGGCACGGCGGGAACGGTCTGCACGGCGGGCGCGACAGGTTCGGCGGCGTCAGACGCGGCGGGGGCGGTTTCGGCGGCCGGCTGTTCTGCCGCTTTCGCCGTTTCCGGCGCGGGCGCGTTCACGGTTTCAGCCGCCGGCGCGGCGTCGGTTTCGTGTTCCAACACCTCCGGTTTTTCCGGCGGTTCGGGCGCGCGTTCCAGATCTTGCTGCAAAACGCGTTCCTCGACCGGTTTTTTCTTGAAACGGTTCGGGTTGGGTTTGCGTTCGATAAAGATGAACGTTTCCACTTCGCCGTCGTCGTTGACGCGTTCCGTGACGGTTTCCTTGATGATGTCCAGCTTATCCACGTCGATTGTCGCGGGCAACGGTTTGCGCAAAGCTTCGCGTTCCTTGGCCTCTTCCTCGGCGCGTTGTTTCGCGGCCTGTTCCTCGGCGGCGGCCTTTTCAGCCGCCTGTTTCTCTGCCAAAGCTTTGGCTTTCGCTTCGGCCTTTTCGGCGGCGGCTTTTTCAGCCTCCTGTTTCTCGGCCAAAGCTTTTGCTTCCGCCGCGGCTTTTTCGGCGGCGGCTTTTTCGGCCGCCTGTTTCTCGGCCAAGGCTTTTGCTTCGGCTTCCGCTTTGGCTTGCTGTTCGGCCGCTTGCGCTTCCGTCAAAGGTGCGGGCGCCTGCTGCGCGTCCGGTGCGTTTTCCGGCTGCGGCGTTGCCGTTTCAACCGGTTTCGCTTCTTCAACCGCGGGCGTTTCCGCGACAAAGGCTTCGTCCGTTACGACGATCGTTTCGGGGGCGGGGGCTTCCGTAGCGGGCGGCGCGGGCAATTCCGGCGCGGCAACCGCTTCCGCGGCGGGGGCGGGGGTTTCGGGAACGGTTGTTTGCGGTGTTTCAGCGGGGATTTCGGCCTGAACCGCCGGTGTCGTCGCGGCCGTTTCCGTCGCAGCCTGTTCCGCCGCCGGTGTTTGGGCGGAAGCTTCAGCCTGAACCGCCGGAGTTTCGATCGGTGTTTCGGCGGGGGCGGCGGCCGGTTGTTCCGTGATGTCCAACGTCGGCAGGGGGATCAAATCGACCGCGGCGGCCGGCGCGGATTCGGGCGCGGGCGCTTCGGGTGCCGGCTGTCCGGACGCTTGCGGCTGATCCGACAATTCCTGCGGCACCAGCTCCAGCGTCGTTTTCTGACCTTCTTTGATATCGGTCGATTTCCATTTGTCTTCCACGGCCGGATCAATTTGCGGCAGGACGATCGGCGCGGGCAGGTCGGACAGTTCGTCCGCGATCACGTCAACCGCCGGTTTCGCGGTTTCCGCCGCGGGCGCGTCCGGCGTCACGCCGGCCGCCGGTTCGGTCGTCTGTTCGGCGGGTGTTTCGGGCGGAACGGGGACGAAATCCGTGGTCGGCTCTTTCGCCGGTTCGTCGAACAAAGCGGGATTTTCCATTTGTTTCGGCGGCGCGACAAAGCTGATCGTCCGCGTTTCGGCGGGCGTTTGCTCTTCCGTTCTCAGCCGTTCGTCCAAAGCGGCCATAAACGCCTGTCCGCCTTTTTCCAGCCAATCGGCGTACAAGGCCGCGTAATCGCCGCCGTCCAGATAACCTTTCGCGACGGGGAGGTTCAGCCACGCCATCGTTTTGTCGCGTTCGTCCTGCGCATAGGACGACAGGTCGGGTTTTTGACACGCGGCGTCCTTTTTCCCTTCGACGTATCGGGAAATCAAGGTGGGAACGTCGCACGCTTCGGCGCGCACTTCGGCCTTGCCCGACGGTTCGCGGATCGCGAAAACGGTTGTCATGTTGTTTTTAAAGCGGTTGACGGCCTTGTCCACGCGGGTGGTGTCCTCGTCGTCGCGCGCTTCCTTGCGGATGTCCGCGCCTTTGTCGCCGTGGATGACGATCGTCGTGCCGTCCAGCTTTTTAGCGGCGTCCAAGTCCTTGATCAAATAGTTGATTTGCGCGTAGGTGCAGAACAGCTGGCGGTCGTAATCCTCCCACCGGCGCAATTCGCCCTCGAATTCGTTGCGGTTGGTATAGGACGCGTTGGAACGCCATTTCGACGGATCCGTTTTCAGCCGGCAGTTTTGATCGTAAACATAGGGATAGTGCGGCAGGTCGAGGTGGACGAAAAACGCGTTTTTGCCCTTTGCCGCCAACACGTCGCGGCGCAGGCGCGACAACACGGCCGGCTGGCCGACGGGCAGGGAACGCGACAGCGGGTTGCCCAAAAACGGGAAATAGTCGGGATTCGTTTTCTGCGCGACCTTGGCGTAAGCGTATTTCAAAACGTCCTTGCCGAACGGCGTCGAATTCAGCCAATGCCCCGCCAGCAGCATCAGCCGCGCGCCCGTTGACAGGTTCGTGCGGTACAACGCCCCGATCGGCGCCGGATAGGTCAGGCAGGCGTCAACGTTTTTCGCGCCGTCGCCTTTGCAAAAATCAAAGGGGTAGGTCTGGTACACGTTCAGGGTGTAGCCTTGGTTTTTCAGCGTTTTGAACAGGTCGCTGCGCGTGGCGAAAGCGGGCGCTTCGTCGGAAACGGTGTAGTAAACGGCGTCGTCGCGGGAAAACAGGTTCGACGTGTCTTCGGCCGCGGACGGGTTCAGGATGTTCGCGATGTTTTTGTATTTGTTCGCATGGCGCAGATACGCCGACGGATAGAACGCGAATCCGTTCGATTTGTAAAACGCCGGAATGAACGTCGGGTTGAACGCGGCGTCCTTGGGCACGTCGGCCTTGGCGTTCAGACGCTGCCAATCCTCGGCGGCGGCGGCGTATCCGGTGTGTCCGGCCAAAATCAGGTGGATCAGGTTTTCCGTCTTTTCCCCGTCGGCGGGTTGGACGGCGGGCGCGGCCGAACGCGCGACATCGGGGATCGTCTGTTTGGCGGAATCGTTCATGACCCAGAACAGTCCGGCCAGAACGGGCAGGGACATGAACGCCATGATCCCGCTGCGGAACATACACAGGATCAGCAGCAAAACGACGCCCGACGCGATCGCGGCGATCTGGTTGCCGTTTTGCGCGGCGTACATCAAAACGTCGTGCGGCAGGAATGAAAAGTAATGGGCGAAGTAGTTGCCGACGTTATAGGGCAGCAGCAGCCCCAGAATATAAGCGACGGCGCCGCCGGCGACGACGGAGATGAATACTTTGGCCAGAAACCGCCAGAACGACAGCAGAAACAGGCTGAGGAACGAAAAGACGAAAAATCCGAAACAGGCGAACAGGACTTCGGGCTGGATTTCGTTGTTCAGGATCATCGGGTATTTGTTCGCGTGCAAAAACAGCACGAACGTGAACACCGTCAGGAAAAACAGGAACAGGGACGAATGCAGGTAAAAGGAAAAGGACGCCTCCTGTCTTTGGCGCGCCTCTTCGGGCGTTTCCTCTTCATCTTCGGGAACAAGGGTCGGTTCTTTTTTTTCGTTTTTAGCCATAGCCGTTTTTCCGTTGAACAAATACCGTCTAGCATTTATTCATAGACTCGCGTAAGCTATAAGTCAATTTTTCCTTGCTGTTGCGGAGAAGATATTTATGTCGCTGGACTATTTGCTGCAAAACGCGGCGCGGCTGCACGAACAGGGGCGGCTGGACGAAGCGGAGGCGATTTACCGCCGTTTGCTGGAGGTGAATCCCGAACAGACCGACGTTTTGCACCTGCTGGGCATGATCGCGATGCAGCGCCGGTCGTTCGATTCGGCGATTGATATGCTGTACAAGGCCGTGCGTCTGTCGCCGCAAACGGACGCGTACGAATTCACGCTGGCGCAGGCGCTGCAGGAATCCGGCCGCCCCAAGGAGGCTTTGGAACATTACAAGGCCGTTTCGGCGCGCAGGGAATATCCCGAAACCTATCACAACATGGGGATTATCTACCGTTTTCTGGGCGATGCGGAGCTGGCGCGGAAAATGTTTGAAAAGGCCGTTGAAATGCGTCCGGATTTTTCGTCGGCGTATGTGAATCTGGCGCTGATCGCGCGGGACGGCGGCGATTTTGCGGGCGCGCTGGCGTTGTTGGACAAAGCCGTCGCGGCCGATCCGCAAAACGCCGAAGCTTACGCCCAGCAGGCCGTCACGCGCCGTCTGGCGGGCGAAAACGAACGGGCGGTCGCGCTGTATGAAAAGGCTTTGTCGCTGGCCGAAAGTCCGGTTTATTACAACGGACTCGGCATCGCTTTTGAAAACCTGAACCGGACGGACGACGCGTTCAACGCCTATTGCCGCGCGATCGAACTCGATCCGTCGTGCGCTGACGCCTATAACAATCGGGCGAACGTATATGTCAAATATGGCAAGCACTGGCAGGCGGAGGACGATTATAAAAAAGCGGTGAAGCTGGATCCGCAATTCGCGTCCGCGTACAACAATCTGGGCGCGCTGCTGTACGACCACGGCCGGTTCGAGGAAGCTTTGGAATGTTACCGCAAGGCGTTCATCATCAATCCGAAACAGGCGGAAACGTGCTGCAATCTGGCCATGGCCGTCAAAGAGGCCGGCGACCCCGCCGAGGCCGTCGGGCTGTATTTCAACGCGCTGGCGTTGAATCCGGCGCTGACGGAAATCCACCACGATCTGGCGCGGACGCTGTACGACCTGTACGGCGGGACGGAGCCGGATTGCAAGGAAACGGCCGTCAAGCTGGCGCAAAAATGGAAACAGTTCTTTCCCGACAATCCGGTCGCCGTCCATGTCTGCGCCGCGCTGCAGGGGGACAATCCGCCCCGCGCCGGCGACGCCTATGTCGAAACGCTGTTTGATTCTTTCGCCGAAACGTTCGACGCCGCCGTCGGCGATCTGGATTACCGCGTGCCGGAACTGGTCGCCGGTTATGTGAAAACGCTGCCCGCCGGATTGCGGATTCTGGACGCCGGATGCGGAACGGGGCTGAACGCCGCGGCGTTGAAACCGCGCGCCGCGAAACTGACCGGCGTCGATCTGTCCGCCAAAATGTTGGACGCGGCGGGGAAAAGAGGGCTGTACGACGCTTTGGAAAAATCGGACGCGGTCGCGTTTTGCCATGAAAATCCGTCGGCGTTCGATCTGGTCGTGTGGGCGGATGTCGCGTGCTATTTCGGCGATTTGACGGATTTGCTGGCCGCGTCGGCGCGGGCTTTGGCGGCGGGCGGCCGCGTCGTTTTCACGGTGGAAAAGGCGGAAAAACCCGACGGATACGCCTTGCGCCCGTCCGGCCGTTACGTCCACGGCGCGGCGTATGTCGAAAACGCGCTGAAACGGGCGGGCTTTTCCGGAATTACCCTGACAGACGCGGTTTTGCGGCGCGAAAGGGGGGCGGATGTCGCGGGGATTTTCGCCGCCGCCGAAAAAACAGGCGGGGATGCAAACTGAAAACTGGACAATGACGACAAGAAAGTTTAAAATTCAACGCACTATATCGGGGTTGATCCTGATCGCCCTGATTTTATTGATATTGATATGGAGAAAACAGATGCCCCAGTACGATTGGAAAGAAATCCCCGATTCAGAGGTCGAGATTTTAATTAAGAAAGTCAACGCGTTGTCTTCTTTCGCGATGTTTACGCCGGGGCGTTCGCATTTGACGATGGCCGCTTTGCCGTTTTATTCGGAATTCAAATTGCTGCAGGCGACGACGTTTTCGTCGATTCCGCCGGTGACGATGGAATATCTGGTCAAGGGCGAAGGCGAAAACGCCGAAGTGATCAAAATGGACGGCACGCGCGATCCGATTTTTGAAAACAACGCCAAGGGCGGTCTGATTTTGAACAAAGACACGGTCGTCGCTTACGCGACGTTCGTTCTGGACGCCGTTCAGACGGAGGAGGGATCCCTGCGTTTGGTCGAACACGTTGACGAAGACACGTTCACCGACACCCCCACCCCGCAGCAGCGCAAGGACGTGACGCATATGATCCGTCCGGCGAAAGTGACCGAAACGGCCGACGGATTCGATCTGGACGTGATCATGCTGTACGGCGATTCCGTTTACCGCGCCGATTTGGAAGTCAAAAAGGACGGCTTTATCGAAATCAAGCAGGAGGAACTGCTGGCCGAAGGGCTGCCCATCCGTCCGATTTTCTTAGAGTGACCGGACGTCCATGTTCACCCGTGTCGCGGAAATCGTCAAACGTTTAAATCTGGATTTGGAATTCATCTCCAGCGGGAATTGCGTGGATTATTCGCCTGTGACGGGCGAACAGATCGCGTCGTTTCCGCTGAGCGATTCCGAACGCATCAAAATCGCCGTCGAACGGTCGAAACGGGCGTTTCAGGAATGGCGTCAGGTTCCCCCCGGCGAACGCGCGGAGCTGCTGCGTCTGTTCGGCGAGGAAATGCGCGCCGCCAAAGACGAGCTGGCCGAACTGGTCGTCATCGAAACGGGCAAGATTCGTTCCGCGGCGGTGAAAGAGGTTGACCGGTCGATCAAGATCTGCGACATGGTCGCCGGCATCCAGCGCCGCATTTCCGGCGTTTCCGTTCCGGCGGAGGGGCATAATCTGGTGGTGTCCGAGGTCTGGCAGCCGATCGGTCCCGTCGCGATCGTCACGTCGTTCAACTTTCCTTTGCGCGTGTGGGTTCTGCACGCGCTGGTCGCGTTGATGTGCGGGGATTCCGTGATCTGGCGTCCGTCGCGCAAAGCGTCGCTGACGGCGTTCGCGGTCAATTCCCTGATGCGCCGCGCAAAGGCCAGATCGACGGCCAACTGTCCCGAGTATTTGTCCCAGCTGGTCATCTGCAACCACGAAGACGCCACGTTTTTGGCGGAAAACGCGGACATTCCCCTGTTGTGCGCCACCGGATCGCCGGTGCTGGCGCGCGGATTGCAAAGCAGGGTCGGCCGCCGTTTGGGGCGCAGCCTGCTGTCGGTCGGCGGCAACAACGCGGCGATCGTGACGCCGTCCGCCGACATTGATTTCACGATCAAGGAATTGCTTCATTCGGCGATCGCGGACGCCGGCCAGCGCTGCACGTCGCTGCACCGCGTGTTCTGCCATTCGTCGGTTTACGACGAGGTCGTCGGAAAATTGAAAGACGCGTTCAACGCCGTTTACGTCAGTTCGCCGTTTGAACGCCAAAGCCGCATCGGCCCCCTGATCGACAAAGAGGCGTTCGACACGATGCGCCTGTCGCTGGAACAGGCGAAGCTGGACGGCGGGATCGTTTCGGGCGGCAACCGGATTGATGTCGGATGCTACGACAAAGCGTACTACGTCCAGCCGGCCGTTGTGGAAATGCCGTCGCAGACGGATCTGGTGAAAACGGAATTGCTGGCGCCGGTTTTGTATGTGATGCGCTATGACGATTTGAAACAGGCGATCGACGGCGTGAACGCTTTTCCGAAAACGCTGCTGGCGTGCATTTTTTCAAACGATCTGCGGGAAACGGGGATGTTCTGTTCAATGGACGGCGTGCAGTCGGACGCCGCGATCGTCAACGCCGGAACGGTCGGGTACGACATGGCCGCGATGTTTACGGCGGGCAAGAACGATCGGGGCGTTTCGTCCGAATTCTGGCGCGTGTTCATGCAATCGAAAACGTGTTTGACGAACTACAACTTTTAACGGCGGGCGGTCGGCGATGAAAAGGGCGAAACGTTTTTTTAAAACGGTGCTGGTTTCGGCCGCGGCGGCGTTGTGCGCCTGTTCGACGCCGGATGCCGCCGATCCGGAAACGACCGCGCCGGAACGGCTGTACAACCGCGCTTTGGATTTGCTGGTCAAAAAACACGAATACACTTTGGCGGCGTCGGCGTTTGACGAAATCGACCGCTATTACCCCTATTCCCGATGGGCGCCGCGCGCGCAGATCATGCAGGCGTTCAGCTATTACGTCAAACGCGAATACGACGACGCGGAACAGGTTTTGGATCGGTTCTTACAGCTGTATCCGGGGAATTCCTTCGCGCCCTACGCCTATTACCTCAAAGCGCTGAGCCTGTACGCGCAGCTGTCCGACACCGACCGCGACCAGCATATGACTCAGCGGACGCTGGACGCGTTGAACGAGGTCGCCCGCCGTTTTCCGGACACGCCGTACGCCGCGGACGCGGAACGGAAAATCGTTCTGGCGACCGACTATCTGGCCGCGAAACAGGTCAAGATCGGCGTTTTCTACCTGAAACGCAACGAACACATCGCCGCGATGAACCGGTTCGCCGATGTCGTCCGCAATTTCCAGCAAACCGCCCATGTGCAGGAAGCTTTGTACCGCCTGACGGAAACGTACCTGATTTTGGGGCTGGACGGCGAAGCGCGGAAAAGCGCGGCGGTGCTGGGGTACAACTATCCGTCAAGCCCGTGGTACGACAAAGCGTACGCGTTGATGAAAAAGCACGATCCGGCCGCTTTGGCCGCGCAGGATTAAAGGGGACGCCGCCATGTTGTCGCGTTTGTCGATTCGGGATGTCGTTTTGATTGAAAAGCTTGATCTGGATTTTTCCGGCGGATTGGGGGCGTTTACGGGCGAAACGGGCGCGGGCAAGTCGATTTTGCTGGATTCGCTGGCGTTGGCGACGGGGGCGCGCGCGGATTCGTCGCTGGTGCGTTTCGGCGCGAAACAGGCGTCCGTCGCGGCGGCGTTTTCAATCGAACCGGAAAATCCGGTCTTCGCCTTTTTGGATGAACAGGGAATCGAATTTGAGGTCGGCGAACCGGTCGTTTTGCGCCGCGTCGTCACCGCCGACGGCAAAAGCCGCGCCTATGTCAACGACCAGTCGGTCAGCGCGTCGCTGCTGCGTCAAATCGGCGACGAACTGGTCGAAATCCACGGTCAATTCGCGACGCACGGCCTGTTGAACACGGCGACGCACCAGAATGTTTTGGACGTTTACGGCGGTTTGGACGCGTTAAAACGGGCGACCGCGGCGGCGTACCGCGCTTGGCGCGCCAAAACGGACGAACGGGAAACGGCGGCGCGGGAATTGGACAAGGCGCGGGCGGAAGAGGACTTTTTGCGTCATTCGGTTGACGAACTGTCCCGTTTTGATCCGCAGGCCGGCGAGGAAAAGGAACTGTCCGACCGCCGCGCGATGATGATGAATTCCGAAAAAATCGCCGAGGGGCTGAACGCCGCGCGCGCCGCGTTGAGCGACGACAGTCTGGACAGGGCTTTGCGCTTGGCGCAGCGTCAGCTGGAAAGCCTGTCGAAATACGGCGAGGGACGGTTCGACGCCGTGATCGAATCGCTTGATCGCGTGATGGCGGAATTGAACGACGACGCGGCGCAGATCGAAACGTTCTGCGACGAACTCGATTTCGATCCGCGTGCGCAGGAACAGGTGGAGGAACGCCTGTTCGGGCTGCGGGCATTGGCGCGCAAGCATCAGGTCGATGCGGACGCTCTGCCCGACCTGTTGGCGGATCTTGAACGCCGGCTGAACAGCGTCGAACGCGGCGGCGACGATTTGATCCGCCTGACCAAGGAAGAGGAAGCCGCCCGCCTGTCGTATCTGGAAACGGCGCAAACCCTTTCGGCGGCGCGGGAACAGGCGGCGCGGAAACTGGACGGCGCGGTCGCGCGCGAACTGCCGCCGCTGAAATTGGAAAAGGCGACGTTTAAAACGCAAATCGAACGCCTGCCGGAAAGTTTGTGGAACGCGAACGGCGTGGACAGGGTGGAATTCACCGCTTCGACCAACGCGGGACAGCCGCTTTCCCCGATCGCGAAAATCGCGTCGGGCGGCGAACTGGCGCGTTTCATGCTGGCGCTGAAAGTCAATCTGGCGGCGGCGGAAAAGATTCCGACCTTGGTTTTCGACGAAGTGGACGCCGCGATCGGCGGGGCGACGGCGACGGCGGTCGGCGAACGTCTGGCGCGTCTGGCAAAGGATTGCCAAGTCCTGACCATCACCCATTCGCCGCAGGTGGCTTCGTTCGGGGCGCATCATTTCCGCGTGCAAAAATCCGAAATCGAACCGCAAAAGGTCGTGACGGCGGTGGTCGAATTGAACGACGCCGACCGGCGCGAGGAAATCGCCCGAATGTTGGCCGGCGCGCATATCACGGACGCCAGCCGCGCCGCCGCGGACGAGCTTTTGAAAAACAGGATGAAACCGGTATGACCGACATTCCCGCGCGCGATTTGACGGATTTGGAAGCCGCCGCCGAACTGGCTTTTCTGGCCAAGGAAATGGCGAGGGCGGAACAGGCGTACTATCAAAACGACGATCCCGTGATGACGGACGCGGCGTATGACGCGCTGAAAAAACGCAACGAAGAGATCGAACGCTTTTTTCCGCATCTGATCCGCGCGGATTCGCCGTCGAAACACGTCGGCGCCAAAGCGTCCGAGGATTTCGCCAAGGTCGCGCACAGCGTGCCGATGCTGTCGCTGGCCAACATATTCACCGACGGCGACGTATATGAATTCATCGACAAGATCCGCCGTTTTCTGGGGCTGGACGAATCGGAAACGCCGCAGTTCATGGCGGAACCGAAGCTGGACGGGCTGTCCTTTTCCGCGCTGTATGTCAACGGCAAATTCACGCGCGGGGCGACACGGGGCGACGGCGCGGTCGGCGAAGACATCACCGAAAACCTGAAAATGATTCCCGACCTGCCTTTGACTCTGGACGGCGCGGACGTGCCGGAGCGTATGGAAATCAGGGGCGAAGTCTTTATGAACAAGGCGGATTTTTTCGCCCTGAACGACGAACAGCTGGAAAAGGGCGCAAAACCGTTCGCCAATCCGCGCAACGCGGCGGCGGGATCGCTGCGCCAGCTGGACCCGCGCGTGACGAAACGGCGCCGGTTGTCGCTGTTCGGATACACGTTCGGCGAAGTGTCGGCGGAAAAATGGGCGTCGCACGCCGAATATCTGGAAAAAATCCGCGGCTGGGGCTTTCCCGTCAATCCGGAAAACCGGCTGTGCTCTTCGGCCGACGAAATCGTCGCGTATTTCAAAAGCTTGGGCGAACGGCGGTCGGGGCTGGCCTATGACATCGACGGCGCGGTGTATAAGGTCAACCGCCGCGATTATCAGGAACGGCTGGGGTTCGTCGCGCGTTCCCCGCGCTGGGCGATCGCGCACAAATTCCCCGCGGAACAGGCGGTGACGCGGCTGGAAAACATCCGCGTGCAGGTCGGACGCACGGGCGTGCTGACACCCGTCGCCGATTTGCAGCCCGTAAACGTCGGCGGCGTCATGGTCGCCCACGCCACTTTGCACAACGAAGACGAAATCAAACGCAAAGACATCCGCGTCGGCGATTTCGTCGTTGTCCAGCGCGCGGGCGACGTGATCCCGCAAATTGTGCGCGTCGTTTCGGAAAAACGCCCCGCGGATTCGGTTCCTTTCGTTTTCCCGACGCAATGCCCCGTTTGCGGTTCGCGCGTCGTTCGGGACGAGGATCAGGCGGCGCAGCGATGTTCCGGCGGGCTGGTCTGTCCCGCGCAGGCGGTGGAAAAGCTGAAACACTTTGTGTCCCGCGACGCTTTGAATATCGAGGGTTTCGGCGCGAAAAACACGCAAAGCTTTTTTGAACGCGGGTGGATCAAAACCCTTGGCGACGTGTTCGATCTGGAATCCTTGCACGGCGCGGAAATCCGCAAGCTGGAGGGATGGGGCGACAAATCGGCGGACAACCTGTTTTCATCGATTCGCAAAGTGCAAAACGGCGTTCCCATGGACAAATTCCTGTTTGCGCTGGGGATTCCGCAAATCGGACAGGCGACGGCGCGGCTGTTGGCGGCGCATTATTTGAATATGGCGGATTTTCTGGCGCAGATCGACGCGGCGCGGGACGCGGAATCCGACGCGTACAAAGAGCTGACCGCGATCGAAAGCATCGGCGAAATCGTCGCGCGGGAATTGCTGGATTTCTTTGAAGAGGAGCATAACCGCGCCGAAGTCGCCCGCCTGTTGTCGCAAATCAAGGTGTTCGATTTTGAACCCGCGGCGCGCGGCGACAATCCGCTGGCGGGCAAAACGGTCGTGTTCACGGGGACGCTGCCGACTCTGACCCGCAGCGAAGCGAAAGCCAAGGCTTTGGCCGTCGGGGCGAAAGTCGCGGGGTCGGTTTCCAAAAAAACGGACTATGTCGTTTTGGGGGCGGACGCGGGGTCAAAGGCGGAAAAGGCGCGGGAATTGGGCGTTTCGACGATTAGCGAAGACGAATTCGTCGCCCTGTGTAACAATCCGAAATAATATTTTTATCGCTTTTTGTAAAAAAACGTCCTACCTTTTGTCTATCAACCGCGGCGAAAGGAGGATTCGGAAATGAAAAACG
Source organism: uncultured Rhodospirillales bacterium (assembly GCA_902777205.1). Lineage (GTDB taxonomy): Bacteria > Pseudomonadota > Alphaproteobacteria > CAAGCB01 > CAG-977 > UBA11549. The sequence goes on along the minus strand of CACYSU010000009.1, from coordinate 23,982 downwards.
CATTACTGACCGCTTTGTTCCTGATCCTGTTTTCTTGCGGCGCGCGCGCCGGCGAATTGGAACAGCCGTTTATGCTGGCGATGGATTATTCCGCTCTGACCCGTTTGGCGCTGGACGATTCTTTTAAACGAACGAACGCGGAATTGAACGCGGAACAAACGACCGTGAAAGAAAACGCGCCCGTTTCCGAAATGACGCCCGAATCCATTGAAAAGAAATGGGAAGTGATCAAAGACTTTTCCCCGAAACCGCGGTCGCTGACCGGCAAGGCGAGCTTTGACGCGAATGAAACGGTTTCCGTCGGCGCGGCGGCCGGATACACGTTCCCCGAATCAAACGAACAGACGCAAACCAGAACGGACAGCTCGTATTCCGTTAAAATCAACGTCGAAATGGCACTGTGACCCGCGTTCGCTTCTCGGCGGACAGGGGGGCGGGAATAAAAGAAAACGGTCGTTTGCCTTGATCGTTTCAACCGGAGTTTATTATTTACTCTTTAAAGCAATTACAGCCTGACCCTTTGTGCTATGGCGCAAAGGGCTTTTATTCCTGACTTGATGTATAAGGGTCGGGAGTCTTTGTGCAGTAATGCACAGAGGGTCGTTTTTGTAATTGCTTACGATTTTTTCAGCTCCCGACCGCCTTTCATCAGGCGGTTTTATTTTACATTCAGGAGAAATCATGAAAAAATTTCAAGCAGTTATCGCCCTTTTCCTGTTATCGGGCTGCGGCACCGTTTTTTCGGGAACGCAACAAAACGTTACCGTCAACACCAACGCTCCCAAAGCCAAAGTTTATGTCAACGGTATGCCGATGTGTTCAACGCCTTGCGCCGTCGATTTGAAACGCACCTCCGGCAATGTGATTATTATGTTGAAAAAGGAAGGATATCAGGACGCGATCGTTCCTTTGACGTCACAGTTCAATCCGGTCAGCATTATAAATCTTTCCTCTGTCTATAGCCGGACAACGGATTTTCTGTCCGGCGGCGTGTGGAAATATTCCCCCGATGCCGTTTATGTTGAAATGGACAGGAAAGACATGACGAAAGCCGAAACCGAACAGGCGCGGAAAATATCGCAAATCCGAAGATTTGTTTTGTTTAACCACGCGGCTTTAAAAAGCGGACATCAAGAACATCTGGCTTCTTTGTCTGTCTTGACGGGATTAAAAACGGAACGTCTGGGCGATTTAATAAAAAACGCGCCCGATGAAATCGCCGCCGCCGATAAAATCGTTTTGACGGTTGTCTGACAGAAAAGCGGTCTTCGGGGGCTTTTTAAATCAGTTCAAAATGCTGCAAGGCGTTGTAAATGCCGTCGCCGTCAACATCCGTCGTGACGTAATCGGCGATTTTTTTGACGTTTTCGCCCGCGTTGCCCATCGCGACGCCGATGCCGACCGATTTCAGCATATCCATATCGTTGCCGCCGTCGCCGAAAGCCATGATTTCATCCCGTGAAATACCGTATTTTCCACAGACCTTCGAAATGCCGATATGCTTGCCGCTGTTCGCCCCGATGACATTCACAAAAGTCGGATACCACCGCACCGCCCTGCACCCCGGCAAATGCGCGACCAGATCCGCTTCCTCCTCCGGCGTAACGAAGGTCGTCATCTGATAGACGCTTTGATTCAACCCCGCGATATCGACCGCCTGCGGTTCCGATTCGTCTACCCCGACCAGACGGATCAATTCGCGCACCCTGTCGTTGACCAGATTGAAATAATTCGCCCCGACCGTTTCAAAGCTGGACGCGATTTGTTTTTCCTCCAGATACGGCAATACGGACAGAACCGTTTCCGCCGGTATCGGAACATCGTGCAACACGCCCGTTTTATCAAAACAATATTGCCCGTTAAACGAAATCACGCCGTCGAAATCGAAATATTTTTTCATAAAGCTGATGCTTTGCGGAGCGCGTCCCGTCGCGATGAAAATCCTGACGCCCTTCCGGCGCAAAGCTTCCAACGCCCGCGACGTCGATTCCGGCATCTCATGCGTATTAAAAGTGATGAGAGTTCCGTCTATGTCAAAGAAAACCGCTTTAATCATCCGCGTTTTCTTCCGCCTCCGGCTCCGGTTCGGAAACGATCAGATCCCTCTGGACCTTTTCGGAAGCCAATAAAGCGTCTATTCTGTCCGCCTCGGCCTGAGCGCCGTCCGCAAAGAAACGGATTTCGGGCGTCAGACGCAGACGGATTTTCGTGCCGACGATTTTGCGGAAAAATCCCGCCTGTTTGTTCAACGCTTTTGCCAAATCGACCGTCGTCGCCGGTTCAATCGACAGCACGGAAATATACGCTTTGCAGTACGAAAAATCGGGTGAAATTTTGACTTCCATCACCGAAACGGGCGGGCAGTCCAAAAAATCCTTCGGCACGTTGCCGCGTTGGAAACAATCCGCCAGAATGTGACGGATCTGCTCCGCGACGCGCAGTTGACGCTGTGTGACGGGTTTTGAATTGGAACGCATGGGCGGCCTCTTACAGTTTGACTTCTTCCAGCTTGGCGGCGACTTCTTCGATTTCGTAACATTCGACGGTGTCATCCACCTGAATGTCGTTGAAGTTTTCAAAGCTCATGCCGCATTCGTAGCCTTCGCGGACTTCTTTCACGTCGTCCTTGAACCGTTTCAGGGCGGCCATCATGCCGTCGTGGTAAACGACGTTCGACCGCAGCAGGCGGACGTGCGCCCCGCGTTTCATGATACCTTCCTTGACCATGCAGCCCGCGACCTTGCCGACCTTGGAAATGTTATAGACTTCGCGGATCTTCGCGTAGCCCAGAATCTTTTCCTTCAGTTCGGGCGCCAGCATTCCTTCCAACGCCGCGTGGATGTCGTCCGCCACGTTGTAGATGATGGAGTGGTAGCGGATTTCGATGCCGTCGCGTTTCGCCGCCGTGCGCGCCAGCGTGTTCGCGCGGACGTTGAACCCGATGATCAGCGCGCTGGACGCTTTGGCCAGCGTAACGTCGGATTCGTTGATCGCGCCGACCGCCGCGTGCAGGATGCGGACTTTGGCCTTGTCGGTCGAAATCTTGTTCAGCGTCGCGGTCAGCGCTTCGACGGAACCCTGAACGTCGGCCTTGATGACGACGGGCAGTTCCTTGGCTTCGCCGGCTTTGATCTTGTCGAACATCTGTTCCATCGCCGAACGGGTCGAACGCACCTGCAGGGCTTCGCGTTCCTTGCGCTGGCGATAGGCCGCGACTTCGCGCGCGCGGTCTTCGTCGCCGACGACGATGAAATCGTCACCCGCGCACGGCGTGGATTGGAAACCCAGCACTTCGACGGGGAAGGACGGGCCGGCTTCGGCCACGCGCTGTCCGCGTTCGTCCACCATGGCGCGCACGCGTCCCCAATCTTTGCCCGCGACAAAGATGTCGCCCTGTTTCAGCGTTCCGCGCTGAACCAGAACGGTCGCGACGGAACCGCGTCCCTTTTCCATTTTGGCTTCGATGATCGCGCCTTCGGCCGAATGGTTCGGGTTCGCGCGCAAATCAAGGATTTCGGCCTGCAGCAGAATGGCTTCGACCAGCTTGTCCAGATTGATTTTCTTTTTCGCCGACACTTCGACGGACAAAACGTCGCCGCCCATGCTTTCGACAAAAACGCCGTGCTGCATCAGATCCTGACGCACTTTTTCGGGGTTCGCCCCCGGAACGTCGATTTTGTTGATCGCGACGACGATCGGAACGCCCGCCGCCTTGGCGTGGGTGATCGCTTCGATCGTTTGCGGCATGATGCCGTCGTTCGCCGCGACGACTAGCACGACGATGTCGGTGACTTTCGCCCCGCGGGCGCGCATTTCCGTAAAGGCCGCGTGCCCCGGCGTGTCGATGAACGTGACTTTCTGACCGTTTTCCAGCGTGATCTGGTACGCGCCGATGTGCTGCGTGATGCCGCCGGCTTCGTGCGCGGCGACATCGGTCGAGCGCAGGTTGTCCAACAGCGACGTTTTGCCGTGGTCAACGTGTCCCATGACCGTCACGACGGGCGGGCGGGGCAGCTTGTCTTCGTCGGCGTCCGGCGCGTCGCGCAGGTTGTCTTCGACATCGGCTTCGTTGACGCGTTTGGCCTTGTGTCCCATTTCTTCGACGATGATCTGCGCGATGTCGGCGTCAATCGTCTGTGTGATTGTCGCCATGACGCCCATTTTCATCAAAGCCTTGACCACGTCGGCGCCGCGTTCGCTCATGCGGGCGGCCAGTTCCTGAACGGTGATCGTTTCGGGAATGACGACTTCGCGATAGACTTTTTCGGCGGGCTTCGGCGCGCCGAACATCTTTTGACGTTCCTTTTCGCGGGCGCGCTTGATGGACGCCAGACTTCTGCCGCGTCCCTCTTCGTCGTCGCCGCGCATCAAAGCGGACATATTACGTCCGCCGCGCCATTTGTCGTCTTCGCCGCCGCGTCTGGAATGACGGTTGTCGTCGTCGCGCGTTTCGCGGCGTTTGAACGTGGTTTTCATACGGTGGTTTTCGGCGGCTTCGGCCTCTTCGGGCGACAGGGCGGGCTGCGCGGCGGCCGGCCGTTTGTCGGCGAACGGCTTTTTATGATCGTCTTTTTTCACAAAAGCGGCCGGTTTGGCGGCGGCGGGCGCCGGCGCGGAAACGGGAGCGGCGGCTTTGCGCTTGGCTTCCTCTTCGGCGCGGATCTTGGCTTCGGCCTCTTCTTTGGCTTTGCGTTCGGCTTCCTCTTTGGCGCGCTTGGCCTCTTCTTCGGCGCGGATGCGGGCTTCCTCTTCGGCTTTGACGCGGGCTTCCTCGTCCGCCTTCATCGCGTCTTTCAGCACTTTCAGACGATGCGCCTTTTCGCTGTCCAGCAGTTCGGACGAACCGCCTTCCTCTCTGACGCCCTGAATATTGCCGTGCGCGTCGGTGACGAAAGAACGTTTTTTGCGCACTTCGACCTGAACGGGTTTGCGGCCGTTCGTAAAGCTTTGATGAGCGCGGTTCACGTCAACCGTCTTTTTCAATTCCAGCTTGGGGCGGGAAAGGGAAAGAGGGGCGCTTTTCGTTTTTTTGTCGTTCGCATCTGTCATTTGATCAATTCAGCCTTTTTCTACGCGTTAAACCAGTTCAACTTTGCAATATGCCCCAAAACGACGGGCTTCCGCAACAAATAAATCGACCGCGCCGCCGGATTTCAACGCGGTGTGCACCCCCGCGCCCGTTCCCAGCGCCTGCGCCGTTTCATCGGCGCTTAGCACGGACAGAACGGGGATGTCCCCCCGCAGGCGGTTCAGCTTTTCCCGCCCGTCCGCCGCGGCGTCGGTGGCTTCCAACAGGCAGACGGCCTGCTTTTTCGTCATCGCTTCGGCGACTTTTTCAAAACCGGACACGACCAGTCCCGCCTTTTTGGCAAAGCTCAAAAGCGACTGCAGACGCTTGACGAACAGCGTCCGGATCATCGCGTCCAGATCGTCGGGACAGGTCACTTTGGTGCGCGCCGCCTTGGTGAACAGCCCTTTTTTACAAGCGGTTTCGATCATTTCATAATCGGCCGTCACCCACATTCCGCGCCCCGGCAGCTTGTGCGCCAGATCGGGCACCAGCACGCGGTCGGGCGAAACGCAAAAACGGATCAAACGGGTCATGGGCAGCGTTTCACGCGTCACCAGACACCGTCTGACCGTTTCCCGTTCCTTATGGGACAATCCGTCGGGGGACGGCGCCCCCCGCCAGATTTTCTTTTTTTTCTCAGGCTTTTTCACCGTCATCGGCAAACCAACCCAGTTTTTCGCGCGCTTTCAGGATCAGCGCGTCGGCATCATGCGCCGTCATTGTGTTTTCACCCAGAATGTCCAACAGTTCGTCGTTGGCCAGATCGGCAAAGTCGTCCAGCGTTTTCACGCCTTTTTCGGCCAATTTGACGATCTTGTCCTGATCCAGTCCGTCAAAGTTGATCAGGCTGGCGTCAACGCCCAATTCCTTGCTGCGGACGGCGAATTCGGCGTTCTGTTTTTCAACATAGGCCTTCGCGCGGTTCTGCAATTCGGCGGCGATGTCTTCGTCGAATCCTTCGATCGACGTGATTTCCGACAGCGGGACGAAAGCGATTTCGCCGACGGACGTGAATCCTTCGCCCACCAGCAGGTGCGCGATCACGTCGTCAACGTCCAAAGCGTCCATGAACAGCTGCGTGCGGACTTTGACTTCGCTCTGGCGGCGTTCGGATTCTTCGGCTTCGGTCAGGATGTCGATGTACCATCCGGTCAGCTGCGAAGCCAGACGCACGTTCTGGCCGCGGCGGCCGATCGCCAGCGAAAGCTGTTCGTCGGGAACGACGACTTCGATCCTGTGGGCTTCCTCGTCCAAAACGACCTTGACGACTTCGGCGGGCGCCAAAGCGTTGACGATGAACACGGCGGGATCGGGCGACCATTGGATGATGTCAACCTTTTCGCCCTGCAGTTCGGTCACGACGGCCTGAACGCGCACGCCGCGCATGCCGACGCACGCGCCGACGGGGTCGATCGACGAATCGGACGCCGTGACGGCCATTTTCGCGCGCGATCCGGGGTCGCGGGCGACGGCTTTGATTTCGATCACGCCGTCATAGATTTCCGGAACCTCCTGCGCGAACAGCTTCGCCATGAACTGCGGATGCGTGCGGGACAGGAAGATTTGCGGGCCGCGGGGTTCCTGACGCACGTCCATCAGATAGGCGCGGATGCGGTCGCCGTTGTGGAATTGTTCGCGGGGGATCAGTTCGTCCCAGCGCAAAACGGCTTCGGCGCGGCCCATGTCAACGATGATGTTGCCCGTTTCGACGCGTTTGACGATGCCGTTGACGATTTCGCCGATGCGGTCTTTGTATTCGTTGTACTGGCGGATGCGTTCGGCGTCGCGGACTTTCTGCACGATGACCTGCTTGGCGGTCTGGGCGGCGATGCGGCCGAAATCAATCGGGGGCAGGGGATCGACGATGAAATCGCCGGCCTGCAGCGACGGATTTTTCTTGCGCGCCTTGGTCACGGTGATCTGCGCGGCTTCGTTTTCGATTTCGGCGTCGTCGGGAACGACTTCGATATAGCGGGCCATGGTGATCGCGCCGTTTTTGCGGTCGATCGAAGCGCGGATGTCGTGTTCCAAACCGAATTTGGAACGTCCCGCCTTTTGAATCGCGAATTCCATCGCGGTCAGGACTTCGTCCCTGTCGATGCCTTTGTCGCGGGCGACGGCGTCGGCCACCTGCAACAATTCCGGACGCGGTAAAGCTGCCGTATTTTCCATAGTGTGTTTCCTTTATTCCTCTGACTGCGAAGCGCAAGCCGCCAACAATTCGTCCGTCAGAACCAGCTTCGCCTTGGCGATTTGGTCGAACGGGACGCGGATGTCGGCGCCGTTGAACGTCAAAACGACGTCGGAACCGTCAATGCCCTGCAAACGGCCGGAAAAACGTTTCCTGCCGTCAATCAGGACGACGGTTTCCAATTTGGCTTCAAACCCTTTGAACCGGTCGAAATCGTTCAATTTCACCAACGGGCGGTCAATTCCGGGAGAGCTGACCTCCAGCGTGTAATCGTCCTCGATCGGGTCGTGTTCATCCAATACCGGAGAAATCGCGCGGCTCAGCGCGGCGCAGTCCTCGACGGTCATGGGGCGTCCGTCCGCGCGTTCCGCCATGATTTGCAAAACCTTGCGCGAAAGCTGCATCCGCACAATGTCATAGCCCATGCCGGCGCACACCGGTGCCACCAGATCGTTCAGCGTGTCGTTCAGAGTCATTCGTCCTCCGGTTCTTACCATAAAAAAAAGCGGGCTTTTCAGCCCACCCTCATAGAAACTATAAGAATGTATGGTCAAGACATATCAAATCCCGCGCCGTCGGGCAAGTTTTTTTTTAAGATCCGGATTGAAAAAGATAAAAATTGTCAAAACCGGCCGTTTTCATTTTCTCGACGACGGCGGCGGGGGCGTTGCGAATGACGCGCGCGGCGTTGCGTTTGGCGGCTTCCTGCGCGGCGACGATCAGCATCCCCATCGCGGCGGAATCGACGGTGGCGCACAGCGACAGGTTGAACGCCAGACACCGTTCCGTCATGGACCGGATCTGCACGAATACGTCGAAAAACCGGCTTTCGTCGTCGGAGGTGAAATCGCCTTTGATGAAAAATTCGCGTTCGGCGGGGGATGTTCTGACGGAAACGATCATGGCGTCACTTTCTTTTGAAAACCAGATAGACGGGCTTTTTGCCTTTGGCCAACGCTTTCAATTCGTAGCGCGTGTTCACCCAATCCGCGGGCGGTTTGCGCCAATCGTCGGCGGTTTGCGCCGTCCATTCAAAATCGTCCGATTTCATCAGGTGTTCCAGCGACCAGCGGATGTAGTTCATGTCGTCGCTGGCGATTCGCAGCTCGCCGCCGGATTTCAGCAGCCGCGCCAGAACGGGCAGGTTTTTCGGACCGATGAAACGGCGGCCGGCGTGTTTGCGTTTCGGCCACGGGTCGGGGAACAGGACATAGACGCGGTCAAAACAGGCGTCTTTGAATTTCGGCAGGATGTCGCGCACGTCGTTGTCGTAAACGCGCACGTTGTCAACGCGCCCCGCTTTCAGCCCGACGGTTTCGTCAACGTCGCCGCTGCGTTCCTTGCCGGTCAAATGGGTCAGCAGGGATGTGATGCCGTTCAAAAACACCTCCGCCCCGATAAAGCCCGTGTCGGGGCGGCGCGCGCTTTGTTCCGCCAGATGTTCGCCGCCGCCGAACCCGATTTCCAGCCACACGGATTTGACGGGAACGGAAAAACACGCGGCGGGATCGACGTTTTCCCCCGCGACGTTCAGCCGCACTTTGGGCAGGAAAGCGTCCAGCAGCACTTCGCGCGACGGTTTCAGCTTTTTTCCCTTGCGGCGGCCGTAAAACCGGTAATCCCTGACTTTGTTTTCTTCCATTCCCTTGTCCCCGTTTTAAAAGGCGGCCTTCAGCGCGTCGGCCAGATCCGTTTTTTCCCACGGAAAAGCCCCTTCAACATCCGGTGTGCGGCCGAAATGGCCGTAACGCGATGTCGGCAGATAGATCGGCCGGTTCAATTTCAAATGCGTCCGGATGCCGCGCGGCGTCAGATCCATGATTTCGGGCAACAAACGTTCCAGTTTGTCTTCGTCAACCTTGCACGTTCCGAACGTGTCCAGATAAACGGCCAGAGGCCGCGCCACGCCGATCGCGTAGGCCAGCTGGATCACCGCTTTGTCGGCCAAACCGGCCGCGACGATGTTTTTGGCCAGATAGCGCGCGGCATAGGCCGCGGAACGATCGACCTTCGTCGGGTCTTTGCCGGAAAACGCGCCGCCGCCGTGCGCCACCGCGCCGCCGTAGGAATCGACGATGATCTTGCGTCCGGTCAATCCCGTATCGCCGTCGGGGCCGCCCGTCACGAAACGCCCCGTCGGGTTGACGTAAAACTTTTCATCCGCGACCGACCACCCGTCGGGCAGCAGCTTGTTGACGACGCCGCGCACGGTTTCGCGGATCTCGTCATAGGGGACGTCTTCGGTGTGCTGGGTGGAAACGACGATCGAATCGACATCGACGGGACGGCCGTTTTCATAGCGCAAAGTCACCTGACTTTTCGCGTCGGGGCGCAGCCATTTGATTTCGCCCGAATGACGCAGGCGCGCCAGCTCTTTTAAAATGCCGTGGGACAGAAACAGCGTGGCGGGGGACAGCTCCGCGCCCGCCAGTTCGTTTGTCGCGTAACCGAAAATGATGCCCTGATCGCCCGCGCCTTCCTCTTTGTCGTCGGTTTCGTCAACGCCGCGCGCGATGTCCGACGATTGTTTGTGCAGATAATTCTGGATTTCGACGGTCTGCCAGTCGAACCCTTTCTGTTCATAGCCGATTTGCTTGATGCATTGGCGGATCGCGTCCTCCATCATCCGTTTGTCAACGGTTTCGGGCAGGCGGGCTTCGCCGCAGATGATCACGCGGTCGGTCGTCGCCATGGTTTCGACGGCGGAACGCGCCTGCGGATCGTGGGTCAGGAACAGATCCAGCAAAGTGTCGGAAATGCTGTCGCAAACTTTGTCGGGATGCCCTTCGGATACGGATTCGCTGGTGAACAGGTAACTTTTTCGCATAAAATGTACTCCTCTTGTCCTGAAAAAATGAAAGCGCGGCTTTCACCGTTCCGATCCTATCCGCCAAAGGTTAGGCAAAGGTTAAAGGCGGGGCGGCGGTCGATCCGGATTTTTCTTGCCGACGCGGGAAAGACCCCTTATCCTGCGGCGGAAAGAGGGGGCGGAATGGATTTTACGACGGACGATTTTTTGGGCGGAAAGATAAAACTGCGCCAACCGGTGGACGGGTACAGGGCAACCGGCGACGCGGTGCTGCTGGCGGCGGCCGCGCGTCCCGAAAAAAACGCGCGCGTTCTGGATGTCGGCGCGGGGACGGGGGCGGTCGCGCTGTGCTTGGCGGCGCGGTGTCCGGACGTTTTCGCGGACGGAATCGAATTGCAGCCCGAAATGGCCGAACTGGCGCGCGAAAACATCGCGCTGAACGGTTTGGGGGACAGGGTGCGCCTGTTTTCGGGCGACATCCGCGCCAAAACGGTCGAAGGCGTCCCGACGGGGGCGTACGACTGGGTGCTGACCAACCCGCCGTTTATTTTAGAGGATCAGCCCTCGCCGGACAAGGTGCGCGACGTGGCGCATCGGGAATCCGCCTGTCCGCTGCGGGAATGGGTTGACGGCTGTCTGCGCTATGTCAACGCGCGCGGACGTTTCGCGATGATCAACCGCGCCGACCGCCTGCCGGAGATTTTGTCCCTGCTGCACGGGCGGCTGGGCGGCATCCGGATCATCCCCGTGTGGACGAAAGCGTTCGAGCCCGCCAAACGCGTGATCATCGTCGGGCGCAAAGGGGTGAAATCGCCGGCCGTTTTGGAATCCGGCGTCACTTTGACCATGCCGGACGGATCGCGCACCGCCGCGGCTGAAAACATCATGCGTTCAGGCTTGGGGCTGTAGGGCGCGTTTGCGCTTTCCGTCCGCGAAAATCATGAACGCGACCGCGGGCAGGATGACCAGCGCACCGGCAAATCCGACACGGCTTAGGGCGTAATGTGTGCAGACCGCGCCGCCGAACATGGTTCCCGCCGCGATTCCCATATTGAAAATACCGGAAAAAATCGACATGGCGACGGCGGACGCGCTTTCGTCCGTTTCCTGAATGATACGCGCCTGACACGCCGCGTTGAACGCGGTGGCGGCCGTTCCCCATAAAACGAACAGCAAAACGATCAACGGCAATCCGGCCGACGCGGGGTAAAGCGACAGCAGCGCGGCGGCGATCGCGAAAACGGTCGATTTCAAAAACAGGCGCGGCGCTTTGTCGTAATATTTTGAAAACAGCTTGCTGCCGATCAGCCCCGACGCGCCGAACGCCGACAAAACGGCCGTGACCGTCCCGTCCGGCAGCCGCGCCGTTTGCAGCAAAAACGGTTCGATATAGCTGTACGCCGTGTAATACGCGCCCGCCGTCGTCAGCGTCAGCGCGAAAATTCCGGCCAGCGCGGGCGTTTTAAACAGCTCCGGCAGCCGTTTGACGGAAAAGGATTGTCCGCCGGACAGACGCGGCGTGACGAACATCAGATAGGCCATCACGGCGAACCCGAACGCGCCGACGCCGGCGAAAGTCGCGCGCCACCCGACCGCCAGCCCGATCATGCGCCCGAACGGCAGGCCGAGGATCATCGCGATCGACGTTCCCGCGACGATCATCCCCAACGCTTTGGAACGGAATTCCTCCGCCGCCAGCCGGACGGCCATGGGCGCGGCGATCGACCAGAAAACGGCGTGGGCGCACGCGACGCCGATTCGCGCCGCCATCAATCCGGCAAAGCCCGTTGAAACGGCGGAGAGCATCTGGCACGTTGAAAAAACGGCGACGGTCGCCAGCATCAGCCGCTTCATTTCCATCCGGCACACCAGCAGCATCAACGGCAGGGACAACGCCATGACGACCCACGCGTAAACCGAAATCACGCGTCCGGCGCCGGCTTCGGTCATATGGAAATCGGCCGCGATGTCGGTCAGCAGGCCGATCGGCATGAATTCGGACGTGTTGAAAATGAACGCCGCGCAGGTGACGCCCAGCAGCGGCAGAAACTGTTTGACGGGAATTTTATGCTTTTCAGCGACGGTTGACGGCATCAGGCACCTCTTTAAAAACGGACGTTTTCGTAAAAAGCGCAAGGAATATAGGCCTTGTTTTGAAAAAATCAAGAGGGTTGTTTTAGTGTTTGATTGACGGCGTTTTTCGTTATATAAGAAAAGGATAAAGCGCTTTGAACGGGTGAAAACTGATGATAGATTTATCGACGCCGCCTTTTACGCTGTTGGCGGAAAGGGATATGGATCTGGTTTTGTTGGAGGAAATGCTGTCCTCCGACCCGTTCAAGAAATGGCTGGTCGGCAAGCTGTACAACGGCACGCGCCAATTCGGCCGCCTGATCGGGGCGTGGCACACGCCGACGCTGGAACCGTTGGGATCGGTGGATATCCTGCTGGTGTTTGAAGAGGCGTCCGCGCACCGCCGCTGCGCCATCCTGATCGAAAACAAAATCGACCAGCCCAAACAGAATCTGCAGGCGCAGCGTTATTTTGAATTCGGCGAAAAGGGCGTGCAGGACGGATTGTGGGATGAATATCTGACCTGCCTTTTTTCACCGCAGGCCTATTTTTCGTGCTTGGAACCGTCGGAATATTTTTCCAGCTATCTCAGCTACGAGGAAATCGAAACGTGGTTTTCCCGCGCCGCCGTCGAAACGCACAGCGTGACGCCGGAACGGTGCGCGTATAAAAAGACGCTGATCCGTCAGGCGATCGAACAGGGAACGGGCGTGATGCGCAAACAGCAAATGGCCGCCAAAGCGCAAACGCCGGTTTACGCCCCCGCCGCGCCGCAGCCGCCCGCCCCCGCGCAGACGAACCGTCCGGCCGCGGCTTCTTACGCCGCGCCGGCGCAATCGGAGCCGGCGCGTCAACCTTTGCCCGAACCGGAACCGGCTTTGCCCCCCGCGCCGAAGAAAAAGGCGTCCGTGTCCGATTTCCGCGTGTTCCCCGGCGGCGTGTTCAACCTGCCGGCCGGATACCGCGAAGCCGAAGACACGATCGTCGGCAAGTTTTTTGCGGATATGCAGGGCTTTGCCAAACAGTATTATCCCGAACTGGGGATGAAAAAACCGACCGGCAGCGCCGAAGAGGCCGCTTGGGTCGAATTCGCCCCCGACGAATTTCCGCGCGAAGTCCGGATCATTCACAAAATGCCGCAAGGGTTTATGGATTTGTCCTTTGCCATGACGACGTTGGCGATGATCCGGCCGCCGTACCAGCCCTATGTCGATAACGACATGGTGTTTAAGGAAAACGGCAAAACGGCGGTGATCCGCATCATGGTGCCCGTGATAGACCCGCAGCAGGGGTTCGATTCGCAGCGCGATGTCGTCGGTTTCGCCCTGCAAAAGGCGCAGAAGCTGTACCAGCTGTATATGCACGTTGTCAACAACGGCGCGGCGGGCAAGGGATACGCGCCCGAAGAACTTTACCTGTAAAAAAAAACATAAAGTTTTTACGACAAAAAAAGTTGACAAAAAATCCGTTTTCATCCATATTTCCCCTAAAGTCTTTTTAGGAGATGCCCTTATGTTAAGTTATCAGGAATTCATGGCGGCCGGAAACGTGACAAATTTCCCCAGCGGACACGAAAACGCCGGCAACCGCACTTTGGCCAGAGCGTTCAAACGCCAGCGCGTCGATCAATCCGCCCAACGGATGGAAGCGTTGAAAAAAATGCTGTCCGAAAGCAAAACGGGACGCCAGACGCTGGAATTTCTGGAAGAAAAAGGGTCGAAGATGATCTTTGAAAAGATGAAGTATTACGGATACTTCTCTCCGGACAAGAACATCGTCGCCTTGAACCCACGGATGTCGAACGAGGATCTGGCCGTGACCATGGTGCACGAAATCCGCCACGCGTGGCAGGATTCGCAGATGCAGGCGACCGATCCGAAAATGACGCCGAAAGCGTTTTTGGCCAGCGGTTTTGCGATCGAAGCCGACGCTTGCGCCGCCGAAGTCACTTACGCCCATGAAATGCGCGAAAAGAACCCCAAGATTTGGGACGCGCACCAAAAATCGGGCTACGCGCCGATGAGCACCGCGTTTGAAAAAACGTTCAAGGAAACGGGCAGCGTCGAACAGGCGCGCGCCGACGCGCTGATGACGTGGTACAAACTGCCGGTCAAAGCGTCGTATGAAAAATCCTATGTCCAATATATGGGATACATCGCCCGCGCGTTGAAAAAACAAAAGGAAATGGAGCCGGAATACTTCTCCAAAAACACATCGACCAAGAAAATGGTTAATGCGTTTTTCAAAGATTACGACGGCAAACCGTTCATGACCGACCCGAAACCGCTGGAAGCGCCGGAAAACCTGTCGCTGAAAGAGGAACACGCCAAGAAACTGGCCAAGGCGCTGATTCCCTATATGGCGAAATACGGCCGTTCCGCCGAAAAGCTGGGGATGGACAAAGTGGCCGTCGTCCGCCCGAACGGCGAAAAAACGACCGGCGCGCTGATCATCCAGCAAGTCAAGGACGAACAGAAGCTGACCGCCGCGTTGAAAAAAATGCAGAACGGCGCGATCCGCTGAGGCGAAACGATAAGAAAGAAAACGGCTTTGACATTGCTCAAGGCCGTTTTTTTGTCGCTTTTTTTTCTTTTGCCCGAACGGGAAAAGTCGTATCCTTTGAAAAGGGTGAACGGGCTATGCAAAAGGGAAAATTCGTTTTAAATTTCGTCGCGATTTACGCGCTGTTGTTTTTCATCGTGTGGGCGGGAACGGCGTTTGACAACGAAATGACGTTTTCGTGGTATTCATATACGATCGTCGGGGTGCTGAGCTTTTTCTACGCGTGGACGAAAAGCGTCGATTTGAACCAAATCTCGACGCCCGCCGAACCGCCGCATCACCACGTCGCGCATCATCACGCCCCCGCCGGACAGGACGGGCATCCGCATCACGTTGTTCATCACGACGCGGAACGGCCGCAATAATTCACGCATCCCACAACCGGCGTATTTTGGCGGTCAGCTTTTGCGCGCCGCCGCGGTTCAAATGATCGCAGTCGGTGAAATCGGCGTCCGTGAAATCCGGATCGCGCCAGCAATTCAGATACCGGACTTTCCCGTCGTATTTTTTCAGCAGGTTTTCCAGTTTTTCAAACGGTTTTGCGTCCGCGGGAACGAATGACAGGTAATCCGCGCGGACGGGTGCGACGATGATCGTCAGATCCAGTCCCTCTTCCAAAGCCGACCGGATGATCCGTTCGACGAACATGGTTTGGCAGCTGCCGCGGAACGCGCCTTTCAAATGTTTTTCGACGCGTGTTTTGACGCCGTCCGCCGGCGTGTCGAAACCGGAATTTGGAAACGGATACGGATCGTCGAAATCGGGCGTTTTGACTTCGTAAGGGGCGAATTTCGGGTGCAGGTCGATCTGTTTGTCCGCGTAAAACACGGGATTTTTCGGCGGAATTCCGAAATACTGCATATACTTGGCCGATTCTTCCAGCCACATGGATCGTTCCTCTTCGTTCCCGTCTGAAAAATCGGAATAAAACAGGACGACCCGCTTCAGATTCGGAAACATCAGCAGGCTTTTCATATACAGCTGATAGGAATAGTACAGGTCTTGGGACGCAATGCCGAAATTGACATCCCGCGGCGTTTCGTAAAACCCGCATTCGGCGTGCGACGACCCGAGAACCAGCGTTTCGATTTGCGGCGCCAGCATCGCGGCCTTTTTGGCCTTGAAATAGAAATGCTTGTCGAAACTGCCGTGCACCCGTTTCCGGATTTTGCGGGACGGAATGAAACAGCACAACAGTTTGAGCAGTCTTTTTCGCGTTTTAAAATTCATCGTCATTCGCCTTTGAAATCAATTTCCTTTCACCATTTCAGAACGCGGCGCGTTTTTCAACCGGAAAACGCGCGCCGCTCTTTTTTCTTGTAATCGCCGCCCGCCCCATTAAAATAAACGCAACATTTCGGATTTTAAGGAGTTTTGGATATGACCGTAAAAATCGCCCCCAGCATTCTTTCCGCCGATTTCGCCGCTTTGGGCGCGGATGTCAAGGCCGTCGCCGACGCCGGCGCGGATTACATTCACATTGATGTCATGGACGGGCATTTTGTGCCGAACATCACGTTCGGCCCCGCGGTGGTCAAGGCGATCCGCCCCTTTACGGACAAAGTGTTCGACGTGCATTTGATGATCGAACCCGTCACGCCGTACATCGAATCTTTCGCCAAGGCGGGCGCGGACATCATCACCGTCCACGCCGAGGCGGACAAACACCTCGACCGGCTGATCCAGCACGTCAAATCCTTTGGCGTCAAGGCGGGCGTGTCGCTGAACCCCGCGACGCCCGAAAGAGTTTTGGAATACGTTTTGGACAAGATCGACTTGGTTTTGGTGATGACGGTCAACCCCGGATTCGGCGGGCAGAGCTTCATTCCCGCCCAGCTGGAAAAAATGCGCCGGATCAAACAAATGATCGGCGGCCGTCCGATCGAACTGGAGGTTGATGGCGGCGTCAATCCCGAAACGGCGAAGCTGTGCCGCGCGGCGGGGGCGGACGTTCTGGTCGCGGGCAGCGCGGTTTTCGGGTCGAAGGATTACGCCGGAAACATCAAGGCGTTGAAAGCGTAACAGAAGCTTAACACACCGGCCGCGCCGATTCGTCTATACTGGCGGCGCATTGATAGAGGATTGCCCATGACCGACAAAATTATGATCGTTGAGGACGAAGACGATATCGTCACCCTGTTGCGCTACAATCTGGAAAAAGAGGGGTTTGAAACGGATTGCGTCACGGACGGCGACAAGGCGTTGACCGCGATAAAGATCAGCCGGCCGGATCTGATTTTGCTGGATTGGATGCTGCCGGGGCAAAGCGGCGTCGAAATCTGCCGTCAGGTGCGCTACGACAACGATTTGCGCAATGTGCCGGTCATCATGCTGACCGCGCGCGGCGAAGAGGCCGACAAGATCAAAGGCCTGACGATCGGCGCGGACGATTACATGACCAAACCGTTTTCCGTTCCCGAACTGATCGCGCGCATCCGCGCTTTGCTGCGCCGCGCCCGCCCCGTGAAAACCAAGGGCGAACTGGTGTTCGAGGATGTCAAAATGGATTTGGCGACCTGCCGCGTGTTCCGCGGCGACCGGTTCGTGCATCTGGGACCGACGGAATTCCGGCTGCTGCAGTTTTTGATGGAACGCCCGCGCCACGTTTTCCCGCGCGAAGAACTGCTGAAAGCCGTGTGGGGCGCGGACATCCACGTCGAACTGCGCACCGTTGACGTGCACATCCGCCGTTTGCGCAAAGCGATGAACGAAGGCGGGGAACAGGATCTGATCCGCACCGTGCGCGCGGCGGGATATTCGATTGATTCGGGTTTTTCCGACGACGACGCCGGAACGGACGACGCCTGAGCCTTTGTCAAAAATCCCCGCCCGCGGATGATTTTTCCGTTGACAAAAAAGGCGGGGAAAACCAATATGCCTTTCAGTTATCTTTTATTCAAAGGGACTTATTTCATGCATACCTATCGTTCGCATACCTGCGGCCAGCTGCGCGCCGCAGACGCGGGAAAACAGGCGCGGTTGTCCGGTTGGATTCACCGCAAACGCGACCACGGAAACCTTGTGTTCATTGACTTGCGCGACCATTACGGCATCACGCAATGCGTCATCGACATTTCCAGCCCCGTTTTCAAAGTCGTTGAAAAATGCCGCCCCGAAAGCGTCATTTGCGTCACGGGCGATGTCGTCATCCGCGCCGAAGGAAACGCCAATCCCAACCTGCCGACCGGCGAAATCGAACTGGTCGTCAAGGAAGCCGAAGTGCTGGGCGAAGCCGACACCCTGCCGCTGCAGGTCGCGGCCGACTTTGAACAGCCCGAGGAAACGCGTCTGCGTTACCGTTTCTTGGACTTGCGCCGTGAAAAACTGCACAAGAACATGCTGCTGCGCTCGAACGTCATCGCGTCCTGCCGCCGCCGCATGATCGAACAGGGATTTGTCGAATACCAGACCCCGATCCTGACCGCGTCCAGCCCCGAAGGCGCGCGCGACTTCTTGGTTCCGTCCCGTCTGCACCCCGGCCAGTTCTACGCTTTGCCGCAGGCGCCGCAGCAGTTCAAACAGCTGTTGATGGTGTCGGGTTTCGACCGTTATTTCCAGATCGCGCCGTGCTTCCGCGACGAAGACAGCCGCGCCGACCGTTCCCCCGGCGAATTCTATCAGCTGGACTTTGAAATGGCGTTCGTGACGCAGGAAGACGTTTTCGCCGCCATCGAACCCGTTTTGCAGGGCGTGTTCGAGGAATTCGCGAACGGCCGCAAAGTGACCCCCGCGCCGTTCCCGCGTATCCCGTATGCGGAATCCATGCTGAAATACGGTTCGGACAAACCCGATTTGCGCAACCCGCTGGTGATTTGCGACGTGACCGACATCTTTACGGGTTCGGGATTCGGCATTTTCGCCAACGCGATCGAACACGGTTCCGTCGTTCGCGCGATCCCCGCCCCCGGCGCGGCCGCGAAGCCCCGCAGCTGGTTTGACAAGATGAACGGGTGGGCGCATGAAATCGGGCTGCCCGGCATCGGGTTCATCACCTACACGACCGAAGGCGCGAAAGGCGCGATCGCCAAGAATTTGGACGAAGACCGCATCAACGCGCTGAAATCCGCCGCGGGCGTCAAGGACGGCGATTCGATCTTCTTTGTCTGCGAAAAGAAAGGCAAAGTCGAAAAATTCGCGGGTCAGGCGCGTATGAAACTGGGCGAACAGCTGGATCTGATGGAAAAGGACGTGTTCAAATTCTGCTGGATCACCGATTTCCCGATGTTCGAGCTGGACGAGGAAACGAACAAAATCATTTTTTCGCACAACCCGTTTTCGATGCCGCAGGGCGGAATGGACGCTTTGCTGAACAAAGATCCGCTGGAAATCAACGCCTATCAGTACGATATCGTTTGCAACGGCATCGAACTGTCTTCGGGCGCGATCCGCAACCACCGTCCGGACATCATGTACAAAGCGTTTGAAATCGCGGGTTACGGTCCCGAAGTCGTCGAACACAAATTCGGCGGTATGCTGAACGCGTTCAAATACGGCGCTCCTCCTCACGGCGGCGCCGCCCCCGGCATCGACCGCATGGTGATGCTGCTGGCGGACGAACCGAACATCCGCGAAGTCATCCTGTTCCCGATGAACGGTATGGCGCAGGATCTGATGATGCAGGCGCCGTGCGAAGTCACGCCGCAGCAGCTGAAAGAACTGCATATCAAGGTTGAAATGCCGAAAACGATTGAAAAGAAATAATCTTTTCATTCACAGATCGAAAACCCCGCCGCAGATGATTCGGCGGGGCTTTTCTTTGATCATTGCCGTTGCGACAGGCGGTCGATGATCCTGTCTTCCGATTTTTGGACGACGAGCGGGATCAGTTCCTTTTTGGCCTTTTTCAACGCGCGCAGCTGCCGGATTTCTTTGTCCGTCAATCCCGTTTCGGATTTGATCTTGTCCCAATTCACATTCCCCCGCTTTGAAACGATGTCGGCGATGCGGCCGGAAAACGCGGCCAGACGCGCGATGTTGTCGGCGGCTTCGTTGGCGGTTTGGGCGTTGAATATGACATTTCTCAATCCGTCGGGGGAAATCAAGGTCATTTCATGCAAAAAATTGATCGTTTCCGCGGAGCCGGAACGGGCAAGCCGTATCCATATCCCGATGCATTTGACAAGCGTGAAATTCCGGACCAGCCGGATTTCCGCGGCCGTCGCAACATTGTTTGGCCGGATGTCCGGCGGAATGTCGCAGCAGTCCGTCAGCCGGACAACTCTCCACAACATCAATATTCTTTCCGCGGCTTTGTCCTTGTCGGCGGAAACGGCGTAGCGCAGCGCTTTTTCCGGAACGCCCGTCATTTTGTTCAGCGCGGCGACCGTTTTATTTACGCTTAAGTCTTTTTTCAGGACGGATCGGATTTCATTGAACCGTTCGATGTCTTTCGCAATGGCGTCGGCCGCCCCGTCCGGTGTCCGGTGTTCGTCAAACATCCGCCAGTACAGATAGTTTTCGGAAATGCCGGTCGCTTTCGCGATGAATTTGGAAAAGCTTTCTTTTTCGGAACTGTAGGCGGTCGGATAGTATTTTAAAATCAGGTCGCGAATCTGAACGGACAGGGGATCGACCGTCGCTTTGCCGTTCGGCCGCATGGTGACAAAGTATTGCCGCGGTTCGTATTCAACGACCGTGTAAGGGGCGGCGTACCGCGACACCGACGCGGGCAGCGCGGTCGCGAAAGCGGCGGGGAAAGACGTTCCGGCGCACGTCGAAAACCCGAAAACGGTGTCGAACCCGCCGCGGGCGAAGCAAACGTTTTGAAGATGAACGTCGTATTTCGTTTTCAAATATCCGCCGATCCGTTTGTCCGACCATGTCGTGGCGGTGGTTTTCCTTTGTTTGAAAACGGGATCAATGGCGATTTTCGCATCCTCAAAGCCTTTCTTTTTCAAAATGATGTGTTCGGCTTTCAAACCGTCCGGCCGCAAATAGACGATCGCCGGCGTCGTTCCGGCCATTTTGGAACCGATGTAAATGTCGGCGTTCGTGTTCGCGCTGATGTGGACGGGAACGTACATATCCGTGATTTCCGCGCAGCCGGCGGTCAGGAAAGCAAGCGGCAGACAAAGTTTTTTCATTTTTTTCCTCCCGCCCGTTCGGCAATCGCGTTCGCGGCGGCGTCCGGCGTCGGATTGGCGACGATGATTTCTTTGATTTGTTCGCCCGTCAGATCCGTCATACGGGAAACGGTCGTTAAAAAGTGTGATGTCCTTCCGGTGACGAAATCGCCGAAATTGCTGACGACGAACCGACGCAAAGCCCAGTCGGCAGTGTTTGTTTCGCCGTCTTTCGATTTGATCATGTAAACGTAAATCTGTTGCGGGGCGTATTCCTCCGCGCGATAGGGCAGGGCGAAACGCGTCGCTTCCGACGGCATGACCGACGCGAACGCGGTCGGGAAATAAGTGCTGCTGCCCACAATGACGCAGGTTTCGTAAGAGGTTTGGAAATTGACGGAATCCCTGCCCGAACACCAAACGCCCATGCCGAAACGGTCGTCCGCCATCAAAAATTCTTCCCGCGGCGGGTCGCCCGATGTCGTGGTCATGATCCCTTCCTTGCGCGTCGCGGTATGAAGAATCGTCGCCGGCTCGTATCCCGATTTGAACAGCACGATTTCCGTTTTTTTGCTTTGCGGCAAAAACAAAGGCGTCGTGCCGAATTTTTCGCCGTTGATGAACACGTCGGCCTTGACGTTTGCGCTGATGTGCACGGCCTCTGACGCGGCGGTCGGCCGGATCGGCAGGGAACAAAGCAGGAGGAAAACGGCGGCGATGATTTTCATAGGTGTTTTCCTCCCGTTTCTTTAAACTCGAACGTAGCGATAGACTTTGCCGTATTTCTTGAAACACGCCAAGCTGACCGCGAACGACAACGCTTCGGCGCACGGGGTGGAAATCCACACGCCGGTCATTTGCCAGAAAAGAGGCAGGATCAGCAAAAATCCGATGACGAAAACGAACGTGCGGCAAAACGACAGGAAAGCGGACACTTTGCCGTTGGACAGCGCCGTGAACAGGGCGGATGCGAACACGTTCATTCCCATAAACAGGAACGTGCAGGAAAACAGGTGCAGCCCTTTGTACGCCATTTCAAAAACGTGCGTCCCGTGATCGACGAACAGGCTGACCAGCTCCGCGGCGGCAACGTTGCAGAACACGAACACGCAGCAGGACACCAGACCGATCATTTTCAGGCTGATCGCGAAAATCCTTTGCAGGCGCGCGGTTTCGCGTTTGCCGTAATTATAGCTGATGATCGGGGAAATCCCCATGGAATACCCGAAGCACACGGACATCAGCGACGTTTGCATATAAAGGACGATCGTGATCGCCGCGACGCCGTCCGCGCCCGCCAGACGCATGACGATGTTATTCAGCAAAACCGTGACGATGCACACGGACACGTTCGACACCATTTCGGACGCGCCGTTGAAACAGGCTTTGAACAGAACAAACCGGTTCCACACCGGTTTTTCCAGATACAAACTGCCGCGCCGGTTCAACAGGAAATACAGCAATCCGAACAATCCCGTTGCGGAATACCCGATTCCCGTCGCCAGAGCCGCACCTTTCAGCCCCATGCCGCATTTCGCGATGAAAACATAATCCAAAACGGCGTTGGTCAATCCCGCCGCCGCCGTGACCGCCATACCCAGCCCCGCTTTGCCGCGCGCGATGTAAAACATGAAAAACACACAGGCGAAAATCGTCACGGGCGTGAACATCAGTGCTATGCGCGCGTATTCGTAACACAAACCGTACAGCGCGTCGTCCGATCCCAGAAAATACAGCAGGGGTTTTAAGAAGAACAGTCCGGAACCGGCCAGAACCGTTCCGCAGACAAAGGCGGACAGGGCGATCAGGGAAAAATTCTGCCGCGCCGTTTTTTCGCGCTTTTGCCCCAACCGTTTGGCCACCAGCGCGCTGCCGCCCGAACTGAACATCATGCCCAACGCGATCGACAGCAATATGATCGGAAACGTGATGTTGACGGCGGACAGGGCGTCCGTTCCGATCAGGCGCACGACGAACAATCCGTCGATAATGCCGAAAATTTCCATCAGCAGCATGGAAAAAACGGTCGGCGCGGCAAAGCGCAGCAGCCCGCCGGTCGATATTTTCCTGTCCAAAGCGTTTGTCATATTCTCACCGAAAAAAGTTTTGCTATCATTATCCGGATTAAAAAATTTAAAATCAAGCAGTTAAAAACGGCGGCGCCGCTTCGTTCGTAAAAAAATCTGGCAATCGGCAGGGCGTGCTGGTACAGTGAAACGGCAATTTTTAAGGAACGCTTTTCAGCCATGTTATTGTTGAAACATCTGCCGATCGACACGGGAAAGGAAAACATCGTTTTCATTCACAAACGCTGTCCGGATTATCAGACCGAAGACATCAACATGGCCGACAACCGCATTGAAATCCACGGCGGGCTGCAGCCTTTGTTCGCCAGCGTTTACGTTTGCGCCGACGAATCGCTGGTCAAACCCGACGAAATCGCCCTGACGGATCAGGCGTTCCGGCTGATCAGCATGCCCGAAGGCGCGGAAGTCGCCGTTTCCCCCGCGCCCCCGCCCGCCAGCATTGATTCCGTGCGCCGCAAAATCAACGGCGGCATCCTCAGCGCGTCGGAATACCGCGGCATTATCGCCGATTTGGCGGCGTACCGCTACACGCCGATCGAACTGGCGGCTTTTCTGGTGTCGAACGCCAGCTTCATGTCCCCGCAAGAGGTCTTGTCCATGACCGAAGCGTTGATCGAATACCGCCGTCCGGCGGATTGGGGGGTGAATCTGGTTGTTGACGAACATTGCGTCGGCGGCATTCCCGCCAACCGCACCAGCATGATCGTCGCGCCGATCGCGATCGCGTACGGGATGTGTATGCCCGGCACGATGACGCGAAGCGTCACGTCGTGTTCCGGCGCGGCCGACGCGATGGAGGTGCTGGCCAAGGTCGAATTGAGCGAAGAGGAAACCGCCAAAACCGTGAACGAGGTCGGCGGCTGTCTGGTGTTGGACGGCCGGCGTCTGGCCATGTCCGCGACAGAGGATTTGTTGATGACGTTGGAACGCGCATTGGGCATCAGTACGCCGCAACAGATCGTCGCGTCGATCCTGTCCAGCAAGATCGCGATGGGCATCACGCATCTGCTGGTGGATATTCCGGTCGGCAAAACGGCCAAGATCCGCACGATGGGCGAAGCGATGAGCTTGCGCAAGCTGTTTGAATACGTCGGCGATATGCTGTCGATGAAAATCGACGTGATCGT
>CACYSU010000008.1 GCA_902777205.1 uncultured Rhodospirillales bacterium | reverse complement strand
TGCCTGACCTTGATATGCCCCTGTTCCAAAAAGGAAAACGGGATCGCGAATTCCGTCGCAACCCCGTTTCCGGTATAGATAACCTTGTTTGTTTGACTGCTTACCGTCATTTTTTATCCTTCCAATAAAAAAAAGACGAGCGGAAAAATCCTCTCGTCCTGACATCAGCGTCCTGTTTTTGCATTTTATAACAAAATGTTATTCGTTTTTCGCGCGTCTGTCAAGCGCAAAAGTGCATAAACGCTCTTGTTTTTAATGAAAAAACGCGCTTTAATAATGGAAAAAGGAGGGGGCGGCAATGGAGCTGACCGCGAAAGATGTCGATCTGGTGGCGAAATTCGGTACGCCCGTCAAAAGCGAAACCCGCCGCTATGTCGTCGAACTGAAAGGGCTGACGGAACCGCTGGATTTTGAAAATCCGAAAGACGCCGGAACGAAATACGGCGCCCAGCATTTAAAAGGTGACGGTAACGACATTTTATTGCTGAACGGTTTAACGCCGAAGCAGGTCGATATGATGAACCGTTATTTGACCGCGTATGAACGGGAAAACGGCGTTGCGGCGGAACAAATGAACACGCGCGATGTCAAACGGATGCTGGGGTTTTTGAAACGCGCCGGTTTCGACGACCGCTATTGTTC
Organism: uncultured Rhodospirillales bacterium; assembly: GCA_902777205.1. Taxonomy (GTDB): domain Bacteria; phylum Pseudomonadota; class Alphaproteobacteria; order CAAGCB01; family CAG-977; genus UBA11549. Next base: position 78,243 of record CACYSU010000008.1, on the reverse strand, counting down.
CGACCAAGCCTATAAACGCAGGGCGTTCACGCCTCCCGGCCGGATGTACAAACGTAAAAGCGACGCTTGCCGCGCCGTTGAAATCCCCGTCGGAACAACCTATGCCGACGGCGTGAAAACCCAACGCGCGAATGTCGAAGGCGCGCTGTTCATTGTCGATTCCCACGGGAACGGCCGCATTACGAACGTGCCGTCCGATTATCATCCCGTGAACCCGTCCGCGCGAATAGCCGGATACGCCGATGCGGTCAAACGCCGTCAATCCCTGTTGCAAAAATCGGCCGCCGCCGGCCGGTGAGCCGTCGCGTGTGATATCAAACACTGACTTGTTTTTTCGCCTCTTTTATGCTATCACAAAAATATGAATGGCTAAGAGGAGGGAACCATGAAAAAGATACTGGCTGTCATGCTGGTGTTGGCAGTATTGTGTCCGCACGGGACGCAGGCCAAGGCCGTCAAATTGGGGCGCGGGCAAACCGTGTCCGTTTCCGCCGCCGGAAATATCGGCGGCAAAGCGCAAATGCGTACGGAAAAAGATTGCGATCCGGAATGTCGGGATTGCGACAAATATACGGGGATGTGCAAACTTTGCCCGATCAAAAAATGGATTTATCAGGGAAAATGCATGGCGTGTCCCGCGCACGCGACCTGCGACGGCAAAACGTTTACTTGCGCCGCCGGATATTACGCCACGGCGACGGAATGCGTGCCGTGTTCGGCGCTGACATCGAATTGTAAAACGTGCACCGCGCACACGTGCCTGTCCTGTGAAACAAATTACATTTTAAAGGACAATCAGTGCTTTGCGCGCAAATCCTGCACGGAAAACTGCAAAACCTGCGATGAAACGACGGGCGTTTGTTCCGCTTGTGACGACAACAGCGATATGCAGCCCGACGGAACGTGCAAAGCGCGATGCCCGACGGCGGCCGTTTGCGCGGAACAAAACGGCGGAACGGAATCCACATGGAAAGTTGAAAACTGCGAATGCGTTCCGTTGAAAAAGTACATTCTGACGGACGAAAAGATGACATATGACGGTCACACGTTGTACCGGATCAAGGCGTTGCGTGACATTCCGTTCAAATACGAACGCAAAAAAGCGGTTCGCAAGAATATGTGCTACGACGAAACGATTTACGATTCCGCAGTTTGTCAGGCTGAGTATTTTATGACCTGCGACGCATATTTCCAACAGTACGGCAAATTCCCGACCAGAAACGTCTGCCACTCGGTGCTAGCATACGATCCGGTGGAAACCGTTTCGTTTATGGCGGCAAAGGCCGGCGATCTGGGCGGCTGGATAGAAAAGGAAGCCAATCTGACGCAAGGATCGACATCCGGATACAGTGTGGATGACGGATGGGTTGCCGGCAACGCGAAAGTGTACGGCGACGCCAGAGTTTCTCAAAGCTATGTCGGTGATGAAGCCGTTGTTTCCGGTAAAGCGAGCATCAATTCAGGTGCCTATGTCCGGAACAAGGCGCGCATTTCCGGCGGTTCCGTTTCCACCGGTGAAGTGTACGACAACGCCGTTCAAACGGCGGGGTCGCTCGGTTCTTACAGCAAACTGTACGGTTCCGCACAAAACAACGGGTGTATGATCACCGAGGGCGGCACAGTGTACGGCAATGCCGTTGTCAAAGGATGCGAAATTCACGAAAACGCCGAAGTGTACGGCAACGCCCGCATTTACGGGGAGGATGTTCGCCTGTGGGGTCAAGTGAAAGTGTACGATTCGGCGAAAATCGGAACGACATCGCAAATTTATATCCAAGGCAAGACATTCATTTACGGCAACGCGCAGGTGTTCGCCCGGAAAAACTGGACCGCGTCAGCCGGTTACAAACACCAAGTGCTGGAGGGCAACAACCTGAAAATCGGCGGCACGGTGAAATTCTGCGACAACTCGAAAAAAACGGGGACGTACACCAGCGGAACGGTCAAAGGCAGCTGGGAAGACAGCTGTAATCCGACCTATAATTGACGCCAAACGCGCAACAGGACGGCGGCAAGGGCAACTTTGCCGCCGTTTGTTTGAAAATCGTTGCTTTTTTGTTGATTTTTAGTCATAAAATAACGATTATCTAACTAAGTCAGGGTTTTTAACGAGGAAACGGTTATGGATAGAAAAAGATCATCACGCGGCAGAACGGCCGACGGTTCTCCCAATCCGATTGACGTCCATGTCGGCGCGCGCGTTAAAATGCGCCGCACGCTGTTGGGGATGAGTCAGGAAAAACTGGGTGAATGCATCGGGTTGACATTCCAACAGGTGCAAAAATATGAACGCGGCATGAACCGCATCAGTGCCAGTCGTTTGTTTGACATCGGCAAGGTGCTGGGTGTGCCTATCAGCTTCTTTTTTGAAGAAATGGACGATCAGGTGGCTGAATTGTCCCCGCGTATGCTGGCCGGCGCGAATGCTTTGGCCGAAGAACCCGTGTTCTTCGATTACGATCCGATGACCAAGCGTGAAACGCTGGATCTGGTGCGGTGCTATTATCTGATTCCCGATCGCCGTCAGGCGAAAAAGGTGTTGGCGCTGGTCAAAGCGATGGCCGCCGAACCCGAAACGGACGACGATTACGAAGACGACGAATAACGCGGACGGCAACAGCGGGGCGTATGGCGCGCCCGCCTGAAATAACGGTTACAAAAAAGGCTCTGCTTTTCAACAGAGCCTTTTTCATCATCCGGAAACGGATCAGAACGCGAAACGGACGCCGACGGTGGCTTCGCTCATATGCGTTTTCATTTTGATCTGGCCGTCTTCTTCGTCGTAACCGTATTTGGCAACGGACGGTTTCAAATAGCGGTATCCGACATCGACGGTGACGTTTTTGGCGACTTCGATGCCGACGCCGGCTTTCAAACCATAGGCGAATTTGACCTTGGATTTGGAACCGGTACCGTCGTTGTCGGCGAATTTCAACGTCATGTCGGCAAAACCGATTCCGGCGCCGACATACGGCGTGAAAATGCTGTCGTTATAAAAATCGTAATAGCCGTTCAGCATGACCGTCTGCATACCGAATTTGGCTTTTCCATCAATATCGCTTTTGGTTCCCATTTTGGTAAAGCCGTATTCCAATTCGGCGCGGGTGTCGCCCATTTTCGCGCCGACGGCGATGTCGCCGCCCCACGTCAGGAGGCTGGCGGAGTTTTCATCGCCTTTGAATTTGATTTTATCCCAACTGCGTGCCAGCTTGGCGGACACATACGGCGTTACGGCCGCCGTTTTTTCAGCAGGAGCGGGAGCGGCCGCCTGTTTCGCAGCGGGAGCAGCTTCAGCCGCGGTGGCAAACAAACCGGCAACGGCGACAGCCGTCAACAAAGATTTTTTCATAAGCTTTCATCCTTAGTGCAAAATTAAAACGATGTTTTAGTTTGCACCGGACGGAAAGGCGCGTCAACGTGTTTTATGTTAAACTGTTATAGACTTTAGTTTGGCGCAGTGCTTCGCCCAACACGATCGCGCCCGATATGGCGACGTTGATCGACCGCGTGTCGGGGCGCATGGGAATACGCAGACGCACGTCGGCGGCGTGATGCACATGGTCGGGAACGCCCGCGCTTTCACGCCCCAGCAATAAAATGTCGTCGTCTTTGAAATCGAACGTGTGATAGGGACGGGATCCCTTGGTCGTCAGCAGGACGATTCGCCCTTGATGTTGCGCGTAAAACTTTTCCCACGAATCGTGGCGCACACAATCGACCATGTCCAGATAATCCATACCCGCGCGGCGCATTTTCCGGTCGTTGAAAACGAAGCCGCACGGTTCGATGACATCGACGGGAATCCCGAAACACGCGGCCAAGCGCAACAACGTTCCCGTGTTCTGCGGAATATCCGGTTCAAACAGAGCCAAACGCATAGGCCGGCTTTCAGACGTTGAACAGAAAATGGCAAATGTCGCCGTCTTGCATGACATACGTTTTGCCTTCGGCGCGCAACTTGCCCGATTCTCGGGCTTTGGCTTCGCTTTTGCACGCGATGAAATCGTTGTAGGAAATGACTTCGGCGCGGATAAAACCCTTTTCAAAATCCGAATGGATCACGCCGGCCGCCTGCGGAGCGGTCATTCCGTCGCGAATCGTCCAGGCGCGCGATTCCTTCGGTCCGACGGTAAAGAATGTTTTCAGTTTCAACAGCTTGTATCCGGCGGCAATGACGCGGTTCAACCCCGTTTCCTCCAGCCCCAGCGTTTCCAGAAATTCCTTCTGTTCCGCGGGATCTTCCAGCAAAGCGACCTCCGATTCAATCGCGGCGGAAATGACGACGGCCTGATTGCCCTGCTTTTCGGCCATTTCAAAAACGCGTTTGGAAAATTCGTTGCCGGTCGCAGCCGAACTTTCGTCCACGTTGCAAACGTACAAAACGGGTTTGGATGTTAGCAAAAACAGCTGTTTGTACAGTTTCTGCTGTTCCTCGTCGTCGAAACGGACGGTGCGGGCGGGTTTGCCGTCGCGCAGGGCGTCCAGCACGGGCTGCATGACGGCGACCATTTCCTTGGCGTCTTTTTCACCGGCGCGCGCTTTCTTTTCAAACGGGACGATGCGGCGTTCCAAACTGTCCAGATCCGCCAGCATCAGTTCGGTTTCAATGGTTTCCGCGTCGCGCACGGGGTCGATCGATCCTTCGACGTGGGTGATGTCGCCGTTTTCAAAACAACGCAGGACGTGGACGATCGCGTCAACTTCGCGAATCGACGCCAGAAACTGGTTGCCCAGCCCTTCGCCGCGCGACGCGCCTTTGACCAACCCCGCGATATCGACGAATTCCAGCTGGGTGTAGATCGTTTGTTTGGAATCGGCCAGCTTGGACAGGATTTCCAAACGCGGATCGGGAACGGCGACTCGGCCGACGTTCGGTTCGATCGTGCAGAACGGATAATTCGCCGCCTGCGCCGCCATCGTCGATGTCAGCGCGTTGAACAAAGTCGATTTGCCGACGTTCGGCAATCCAACGATTCCGCAGTTAAATCCCATTTCTTATCCCTTTTTCTTTTGCTGGTAAACAGCCAGTCTGGATGTGAATTCCGGCGCGCCGCCTGATAAAACGCACGGAAAAACCTCGGCGGCGTCCTTTAACAGTTCTTGAATCCTGTCCAATTCCTGTTTGGGGAAAGGGGACAAAATCCAATCGACGACGGGTTCGCCGTGCTGCGGGTGGCCGACGCCGACGCGGATGCGCGTATAGTTCGGCGAACAATGTTCGTCAATGCTGCGCAATCCGTTGTGACCGCCCGCGCCGCCGCCGACTTTGCCTTTCAGCTTGCCGATCGCGCAGTCCATGTCGTCGTGGATGACTATGACGTTTTCGGGCGGAATTTTGTAAAAAGCCATCGCCGCGTGAACGGCCAGCCCCGAATTGTTCATATAGGTCGCAGGTTTCAACAGCAACACTTTGTCGCCGCCGACCGTTCCTTCGGCCGTTTCGCCGTTGAAACGTTTGCGCCACGGCGAAAAATTATAGCGGCGGAACAATTCGTCCGCCGCCATAAATCCGATATTATGCCGACTGTTTTTATATTCCGATCCCGGATTGCCCAGACCAACAACCAAAAACATCGGCACTCACCTTTGCGATTACGCTTTGGCCGGAGCGGCAGCCGGAGCCGCAGCCGCAGCGGCGTCAGCCGCGGGCGCGGGCGTTTCGTCGGCGACATCGGCATCGGACGGCGCGGCGATCGCAGCGATCGTGGTGTCCAAATCTTCAACGGGTTTGACACCTTCGGGGAATTTGACGTCGGACATTTTGACGACATCGCCGATGTTCAAACCGGACAGATCAACGAACAGCGTTTCGGGAATGTCTTTGGGTTTGCAGGAAACTTCGATCGCGCGGTAAATGGCGTTCAAGGTTCCGCCCAGTTTCAAGCCCGGGCAAGCCAGTTCGTTTTCATACATGACAGGAACTTCGATCTGCAACAAAGCGTTTTCGGAAACGCGCAGGAAATCGATGTGAATCGGACGATCGGAAATCGGATGCGTCTGAATGTCCTGACAAATGGCGTGGTACTTGTTTTTGCCGACTTCGATTTCAAACTGGCGCGTCCAGAAACCTTTCTGGCGCATTTGCGCGTCCAATTCCAAAGACGAAATCGAGAACATCACGGGGGCTTTCTTTTCACCGTAGATGACGCCGGGAATTAAACCGGCGCGACGTTCTGCGCGAGCCGCCCCCTTACCTGCCGTTTTGCGTTCATTGACGCGAATGGAAGTAATTTTAGCCATAGATTTTGTATCCTTAAAACTTGTTGGAAAACGGTTCTGCCTCCAGGGGTGCCTGAACCGTTGTTTTCCGCACAATGCGGAAAGCTGTCGTCTGTTTACACCGTTTTGAAACCGAAATCAACACCTGTTAATAAAAAAGCCGCTGTTTCCAACGGCTTTTTTGTCATAAGGGCGGAATCAGTAAAACAAGCTGGTGACAGAGCGTTCTTCGCTGATGCGCAGGATCGATTCGCCGACCAGTTCCGCGACGGAAACGATGCGGATGTTTTTGGCGTCCAAAACCGCTTGGGTCGGGGCGATCGTATCGGTGATCACCAGCGATTCCAACGGCGAATCGGTGACGCGTTTGACCGCTTCGCCCGACAAAACGCCGTGCGTGACATAGGCGTGAACCGATTTCGCCCCCGCGTTCGTCAGCGCGACCGCCGCGTTGCACAGCGTGCCGGCGGAATCGACGATGTCGTCCACCAAAATGCAATCCTGACCCGCAACGTCGCCGATGATGTTCATGACTTCGGACACGCCGGCGCGTTCGCGGCGTTTGTCGATGATCGCCAGATCGGCGTGCAGGCGTTTGGCAATGGCGCGGGCGCGCACGACGCCGCCCACGTCGGGGGAAACGATCATCGGGGTTTTGTCGCGGAAATGGTACATGATGTCCTTGACCATGACGGGCGCGGCCATCAGGTTGTCAACGGGGATGTCGAAAAATCCCTGAATCTGGCCGGCGTGCAAATCCATGGTCACGACGCGGCTGGCACCGGCGGAGGTGATCAGGTTGGCGACCAGCTTGGCGGAAATCGGCGTGCGCGGCGCGGAACGGCGATCCTGACGGGCGTAACCGAAATAAGGGACGACGGCCGTGATCCGGCGGGCGGACGAACGGCGGAACGTGTCCAGCATGATCAGCAGTTCCATCAGGTGGTCGTTCACCGGCGAACTGGTCGGCTGGATGATGAACACGTCCTGACCACGGACGGTTTCCTGCACTTCGACGAAAATTTCGTTGTCCGCAAAGCGGCGGACGGAGCATTTCGACAGCGCCGTGTCCATATAGTTCGCAACCGACTGCGCGAAAGGAAGATTGCTGTTCCCTGAAAAGATTTTCATTTCATATCCCTTATGCTGAATTAAAACAAAGCGTCGTCCAACAATCCGATGACGGATATCTGGCGTCCGCTTTTTTCGCCTTTTTGCGACGAACGGCGGTGGGAAAAGTACGATTCGTCCAAAGCGTACGTGTCCTCGCCGACCCATTCGGCCGCCCCGATTCCCTGCCGTTCCAGTCTGGCCAGAACATAGCCGGGCAAATCAAACCTGTATTTTCCCGCGCCGGCGGGAATGAAAAACAGCGACGCCTTGGCGTCCGCCTGTAAAAAGGATTGGCGCATATCTTCGCCGACTTCGTAGGATTGCGGCGCGATGCACGGGCCGATCAGGGCGGATATGCTTTCCCGTTCGGCGCCCATGCCGATCATGGCCTGAACGGTGTTTTCCAAAACGCCGCCGACCGCGCCGCGCCATCCCGCGTGGGCGGCCGCAACCACGCCGTTTTCGGCGTCAGCCAGCAAAACGGGCGCGCAGTCCGCCGTCTTGATCCCCAGATAGATGCCGGATTCGTTCGTGACCAAAGCGTCGGCGTAGGGCGTTTTTTCAAACGGTTCGCGGGACGTGACGGGAACGACGATGGACGAATGGGTTTGATGCAGGACGAACACTTTTTCGACCGTGCATCCCAGATATCCGGCAACGCGCCGCATATTTTCGCGCACCTTGGCCGGATCGTCCCCGACCTTGACCGAGCAGTTCAGCGAAGCGAAATCGCCCGTTGAAACGCCGTTTTTGCGGGTGAAGAATCGGGATCGGATGTTTTCAGCAAAGCACAATGTCGTTTCGGTCATCAAACGTCGTCCGTATTTTGTTCAGTCGATGTTTCCTGCGCTTCCTGCCGCGCGGCGATGGTTTGTTCCAGTTTGTCTTCCAATTTTTTCTGCCGGTTTTCAAACCGCTGCTGGCTGATTTCCAGCTTCCGGCCGACCTTTTCGATTTTGCGTTCAAAATTCTTTTGCGTCGTTTCGATTTTCTTTTCAAGCTTTTTCTGCTTGCCGGCCAGACGTTTTTCCAACGTTTTGCGCCGCCGCCGGATGTACCACAGCGTCCACGCGTACGCGCCCCACCCGCCGAAAACGATCCACGGCAGGGAACCGATCATCATGGAAAATCCCCAATCCTTGATCAAAACGGCGGCGGTGGCCTTTAACGCTTCGACGATTCCGTTTTCGTTCAGGATCGTTTTGATCAGGTCGTAAAATTTGGCGTAAGTCGTGCGTTCGGCGAACGTCCCCGTCATAATCTTTCCGGTGACGTAAAACGTGTAATAAAAAGGCGGGACGGTGAACACGTTCGTCACCCACGTCCACGCCAATCCGACCGGCAGGCTGAAATCCCATTTGAACACCTTGCGGGTGAACAGCCACGTCATGAAAACCAGATACATCTGGATGCCGACCAGCGGGGTCATCGCCCATCCCATGCCGACCAGCGAACCGCGCGCCGTGATTTCCGGCGCCGCTTTCGACCGCAGCATGGGGACGACCAGCTTTACGCGAAGCAATAAAGCGATTGTTTTGAAAAAGCCCCGTTTTTTGAAATTTATCGGCATGATCCCTCAAAGCGCTGCGGTGTTGCGTATTCCTTTATGAAATAGCAGACCGCCGCCCGTATGTCTAAGCTTTTTTCGCCGCCCATAGCATTATTGCCAGCCCGCCCAGCAGCATCGGGACGGTCAGCGCCTGTCCCATGGTGATTCGGGCGAACAGGAAACCGATTTGCGCGTCGGGTTCGCGGAAATTTTCAACGACTCCGCGCGCGACGGCGTATCCCGTCAAAAACAGGCCGGAAACGAATCCGGGGCGGATTCTGACCCACACGCTGCGCGTCCACAAAAAATACAGCACGCAAAACAGCAACACGCCCTCGAATCCCGCTTCGTACAGCTGGCTGGGGTGGCGGGGCAGGGGGCCGCCGTTGGGGAAAACAACCGCCCACGGTACGGAAACGGTGATCCGGCCGTACAGTTCGGAATTGACGAAGTTCGCCAGCCGCCCGAAAAACAGCCCGATCGGCGTCACGCACGCCAGAATGTCCGTAAAGTGGAAAAATCCGGTTTTGACGCTGCGGGCGTAGAACCAGACCGCGATGATCACGCCGATCAGCGCGCCGTGAAACGACATCCCGCCTTTCCACAACGCGAGGATTTGAAACGGGTTTTCAAGGTAATAGCCGAGGTTGTAGAACAAAACGTACCCCAGCCGTCCGCCGGCGATCAATCCGACCGTGCCCCAGAAAATCACGTCGTCCACCATGGTTTCCGTCACTTGGCCGGGGTACCGGCGCACCATCCGGCGCACCAGAAACCACGCGCAGACGATGCCGGCCAGATAGGCCAGCGAATACCACCGCAGCCCGAACGGGCCGAAATGAACGGCGACGGGGTCGATGTCCGGAAAGGTGATGCCTTGATAAGTCATGACGTTTTCCCCGCGGCTTTATCTGTACGGATCGTCGGATTCCAGATACTTGACGTATTTCGCGACGCCTTCCTCCAGCGAAGTGAAAGGTTTCGTGTATCCGGCCGAACGCAGTTTCTGGATGTCGGCCTGTGTGAAATACTGGTACTGTCCCTTGATTTCGGCGGGCAGATCCATGAAATCCATTTCGGGTTTTTCCCCGACGGCGGTATAGACGGCGCGCAAAACGTCGGCGTACGTCCGCGCCTGACCCGTGCCGATGTTGAAAAGCCCGCTGATTTCCGGATGCTGCAGCAGCCACAGGATCACGTCAACGGTGTCGTCGATCCACATGAAATCGCGCATCTGCTCCCCGTCCTTATAGGCCGGATTTTCGGATTTGAACAACGGGAACAGCTTGCCGTTTTTGGCGGCGTTGAAAATGCGGGGGACGACGCTTTGGTGGCGGGTGCTGTGGTATTCGTTGGGGCCGTACAGGTTGAAACACCGCAGGCCGATCCATTGCGGCGGCGTGTTTTCCCCGCGGTTGATCGTGTCGATGATCTTGCGGTCAAGGAACAGCTTCGTCCACGCGGCGGCGGACAGCGGGCGCAGCTTGGCCAGTCCGGCGGCGGTGTCGTCGTCCTTGAACCCCAGCGACCCGTCCCCGTAAACGCCCGCGGTCGAATCGTAAATGAACGGCACCTGATGGTGGGCGCACCACGACCACAGCCGCCACGTCAAATGGATGCGGTCGTCGATCAGCGCGTCAACGTTGTCTTCGGGGTCGAAACCGGTGTAGTTGATGTGCAGCACGGCGTCGATCCGTCCCGCGTGCCGGTCGAGGTATTCAAAAACGTTTTCCGGAAAAACGATTTCGCGCAGCGACCGTTTGGCGATGTTGCGCCAGCGGTTGTCCTTTTCAAAACGGTCAACGACCGTGATTTCGCCCATACCCCGTTCTTCTATGCCGGCCGCGAGGTTCGATCCCAAAAAGCCGGCGCCGCCCGTAATCACATACATAGCACCCTCGTGTTTTTTATGAATTGTAAATCAGTTATAAGCCCAAAAGGGGCTTTTCCTCAAATGTTTTTCTTTAAAAAGAGTCGGAAACGTCCTATTTTAGGGAAAATTTCCGTAAAAAGGAGTGCTTCGGATGAAAGAGGATCTTTCGATTTTACTGGTCGGGTGCGGCAAAATGGGCGGTTCCGTTTTGAACGGCCTGCTGAAAAAAGGGTTCAAGCCCGAAAACATCCGCGTGGCCGAACCGGATGAAAAAACGCGTGAAAAGCTGGCGGCCGCGGGGGTCGCAAGCGCGGCGTCGGCGCGCGATCTGGCGGATTTCGCGCCTGATTTCGTTTTTTTGGCGGTCAAGCCGTTCATGATCGAACAGGTCGTCGGCGATTTGAAATCCTTTACGGATAAACGGGCGGCCGTCCTGTCCATCATCGCGGGGCGCAAAATCGAATGGTTCAAGGAAAAACTGGGGAAAGACACGGTCGTTTTCCGCGCGATGCCGAACACGCCGGCCGCGATCGGCGCGGGCATCACGGGGGTGAAGCCGTCGCCCGAAGCGTCGGCGGAACAGAAAAAGGCGGTCGAGGAAATCCTGTCCGCCTGCGGGGAAACGGTCTGGCTGGACGACGAAGGGCAGATCGACGCCGTGACGGCCGTTTCGGGCAGCGGCCCCGCCTATGTCTTTTACCTGACCGAAGCGTTGACGGCGGCGGCCAAGGCGGCCGGCCTGCCCGACGACACGGCCGAAAAGCTGGCAAAGGCGACGGTGGCCGGTTCCGCGCGGCTGATGACGCAAAGCGATGAAACGCCGGCGAAGCTGCGGCAAAACGTGACGACGCCGAACGGGACGACGGCGGCGGCTTTGGATGTTTTGATGAATCCGGAAACGGGGTTCGAGCCGTTGATGATTCAAGCGGTAAAGGCCGCGCAAATCCGGTCGCGAGAACTGGGCAAATAATCAAAAGGCGGGATGTCCTCCCGCCTTTTCCGTATCACATCGGCAATTTTTTGCCGGCCAGAATGTGGACGTGCAGATGCGGCACTTCCTGTCCGCCGTCGCGTCCCGTGTTCATGACCAGCCGGTATCCGTTTTCGGGCAGCCCCTGCTGTTCGGCGACTTTTCCGACCGCCTTGAAAAATCCGGAAATCTCGTCATTCGACGCGCGGGCGGTGAAATCGGAAAAGTCCGTATATGCGCCTTTCGGAATCACCAGCAGGTGGACGGGCGCCTTGGGGTGGATGTCTGCAAAGGCGATCGCGTGGTCGTCTTCGTAAATTTTATTGACGGGGATGTCCCCTTTCAGCATTTTCGCAAAAACGTTGTTTTCATCATAAGTTTTCATTTTATCACTCCTTCGGTCGGGCAGCCTTTTCCGCAATGCCGGAAACGCCCTCCCTTTGTTCCAAAACGTTGAACACGTCGTCGGGGGATATCCCCGCGTCCGCCCATAAAACGCACAAATGGTACAGCAGATCCGCGCTTTCCGCCGCGACGTGCGCCGTGTCGCGCGCCACCGCCGCGATGACCGTTTCAACGGCTTCCTCGCCGACCTTTTGCGCGATGCGCCCCGTCCCCTTGGCGAACAGCTTCGCCGTGTAAGAGGTTGCCGGATCGCCGCCCCTGCGGCTTTGAATCGTGGCAAACAGTCTGTTTAAAACCTCCGCCGTCATATTTCATCCTTTCAATGTTTGCACGGCCTGCGCGACCGTGAACCGGCCGTCGTAAATCGCCCGTCCCGCGATCACGCCCGCGATGTTGTCGTTTTCGCGCGCTTTGCAGTTCCGGATGTCGTCCAGCGATGAAACGCCGCCCGAAACGATGACGGGGATCGACACCGATTTGGCCAGCGCGACCGTCGCGGGCAGGTTGGGCCCCGTCAGAACGCCGTCGCGCGCGATGTCGGTGTAAATGATCGCGCAAACGCCGGCGGATTCAAATTCCCGCGCCAGATCAACCGCCGTCACGGCCGACGTTTCCGCCCACCCTTCGACGGCGACGAAACCGTCCTTGGCATCAATGCCGACGGCGACGCGGTCGGGGAACAGCTGGCACGCCGATTTGACAAATTCGGGGTCGCGCAGGGCGGCCGTGCCCAGAATGACGCGCGTCACCCCCTTGTCCAGCCAGCGTTCGATCGAATCCAGCGTGCGGATGCCGCCGCCCAGTTCGATTTTCACGTCAACCGATTTCAAAATGTCCTCCACCGGCCGCGTATTGACGGGCTTTCCGGCGAACGCGCCGTCCAGATCGACGATATGAATCCATTCCGCGCCTTGTCCGGCAAAGCTTTTCGCCCGTTCGGCGGGATCGTTCCCGAACACGGTGGCCTGATTCATGTCGCCTTGTTTCAAACGGACGCATTTTCCGTCTTTCAAATCAATCGCGGGCAACAGGTACATGGCGGATCCCCTTAAGAAAACTAAAACATTTTTTAATGTTTTTCTGATTATGTAAAACAGGCTGAATCAATATATAAAGGTATCTGATGAAATTAAAACATTTTTTATTCATAGTGCTGTTTTTCCGCGCCGTTCAGATGCCCGCCGCTGCCCAAACCGCGATCGTGATCGACGGCGGCCGCGCGACGCCCGTTTATGATTCGGCCGCGTCGGAACTGGCGCGCAATCTGTTCACGTTCGATCCGAAACTGGCGCCGGTCAAGCTGGAATACGTCGATTTCAAAATCAACCGCAACCGGACGGCCGACGAATGGGGCAAGGATATCGGGCGTTACAATTTCAAGCTGTTCGGATGCCGCCGCGCGGAAAAGAACATCGTTTTGAACGAAGGCCGCGCCATGCGCCGCGACATGAAGTTCGACAACGTCTTTTTTGAAGAGATGAACGAACTTTTCCCCGTCATCGTGCGAAAGGACAACCCTTATTTTCCGTATTCGATCGGGGCGGAGCGTCCCGATTTGCTGCCCGGATATGTCATCACGGCGGAAATCAAGGATTTGTTCGTCAACGTTTGCGATCAATACGACTGGCGCACCCGCAATTATTCGCAGCTGCGCAGCGGTTCGGCGGAAATTCAGGTGCTGTGGCGCGTGATGACGCCGTTCAATCGCAAATTGTATTGGGAGGATGTCACCCGCGGCTACGCGGAAATCCAAACCCCGATCCGCGACGGCGAAGTCCGGCTGGTCGAAAAGGCGTTCGCCGACGCGTTGGTGCGGATCATCGGAATGCCGGGGTTTTTGCAGACGATGCGTAACGTTCCCGATCCGTCGGAATTGCGGCGGGCAAAGGCGGAATTTGATGCGCTGGCTTACGAGCATAAAAAATATAAAAAGCTGCGTTCGTCCTATCGCCGCAAACGTATGGAGTTTTATAACGAACGCAAACGCGAACGCGATTTGGAAACGTTGGAAAAGCTGGCCGGCGACGTTCACCGGCTGATTGGCGGCAAATTGGAAAAAGGGGACGGCGACCTGCACGATCTGGCGGAGCTGGAACGGTTGAAATCGCAGGGGGTGGCGCTGACCCCCGAACAGCTGGAGCGTTTGGAACGGTTGAGCAAAGAGCTGGGCGCCGGAACGGGGAAGGGGCTGTCCGGCCGCGGGTTGAATGATGACGGCGCCGAATCCGGTTTGTCCGGCCGCGGATTGAACGACGACGGGACGGAATCGGGCATAATCGGCCGCGGCGTCGGCGATTCGATCGGGGCGGGCGTGTTGGCGCACGGTTTGTCGGACAGAAACGACGGCAACGGGATTTTCGCCCGTCTGTTGCGTGATCCGCCGTTGGAAAAAGGGCTGTTCGGTCGTGTTCTGCCCGTCATTCCGCTGACCGGATTCTTTGAAAGCTACGATCTGTCGTCCGCATTGGAACGGGCGGAGGAAAAATCCGGTTTTATCGTTTCGCCCGTAGATGGTTGGATTACGATCAACAATCAAAAACCGTTCCGCTATCTGTCGCCGATCCGCCTGTACCGCATCCGTTCCAGCGTCGTCGCCGTCACCAATGAAGAGGAAGTCGGTTCGGGGTTGATCATCGCGCCGTCGCTGGTTTTGACGAACTATGAAATCGCCAAGAAAACGACCTTTGTCAAAACGGAATTTCTGGACGGCCGCGTCGCGTCGTCCATGGTGTTGCGTGTGAACAGGGACAAGGATGTCGCGCTGCTTTACATGACGCCGACGGAATTTGACAAATATAATTGGCCGGTTCCGTTGCGTCTGGATCTGCCCGATGTCGGGGAACCGTTCTACGCGATCGGCACGCCGATGCGCGGCGGGTTCGAGGGCGCCATGGAAAAAGGCAAGGTCGCCGGATACCGGTTCAGCGACACCGGCGTTGACATTTTGACGAACACCAACGTTCAAAGCGTCACGCTGGGCGGTATTCTGGTGGATGAAAACGGCAATGCGATCGGGTTGGCGCACGCGGGCAAAAGCCTGATCGAAAGCCGCGACGGTTTCATTCCGGTCGGGGACGCTTTCGACGCGCTGAAAATCCGCATCCGCGACCGCGACATGGACGAAACGCCGACGCAAAAAGCGCGCCGTCTGCGCAAAATGCGCGACAATTACATCAAATGATCAAACGGGGGCGCACAGCAGTTTGTAGCCTTCGCCGTTCGCGATCGTGAACGATATTCCCGTCGTTTCCAATTTCTGGCGCAGGCGGTAGATGTGCGTTTCCAGCGTGTGCGTGGACACGCCGTCGCCGTATCCCCATATTTCGCGCAGCAGCGTTTCCCGATCGACCGGCGCGTCGTGGCGGTGCAGACAGTTCAGCAGGGCGGCTTCCTTGTCCGTCAGGCGGATCTCGGCATCCTTGAACGTCAGGGTTTTCGCGGCGAAATTGAATTTCCATTTTCCCAGAAAAACGCTGGCGTCGTCGCTTTGCTCGAATTGGGCGGCGGCGGCGACCAAAGCCGTTAAAAACACGGGCAGGCGGACGGGTTTTTGAAACATTTGGACATCGTCCGCCGGAAACGGCCGCGACACCAGATAAAACGCCGGAACGCCGCACCGCACGGACGACAGCAGCAAATGCTGTTCCGGCGTCGGATCGTCGGCGATCACCGCCGAAAACCGTTCGTTTTGCAAAAAGGAAACCGCTTCGTCAAACGACGGTGTTTCCACAACCTCCTGCGCGATTTCCAGCACGCGAATTTCGCCGGCCAAGGCTTGTCTGGGTTTTTCGGCGGGCGAATAAATCAAAATCTGGCGCATGGGCATTCTCCGTTTCAAAGGGATGGTTTCATCATACGGGGGCTTTCGCCGTTTTTAAACAAAAATACTTGGCACGAAAATTGCTAAGTATTAGGAAAATATAAACGGAGGCTGACAATGTTAAGCACGGATTTCAGGGTTGATATGGCCGTCTGGCAGGACGGGGTGACGTTTCAAACCGCTTTAGCGTCAAAGCCGGCGGCGGATTTCGGTCAACTGATCGGTGTTGACGCCGCCGTCGAACCGGTGGCGGAAGCAAAGGCGGAAACAACGGACGCGCAGCCCGTCGCCGCGGTGTCGGCCGCCCCCGTCGTTTTGGTCGCGCAGGAAAATTTTGCACCGCAAAGCGCCGCCGTTCCGGCCGTGAAAGAAGAGTTGACGCCTTTGGTCGCCGCGGACGCGGAAGTCAAACCGGGCAGCCGTTTGAACGCGGAGCTGGCCAGAACCGGATTTTCGCAAAAACCGGAAAGGCTGATCGGCAAAGAATCCCCTTATAATATGTCCGCCGCAAAGGCGAAAGCGCGCGAAACAGCTCAATCCGTTCAAAAAACGCGCGCGCCGTCGGCGAATGAAAAGGTGTTTTCCATGGACAAAGCCGCGCGGTTCCATAACGCGCAACACCAATTCGGGATCGCCCAAATGCCGACGGTTTCCGCGTCCGACGCCGCCAAGCGCATGAGGATGGACGAAATGCGTCAGCAGGCCAAGAACAAAACGATCGACGAAGCCAACACGACGCTGGCGCAAAAACGATCCACCCCGATCGACACAGCGGCGATTCGCGCGCAGGTTTCCGCGGACGGGTTCGGGTATCAGCGGGACAAACTGCCGTCGGCGTCGTCGCAGTCCGTGTCCCCCGCCGCGTCGTGGTTCCCCGAAGCGATGACCCGTCAGCTGGACGCGTACGAGGCCGCGCGCAAAGTGTCGGCGCAATACGGAACGTCCGCCGCCAAACCGGCCGCCGATTACAACGTTTGAACGACAGCCCTCCAAACGGAGGGCTTTTTCATTTTCATTATCCGCATTTTTCCGCTCCGCCCCTATAGCCTTGTTGCCGTATGGGAATGTGCGGCGTTCGGCATTAGACTGGATGAAAGTCCGCGGTTCGGAGGGAATATGATGACAGATGATGATGTGTTGGAATTGTACGCGCCCGTTTCGGGCAGGGTTGTGCCGGTCGAATCCGTGCCGGATCAGGTGTTTTCGCAAAAAACGATCGGGGACGGGGCGGCGTTCGCGCCGACATCGTTCATCTTGCGTGCGCCGTGCGGCGGCGTTGTGACGAACATTCATTCCGCGCGTCACGCTTTGACGTTGAAAACGGCGTCGGGGACGGAGGTTTTGCTGCACATCGGGCTGGACACCGTTATGCTCAAAGGCGCGGGGTTTGATGTTCGGACGGCCGTCGGGCAAAGCGTGAATCGGGGCGATCCGCTGATCGCGTTCGATCCCGAAACGATTGAAAGCGGCGGGAAAAGCCTGCTGACGGAAATGGTCGTCGTCGGCCGGACGGCGGGGGTCGAGCTGCTGCTGTCCGGACGGGATGTCGCCGCGGGCGCGGATGTCGTGCTGCGCGTCGCCGCGGCGGCGGAGGAAACGGCCGGAAACGCGGCGGGCGACCGTGTCGAATCGTGGGGGATGACAATCAAAAATCCGGCGGGGCTGCACGCGCGGCCGATCGCGGTTTTGACAAACGCGGCGAAACGGTTTTCGGCGTCGATCCTGTTGTGGAAAGGGGATCGTTCCGCCAACGCCAAAAGTCTGGTCGCCGTTATGGGACTGGACGTTCAAAAAGGCGATGTCGTCCGTCTGACGGCCGAGGGGGGTGACGCGCAGGCTGCCGTAAAATCCCTGATCCCTTTGATCGAATCGGGATTGGGCGAGGATTTGATTCGATCCGCCGCAGAACAGGACGCGGCCGTTTCCGAATCACCCGCGGCGCGGCGCGATGATGACGGCAGTGTTTATTCGGGCGTTCCGGTGTCGTCGGGTGTGGCGGTCGGCGTGGCCGTCCGGTTGCAAGACGCCGCGATTGAAATCGAAGAGTTTGGCGCAACTCCCGCGCAGGAACGGGAAAAGATGACCCGCGCGTTGGCGGAGGCGGACGAACAGCTGTCCGACCTGTTCGACCGAACGCGCCGCGATATCGGCGAAAACAAGGCTGCCATTTTCAAAGCGCACCGCGAATTGCTGAACGATCCGGAATTGGCCGCGGAAACGGCGGAGCTGATCGCCAAAGGGCGCAGCGCGGCGTTCGCGTGGCGAACGGCGGTTGAGCGTCAGGCGGGGATTCTGGCCGAAATGAAAAACGGGTTGCTGGCCGGACGGGCGCAGGATCTGCGGGATGTCGGGCGGCGCGTGTTGCGTTTGATAACGGGTGAGGTCGAACAAAAGCTTTGCCTGCCCGATAACGCCGTTTTGATTGCGCGGGAACTGTCCCCGTCGGACACGGCGTCGCTGGATCGCGGAAAGGTTGCCGGTTTCGCGACCGTCGGGGGCGGGGCGGCTTCGCACGCGGCGATACTGGCGCGGTCGCTGATGTTGCCCGCCGTCGCCGGATTGCCGGAAAAGGTGCTGGACATTTTAAACGGCACGTCCGTTTTGTTGGACGGGACAAAAGGCGAATTGCGCGTGAACCCTGATGCCTTGCTGTGCAAAAAGGCCGTTTTGCGGGAACGGACAGACCGTGAAATCCGTGCCGCGTTGTTCAAGGAAAAGGACAAGCCCGCCGTGACGGCGGACGGTGCGCGGATCGAGGTTTGCGGCAACATATCCGCCGTCAAAGAGGCGGCGCAGGTTGTTGAAAACGGCGGTGACGGCGTCGGTTTGTTGCGTTCCGAATTCCTGTTTTCGGGACGCGGGCGCGCGCCGGACGAAGACGAGCAGGCCGCCGCCTATGCGGCCGTTGCGGAAACGCTGGGGGCGGAAAGGACGCTGATCGTGCGTACATTGGATGCCGGCGGGGACAAGCCTTTGACCTATCTGCAAATGCCGCGGGAGGACAATCCCTTTCTGGGCGTTCGCGGCATCCGTCTGTCGCTGATCGAAACCGAGGTGTTTCGCGCGCAGATCCGCGCAATTTTGCGCGCGGCCGGAAAAACGGGACTGCGGCTGATGTTTCCGATGGTCGCGGATGTCGGCGAACTGATCCGCGCCAAACAAATCGTCGCGGAGGAGCGCGAACGGCTGAACGTCGCCGCGCCCGTCGGCGTCGGCATGATGGTGGAGGTTCCCGCCGCGGCGGTTATGGCCGATGTTTTTGCGCGTCATGTCGATTTCTTTTCGATCGGGACGAACGATTTGACGCAATACACCATGGCGGCGGATCGCGGCAACGCCCGATTGGCGGATTTTACCGACGCTTTGCATCCGGCGGTTCTGCGGCTGATCAAACAAACGGCGGACGCGGCGAAAAAACACGGGCGGCGGGTCGGCGTTTGCGGCGCGGCGGCGGGCGAATCGGCGGCCGTTCCCGTCCTGATCGGTTTGGGCGCGGATGAATTAAGCGTCGCGCCGTCCGCCGTTCCGGCCGTCAAAGCGGCGGTCAGGGCTTTGTCGATCGACCGTTGCCGCCGGTTGGCGCAAGAGGTGCTGGAATTGGAAACGGCCGCCGCCGTCCGGTCGAAAATCGGGGAATTTTTGAAAAAATAGGAGTGTCCGCCATGGGAAAGAAAGCCTTTATGTTTTTGCAGCAAATCGGAAAATCCCTGATGCTGCCGGTCGCCGTCCTGCCCGTCGCGGGGCTGCTGCTGGGGATCGGATCGGGGCTGTTGAATGCGGAAGTGTCGTGGATTCCGGCCGTCATTCCGCAGGTCATGACCCAATGCGGCAACGTCATTTTCGACAATATGCCGCTGATTTTCGCGATCGGCACGACGCTGGGGCTGACCGACAACGACGGCGTCGCGGCTTTGGCGGCTGTGACGGGGTTTCTGGTGCTGCAGGCGACGATGGGCGTCATGGCGGACGTTTTGTGGTTTCATGTGTCGCCCGAACGGGAAACGTTGGGGATTTTGGCCGACGCGCTGGGGTACGATGTCGATTTCGCGCGCCGGATCGTTTCGACGAACGCGGGGATCAAAACCATTCAGACCGGCGTGTTCGGCGGGTTGTTTGCCGGCGTCGTCGCGGCGTGGGTGTATAAACGGTTTTACCGCGTCCGCCTGCCGCCTTATCTGGGGTTTTTCGCGGGCAAGCGTTCCGTGCCGATTTTGACGTCCCTGATCGCGATCGTTCTGGGCGTCGCGCTCAGCCTGTTCTGGCCGCCTGTGCAGGAACTGATCAACGCGTTTTCCATGTGGGCGGCGTACAGCGCGCCCGCGGTGGCCGGCGCGACCTACGGGTTTGTCGAACGGCTGCTGCTGCCGTTCGGGCTGCACCATATCTGGAACGTGCCGTTTTTCTTTGAAATCGGGTCGTATGTGAACAAAGCGGGCGAGGTCGTCACCGGCGACATTCCGCGGTTTTTCGCGGGCGATCCGACGGCCGGAATTTTGGGCGGCGGGTTTTTGATCAAAATGTTCGGCCTGCCCGCCGCGGCGTTGGCGATCTGGCAAACCGCAAAGCCGGAAAACAGGCTGAAAGTCGGCGGGATCATGGCGTCCGGCGCGTTGACCGCGTTTTTGACGGGGATCACCGAACCGTTGGAATTCACGTTCCTGTTCGCCGCGCCCGCGCTGTATTTCGTTCACGCCGCGCTGGTCGGCACGGCTTTTGCCGCCGTCAATCTGGCCGGCGCGCATATCGGCTACACGTTTTCGCAAGGGGCGATAGATTTCGGGCTGTTTTACGCGCTGGACACGAAACCGTGGCTGGTGTTTGTTCTGGGGCCCGTTTACGCGGTCGTTTACTATGCAGTGTTCCGGTTTTTCATCACGGCGTTCGATATGAAAACCCCCGGCCGCGACGACGACGCAACGGCCGAAGACGCGCCGGACGATGACGGCCGCGGGGCGAAAAGGCAAACGGCGGCGCGGTTGGTGGCCGCGTTCGGCGGACGGGACAACATTCAAAACCTTGACGCCTGCATTACGCGGCTGCGGCTGATTTTAAAGGATCCGGCCAAGGCGCGCGATTCGGAATTGAAAGCGTTGGGCGCGACGGGCGTGATGCGCGTCGGCAACGGCGTCCAAGCCGTTTTCGGCACGATGTCCGAAAATTTGAAAACGGAGATGGAGGAGTTCCTGCGTTCCGGCGCGGACGTTCCCGTCATTTCCGCCCCTGCTTTATCCGACGGCGTGCGCGCCGCGCTGGGCGGGGAGGCCAATATCAAATCGACGGAAAGCGAAGCCGACGGCGGCGTTTGCGTCCGGCTGGGCGATCCGTCCCTGATCGACGAGGATGAATTGCGCGCATCCGGCGTGACGCTGATGTTCAAAATCAACGGCGATCAGGCGTACCTGTCGTTTTCCTGAAATGAAAAACCCTTCCGTTTTTTTTAGCGGAAGGGCTTTTCCTTAAATCAGGGAATCGCAGAATTTTTTGATCCGGCCGCAAGCCTTTTCCAACAATTCCGTCGATGTCGCGTAGGACAGGCGGAAATACGGCGACAACCCGAACGCCACCCCCGGAACGACGGCGACGCCTTCGGTTTCCAGCAGGGCGGTCACGAAATCCGTTTCGTTTTCAATGACTTTGCCGGCCGGCGTTTTTTTGCCGATGCATCCCGCGATGGACGGGTACAGATAGAACGCCCCCTCCGGCGTGCGGCAGGAAACGCCGTCGATCGCGTTCAGGGCGGCGACGACCATATCGCGGCGCGCTTTGAAAATGTCGTTGCGCTCTTTCAAAAAATCCAGCGGGGAGTTCAGCGCGACGACGCCGGCGGATTGACAGAACGAAACGGCGTGCGACGTGCTTTGCGATTGGATTTTGTTCGCGGCCTTGATCACTTCGGCGGGGCCCGCGGCGTAACCGACGCGCCATCCCGTCATGGAATAGGATTTGGCCAGCCCGTTGACGGTCATGGTGCGGTCTTTCAATTCCGGCGCGACGGCGGCGATGCTGTGCGATTCAAAGCCGTCGTAAACGATGTGTTCGTAGATTTCGTCGCTGATGATCCAAACGTGCGGATGTTTTTTCAGCACTTCGGCCAGCGCGCGCAGTTCGTCAACCGTATAGGCCGCGCCGGACGGGTTCGACGGCGAATTCAAAATGAACCATTTTGTTTTCGGGGTGATCGCTTTTTCCAAATCTTCGGGCGTGATTTTGAAACCCGTTTCCTCTTTGCCCGTCACGAACACAGGCGTTCCCTGCGCGATGCGCACCATGTCGGGATAGGACACCCAGTAAGGCGCGGGGATGATGACTTCGTCGTCGGGATTGACGGTCGCCATGATGATGTTGAACAGCGTCCCCTTTCCCCCGCAGTTCACGGTGATCCGGTCGGGCGTGTAGTCCAGCCCGTTTTCGCGTTTCAATTTGTCGCAGATCGCCTGACGGAAAGCCAAAGTCCCCGCGACGGGAACATATTTTGTTTCCCCGCGGTCAAGGGCGGCTTTGGCCGCGTCGCAAATGTGTTTCGGCGTCGGGAAATCCGGTTCCCCGATCCCCAGATCAATAACGTCAACGCCCTGCGCTTTCAATTCCTTGGCTTTGGTCGTGACGGCCAAAGTGGCGGACGGTTTGACGGCCAGCAAACGATCGGCGACAATGCTCATTTCTACCCCCGTGAATGATGAAAAAAACGGTTGTCAGCATACTTTAGTCGCCCCCGCCCGTAAAGAGGTTTTTCGTTATTTTTTCGGTTCGATGCACAGCTTGACATCCGAAAACAGGACGGTTTTGAAATTCGCGGACACGTCCGGCGTCCGGCAGTTCCAGTTCAACAATTCCGGATTTTCGTCGTAAACCAGCCCGAATGCGTCTTGGAACAGTGCGGCGCGGACGGCGGCGTTGGCGATCAATTCCGTCCGCCGTCCGTTCATTTTCCCCATGCGCGCGATGTCCCACCCGTTCCATTGGTTGTCGGACGGGGAATACAGGATGATTTTCACCGTCGGGTTCGTTTCGGCGATTTCGGCCGCGACGCCCGCCAGCGGAAAACGGTAAAGTTCCAACACCGTGTTTTCGGGCAGGACGATCCGTTCGTTCAAAATGTTCGCCCGCGTTCCGAACCCCCAAGGGGCGGACAGAACGGTCGTGGACGCGAAAACGGCCGTTCCGATCACGGCGGCGGACAGGTACAACGCTTCGCCGATCAGGGACGCGGGCTTTTTCCATCGGGCGAACGCCGCGACCAAAACGACGGCGGTCAAAGCCTCGACCGGCACGGCGAAACGCAGATTGGCGGCCGTCACCAGCCAGACGAGATATGAAACGCCCAGCCACAGCGCCGTTTTTTTCATCACCGGCGACAGGCGGCACCGGAAAACCAAAGCGCACGCGGCGGCGACGAACAGCGCGGCGAACCTGAAATCGGTCAGTTCCTGCAGCGCGCCGACGTTGGACGTGTAGGGGTGGTTGATCAGGTAAAACGGCAGGAAAGCCAGCTGAAAAGCCGTGACGCCGTCCAAATGCAGGCGATCGACGTAGTTTTCGTTCAAATAAAACGGCGATTTGAACACTTTGTTCCAAAACGGGAAAAACGGGTTTTGAAAACCGTTCCACAGCATCACCGCCCAAAAACCGTCCGTCGCCGCAAATCCGGCCAGCCCGCCGGCGGCCAGCCAAGCGATGAACGTTTTCGGCTTTGTCAGCGATTTGTACGATAAAATCAGCGCGACGCCCGTTGAAACGCAATAAACGGCGGCGGTCAGCTTCAGCCCCGCGGCCGCGCCCAGCAGGAAACCGGCGGCGGCGTAGGTCTTTTTATGATCGGGAAAGCGCAGGATCAGGTACAGCGCGGATAAAACAAGGGCGGCGGCCGGAATTTCATGCGTCGCCGTTCCGATTTGAAACCACGCGGCGACGCCCGTCGCGCCGATGATTGAAACGGCGGCGCAGCACAGTTTGCCCTTTAACGTTTTGAAATCGAAAAACAGCAGCGAAATCTCGAACAAAGCGAACAGCATCGCGCCGAACGGCAATCCGGTCGCGAAATAATATCCGCCGCGGTCGTTTTGAAAATACGCGTTCAGCTTGTACAACAGCGCGTCCAACAGCGGATTGTAATAGGTGGCGACGGACGCGGGGGCGATGTCCGTTCCCAGCCGCCCGTTCAAAAACGCGAAACCGTTGTAATGGTGGTACAGCAGGTAATCGTAGGTCAGCTCGAATTTCAACGCGGCGGAAACCAGCCCGCCCGCCGTCAAAAACAGCAAAGCGGCGCAAACGTGAAAGAGCGCGGAACGGTTTTTTGTGTTAATGGATTGCATCGGGCGGCGCGTGTCCTTATATTGTTACGGCGGTCATTTTAACGGCCGGAAAAGGAAAGGTAAAGCGTTGAGTGTCATTCTGCCTCTTTACAACCGGCCGGAAAACGACGCGCCGGCAGATTTCAAGCTGGTCAGCGCGTACGAACCCGCCGGCGACCAGCCCGAAGCGATCAGGGCGCTGACGGACGGATTGAAAAACGGCGAACGCGATCAGGTGCTGATGGGCGTGACCGGATCGGGCAAGACGTTTACGATGGCGCAAATCATCAAACAGACGCGCCGTCCCGCGCTGATCCTTGCCCCGAACAAGATTCTGGCCGCCCAGCTGTACGGCGAAATGAAGTCGTTCTTTCCCGAAAACGCGGTTGAATACTTCGTTTCCTACTATGACTATTACCAGCCCGAAGCGTACATTCCGCGCACGGACACTTATATCGAAAAGGATTCCGCGATCAACGAACAAATCGACCGGATGCGCCACGGGGCGACGCGCAACGTGTTGGAACGCCGCGATGTCGTGATCGTCGCGTCCGTGTCGTGCATTTACGGTTTGGGCAGCGTGGAATCGTATTCGTCGATGGCGTTTTCGGTTCAGGCGGGGCAAAGTTACGACATCCGCGACATCGCCCGCCGGCTGGTCGAACTGCAGTATCAGCGCAACGAGCTGTCGTTCACGCGCGGCACGTTCCGGTTAAAGGGCGACGTTTTGGACATCTTTCCGTCCCATTACGAGGATTTGGCGTGGCGGCTGTCCTTTTTCGGCGACGAATTGGAATCCGTGTCCGAATTCGACCCGCTGACGGGTGAAAAAAAGCTGGAATTGAAAGAGGTCACCGTCTATCCCGCCAGCCACTACGTCACGCCGCGTCCCGCCCTGTCGCAAGCGATGAAGACCATTCGCGCGGAATTGAAAGAACGGCTGGCCTATTACGCGGCCGAAAACAAACCGCTGGAGGCCGAACGCATTGAACAGCGCACGCGTTTCGATCTGGAAATGCTGGAGGCGACCGGCCATTGCAAAGGCATCGAAAACTATTCCCGCCACCTGACGGGGCGCGCCGCGGGCGAACCGCCGCCGACCCTGTTTGAATACCTGCCGAAAGACGCGATCCTGTTTGTGGACGAAAGCCACGTTTCCGTGCCGCAGATCGGGGGAATGTACCGCGGCGACTACAACCGCAAAAGCACGCTGGCGAATTACGGGTTCCGGCTGCCCAGCTGCATCGACAACCGCCCGCTGAAATTCGAGGAATGGGACAAGATGCGGCCGCAGACGATCTTTGTTTCCGCCACCCCCGGCGATTGGGAGCTGAAACAGACGCGCGGCGAATTCGTCGAACAGATCATCCGCCCGACGGGGCTGCTCGACCCGAAATGCGAAGTCCGCCCCGTTTCGACGCAGGTTGACGATTTGCTGGCGGAATGCAGGACTTGCGCCGAAAAGGGGCAGCGCGTCCTTGTCACCACCCTGACCAAGAAAATGGCCGAGGATCTGACCGCGTACATGGCGGAAAACGGCGTCAAAGTCCGCTATATGCATTCGGATATCGACACGCTGGAACGCATTGAAATCGTGCGGGATCTGCGGTTGGGCGTGTTCGACGTGCTGGTCGGCATCAACCTGCTGCGCGAGGGGCTGGACATTCCCGAATGTGCTTTGGTCGCCATTTTGGACGCGGACAAAGAGGGGTTCCTGCGTTCCGACCGGTCGCTGATCCAAACGATCGGCCGCGCCGCCCGCAACGCCGACGGGCGCGTGATCCTGTACGCCGACAAAATCACGGATTCGATGAAGCGCGCTTTGGGCGAAACGGCGCGCCGCCGCGAAAAACAGGAGCGGTTCAACCTTGAACACCACATCACGCCGAAAACGATCAAGCGCGACGTGTCGGACATCCTGCGCGAACTGTGCGAAAAAGAAGGCGTCGAGGACTTGCCGCAGGGCAAGGAAAAGGAAGCGTTCGCGTCCGAAAAGAAATTGAAGGACACGATCGCCAAACTGACCAAGCAGATGCGCAAGGCCGCCGAGGATTTGGAATTCGAGCAGGCGGCGAAGATCCGCGACGAAATCAAGCGGCTGGAAAATTCCGCCCTGTCGCTGTCAGGGTTGGAACATTAAAAACGCGACGCCGGCGATTTTGTCGGGGAAGCAGACCGTGTGAACCATGTCCGCCCGAAACGGACGGCAGGTCATGCCGTCAACGGCGATGGCGGACGTGCCGGATGTCATCCACAACGCTTTGATCGCCGGTTCGTTCGCGGTGTTTTTGATCTTTTCGCCCCATTTCGTTTTGGCGATGAACGGCCACAGGTTTTCATCCCTGTTGACGATCCGGATTTTCGCCTTTTCCGCCACTTGCGCCAAAAACATCGAATTGCGATTGCCGGACGTTAAAAACACCGTGTCTTCGGGGACGATCAGCTTGTCGGGAAAATCCGGCCGCAAACGGGCGTTTTCACCGGCGCTCAGCTTGCCCCACACGCCCGAATTCCAAACCGTGCCGACGCACATCGCGAACAAAACGACGCAGGCGGAGATTTTGACCGCCTGCTTGACGGTCGAACCCGTCAGGGGACGCCACGACGCAGCGGCTTTGACGAAAAAGACGGGCAGCATCATTTCGACGGGGATCAGATAGCGCACGACCAGAAACGCCTTGATCCAAACGACATAGGAAACGATCAGCCAGAACGCCAGAAACTTTTCCGGACGGGTCATTTCGATCCGGCGCGCCCGAACCGCCCAGACGACCAGCAAAACGGCCGCGAACAGCCAGCGGAAATCCGAAAAAGTCATATGATCCAACGTCGGTTCGCTTCCCTCCGTCACCGAAATCAGCAACAGCGGCAGCAGCAGCAATTTCGGCAGGGACGTGTTCAAATCGGGCGATTCCAGCTGCATCGGGGTGAAATTCGCCGCCGCGAACCACGGCGAACGGAACACGCCGTTGAAAAACGGAAAGAACGGGTTTTGATACATCGCGTACAGTTTGCACATCCAAAAACCGTTCGTCGCCAGAAAACCGAGAAGACCGCACAGCGCGAACAGACCGATCCGTTTGAAATCCCTGCGGTTGAACGCGATGAACACGATGCCGGACGACAGGCAATAAGTCGCCGCCGTCGGTTTCAGCCCCGCGGCCGCGCCCAATAAAAACGCGGCGAACAGCTCCTTTTCCCCCTTTAACATCCAATAAAGGGCGGTCAGCACCAACACCGCGACGGGGATTTCGTTGCTGGTCGAACCGATTTGAAACCATGTCGCAAAACCGGTCGCGCCCAAAATCATGGACGCGGCGATGGCGATTTTATCGGTGAAAAACAGCCGGTTGATTTTCAGGCAGACGAACAGCAGCAATCCGAACGGCAATCCGGTCAGCGCGAAATAAAGCCGCAGCTTCGTGTCCAGATGTTTGATCAAAAACCAGTTGACGGCGTCCAGCAGCGGATTGAAAAAACTGTGGTATCCGGCGGGGGCGACATCAATGTCGTAACGGTTGTGGACAAAGGCGAACCCGTTGTAATAGTGATAGTTCGCCAGATCGCACAAAACGTCGTAAAGCAGAAACGCGCTCAGCGCACCGCCGGCCGCCAGACAGACGATCAGCGCCAGCCAGTCGCCGCGCGTCAAAAACAGAAATTTTTTATCGGTCATTGCCATTCCTCACCGCAGCGGGAACAAAGAATTGTAATCGACGCCCTTGTACCGCGGCTTTTTCGGATCGGGAATGGTTTTCGCCGTGGCCAGCAATCCGCGGCTGCGCAGCGTCCATTCCAGATTGTTCAGCTTTTCCTGATACTGCGGACGGTCGGCGATGATCATGCTGAACCAATGGTACGCGTCGATCGGGTTGTAAACGGACGACAGTTCGTCGTTATATAAAAACGCCAGCTGTTCCTGCGCGGCGCGCTGTCCGGCCTGCGCCGCCAGCGTCAGCCATTTCTGCGCGGCGAAGCTGTTTTTATAGCCGGCCAGCCCGTACAGGTGGATCATCCCGATCATGTATTGCGCGTCGATGTCGCCTTTTTCGGCGGCGGGCGCCAGATATTGCAAAGCCTGTTGGTAATCCGCGCGGTTGAACGCGGCGATCCCCTTTTCGGCGTCGGTATAGCCGTCCGCCATTTCCGGCGAATAAAAATCGGGGATGAGAACGCAGCCGGACAACGCCAGCAGCAAGGGGAAAATAAAGCGCGTTTTCAACGACATCACCGGCCTCGCCCGCTTAAAACGGCCAGCTGCGCCGCGGTCAGGGGCTGTTTCGCCCTGACGGGTTTGCGGCCGTCCAGATCGACGTTGACCTCGAACACGCGTTTCAGCAGGGCGCGGTCGTCCTTGGTGTTTTTGCGCAATTCGTGCCACAGCGCGTCGCGGTCGCGGGGCGTCATATAGGTCGTGTCCATCATGACGGCGACGGGTTCGTTTTTCCCCGTGTATTTGTTCGGGTGATCCATGTCCAGCTGGTGCAGGATCGTCTGCGCGTTTGAAACGGGGTCGAATTCCCATTTGTCCCCTTTGTCCGGCGACAGCGGGGTTTTGATGTCGAACGGGTGGCCTTCGCCGTCGTAAAAGTCGATGTAAGGGGTGTCGGATCGCGAAACGGGGCCTTTGACCGCGCCGGAAAACTCGGCCTCTATCGCGGTCATGGCTTCGCGCAGGACTTTGCCGTTCGGGTCGCCGTGATGGGCGGGATCGTCGATCATCGTTCCGAATGACGGGTGGTTGCGGTAACGCGCGGGAACGTCGTCGATTTTGCGGATGTCCCGCTGGCGGCTCTGCTGGCCGCCGGCCGCCGCGACGCGGGAAGGTTCCGGTAAGTTTGACATGAAACACCTCTTAAAAAACGTTGTCCTATCTTGCGCTAAAAATCGCGGTTTGTCCAGCCGCAAAGGATTTTAAAAATATGTTTGCGTTGTAAACTTGAATGTCGTGAACAAATCGCCTACTTTCATCAAAGAAAGGAATAAAACGGAATGATTGATTTGCCGCCGCAGGCCGGAACGGAAGAGCTGATCGCGATGGCGCGCCCGCCGTATGCGGACGGTTTTTTCCCGTTGGGCGCGGGGTGGACGGCCGTTTTCTGGGCGGTCGCCGGAATCGTTTCGGCGGCGATCCTGATATACAACAGCCCGCGGATGCGACGCCGGCGCGAAGCGTTTAACTGTTTGAAATCCGCGCGGCGCGCCTTTTTCGACACGGGCGACGTTTCCGGATTGGCCGCGCGGGTGTCGGTTTTGCTGCGGCGGGCGGCTTTGCACCGTTTCGGGCGGACGCGGACGGCCGGTTTGACAGGTCGGGATTGGACGGATTTTTTGCAAGACACGGGGGCGCGTTTGAACGAAGAGGACGTTTTTTTGCTGGAAAACCAAGCGTTCGCGCCGTCGGACGCCGAAAACGATTTGCGGCGGGGGCGGCATTTTCTGGTTTCCGCCCGCAAATGGCTGGAGAAAAACCTATGACCGGTTTCGCCTATCCTCAAATGTTTTTGCTGCTGGTGCTGCCGTTCATCGTGCGCGCCGTTTTGCCGCGGGTGAACGACAACGGCGGCGACGCGCTGAAAATCCCCTTTTTCGACGACGTGCGCGATTTGCGCGCCGCGGGCGTCCGGCCGTTTTCGGGCGCGTTGAAATGGCGGCGTTTTCTGGGGGCGCTGATATGGATCGCGCTGGTGACGGCGGCGGCGAATCCGCGTTGGACGGGCGAACCCGCCAAAGTCCCGTCGCAGGGGCGCAACCTGATGCTGGTTTTGGACATTTCGGGGTCGATGCGGGAAACGGATTTCGTTTTGCAAAATCAAAACGTGCGCCGGTGGGACGCCGTGCGCGCGGTGGCGGACGCTTTTGTCAAAAAACGCGCGGGCGACCGCGTCGGCGTCGTTTTGTTCGGCGAACGGGCGTATGTCTATGTTCCGCTGACGTACGATTTGAAAACGGTGTCCGCTTTGCTGGACGAAGCGGATGTCGGCATGGCCGGATCGCAGACGGCGATCGGCGACGCGCTGGGGCTGGCGTTGAAAACGATGGCGGACGTTCCGGCCAAAAGCAAGGTCGTCGTTTTGCTGTCGGACGGCGTCGCGAACGCGGGGGCGATGAAACCGTCCGAAGCCGCCGAGCTGGCGGCAAAAGCGGGGGTGAAAGTTTATACGGTCGGCGCGGGATCGGATTCGATGCAGCTGTCGGGGCTGTTCGGGATGATGCAAATTCCGCGCGGCGACGAAATCGACGAGGCGGCCTTGCGTGAAATCGCGCAAAAAACAGGCGGCCGGTATTTCCGCGCCAAGGATACGGCGGAACTGGCGCGCATTTACGGGGAAATCGACGCGCTGGAACCCGTGGCGAACGACGACGTGTTCGTCCGCCCCGTGAAAGCGTTGTTTTACTATCCGCTGGCGGCCGCTTTCGCTCTCAGCGCACTGGGGGCTTTGTCCCTGCTGGTCGGGAGGCGCGCATGACGGAATTTCATTTCTTGCGTCCCGAATGGCTGTGGGGATTGTCCGTATTGCTTTTGCTGCCGTTTCTGGCCGGAAAAGGCCGGTCGAACGGCGGGTTGTGGCGCGATTTCTGCGACCGGATTTTGCTGCGGCCGCAGCTGGTCGCCGGAACGGGGGCGAAAACGTTCGTGCCGGCTGTTTTGGCGGGCGCGTGCTGGATTTTGGCTGTGCTTTCGCTGGCGGGGCCCGCGTGGGAACGGCTGCCGCAGCCCGCGGTGAAAAAGGGTGTTGACACCGTTTACCTGCTGGACATTTCCGTTTTTATGACGCCGTCGGATGTCAAGCCGTCGCGTATGGATCGCGCGCGTTTCAAACTGCACGATTTCCTGCAAAAGGCCAAGGACGGGCAAAGCGCGCTGGTGCTGTACGACAACGAACCGTTCGTCGCCGTTCCTTTGACGCAGGATGTCAGGGTTATCGACCAAATGCTGCCGAGTGTTCAGGCGGGCATGATGGGCGGCCGGACGCCGGATGCGGCAAAGGCGCTGGATCAGGCGCGGGCGTTGTTGAAACAGGCCGGATCGGCGCGCGGCCGCGTCGTGATGATCGGGGCGCACGTTTCCGGCGGAAATCAGGCCGCCGCGCGAAAGGCCGCGGAAAGGCTGAGATCCGACGGATACACCGTGTCCGTTTCGGGGGTCGGAACGGGACGCGGCGCGCCGCTGCAAATGCCGGACGGGACTTTTTTGAAATCGGGCGGAAAGCCCGTGCTGTCGGCGTTGACGGCGGATAATCTGGAAAAAATCGCCGTTTCCGGCGGCGGCATTTACCGCGCGGCCGGATTGGACGACGCCGACGTGGACGCGATCGCGGGCGTCGCGGCGGACGCGGGCGGCGTGTCCGGCGGTTCGGACACGGATGTGAAAGCGGACGCGTGGCGCGATTTCGGGGCAGTGTTGTGTTGGCTGATCCTGCCGTTCGCCGCGTTGGGATACCGCAAAGGGTGGCTGGGCGTTTTGCTGCTGGCTTTGACGCCGGTTCAGGCGCGGGCGGACGTTTCCGATTTGTGGACGCGCAGTGAACGCAAAGAGGCTTTGCGCATCATGTCGGGTGAAAAACCGGCCGACGCGAATGTGTTTTCCGATCGCGGCTGGCGGGGTGTCGCGCTGTACAAATCCGGCGATTTTCAATCGGCCGCCGCGGCGCTGGGCGATCCGGACGACGCCGAAACGCGGTATAATCTGGGCAACGCGCTGGCGCAGGCGGGACAGTATCGGCAGGCGATCGAAGCCTATAAAAAGGTTTTGGAGGAAAATCCGGATCACGCGGACGCCGCCTTTAACAAAAAATATCTGGAAGACCGGCTGAAAAACAATCAGCAGCAGAATCAGCAGCAAAACCAACAGCAAAATCAGGATCAACAACAGAATCAACAACAAAACGGCGGGCAGGGGCGGCAGGGATCGAACCGGCCGCAAAACCAAAATCAGCAGCAGGCCGAACCTCAATCTCAACAAGATCAAAAAGGGCGGGAACAGACGCAAGGTCAACAGGAACGGGACGGGCAACAGAAAAATCAGCCGCAATCCGAATCTGCCGACGATAAGGGACAACAGAGAAATCAACCGCAATCCGCCGACGTCCGGCCGCAGGACGGGGACGAACAAAAGCGTGAAAACGGGCAATCCGCGCCGTCGGGACAAAAAGCCGATCCGGACGAGCGCGAAAAACGCGAACAAATGCAGTGGCTCAGTGTTATTCAGGACGACCCGTCGGGGCTGCTGCGCGAAAGGATCAGGCGGCGCAACCTGATGAACGGAGGGGTAAGATGATGAAAAAAACGATCATGGCGGCGTTGCTGTGGGCGGCCGCGCTTTCAATCCGTCCGGCCGCGGCGGATTTTCAGGCGAACGTCAGCGCCACCACCATTCCGGAGGGCGAAAGTTTCCAGCTTTACCTGCGTCAGGACGGCGGCGGGGCGGATCCCGACGTGTCCGTTTTGAACGCCGATTTCACGATCGTCATGCAGCGCAAAAGCTATAAATCCAGCTATGTCAACGGCAAATCGCAGACGTTCAACGAAAACGTCCTGACCTTGATCCCCAAAAAAACGGGCGAGGTCGTCCTGCCGTCCATTCGCGCGGGCAGGGAACAAACCAAGCCGCTGAAGCTGACGGTCGTCGCGGGCGGAACGGCCGTTTCCGCGCCGTCGGGTGAAAAGGCGGACGCGGCGCGGCAATCAAACGTTTTCATCCGTTCCGAAATCGCGGACAAGACCCCCTATGTCGGCCAGCAAACCGTTTTGACGGTCAAGCTGTATTCGTTCGTGCAAACGCCGCTGCTGGACGGGACGGTCGCGGCGCCGCGCGCCGACGGCGTCGTCGCCGAACAATGGGGGGACGCGAAACGGTCGCGCGAAACGGTGAACGGGCGGCTGTACGACGTGCTGGAATACAAATACCTGCTGTTTTCAAACAAAACCGGCCGCGTCGCGCTGCCCCCGTTCCGTTTTCAGGGGATGATCAGCGATCCGGACGGCCGTGACGCGGACTTGGACGACGATCCGTTCGGTTTCGGCGGATTTTTCACGGCGGGGTTCGGCGGGCAAAAGGTCGTCGCCGCGCAGACCGCCGGCATTGAATTAAACGTGCGCGAAAAGCCCGATCACGTCACCGGCGCGTGGTTGCCCGCGACGAACGTCGCCGTGTCCGAAACCGTCGAACCGGCGGGCGGATCGGTCGCTTTGGGCGACGCGCTGACCCGCACCGTGACCGTTTCGGCGGCGGGGGCGCGGGATTCGCAAATTCCGGATGTCGTCTTTCCCGACGGAAGCGCGTATAAACAGTACCCCGGAAAGACGGATTCCAAAAACGTGTTTGACAACGGCGGCATCGTCGGCGTGAAAACGCGCCAGATCGTCTTTATGCCGACCGAGGCGGGGCGGGTCGTCCTGCCCGCTTTGGAAATTCCGTGGTTCGATGTCGCGTCGGGGCAAACGCGCAAAGCCGTCCTGCCCGCGCGAACCGTCGTTGTGACGGGGGCGGCTGTTTCCGCGCCCGTCCGGCCGGAAAACACGGCGCAGACCGTGCCGCCGCCGGTTGAAAAAAAGGCGGAAACCGAGGCCGTTCCGGCGGCGTCCGCCCCCGCTCCCGCGGCGGCGGCGGAGGGGTTGGCTGTTTTGGAAAAAATCGCCGCCCAGTCGCCTTTGCGGCTGTTTCTGGCCGGAATATTGGCGGGATGTTTCGTCGTGACGGCGTTGGGGCTGGCGGCGCGTTATCTGTTTTTCAAAAACAAAGGAAAAGCGGAGGGCGGCGCGCGTCAAAACGTGTCGTTAAGAACGGCTGCGGGCGATTTGAAATCCGCCTGCCGTTCCGGCGATGCCGAACGGGCGAAAGCCGCCCTGTTGGCCGTCGGGCAATCCCTGTGGCCGGAAAGGCCGCCTTTGACCCTGTCCGCTTTGGCCGGCCGTTTCAATGACGCGGTGCTGACGGATCAGGTGGAAAAGCTGAACGGCGCACTGTACGGCGGACGGGCGGCGAAATGGGACGGCAACGCGCTTTGGACGGTTTTCCAATCGGCGCAATCGGCGGCGAAAACAGGGAAAAACGGGGAAAAACCGCCCGTCCCGCCGCTGTATCCGCAATAGGCGTTCACGCTTTTTTTACAATGCGCGCGTATAGTTGATCCGTTATGTGTTTATCGGGAAAGACGGATTCATGCGCAGTCAGCATTTAACCCACGCCCTTTTGGCTTCGCTTTTGTGGTGCGCGGCGGTGTTCGCTTTCGCCGGATCGCGGTTCGTGAAATATGAAACCGCGGGTAACGCCTTGCGCGACGCCGGAACGCAAATCGCGATGACGCGTCTGCGCGACCGGATACAGGTCGAAATGGACAAGGGCGCGGCTTTGCCCGAAATCGAAAAGGTTGAACGGATGCTGATCAAATTCGCGGCCGACGACGCGGACGTTTTGTCCGCCTTTGTGTTCGACGCGCGGACGGGGCGTATCCTGTTCGGGACGGCCGCGGCGCAGACGGGTTCCGCCGTGCCGGAAAAGTGGATTGAAAAATGCGCCGGTTCCCGATTGCCGTTCGTCGATCCCGACGAGGGAAAGGAAACGGTCGGGCTGCCTTTGATCGACGCCTTTGCCGAACGCGAGGGATGCTTGGCCGCCGAATACAAAACGGCGCCGGCCGCGCGAATGCGGGAAAAGATGATTTCGACGACGCTGCGGTTTTCCGTCCGGATGGCCGTCGCCGGCGTGTTGGCGTGGGTGCTGATTTTCCTGTCCGGCGATTTGAAAGGGCGTTTCGCCCTGAACGGCGGCGCGGCGCGGGCGTCGGCGGTCGTTGTCGGCGCGGCGGTTTTGATCGGCTGCGTGAAAATCGGCGTGTCCGCCCTGTCCGGATCGTTTGAAAACGATTTGCGGCCGGCGATCGCCGCCAAAGCGGGCGTTGTCGCCAAAAACGTCCGCGCGCAAATCGAACGCGCGGTGAAAAACGGCGTGCCGTTCCAATCGGTCAACGGTTTGGAAAGCGTGCTGAACGCCCTGCGCGAACAAAACAAAGAGATCGAATTCATTTTGGTGACGGACAAAAACGGCCGCGTCCTGTATGAATCGGGCGCCGCCGCCAAAGCGTTCGACGCCGACCGGCGCACGGGCAGGATTTCGCTGCGCGACGGGTATTACAACGCCGCGGAATCCGTCAGCGACGCCGACGGGGCGGCCGGATGGGTGCAGATCGGGGTGAATGAAAGGTTCGCGCGTGAAACGGCTTTTTAAACTTCTGTTCCTGATGTTTTTATTGACGCCGGCCGTTTGCGCCGCCGCGCCGGCCAAGGTGTACATGGTGCTGTGGAACGGGTGCGAGGACGCCTGCCGCGGTTTTCAGGATTATTTGAAATCCGCGCGCGCCGACGTGGAAATCATCCGGCGCGATTTGAACCGGAAAACGGACGGGATTCCCGCGTTGATCGCCGAAGTGGCCGAAACGTCGCCCGATTTGCTGGTGACGTGGGGGACGCTGGCGACGTTGGAAATGCTGGGGACGAAAAACAACGGCCCCGTCGCGAAATACGGCGCCGTCCCCGCGGTGTTCATGGTGGTGTCCCAGCCGGTCGAAAGCGGGCTGGTGTCTTCGCTGGCGGCGCAGGGGCGCAACATCACCGGCGTGACGCATTTGGCCGCGATGTCCGACCAGCTGCAATACGCGCGGCGGGTGACGGGGTTCAAACGGCTGGGCGTCGTATATAATCCGGCCGAAACGAACGCGCAGGTCGCGGTTGACCAGCTGAAACGGTATGCCGCGCTGATGCGGTTCGATCTGGTTGACCGTCCCGTTCCGGCGGACGCCGACGGCAAACCGGACGCGGCGGCGATCGACGGGCTGGTCGCCGAACTGGCCGACGCCAAGGTTGACGCGGTTTATTTGGGGCCCGACGCATTTATGAACGCCCACCGCAAAACGTTGATCGACGCGGCGGCGGCGTTTTCAATCCCCGTTTTTTCGGCGTCCGAAGGCGCGGTGCGGCACGACGGCGCGCTGTTCGCTTTGGTTCACCGGTATTACAACGTCGGCCGTCTGGCGGGGCGCAAGGCGTTGAAAATATTGCGCGACAAGGTGCAGGCCTATGACATTCCGATCGAAACGCCGCAGCGGCCGCTGGCGGTCGTGAATATGACGGCGGCGCGCAAAACGGGGGTGTATCCGCCGCTGGATCTGCTGCAAAGCGCGGATCTGGTCGATATTCCGGAAAATGAATGATCAGCGTTTTTTGCGCGGATAGACTCTGACGGCTTCGGCGGCCAGTTTCTTCTGTCCCCGCGGGAACAGGAATTTGCCTTCGGGTGTTTTCAGCGAACCGTCGGAATACAGCTCGAATTTGAAAATCCCCATGCGGGTGAAATCGGAAACCGTTTGCGGGCAATCGTCTTTGCTGCGTTTGCTCTGCAGCGCGAAAGTGGATACTTTGGCCGCGGAGTAACGGCGGATCAACGCTTCCTCCGCCGCTTGGTTCGGCGACGTGTTGCTGAAATACCGGCTGAGGATTTCCTCGAACTGGTAAAGCGGTTTGTACGCCCCGCACGCCATGACGGCGCCGGCCAGATTGCCGATTTCCTCGATATCGTTGGATTGCGCCGCGGCGCCGGACGGCGCGGTCAATCCCAGACAGGCGATGAAAAACAGAAGTTTGCGCATGAACGGCCTCTTTCAAAAGCGATACGCCGTTGATTCTAAAGGGTAAAGGTTCACAAAACGCTAACGCGTCACTTTTTTTGCATACGCGCGCGGTTCAGGAAAACACGCAGGGCGGCGGTCGTCGCGGCCGGATTTTCCAGCGGCGGCAGGTGGCCGCTGTCTTTGATGACGGCGTGGATCGCGGTCGGGATGCGCGCGGTGATCGCGTCCATGGATTCCGGCGGGGACAGAACGTCGTCCTCGCCGCCCAGAACCAGCGTCGGGCAGGCGATTTTTTCCAGCAGTTCCGTTGAATCCGGACGGGTCGAAATGACGCGCTGTTCGTTGACGTACTTTTCAACGCCGGTCGCGCGCGCCATATGTTCCAAAACATGGCGGATCAGGTCGTTTTCGCGGTGCCGCGGGGCGACGACGCTGAACAAGGACGGTTCGATGACGGATTCGATCCCGCCGGTTTGCGCGGCTTCGATCATTTCCGCCCGTTTTTTGCGCGCGGGTTCGGGATCTGCGTGCGCGTTCGTGTCCATTAAAATCAGCCCTTTGACCCGTTCGGGGGCTTGGCGCAATATTTCAAAAGCGACATAGCCGCCCATGGAAATGCCGCCCAGAACGAAATCGCCTTTGATTTGGGCTAAAACGCGCCGCGCCGTCGCCGCGACGGTCGTGTCCAACCCCAAATCGGGGACGAAAAAGTCGGCTTCGTTTTCCAGCGCCTTGATCTGGTGGATGAACAGCCCCGCGTTGCACAGCAGGGCGGGCAAAAGGACGACGGGCGTTTTCATGGCGGGTTTCCTATTTGATCAAACGGTTTTGAATGTCTTTGAATTCGGGAGTGCCCGCTTTGCGCAGCCACTCGAACAAAACCATTTCGACGGTGACGAGGGTGACGCCCTCCTGCTTGAACCGTTCTTGCGCGGCCTGTTCGTTTTCGGCCGTCCGGCTGCCCGAAGCGTCCGTGACGACGAACACGTCGCATCCGCGTTCCTTTAATTCGACGGCCGTTTGCAGAACGCAGATGTGTTCTTCGACGCCGGCGATGACGACCTGCTTTTTGTTCAAAGCGTCGAAATGCTGGGTGAATCCGTCCTGTCCGACGGCGGACAGGCTGGTTTTCGGGAAATAAAAGGCGTTTTCGGGCGCGGCGTCGCGGATGTCGAAAACCGACGCCCCCAACCCTTTGGGGTATTGTTCGGTGATGATGACGGGAACGCCCAGAACGCCCGCGCCTTTCAACAGGCGGGAACATCCATCGATGACGCGGCGCGGTTCGTTCGCGGCCGGCGCCAGACGTTCCTGAACGTCAATGATCAAAAGACATGAATCCGATTTGCTGATTAACATTGTCCTGCCTTTCATTTCGGTATATAAGCTTATTTATTCGTGCCACACTTTTAACGGAATAAAAACATAAAAATGAAATTTTCTGATCTCGGACTGAACGAAAACACTTTGAAAGCCGTCGAAGAAGTCGGCTATACGGAACCCACCCCCATTCAGGAAAAGGCCATTCCCGAAATTTTGAAACGCAACGACGTGATGGGGATCGCGCAGACGGGGACGGGCAAAACCGCCGCGTTCACCCTGCCCATGATCGACATTCTGGCCAACGGTCGGGCAAAGGCTTTGATGCCCAGAACGCTGATCCTGTCGCCGACGCGCGAACTGGCCACGCAGATCGCCGAATGTTTCCAGAAATACGGCAAATACCAAAAGCTGACGATGGCTTTGCTGATCGGCGGCGAATCCATGGTGGAACAGCAAAAGATTTTGTCGCGCGGCGTTGACGTGCTGATCGCCACCCCCGGCCGTATGATCGACCTGTGCGAACGCGGCCGCATTTTGCTGCGCGACGTGCGCGTGTTCGTGCTGGACGAAGCCGACCGGATGTTGGACATGGGGTTCATTCCCGACGTGGAAAAAATCGCGTCCAAGCTGCCGTCGATGCGCCAGACGCTGCTGTTTTCCGCGACGATGCTGCCGGAAATCAAGGCTTTGGCGCAGAAGTTTATGAAATTCCCCGTCGAGATCCGCGTCGATCCCCCGATGTCCACGGCGGACACGGTCGAACAGTTCATCGTGAAAACGAACGAACGCGGCAAACGCGAAGTGCTGCGCAACCTGATCCGCGCCGAAGACGTGAAAAACGCGATGATTTTCTGCAACCGCAAAAAGGATGTGGACATCCTGTTCAAATCCTTTACGAAACACAAATTCTCCGTCGCCGCTTTGCACGGCGACATGGCGCAGGGGGCGCGCACGGACACGCTGAACGCTTTCCGCGACGGCAACGTGCAGCTGCTGGTGTGTTCGGATGTCGCCGCGCGCGGGCTGGATCTGCCCGACGTGTCGCACGTTTTCAACTTTGACGTTCCCGTCAATTCCGAAGATTACATCCACCGCATCGGCCGCACGGGGCGCGCGGGGCGCACGGGGCGCGCGTTCATGCTGGTGACTTCGCGCGATTTCAAGGCTTTGGCCGCGATTGAAAAGATGATCGGCAAAAAGATCGAGGAAATGTCCCGCTTTTCCGTGGAAATGGATCCCGAACCGGAACCGAAAACCAAAGGAAGACGCTGCGGAAAATCCGCGAAACAGGCCGAAGCCGCGCCGAAAAACGACGCCGTGAAAAAGGATGAAAAGCGCGAACGCGCGCCCGCGGCCAAGGAAAAACAGCCGGCCGTCAAAGAAAAACAGCCCGCGCCCGAAAAGGAAAAAGCGGCCGTTCCGGCGGCAAAGGCGGCGAACGGCAACAAAAAGGCCAAACCCGTTCAGAACAACCGCCCGCCCAAACGGCAGAACGACCGCAAGCCCGCTGAAACAAAGGCTTTCGGCAACGCTATGCCGGCGTTTATGATGAACGAGATCAAACTGTCATGATGCGGGTGCTGACGGATCTGCCGCTGCGGACTTACGCGTCGCTGCCCGACGGCGGAAAACCGTCGCACGCCGCCGTGTTCTTTCACGGATACGGCGCGGACGGGCAGGATCTGTCCGGCATTTCCGGTTTGCTGCGCCGGCGTTTGCCGAACGCCGCGTTCTATTTCCCCGACGCGCCGGAAGAGCTGGGATTTTTCGGCGGATACCAATGGTTCGACCTTGACGGGTTCAATCCGGCGGAGCTGGCCGATCCGCAGGCGGGGGAGCGGTATTTGAAAACCCTGATGCCGTTGGCGGAACGGGCGCGCGCGACGACGGACGCCTATTTGCGCGCCGTTTTGGAAAACGCGGGCGTTCCGGCGTCAAAGGCCGCTTTGTGCGGTTTTTCGCAGGGCGGGCTGATGGCTGTCTATACGGCTTTGCGCTTTGACGAAACGCTGGCGGCGGCGGTCGGGATGTCCGCGGTCGCCGTGACGTTCGACGGGACGGTGTTCACGCCGGAAAAAATCGCGTCCAGACCGCCCGTGACCCTGATCCACGGGGACGCCGACAACGTCGTGCCGCCCGCGGTGTTCGACCTGAACCGGCGCAATCTGGCGGCGGCGGGCGTCGCCGTTGAAACGCGCGTCGTTTCCGGTTTGATGCACGGCATCGACATGACGGCGGCGGGGCATTTGGCGGCGGCGTTGGAAAAGGCGTTCGTCTGATCCGTCCGCGTCCGTGCGCGGACGCCCGCTTTCCCGTTTAAATTCTTCACTTTTTTCCGTTCGGAAAGGTATTTTTAACGAAATGGAGCCACTATTAAAGAATGGAAAAAAGTATGTCAAATGCGTCTGTTCGCCCGAATGTCAGGAAATCCGCGGGGTTGGGTAAACCGCCGGCGGACGGGGGACGCGTTTCCACTTTTATCTGGCTGTCGCGTTTTTTCAGCGTGCTGTGTTTCGCGCTGGTCGTTTCGGCCGTCGTTTTCGCCCTGTCGCTGATCCACATTTCCAAAGAGGCGGAGGTGGATTCCGTTTTGGTCACGGCGCCGACGTATTCGGAAAACCTGTCCTATTTCGAACCGCTGCATCCGGATATGCCGGCGATGGACGTTTTGGCGGAAATGTTCGTGCGCCAATATGTGACCGCCCGCAACAACGTGTGGAAAAACGCCCGCGAAATGCGCATCCAGTGGGGCGGCGGGGGGCTTGTGCGCTATATGTCGTCGCCCGAAGTGTACGAGGATTTCGTCACAAAGGAAATGCCCCGCTACTTCCCCGATCCGGAAACGGCGCCGCAGGTCACGGTGGAAACGGACATCAAGCGCATCATCAAAGAGGGGTGGAACAGCTGGCAGATTTTTTTCGACACGCGGCGCATGGACAAAACGGTCAGCCCGCCCGTGATCGAACACTGGATCGCCACGATCCAGTTCCGCTACTATTCCAGCAACGCCACGATGTTTTCGCGTTTGCGCAACCCGTTGGGGTTCACGGTGACGCAGTATCATCTGGCGCGGCAGAAAAAATAACAAGACAGGAGAGTCCGGCATGAAAATGAAAACAATCGGAAAAGCGGCTTTGATCATAACGGCGTGCGTCGTTTTGAACGCCTGCGCCGGTTCCATTTACGAAAAAGAACCGGTCGGCATCGGTCGGGACATTTCTGAATTGAAACGTTCCCCGTGTGCCTGTATGCTTTTAAAGTTGCCGGCCAATCTGCCCGATTGGATGACGGCGGCGGGATGACAGGACGAAGACGATGCCCAGACCGGTGAGATCGAAACAGCAGCTGACGGTGAAAGACGCCGAAACCCAGCCTTTGAAAAAGGCGGACGCCGCGCGCCCCGTCGCCGACGCGAAGAAAAAGCCCGCGCCCGCCCTGCCGCAGGTCGAGGAAGTGTCGGTCGATCAGCTGCGTGAACGGCGGTATTTGTGGACGGCGCGCGCTTTCGCGATCGTGTCCGCCGTCGCTTTGTGCGTCAATCTGGTTTTGCTGCTGGCCATCGTCCATTTGATGCCGCTGAAACGCGTCGAACCGTTTTTGCTGACGTTCCAAAGCAAGGACGAACAGGTTGTCAGAATCCGCCCGCTGTCCAAGGATATGGCGGCCGAAGACATCATTTCCGAAGCCATGATCCGTCAATACGTCCTGCTGCGCAACACGATGGTTTCCGACGTTGACGAAATGTCGTTCCGCTGGGGACCCGACGGGCCTTTGCGCTGGATGTCGTCGGCGCAGGTTTACAACCAGTTTTCCAAAACGGTCAAGGATTGGCTGTCGCGCATCAAGCTGGAGGGCTTGACGCGCGAAGTCCGCATCGAATCCGTCGTGCGCCAGCAAAACATCTGGCTGGTTTACATCGTCACGCGCGATATGCTGCCCGAAGCCGAGGAGCCCGCCGTTTCCCGCTGGCGCGTCCGGCTGTCGATCAAATATTTCGCCAAAGACCAGCGGCAGGTCAAATACATCAACCGGCTGAAAAACCCGCTGGGGTTCTCGGTTGACGGCTATTCCATCGAAAGTGCTAACGAATAAGAAGGTGTCCCGTGAAAGCTAATTTGAAAATCCGCATTTTCGCAGTCGTTTCGCTGACGTTTTGCCTGTTTTCGCAAAACGCCGCGGCGCAGCAGACCGCCGCGCGCGAATCAATGGACGCGGCGATCGAACAGTCGAACGGGCAGTATTCCGAAATGGATATGCCTTTCTGGTCGTTGGGGATGCAGCAAAAGGCGTGGAACAAGCCGATGGAACATCTGGGCGAAGGGCAGAGCAAACCCGGATATTCCAGATATTACTGGACGCCCGATCTTGTTTTGCCTCTGCGCATCCGCGAAGGGATGCACACCCTGATCAATTTCCCGTCGTGGGAATTGATCGAAAACGTGTTTCTGGGCAACGAAAGCGCGTTCGGGGCGCAAAAGGTCGCGCAGAACGCTTTGATGGTTTTCGCCGCCAGCGTCGATCTGGTCGGCATGGACACGAACATGATCGTGTTCGGGCGTTCGGGGAACAGGTATGTCTTTTACCTGCGCAGCGAAACGTTCAACACGGACAGAATTACGAACTCGGTCGTTGACATCGTGATCAACGACGCCAAATTCGTTCCCGACGATTCCGGCACGACGCCGTTCGCTTCGGGCGCGGTCGCGACGGGCGCGGCGGCGGGCGTCATGAACGTTTCCGCCGGCGCGGGCGGAATGTTCGGCGGCGCGATGCGGTCGGGCAAGAAAAACACGACCAAAAACGGGACGGAGGACTGGTTGGCGGATATCGAAGTCGATCCCGAAAAACTGCGTTTCGACATCGACGTTTTCATTCCGAATCCCGCCGACATGGAAATCGCGCCGGAACGCGTGTGGCGCGACGAAATCTTCACCTATATCGACTTCGGGCCCAAAGCGCTGACCATGACCGAACGGCCGATCGTCAACCTGTTGTCGCAGGGATCCGAAGTGCCGATCGGTTTCAGAACGCGCGGGCCGAACGGGCGGCTGATGGTCGTCGAAGGCATCGGCGATCTGGTGCTGCGCAACGGCAAACGCATCCTGTGTCTGAAAATCAGAAAAGATCCGACTTACGGCACGGATTGGGTCGAATATGAAAAATCCGTCCAGCCGCAATGGGCACCGGGGCCGATGATCACGACGCCGGGGTACAACAATCCGGCCGCGGGCGGCGCGAAAACGATGACCGCGCTGAACGGCGCGGCGGCCATGGGCGGCGCGGGAATGCCGAACATGATGAACCCGATGATGAACGCGGCGCAGATCGCGCAGTTTTCGGCGCAGCAGGGACGGGACGCGTCGCGCGCTTTCCGTTACCGTTCGACGCCGGCCGAAACGATCGCCATCGAATTGGGATCGGGCGCGGAAATCGCCCCGCTGGAACAGAAATGGGACGTTATTTCGCGTAAAAACAAGGATTTGCTCGGCGCTTTCGAGCCGTATTATTCCGTTGACGCCGTCGCGGAGGGTGAATCAAGGGATTTGTTCCGCCTGCGCATCGGGCCTGTCGGCAGTATCGAGGCGGGGGACAAATTGTGTAATCAATTGGGTCGCCGCGGGGTGACTTGCATAGTTGTGCGGACGCAATGAACGAAGAATTACTCAGCTCGTCAGACAGATATTTAAAAAAGTCCAACAGAATGTTGTTGGTCGTCGGGATCGTCGCTTTGCTGGCGTTCCTGACGGGCGTCATTATTCTGTTGAGCGGGGACGAGGAGCGCAAAAAAGACGCCGAAGTCACCATTGACGGTTCGGCCGAAAGCTCCAGCAGCATCGTCGGCGGCAACGCCGATTCGTTCAATCTGGCCGAAGAACCCCAGCCGTCAACCGTCCGGCTGGTCGCGTCGCCCGAAAGCCTGCGTTTCGATCAGGTCGTTTTGGGCACGACGGCGGAGGGGACGCTGACCCTGTCGGCGTCGTCCGGCCGCATCGGCATCACGTCCGTCGAATTTGAAAACAAGCAGGAAGACGGATTCGTTTTGGAAAACAAATGCCGCAAGGACATCGTTCTGAGCGGCGACATGACGTGCAACGTCGTCGTGCGCTGGGAACCGAAAACGGCGCGCACCATACAATCCAACATCTCGATCAGGTGGAGCGACGAAACGTTCGGCGGCATCGGCCGGCGCGTGATCGTCCCCGTTTCGGCGATGGCCATCGACACCAGTATGTGCGGCGTCTGCGACGAAGCCCCCGGCGGCGGCGGTTCGATTTTGGATCAGCTGCGCCAAAAGGGGCGCGTCATTCTGGGGCCCGACGGCAAACCGATCGGGTACGCCGATGAAAACGGCGTCGTGTATGGGCTGGACGGCAAGCGGATCGGGACTTTGCGCCCCGACGGCACGGTCGTTGACGATCAGGGATACATCATCGGCGTCGCGGAGGGAACGCGGCTGGCGATCGGGCCGAACGGAGAGATTCTGGGGACGATTCTGCCCGACGGGCGCGTCGTGGACAAGGACGGCAAGCTGATCGGCTACGCTTTGCCCGACGGAACGATCGTCGATTTGAACGGCAACGTGATCGGCGCGGCGGTCAGAACGGGCATCGCTTACGATAAAAACGGCAATCCGATCGGGCGGATCATGCCCGACGGCACGGTCGTTGACGAAAACGGCAACATCATCGGCTATGTCAACCCCGACGGCACGATCGTTGACGCGAACGGCAACATCATCGGTTCCGTCATGCCGCAGGGCGCGGTCGTTGACGCGCAGGGCAACGTTTTGGGCATCGTCATGCC
The DNA here is from genome assembly GCA_902777205.1 of uncultured Rhodospirillales bacterium. Taxonomy (GTDB): domain Bacteria; phylum Pseudomonadota; class Alphaproteobacteria; order CAAGCB01; family CAG-977; genus UBA11549. The sequence continues at coordinate 33,244 of CACYSU010000008.1, read as the reverse complement.
CGACGGCACGGTCGTGGACAAGGACGGCAACATCATCGGCCGCGTTTTGCCCAACGGTTTCGTCGTGGACAAGGACGGCAACATCATCGGCCGCGTGATCAAAGAGGGCTTGGCCATCGGCGCGGGATGCAAAATGATCGGCCGGATCAGCACGGACGGTTCCGTGATGTCCGCGAACAAACAGGTCGGCCGGCTGACGGCGTCGATGACGGTCGTCGATATGGCCGGCAATCCGGTCGGCGGCTATGTGCAAGAGGGGGCTTTGCTGGATTGGAACGGCAAAGTGATCGGCAAAGTCGATTCGGACGGCAGCCCGATCAGCTTCAAGGGCGATCCTTTGGGTTGTCTGACGCCTTACGGCACGGTCGTTGACGATTCCGAAGAAATCATCGCCGCCGTTTTGCCGCGCGGAACGGTCGTCGGCGACCAATGCGGCGTCGTCGGCCGCGTCATGCCGGACGGCAGCGTCGTCGGCGACGGCCAGATCAAAGGCCGCATCCTGCCCGACAAGCGTTTTCTGTCCGCCGAAGGAAAGGTGGAGGGCGCTTTGGCGCGCCAGAACATCGGCGTCGGCCCCGGCTGTATGTCGCTGGGGTACGCCAATCTGGACGGGCAGATGATCACGACAAAGGGTGAATTCGTCGGCTGTCTGGCCGCGAACGGTGAAATTCTGGACAACCAGAAAGTCGTTTTGGGGCGCGTTTTCGACGCCGCCGTCGCTTTGAACGCGGACGGGCGCGTCGCCGGATTGACGGACGCGGCGGGCAAGGTTCAGGACAAGCAGGGCAAGATTCTGGGCTGTCTGGATCCCTATGGCGTCGTTTTGAATTCCAAAAACGAAGCGTCGGGGATGATCATGCCCTACGGCGGCGTTTTGGATCGCGACGGCCGCACGATCGGCTGGGTGATGCCGGACGGTTCCGTGTCCAACGGCAAATCCGCGACGGTCGGACGGACGATGCCGGACGGATCGGTTGTCGATCTCAGCGGCCGGACGGTCGCGCGCGTCGCGCCGACGGGCGGGGTCGCTTTGCGCGGGGCGTGCCAGCCCGCGGGCGACATATTGATTGACGGCCGCGTTGTGGACAAGGATTTTAAGCGCGCCGCCTATATCCGTATGAACGATATGCTGACCGATGAAAACGGCGATTTTCTGGGGCGTGTCGCGTATGGCGCGCGGGCGATCGGGCGCAAAGACGCCTATCTGGGGCGCACCGGCATCGACGGGACGCTGTACGACGCCGCCGGCAAACAGATCGGCTGTCTGCGCCCTGATTCCGTCTTTGTCGATTCGGACAACAAGTTTTTGGGCGCGGCGCTGGCCGAGGGCATCGCCGTCAACGACAAGCCGGAGCTGTACGCCCGCGGCGATTCCATCGCCAAGGCGATGAACCTGAAAGGAACGGACTTTGTCGGGTCGGTGACAATCGCCACTTTGGTGCGCGAGGACGACCGCATCACCGGCGGCGTCATTCCGCGCAAAGCCGACGTTTTCGACATCAAAACCAGCGAAACGATCGGTCGTCTGCTGCCGTCCGGCGCGGCGGTCGATATGCTTTCCCGCCCGTTGGGACGGTTGAAGATGCCGTCCGGCGAGGTCGTGAACAAAGACGGCAAGGTCGTCGGCAAGATTTTTGTCGGTTTGCGGCAGGTTGTCGGCCCCAACGGCGAGATTCTGGGCGTCGTCATGCCCGACGGCACGGTCGTTGACGCCGCCGGCCGCATTATCGGCAAGGCCTATCTGAACGGCAAGGTCGTTGACAAAGACGGCCGCGTGATCGGCGAGGTTATTCCGGTCGGCCAGCCGATCATCGGCCCCGACGGCAAGATCATCGGCTATGTCGGCATTGACGGCACGATCGTTGACAAGGATGGCAACCCCGTTTTGGGGCCCAACGGCAAACCGATGCGTTACCGCGCCGGCGGGTCGGTCGTCGAGGACGGCGGCAAGGTCATCGGGAAAATCGGCGATACTTTGGAACGTCTGGTTTATGACAAGGACGGCAACATCATCGGCCGCGTCCTGCCGGACGGAACGGTCGTCGATCTGGACGGCAACGTGATCGGGCGGATGCTGCCCGACGGAACGGTCGTCGATTTGAACGGCAATGTGATCGGACACGCGGGGCCGCCCGAACGGCTGGTCTATGATGAAAACGGCCGGTTGATCGGCCGCGTGCTGGCCGACGGAACGGTCGTCGATTTGAAAGGCAACGTGATCGGCCGCGTGATGCCGGACGGCACGGTGGTGTCGCTGGACGGCGCGGTGATCGGCTACGCGGTCAAAGACGGGCTGGGGCTGGACTTTAAAAACGAGGTCATCGGCAAGATTGATTCCTCCGGCCGGCTGAAAACGGCGGGGTCGGATCGCTCTTTGGGCACGCTGCAGGCCGACGACACGATCGCGGATTCCGCCAGCGTCGTGATCGGCAAGGGCGTCGTCAACGCCGTTCCCGTCGGGAAACAGTGTCTGATGCTGGGGACGATTGACGATCAGGGCAAAGTGATCGACACGACCGGCCGCCAAATCGGGCGGCTGAACTACGACCGTTCGCTGGTGGACGCGTCCAACGCGCAGATCGGTTTGGCGTTGGGACAGGATTCCATCATTAACGAACCGTGCAAAATCATCGGGCGCATGACGGCGCAGGGCAATGCGATCGACACCAAGGGCGAAAAGCTCGGCTGCGTCGATTTTGAAGGATTGGTCAGGGATCAAAACGGCAAACGGCTGGGACGCGTCGTGTTCAAAGGGCAGGTGCGCGGGCCGGCCGACGACATCATCGGCAAAATCGTCGCCAACGGCGAAGCTTTGGGCGATCAGGGCAACGTGCTGGGATGCTTTACGGTGGACGGCGCCGTTTTGGACAAGGATAAAAAGGTTCTGGGCGTCGCGGCGGATCTGAAATACGCGGTGGACGACGACGGCAAGATCGTCGCGCGCGTTTTGGGCGGACGTTACGGCGTCAATCCCGACGGCGGCGCGTTTGTCGGCGAACTGGACGGCGAAGAGCTGAAAAACGACGGAAAACGGCTGGGCGTTTCCGTGCCGTCCGGACGGCGGGTCATCGCCGTTGACGGAAAAATCGTCGGCACGGTTCTGCCGCGCGGGCGCGTGATGAACGACCGCGGCGAGGATGTCGGCTTTGTCACGGCCTCCACCCGCGTTCTGACGGACGAACGGAAATTTTTGGGACGCGTCGTTCCGATCGGCGAAGAATGTAAAGACGGCAAGAACAACGTCGTCGGCAAAGTGCATTTCGACGGCACGATCGTTGACGACCGCCAGCAGGTTTTGGGGCGTTTGATGGCCAGCGGTCAGGCTTTGGACAACGCGGGGGCGCATTTGTGCATGATCACGCTGATCAGCACGAACGACGACGGTTCGCTGTTCCCGAAAAGCATGATCGGCAAAATGGTTTACGGTCCCGACGGCAAGCCTTTGGGCGTCATCGGCGCGGACGGGTTCATCCGCGACGCGAACGGCAACATCGTCGGCCGCGTTCTGCCCGACGGGACGGTCATCGACCTGAACGGCAACATCATCGGCAAAGTTTATCCGAAAGGCGCCGTGTTCAGCCCCGACGGCAAGTTTTTGGGCATTGTCGGCGAAGACGGCTATCTGCGCGACGAAAACGGCAACATCATCGGGCGTATGCTGCCCGACGGGACGGTCGTCGATATGAACGGCAACGTGATCGGCCGCGCTTTGCTGGAAGACGGTATCGTCGATGCGAACGGAAACTTCCTGACCAAAGCCGGCGAGGAACGGTTGGTTTATGACGCGAACGGCAACGTGATCGGCCGCGTCCTGCCCGACGGGACGGTCGTCGATTTGGACGGCAACGTGATCGGGCGTATGCTGCCCGACGGGACGGTCGTTGACCTGAACGGCAACGTGATCGGCCGCGCGGGACCGCCGGTGCAATCCAAGAACGTCAAAATCGCCGTGGGGCGCGACGGCAAGTTTTTGGGCATCGTCGGCGAAGACGGATTCGTCCGCGACGCGAACGGCAACATCATCGGCCGCGTCCTGCCCGACGGGACGGTCGTTGACCTGAACGGCAACGTGATCGGTTCCGTGATCGAAGGCGAACCCATCCGCGACGAAAACGGCAACATCATCGGCGTCATCATGCCCGACGGCCGCGTCGTCGATTTGGACGGCAACGTGATCGGCCGGATCAACGCCAACGGCGAAATCGTGGACGAAGACGGCACCGTTTTGGGAATTTGGAAAGGCGGCAAGCTGACGCCGCTCAGCGACAAGCTGAAAGGAAAGCGTTTCGCTTTTGACAAAAACGGCAATCGAATCGGCGTCATCAGACCCGACGGCACGGTCGTGGATGAAAACGGCAACATCATCGGCCGCGTGGACGCGAACGGCAACGTGATCGACCTTGACGGCAACATCATCGGTTCGATCAATCCGCCCGCCCCCGACCAAAAGCAGGAGGATAAAAAGGACGGCCGCGTTTCCGTTTTCGGCACATTCGATCCGGACAGCTACCGTTACCGCGGCAAAAATCTGGGGTCCAGCGGCGGCACAGGCAAAGGGGAACGCTACGATCCGGCGCGGATTAAAAAGCTGCGCGCGATGCAGCTGGCCTACCGCCGCCAGATCCGCCCCGGAAAAGGCATCGGCGTGTCCGCGACGGAAGAGGATTCGCTGAAAAAACAAAAACGCAGCCGGAACTGGAACAAGCAGGGGATTTTGAAAAACGTTTCGTCGTACCGCGTGAACATGGAAAACGCGATTTTGGCGGACAAGGCGATTCCCGCGGTTTTGGCGCGTTCCGTCGATACCGAACAGTCGGATATCCCTTTGTCGGCCATCGTCGAACGCAACATCTATTCCGAATCCGGACGCAAGATCATCATTCCCGCCGGCAGCCGCATCATCGGCGAATTGACGGGAACGTCCGCGGCCGAAGACATCGGGTCGGCGTCAAAGGTCGAAATTTCGTGGAAACGTCTGGTTCGTCCGGACGGCGCGGCGTTCGTGTTCGAATCCGGCGTGTCGGGCGACGCGTCGGGACGCGCGGGCGTCGGCGCGTACATGGATCGCCAGCTGATGAAGAAATACGCGGTGCCGGTTTTGCACACGGCAATCACGTCGGCGATTTTGTACGCGATGGCGACAAACGACACCGCGGCCGTCGGCGAAAGCGGGCAGGTGGCCAAATCCGGCCGGCAGGAAGCCGCCGAAGACGCGCGCAGCAAGTTTTCTGAAACGATGCAGCAAATCGGCGACAGTATGTTGGGCGAAATGGAAAAGCTGAAAACGCGTTTGTTCGTTCCGGCCGGCACGCGCGTCACCGTTTACGCGAAAACGGATTTGTGGCTGCGCAGCGAAATGGAGGATTACGAGGACGAGTATATCAACAAGAAAGAAGTCCTGATCGATCCGGACAAACCGGATGAAAACGAAAAGGACGACGAAGATGTCGGCGGTATGGTTGATCCGAACGCGCAGGGCAGTCAGACGAACCCGAACGATCCGAACAATATGCAGCAACAGCAGCAGATATACTACAACAACTACACCGGCCAGCAGCCGCCGCGCCAGAGCAATCTGATCGACGACAAGCCGCAGCAACAGCAGCCGCAATTCCAGCAGCCGGTCACGCAGCAGGAAACGCAGGTTAAAAAGGACGAACCTGTCGATCCCGTGCCGGAACTGGACTTCTAACCGAAGGGGGAAATATGGGAACGGACGCTTTTCAGGTTTTAAGGTCAACCCTGCGTTACCTGTCGTATTGGTACGAACAGGACAACGTGGAGGAAATCGCGATCAACCGTCCGAACGAAATCTGGCTGCGTCTGCGCGGCCGGCGCGCGCATCCGTGGGCGTGCCAGCAGGACGCGAACCTGTCGCGGACGTATTTGACGGATATCATGCATATCATCGCCAACACGTTTGAACTGCCGTTCGATCCGGAACAGGGGTCGCCCGCCGTTTACGCGACGCTGCCGGGGGATCACCGTTTCACGGGCATTGCCGGTAAAAACGTCATGTACGACAACGAGGATTTGACCGGCGGCATCGCCATGTGCGTCCGCGTCCATTCCGACGATGTTAAATTCGGGCTGGGCGATTACGGATTGAAGGCCGGCGAACGTCTGCAAAAGCTGAACAAGCTGAAAGAGGTTGAAAACCCCGAAGACCCTTACGAACGTCTGATTCTGTCGATCAAGCGCGGCGACCACATTCTGGTTTCCGGCGCGACGGCGACAGGTAAGACGACTTTCCTGAACAACCTGCTGACGATTTTGGATTCGCACAAACGCGTGATCACGATCGAAGATACGCGCGAACTGATCGTGCCGCATCCGAACCACGTTCATCTGGTGCTGTCGCGTACCGAACAGACGAACACGATGACGTATCCGAAACTGATCGACCTGGTCGTCCGTTTCACGCCCGACGCGATCATCGGCGGCGAAATTTCAACGGCGAACGCGGGGGCGTTGTGGGAACTGATGGGATCGGGGCACGACAACTGCTTCGCCACCATCCATGCCGAAAATTCCGAAGCCGCCTATAAAGCGTTCACCGACCGCATCCTGCACTGCTATCCGACGATCGACCGCGAAAAAACGATCGCCGAAATGCACGACAAGTTGCGCGTCGTTCAAATCAACCGTCAGGGCAACATCCGCGCGGTGACGGAAGTGACCTGAACCGGAACGGAACAACAAAAAAGGCGGGGATGTTCCCCGCCTTTTCCGTTTCAGTTCGCCGCGTTACAACGCCTGCATGATTTCCGCCGCGATTTGTTGCGGGTTCAAATGATAGCGCGCGCGGATCTCGTCGGGCGTCAAACGGTCGGTGAATTCCTTCGTTCCGCCGTAGTTCATGACCTTCATATCCGAACCGGCGTAGAAACGATCGACCTTTTCGCCGAATCCTCCTTCGACCTGTCCGTCCTCCAGCGTGACGACCAGTTGGTGCTTTTCTTTCAACCCGTTCAGCGCCGCTTCGTCCAGCCCCGTGATGAAACGCGGGTTGATCAGCGTCGCGGAAACGCCGGATTTTTTCAGCTCTTCGACAACCTCTTTGCCCAGACGGTAGAACGCGCCCAACGCCAGCAAAGCGACCTTTTCGCCCGCGATGTCCGTTTTGAACGTGTTGATCGCGGAATAGTCGGGGGCGGGCTTTTCACCGTCCGACCACAATTCCTCCATGCCGAAACCGCCGGGGACGCGGATCGCGACGGGGTGTTTGCGCTGTTCCAGCCCCCATTCCAGCATCGACAGGTATTCGTCGCGGTTTTTCGGGGCGAGATAGACCAGATTCGGAATGTTCGACATCATCGGAATGTCGAAACCGCCCAAATGCGTCGCGTCGTTGAAACCCGTCAGGCTGGCGGAAAACACCAAAATCAGGGCGGGGTTGTTGTTCAGGCACAGATCCTGCGACAGCTGGTCGTAAGTGCGCTGGATAAACGAGCTGAACACGAAATATACGGGCTTCGCGCCGTTTTTCGCCATGCCGGACGCCATCGCGACGGCGTGTTCCTCGGCAATGCCGACATCAATGAACCGCTTGCCCAGCTTGACGCGTTCGTCGGGGGTGAACCCCGTGATGACGGGCGTGCCGGACGTGATGACGGCGATCGTTTCGTCCTTTTCCATTTTCGGACGCAGGAAATCGGCCGTGATTTTGCAATAGTTCTCGCCGTTCATCGGGTATTTCCATTCGCCGGTTTTCAAATCGAACGGGCCGCCCGCGTGGTACATTTCCTTGTGCGCTTCGGCGGGGGCGAACCCTTTGCCTTTCAGCGTGTGAATGTGCACGACGACGGGGCGGGGCGAATCCTTGACCGAACGGAACGCCGCGACCAAAGCGGCCGTGTCGTTGCCGTCGCCGACATAGACGTAATCGAATCCGATCGCTTTGAAAAAGTTGTTGGCCGCCATGCCGTCCGTTTCGCGCAGCTCGCGCAGGTTGTTGTACATCCCGCCGTGGTTTTCGGCGATCGACATTTCGTTGTCGTTGACGACGACGATCATGTTCGTGCCCATTTCGACCGCGTTGTTCAACCCTTCGTAGGCTTCGCCGCCGCTCAGCGACCCGTCGCCGATGACCGCGATGATGTTGTCCTTTTCACCTTTCAAATCGCGGGCTTTGGCCAAACCGCACGCCAGACTGACCGATGTCGAGGTATGCCCGACGGTGAAAAAGTCGTGTTCGCTTTCGTCGGGATTGGTGTATCCCGTCACGTCGTGATAATGCGCGGGGTTGGTGAACGCCTGTTTGCGCCCCGTCAGCATTTTGTGGACATAGGATTGGTGCGACACGTCGAAAACGATTTTGTCCTTGGGCGAATCAAAAACGTAATGCAGGGCGACGGTCGCTTCGACCATGCCCAGATTGGGGCCGATATGACCGCCCGCCGTGCTGATTTTCTGCAACAAGACGGCGCGCAGCTCGTCGGCGACGGCGGGCAGAACCGCAACGTCCAGCTTTTTCAAATCGGCGGGGGAATTGATGTTTTCCAAATACGGCATGACAAAAAACTCCTTTTCCAAAATTGTCATTGCTGACAGGCTAATTCTTAAACCTTGCTTTAAGTCAAGTATTTTTTGCGCCGGCGGATGATTTTTGCGGACTTGATTTTTGCAACAAAGTGTGGGATTATAATCTTGTGCTGATTAATGAATATCACAAAAAAGGCTTATCCCCCGATGCTGCTACATCGGGGGATAATTTTTTAATACGCTTCGCTAGCGAAGATTACCAAAAATAAGAAAGTTAAAAGAATAATCTGTAAAACTTTTCCGCCAGTAAAATGCCTTTTAATGAATATCACCTCCTTTCATTAAAAGTGAATGGAGGAGCGCCGTAAAAAGTGTAACCGGCGCCAATGGCAAATCTAGCGCAAAAGCGGCTGGCGGACAATGTTTTTTCTCCGCCTCTTGTATCGCGCGGGGTTTTCCGCTACGCTGTTTGAAAATTCAGGAAAGGCGCGGCCATGGGCAGAAAAAGAAAGGGTGATCCCGTCAGCGGATGGGTGATATTGGACAAACCGGCGGGGATGGGATCGACGACGGCCGTTTCGATCGTGCGGCGCATATTCAACGCGCAAAAGGCGGGGCACGCCGGCACGCTGGATCCCGCGGCGTCGGGCGTTTTGCCGATCGCGCTGGGCGAAGCGACGAAGACCATTCCCTATGTGACGGACGGGGATAAGGAATACGCTTTCACCGTCCAATTCGGGCAATCGACCGACACTGACGACGCCGAGGGGCGGGTGGCCGCGACGACGGACAAGCTTCCGTCGGAAAGCGAAATTCTGGCGGTTCTGCCGTCTTTTTTAGGAGAAATCGACCAGATTCCGCCGAAATATTCCGCCATTCACGTCAACGGGCAAAGGGCGTACGATCTGGCGCGCGAAAACAAAGAGGTCGTGTTGGAACCCCGCCGGATTCGCGTGGATGAATTGCGGCTGGTTCACTTTTATGATGACGGCAGGGCGGATTTTTCCGTCAAATGTTCCAAAGGCACTTATGTTCGGTCGCTGGCGCGCGATCTGGCGCAAAAAGCGGGTTCTTTGGGCTTTGTCACGGCGCTGCGCCGCCTGAAATGCGCAAAATTTTCGATCGAGGACACAATTTTACTGGAATATCTGCGCTCAATAGAGCATAGTTCTAATTGGATCGGTGTGCTTTTGCCCGTTGAGACCGTGCTGGACGACATCCCTGCTCTGGCCGTGACGCAGGCGCAATCGCACAAGCTGTCGAACGGAAATTTTCTGCCGGCGTCGGATTTCGGCGCCGTGCCCGACGCCCCCGTGTGTCAGGCCGTGGCGGACGGCCGTTTGATCGCTTTGGTCCGCGTGCAGGACGGGATGATCCGCCCCGTGCGCCTGATTGTTCAATAACCCTTTAACAGGAGATGACGATGTCGATTACACAAGAACGTAAACAGGAACTGATCAAAGAATACGCGACCAAAGAAGGCGACACCGGTTCGCCCGAAGTGCAGGTCGCCATTCTGTCCGAACGCATTAAAAACCTGACCGAACACCTGAAAGATCACGACAAGGATTTCCATTCCCGCCGCGGTCTGCTGATCATGGTCGGCCAGCGCCGCCGTTTGCTGGACTATCTGAAAAGCAAGGATCAGTCCCGTTACGAAAGCTTGATCGCCCGTTTGGGTCTGCGCCGCTAAAGCGCGAATATTCGATGAAGCCCCTGCTTTTTAAACAAAAGAGGGGCTTTGTCGGATGAAATTGTTTTGTTGGCTCTTTCCGGATGGTCGGAAAGAGGTTGGAGAAGAAAGTAAGTATAATGTCTATGTTTAAAGAATTCCGCAGGGAAATCGAATGGGGCGGCCGTCCGCTGTCCATTTCAACCGGAAAAATCGGTCGTCAGGCCGACGCTTCCGTCATCGTTCAATACGGCGAAACCGTCGTTCATTGCGCCGTTTGCGCCGCTAAAACCGTTCCCGAAGGAATGGAAGAGGATTTTCTGCCTTTGACGGTCAACTATCAGGAAAAAGCCTATGCCGCCGGTCGTATTCCGGGGGGATTTTTCCGCCGCGAAGGCCGCCCCGCCGAACATGAAATTCTGGCCGCGCGTCTGATCGACCGCCCGATCCGTCCGCTGTTCGCCAAGGGGTATTGCAACGACACGCAGGTCACCTGCACCGTTTTGTCGCACGATATGGAAAACGATCCCGACATCGTCGCGATGATTTCCGCCTCCGCCGCTTTGGCGTTGTCCGGACTGCCTTTCCTGGGGCCCATCGGCGCCGCGCGCGTCGGGTACAAGGACGGCGAATTCATTTTGAACCCGACGGTCGCCGAACGCGAAACGTCCAAGCTGGACTTGGTCGTCGCCGGCACGTCGCAGGGCGTTTTGATGGTTGAATCCGAAGCTTCCGAACTGCCCGAGGAAACCATGCTGAACGCCGTGATGTTCGGTCACGAAAAAATGCAGGCCGTCATCGACATGATCAACGGTTTGAAAGCTGAAGCCGGCAAAGAACCGTGGCCGATGCCCGTCGCCGCGCCCGAATACAAGGTCGTTTACGACAAATTCATGGCCGCTTACGGCGACCAGCTGCGCGAAGCTTACAAGATCACGGACAAGCTGGAACGCCAGAACGCCGTCGCCGACATTCGCGAAGCCGCGAAGATCAGCGTCGCCGACAACGAAGCCGAATCCGCCGTCGCCGCGCGCGTGTTCCACGAAATGGAATACCACACCGTCCGCGACGCCATTTTGGAAACCGGCATCCGCATCGACGGCCGCGACACGAAAACCGTCCGTCCGATCACGGCCGAAGTCGGCGTTCTGCCGCGCGCGCACGGTTCCGCCCTGTTCACCCGCGGTGAAACGCAGGCGCTGGTCGTCGCCACGCTGGGCACGGATCAGGACGAACAGATCGTTGACGCTTTGACGGGCGAATACCGTCAGCCGTTCATGCTGCACTACAACTTCCCGCCGTATTCCGTCGGCGAAACGGGACGCATCGGCTCTCCCGGCCGTCGTGAAATCGGTCACGGCAAGCTGGCGTGGCGCGCGATTCACCCGATGCTGCCGTCGAAAGAGGAATTTCCGTATTCGATCCGCGTGGTTTCGGAAATCATGGAATCGAACGGTTCGTCGTCCATGGCGACGGTTTGCGGTTCGTGCCTGTCCCTGATGGACGCGGGCGTTCCGATGAAAGCGCCGGTCGCGGGCATCGCGATGGGCTTGATCAAGGAACCCGACGGCCGTTTCGCGGTTTTGACCGACATTTTGGGTGACGAAGACCACTTGGGCGACATGGATTTCAAGGTCGCCGGAACGAAAGACGGCGTGACCTCTTTGCAAATGGACATCAAAATCACGTCCATCACCAAGGAAATCATGGAAATCGCCCTGAAACAGGCGAAAGAAGGCCGTCTGCACATTCTGGGCAAAATGGCTGAAGCCATCGAAGCGCCGCGCGACACCGTTTCCGAAAACGCGCCGCGCATCACGACCCTGCAGATCAACAAGGACAAGATCCGCGAAGTCATCGGAACGGGCGGCAAAGTCATCCGCGAAATCACGGAAACCACCGGCTGCAAGATCGACATTTCCGAAGACGGGCTGGTCAAGATCGCGTCGTTCTCCGAATCTTCGGGCGAAGCGGCTTTGAACTGGATCAAAGGCATCGTGTCCGAACCCGAAGTCGGCCAGATCTATGACGGCAAAGTCGTCAAGGTCGTCGAATTCGGCGCTTTCGTGAACTTCCTGGGCGCGAAAGACGGTCTGGTTCACATTTCCGAACTGGCGCCGAAACGCGTCGGAAAGGTCACGGATGTGGTCAACGAAGGCGACAGCGTCAAAGTCAAATGCATCGCCATCGACAACCGCGGCAAGGTCAAATTGTCCATGAAACGCGTCGATCAGACGACCGGCGAGGATCTGGACGGCAAAGAACCCGCCGAACAGCCGGAACAGGCCGAATAACCACTTTAACAAGAAGGAGCGATTTCTTTGAAATCTCTTAAGAATCTGCTTATTTCGGGACGCGAGGTCCTGCCCCTGATCGAAGGGGGAAAGGGCGTCGCGATCAGCACCTGCAAAACGTCGGGCGCGTGGGCGCGTGAAAACGCCGTCGGAACGATTTCGGGGGTCATCCCCGATGTCGTTGACGAAAACGGCGAAATCATCCCCATGGAAATCAAGGCGAAAACGCGACGCGAACGGTTCGAGGAACAGATCCGCCATTCCATCGACGGCATCATTTCCCAAGCCAAGATCGCGCACGAGATCGCCGGCGGCAAAGGGCGCATCCACATCAACGTCCTGTGGGAACAGGGCGGGGCGCAGCAAATCATCACCGAAGCTTTGGCCGGCGCCAAAGGATTGATCGACGGGGTGACGTGCGGCGCGGGGATGCCCTACAAGCTGGCGGAAATCGCTTCTTCTTTCAAAACGTTTTACTATCCCATCGTTTCATCGGGACGCGCGTTCAGGGCTTTGTGGATGCGCGCCTACAAATCCTACGCGGATTTTCTGGGCGGTGTCGTGTTTGAAGACCCGTGGAAAGCCGGCGGCCATATCGGATTGTCCAACGGCGACGATCCGGCCGTGCCGCAAAACCCGTATGAACGCGTTGTGGAATTGCGCCGCACGATGTCGGCGGTCGGGTTGGAAAACACCCCGATCATCATCGCGGGCGGCGTTTGGTATCTGCGCGAATTTCAGGATTACATCGACAATCCCGAAATCGGTCCGACGGCGTTCCAGTTCGGAACCCGTCCGTTGCTGACGCGCGAAAGTCCCGTCGCCAAGGCGTGGCAGAAAGCTTTGCTGACGCTGAAAAAGGGTGAAATCGCCCTGCAGCGTTTTTCGCCGACGGGATTTATGTCTTCGGCGATTAAAAACAAATTCCTGACCGATTTGTTCAACCGTTCCGCGACGGCGATGCCGTACAAGGACGCGCCGGATGGGGATTTCCAGATTCCTCTGGCCGTCGGGGCGAACAAGGTTTACATCACGCAAGCCGACAAGGAACGCGCCGACGGATATACGGGCGCGGGACGCACGGTCGCGATGAAAACCAACGACGGGCAGATCGTGTTCGTCACGCCGAAAAATCAAAAAGACATTCAAACGGCGCGCGCCAACTGTCTGGGGTGCATTTCGCAATGCCTGTTTTCGGGGTTCTGCCAGTCGGCCGAAAACCTGTCCACGGGCAAAACGCCAGACCCGCGCTATTTCTGCATCAAGGAATCGCTGTACCGCGCGGCACACGGCGGATCGACGGACGATGAACTGATTTTCGTCGGTGACAACGCAACCCGTTTCTCGACCGATCCGTTGTTCAAAGACGGTTATTTGCCGACGGTGAAGGAATTGATCGCCAAGCTGATATCCGGCGATTGACGCCAATTTGAAAAGGGGGGCGCGCTCCCCCTTTTTTAATGGCTTGATTTATTTGAAAAAAATGATTTGCAGGCGCGTGAAAGAACAAATACAATAAGCGATTGAAAATCGTTTCATTCAAAATCGGGGAGAGGGAATGAAAAAAACGGAAAGGCCGTATGTTTGGGCGGTGGATATGTTGCGTCGCGCAAATCTGCGTCCGACGTGCCAGCGAATGGGACTGGTCAAATTGTTGTTCGGTTCCGGAAACCGCCACATTTGCGCCGAAGAATTGTACAAGGAAGCGAAAAAAAAAGGATTGAACCTGTCGTTGGCAACGGTTTACAACGCGCTGAACCAGTTCAAGGAATCCGGTTTGCTGCGCGAGATCCTGACCGGCAGCGACAAAGCTTTTTTCGACACGAATCTGACGCCGCATTTCCATGTCTTTTTTGAACGCGACGGTCGGGTGGAGGATGTGCCCGACGGCCAGATCACCGTCCGGTTGTCCGACGAATTGCGCAACAACGCGGCGGTAAAATCCATCGACATCGTTGTCAGAGTGTGATTATTCTAACACTTCGTCGGGGTAAACGCCCCACAGGTCGTTTTTGACGACCCAACCCTGAAAACCGCCGAATTCGACTTTGCACAAACCGATGTTCGCCGGACAAGACGCCAATCGGCCGACCGCCCCCGATTCGATTTTCGCCAAAGGCAGGGCGTTCGTGTTCGCCGCCCGTCGCAAAACGGCGTCTTTGGTGACGCGCACGGTGCGGCGTCCGGACAGCATCGGCTGATAAATCCACCCCTCTTTGCCGTCGAAATCCCTGATCCGGCGCCATGTTTCAAATTCCGCCGTGATTTCGACGGGCAGGTCGCTTTTCAAATACACCCATTCGACCGGATAACGGAATCCGGGGCCAGTGCGCAGATTGACCTGATGCGAACGCAGGGAAACAAAGCGCGGCAGGGGCAACCCCGTTTGCGCCGACGCGCGAAACGGGGCGAGAAGCATTGAAAAAGCCAGAACGGCCGACAAAAAACGCATTTTACAATCCGGTCGATCCGAAACCGCCGGAACCGCGGGCGGTGGCGGTCAAGGTTTCGATTTCGTGCCATTGCGCCTGAACGACGGGGGCGATGACCATTTGTGCAATTCGCATTCCGCGTTTCAGCAGAAAAATCTTGTCGTCAGTATTGTGCAGGATGACAAAAATTTCGCCGCGGTAATCGGCGTCGATCGTTCCGGGGGAATTCAGGACGACGATGCCCTCTTTCCACGCCAAACCGGAACGGCTGCGGATTTGGGCTTCGTATCCGGACGGCAGGGCGATGCTGATGCCGGTCGGGATTTTTTCGCGTCCGCCCGCGGGAATGGTCATGGAATTGGGAATGTCCGCATATAAATCCATACCGGCGGATTCGGCCGTGGCATAGGACGGCAGGGGCAAATCTTTGGCGGAATCGTTGCGAAAAACGGGAATGACGATCTTTTTCATGGGAAACCTTTCCATTTTTGTGGATTTTTATCACGAAAGGATTTATAAAAGATAAAGAATTTTCGGGGCGTTCCCTTTGGTTTTACGGGATGAAAGACGTGTCGCGCGGTTTGATTTTCGGATTTTTTGTTATGTTTCTGGGCATTTCCGACGCTTTGGCGTTCGGATTGACGGCCGATCAGATGTACCGGAATTTGCTCAGTTCCGAAAAAAGCGCGTCGTCGCGTTCCGCGTCCCTGCCGGAAGAACCTCTGTTGACGTTTAAAAAGGCCGATTCAAAGCCCGAAGCGATTTGGCGCGAAAAGAAAGCGTTGTTTGACAAACAGGCAAAGCCCGCCGAATTTGAAACGGAATACAGCTGGAACGATATCGTGAACGCCGTGAAAAAAGGTGCTGTCACGCCGTTTGATTTGGCGGAGATCCGCCGTCTGTCCGAACATGAAAACGCCGAAGCCATCGAATTGCTGGCGTGGATGTACGCGACCGGCACGGGATTGCGGCAGGATCTGCAGAAATCCTACACCTATTACCTGCAGGCGGCGCATATGGGCGTTCCGTCCGCCTATGACAACGTGCGCGCCGTTTATCAGGCGATGAGCCCCGATCAGCGCGCGGCTCTGCCGTCTTTTTAGAACAATAATCCGGCGGCCAGACCGGCCAGCAAAATACCGGCAATCCATTTGCAAACCGGATGTCGGGCGGTGTTGTTGCGGCCGGCGAAAGTCCGGCGGTTCAGAATTTCCGGTATTTTTTTGAAATCCTGTTGAAATTCCGGCGTTTTTTTACCCTGAATGCGCAGGCGTTCCGCATGGTGCGGCGCGACGCCGAACGTCCGTTTCAAACTGTCCGCGTCCAGCAAAGGCGCGGTGTCGATGTTCAGCCCCTTGTCCCTGAACGCGGCGTAATCTGCGGCGGCGGCCTGCCAGATGTCGCCGTTGACGCCGATTTCGGCGCGGCAGAGGTCTTCAACCCGTTTCATGGCGAAAACGCAGGCGCGGACGGCGCGGGAAAAGAAAATGCCGTCCTGCGCGAAATGACGCAGGAAGCAATCGGCTTTCTGTCCCGCCAACAACAGCGCGGCGTGACGGTCGGCCTCTTCAATCAACCGGATCAGCCGCGGCGCGGAAAACAGGGGCGGCAGCAGCCCAGATGTCAGCAACGCTTTGGCGGCGGCCTTGTAATCCTTGGCGTTCAAGGCGGCCAGAAACAGACTGAGCGTTTCCCGTTCCTTGACGGACAGGGCGGCGGGCAGACGCGCGCGCGTCATAAAAAGCGTCCCCGCGGCATCCGCGCGGCACGCGGCGGCGGACGGGGCGACGACGAAGCCGTCGCGCAGAATCATCAAAACAACCGTCCTGACCAGCGCGGCGGCCGCTTTGGCTTTGTCTGGCGCGGCGGACAGGGGGCGCAGGTCGGGCAAAGGCTGCAAAACCAGCCGTTCCTTGCGCGTTTGCGCCCAATCGGGCAGGGCGGTTGACAGGCAGCCGTCATCGCAAAAGCTGTCGTTTAAGCGTTCCAGCGCGGCGGCTTCCAACCTGAAATCGGATTCCGCGTCCAAAACCGCTTCAAAATCACGTGCCAAAGTCGCAGCGGCCGCGTTGCCTTTTGCCAAAGCGAAAAACAGGCGCAAAAGGGATTCGGATTTGTCTTTTTCAAGGGTGTCGGCGGGAACGGTCAGACCGGACGATCGGGCGGTCAAATCGGACGCCGCGCGGCCGGCGATATCGGGGTAAAGCGCGAAAAACGCGGCGGCGGTCTGTTCCGCGACCCCCGTGCCGCGCAGATAAAGCGACAAGCGGGCGGCGGGCGTTTCCGGCAGGTCGGTCGCTTTGTTTTTCGACGGACGCTGTGTCAAAAAACGGGCGGGCAGGGGGGCGAGGACGACTTGCGCGTCGAACCGCGCCAAATCGCGGCCGTAACGGTAAAGCGCGAACAGGCTGTGCGGGTCAAGCATGGAAAGCTCCGGAACGGTGGTGTGAACCGGATGATAGCGGATATTTCGGCGCGCGGCATCATTTTTCTGGTGAGAAGACGCGAAAAATGATGTAAAAGGGGAATATGAGGAAATTTTTGAACGCTTTGATTTTTTCGGGATTGATCAGCTGTCCGGCTTTGGCCGCGCAGCCCGTTTTCATGTCGGGATTCGAGGATCTGCCCCTGATGGACGGGCTGAAGCAGTTCGACGACGGGGCGGTCGCGTTCGACGCGCCGTCCGGCCGCATTGTCGAAGCATACGCCCAAAGTGAAAACGTCGGCCGGAAAAACGTGCTTGATTTTTACGGCAAAACCCTGCCCCAGTTGGGGTGGAAAAAGGGAAAGGCGGCGGCCGCGTCCGCTTCCTTTACGCGCGAAGGCGAGGAGCTGACGATTTCCGTCGATGACGGAACGCCGGCGACCGTGCGGTTTGAATTGAAAACAACGGAAAAGGATTGAACCATGGATTTTGAAACGATTACCGTCGAAAGCAACAACGCGATCGGGATGATCACGCTGAACCGTCCGGCGTCCATGAACGCCGTTTGCGCCGCGATGCTGCGCGAACTGGCGGCGGCGATCGGCGATTTCGACGCCGAGGAATCCATTCGCGTGATCGTTTTGAAAGGGGACGCCGGATTTTTCGCCGCGGGGACGGATATGTCCGAATTCGCGGCCGCCGACGCCGCGGGCAAAAGCGAGCTGTACGCCAAAGCGGCCGACGCGTTCGCCCGCTGTTCCAAGCCGATTGTCGCCGGTGTCGCCGGATACGTGTTCGGCGGCGGGTTGGAATTGGTGCTGATGAGCGATGTCGTCATCGCCGCGGACAACGCGCGATTCGGTTTTCCGGAAATCACGCTGGGCGTTTTGCCGCAAATGGGCGGGGCGGCTTTGCTGGCCGGCCGAGTCGGGCGCGCCAAGGCCATGGACATCCTGCTGACGGGGCGGCACGTCGGCGCGCAAGAGGCGCTGGCCTGCGGATTGGTGTCGCGCGTGGTGGACGGCGCCGACCTGTTGAACGAGGTCGGGGAAACCGCCGAACGCATCGCCGATATGCCGGCCGTCGGCGTCAAACTGGCTAAACAGGCCGTGTCGCAGGCGTGCGGCGGCCGTGAAATTTCCGGCGGCGCGGCGGCCGCGTTGTCGCTGATGTCCGTTGACGCGCGCGAAGGGCTGGCCGCGTTGAGGGAAAATCGTGCGCCAAAGTATGTGCACAAGTAGTTTATCCCTTGACTTTACCGGAAAAGTGAGAGTATAAAACCTACCTTAGTTCGTTTTAAGCAAACAGGAAAAAACAATGGCTAATCATCTTTCGTCAAAACAACGTATCCGTCGCAACGCCCGCCGCGCGCAGTACAACGCCGCCCGCAAATCCCGCGTTCACACGTTTACGAATAAATTTGAAGCCGCTTTGGCCGGTGGCGACAAGGCCGCCGCGCAGGAAGCTTTCCGCACGGCCGAATCGGAAATTATGCGTGCTGTTTCAAAGGGTGTTTTGCACAAAAATACCGCCGCTCGCAGAGTTTCCCGTTTGTCCGCCCGCGTCAAGGCGATGGGCTGAAGCAGGGACGTTTAAACCTCTGTCCGGATCGACCGGATCATGTTTTGCACGTCTGTTTCGCGATTTAAAGCAGGCCGTCTTCGGACAGTCTGCTTTTTGTCGTTGATGTCGGCGGCCGCCCGTCACACGCGTTTCGTATGCGTCGGGCGGCGGGGTGCCACAATATCTTGAGTCAAGCGGATTTATTTGATTTTTGTCGATATCAAGGCTTGCCTTTCGCCCGACTCCCCCCTATTATTCACCGCGCGAACCGCGGGCGGATGCGGCGGTTCAACCAGAAAAAACGGAAAAGGAAATGAATGATTCGTTGACAGCTCAATCGGCGGCGGTGGCCGGACGCCTGCGTAAATCGCTGGGCGCGTCCGCGTTTGACACTTGGCTGAAATCGCTGGCTGTCGGCGGGTTCAAGGACGGCGTTTTGACGCTGTTCCTGCCGACGAATTTTTTCTGCAGCTATATCGCGCGCAACTTCGCCGACGACATCACGCAGGCATGGCGGGCGGAAAACCCCGCCGTGACTTCGGTTAAATTCGAGGTCGGCAGCCCCGCTTTCGCCGCGCCGGCCGAACCGGAACGCGCGGAGGCCGCGCCGGAACCCGAACGCGCGGCCGAACGCATTTCCGTTGAATCGGAAAAGGACGTTTTGTCCGCCGCTTTGGATCCGCGCTACACGTTCGACAATTTCGTCGTCGGCGCGCCGAACGAATTCGCCTATGCCGCCGCCCGCCGCGTGGCGGAAACGGACAATGTCCAATTCAACCCGCTTTACCTGTATTCCAGCGCGGGGCTGGGCAAAACGCATTTGATGCATTCGATCGCGTGGCACATCCGCGAACACGCGCCGTCGCGCCGCGTCGTCTATCTGTCGGCGGAAAAGTTCATGTACCTGTTCGTCCGCGCCCTGCGTTACAAGGACACGCTGTCGTTCAAAGAGGAGCTGCGCAACGTTGACGTTTTGATGATCGACGATGTCCAGTTTCTGATCGGCAAGGAAAACACGCAGGACGAGTTTTTCCACACGTTCAACGCTTTGGCCGGCGCGGGAAAGCAGATCGTTTTGTCGGCCGACAAGCCGCCGGTCAATCTGGACGGGATCGAAGACCGCCTGAAAACCCGTCTGGGGTCGGGGCTGGTGGTGGACATTCATCCGACGACGTACGAGCTGCGGCTGGGCATTTTGGAAAACAAGGCGCAGAACCTCGGCGTCCGCGTGCCGTCCGATGTCATCGCCTTTCTGGCTGAAAAAATCACGTCCAGCGTGCGCGAATTGGAAGGCGCGCTGCTGCGCGTCGCGGCGCACGTCCAGCTGATGGGCGGCGAAGTGACGCTGGAACGCACGTGCGACATTCTGCGCGACGTGCTGAGCGTGATGGATCGCCGCGTGTCCATCGAGGACATCCAGCGCAAAGTCGCGGAACATTACAACATCCGTTTGTCCGAAATGACATCGAAACGGCGGGAACGTTCCGTCGCGCGCCCGCGCCAGATCGCCATGTATCTGGCGAAAACGCTGACGACCAAGTCTTTGCCGGACATCGGCAGGGCGTTTGACCGCGACCACACGACGGTGATTCACGCGGTGAAAACGATCGAGGACATGTGTTTCGCGGACGCTGCGTTCAAATCGGAAATCGACAGTCTGCGCCGCGTTCTTTCCGCCTGATTGAAATCATTTGAATCCGCCGAGTCGCGCCGGTTTCCGGATCGGGCGCGAATCGGGAAAAAACTTTGGCGTCTTTTGACATTTTTTGCTTTGGAAAAACGCCGGATGTGATATACTGCCGCTAAACAGTTTTTAACCTTTTTTGAAGAGTTGGAATCCATGAAATTTACGATAGAACGCGCCGCTTTGCTGAAATCTTTGTCCCATGTGCAGAACGTGGTGGAACGCCGTCATACCAATCCTTTGCTGTCGAACGTCAAAATCACGGCGGCCGAGGGCGGAATTGTTTTGAACGCGACGGACAACGAATTGGAAATCAGCGAAAAAACGGCCGCCAAGGTTGACAAAGCCGGCGCGATCACCGCCCCCGCGCACAAGCTGTACGAAATCGTGCGCAAACTGCCGGACGGGGCGGAAATCGAATTTGTTCTGAACGCCGAAAACAACCAGCTGAAAATGACGGCCGGCCGCGCCAAGTTCGCTTTGGCGACGATGGCGGGCGAGGATTTCCCCTCGATCGCCGACGGGGATATGACACACCATTTCGCGCTGAAGGCGTCCGATCTGCGCGATTTGATCGACCGCACGTCTTTCGCGGTGTCAACCGAGGAAACGCGTTTCTATCTGAACGGCATTTATTTGCATGAAGCGACATCGAAAGAGGAAAAGATTTTGCGCGCCGTCGCGACCGACGGACACCGTCTGGCGTGCGCCGAAGCCGTGTTCCCCGAAGGAGCGGCCGGTATGCCCGGAATTATCGTCCCGCGCAAGGCGATCGGCGAATTGAGCAAGTTGCTGGCCGAGGAAGCGGGCGACGTGGCGATCGACCTGTCCACCTATAAAATCCGCTTTACGTTCGGCGATCTGGTGCTGACCTCTTTGCTGATCGAGGGAACTTATCCCGATTACGAACGCGTGATTCCGACGGAAAACGACAAGGTGATGGAAATCGACGCGCAGGCGTTGGCGCAGGTGGTTGACCGCGTGTCCAGCCTGTCCGAAAAATCCCGCGCCGTGCGTTTGACGCTGTCGAAAGGGTTGGTCAAGGTTTCCGCCGCGAACGCCGAAGAGGGCAGCGCGGAAGACGAGCTGGAAGCCAAATACGACGCCGATCCGATTGATGTCGGGTTCAACTACGTCTATTTGGAAGACGTTTTGAAACAGATCAAGGGCGGATTGGTGCAGATCGCTTTTTCGGATTCGGCGTCCCCGACCGTTTTGACGGATATGTCCGATCCCAGCGTTTTGTTTGTTTTGATGCCTATGCGAGTGTAAGACGATTTTAACGGCAAACGAATTGATGTGCGCGCGTTCGCGGGATTCCGCGGCGCCGGAGCCGGAACGGCGGGCTGAAAACTCCGCCGCGGGGGCTTTTGTCAACCGTTTGCAGGTGTCGCGTTTCCGCAACTATCCGTATGCGCGGCTGGATCTGCCGGAACGGGCGGGACAAGTCGTTTTGACCGGTCGCAACGGTGCCGGAAAAACGAATTTGATCGAGGCGGTTTCCTTTCTCGCCCCCGGAAAAGGGGCGCGGCAGGCCAAATTCCGCGATGTGCTGGAAAAGGATTCCGGCGCGGTTTCGTGGGGCGTTGGCGCCGTTTTGCAAAAAGGGGCGGAGGAAATCGAGCTGGCGACGGATTATGAATCCGCCGGTGTCCGCGGCGAAAAACGAAGCGTCCGTCTGAACGGCGCGCCGGTGTCGCAGGCCGATTTGGGGCGCGTGTGTTCGGCTGTGTGGCTGACGCCCGCGATGGACAGACTGTTTGCCGGCGAACCGGCCGGCCGCCGCCGTTTTTTGGACAGGCTGACACAGGCTTTTTTTGAAAACCACGCGTCGGCGTGTGCGGCGTATGCACAGGCGTTGCGTCAATGGGGCGCGTTGATCCGCGACGGGAAAAAGGATGAACGCTGGTTGGCGGCGTTGGAAACGACGATGGGAAAGTACGGGGCGAAAATCGCTCGCGCCAGACGGGAAACGGCGGCTTTGCTGCAGGCGGAGCTGGATCGCGGAACGGCGGCTTTTCCGCAGGCGTCCTTGACGCTGACGGGCGGATGGGAGGACGAGCTGGCGTTAAAAGCCGACGGCGAGGACGCCGCGTTCATCCGTTCACGGTTGGCGGCGGCGCGCGAAACGTATGCGCAAAACGGATCGGCCGGCGGCGTTCACACCGTCGATCTGGCGGCGCGGCATCGTGAAAAGGATATGCCCGCTGCGGTGTGTTCGACGGGCGAGCAAAAGGCTTTGCTGATTTCCGTTTTGCTGGCGCACGTCCGCGCGCAGGCGGCGCGGAAGGGGACTTTGCCTCTGGTGCTGTTTGACGAAGCGGCCGCGCATCTGGACGACCGGCGGCGCGACGCTTTGTTCGACGAGATTTCGCGTTTGAAAACGCAGGTGTGGCTGACGGGGGTGACGCCGCAGCCGTTTGAAAGTTTGAAAAATACGGCGCACTTTGTCGCTGTGGAAGAATTGTTGCGAGCCGTTCCCGAATGGGCGGCCGCGTGTTGACGAAAGGTGTATTATGACGCAAGAAACAGAATTGCACTCCTCCTCCGATTACAACGCCGAATCCATCAAGGTTTTGAAAGGGTTGGACGCCGTGCGCAAACGTCCCGGAATGTATATCGGCGACACGGACGACGGCACGGGGCTGCACCACATGGTGTACGAAGTGCTGGACAACGCGATTGACGAATCGCTGGCGGGATACTGCACGAAAACGGAAACGATCATCAATTCCGACGGTTCCGTGACGGTGCGCGACAACGGCCGCGGCATTCCGACCGACCTGCACAAGGAAGAGGGCGTTTCCGCCGCCGAAGTCATCATGACCCAGCTGCACGCGGGCGGCAAATTCGACCAGAATTCCTACAAGATTTCCGGCGGTCTGCACGGCGTGGGCGTTTCGGTCGTCAACGCGCTGTCGTCGTCGCTGAAACTGCGCATCTGGCGCAACGGCAAGGAACACTATATGGAATTCAGAAACGGCGTGCCCGTCGCGCCGCTGAAAGTCGTGGGCGACGCCGTTCCGGCCGACCGCACGGGAACCGAGGTCACTTTCCTGCCGTCGCCGGAAACGTTTACGAAAACGGAATTCGATTTCGATACGCTGGAACACCGTCTGCGCGAACTGGCGTTTTTGAATTCGGGCGTGCATCTGGTTTTGCGCGACGAACGCCCCGGAAACCCGCGCGAAGTCGTGTTCTGCTACGAAGGGGGGATTCAGGAATTCGTCCGCTACATCGACCGTTCCAAAACCTCGATTCACGAAGGCGAAATCGCCATGTCGGGCGAAAAGAATGGCATCATAGTCGAATTGGCGATGGAATGGACGGACGGCTATCACGAAACGACGCTGTGCTTTACCAACAACATTCCCCAGCGCGACGGCGGCACGCATTTGGCGGGGTTCCGCGCGGCTTTGACCCGCACGATCAACGCCTACGCGCAGGAATCCGGTATGCTGAAAAAGGAAAAGGTCGAGCTGTCCGGCGAGGATATGCGCGAAGGGCTGACCTGCGTCCTGTCCGTCAAAGTGCCCGATCCGAAGTTTTCTTCGCAGACCAAGGACAAGCTGGTTTCGTCCGAAGTCCGTCCCGTCGTCGAAGGCATCGTCGGCGACAAGCTGGAAAAATGGCTGGGCGAACATCCGGTCGAGGCGCGCAAGATCGTCGGCAAGGTCGTCGAGGCCGCCGCCGCGCGCGAAGCCGCCCGCAAAGCCCGCGACCTGACGCGGCGCAAAGGCGTTCTGGATATGGCTTCCCTGCCCGGAAAGCTGGCGGATTGTTCCGAACGCGACCCCGCCAATTCCGAAATCTTCATCGTCGAAGGGGATTCGGCGGGCGGATCGGCCAAGCAGGGGCGCAACCGCGCGAATCAGGCCATTCTGCCTTTGCGCGGCAAGATTTTGAACGTCGAACGCGCCCGTTTCGACCGGATGCTGAATTCCGCCGAAATCGGGACGATGGTCACGGCGTTCGGCACGGGGATCGGACGCGACGATTTCAACGCCGACAAGTGCCGCTATCACAAAATCATCATCATGACCGATGCGGACGTGGACGGCGCGCACATCCGCACGCTGCTGTTGACGTTCTTTTTCCGCCAGATGCCCGAACTGATCGAACGCGGCTACGTCTATATCGCCCAGCCGCCTTTGTACCGCGCCCGCCGCGGCAATTCCGACATCTATTTGAAAGACGAACGCGCGATGGAGGATTACCTGATCAACCAGTCCGTTCAGGACAGCGTGTTCGTGCGTTACGACGGGGTGCAGATCGCCGGCGAGGATTTGAAACGTCAGGCGGAGGAAGCCAGAAACTGCCGTCATCTGATCGACACGCTGTCGCGTCAGATTCCGGCCAAAATCGTTGAACAGATGGCGATCAACGGCCTGTTCGATCCGGCCGTTTACGACGACGCGGACAAAGCGCGTCAGGCGGCGCGCGATCTGGCCGTCCGGCTGGACGAACTGGAACCCGAATACGAACGCGGGTGGCGCGCGGATTTTGAAAACGGCGCGTTCGTGTTCAAACGGACGCTGCGCAGCGTGACCGAGGAATACGTCGCCGACATCAGCTTTTTGACCAGCGGCGAAGCGCGCAAGCTGAACGAACTGCGCGACGATTTGCGCGAATCGTATGCGAAAACCGGCGTGTTCAAAGCCAAGGACGCCGAATACAAACTGACGGGGCCGATGGCTTTGTCGGACGCGGTGTCGCAAATCGGACGCAAGGGCATTTCCATCCAACGCTATAAAGGGTTGGGCGAAATGAACCCCGAACAGCTGTGGGAAACGACGCTGGATCCGAACGCGCGTTCCTTGCTGCAGGTGAAAATCACCCACTTCGATCAGGCGGAATCCGTGTTTTCCATGCTGATGGGCGACATCGTCGAACCGCGCCGCGATTTCATTCAGGATAACGCGTTGAACGTCGTTAATCTGGATGTGTGATTTTTTTTAGACTTTTTGAAAAAAAACGCTTGCAGTTTTTTAAAAATCGTCTATAAAGAACCTTGCCGTGCCGGTGTAGCTCAGTTGGTAGAGCAACGCATTCGTAATGCGTGGGTCCGGTGTTCGAGTCACCGCACCGGCACCATTAAAAAAGCCCTTGAATTTTTTCAAGGGCTTTTTTGTGTCCGGATCGAACGGGGCGAAAAGGGATTCGCAAAACAGGGGAAAAACAGACGGGGCGCGAAAGGCGGGTTATCCCCAGAACTGTTCGTCCAAAACGCGGTCTTCCAAATTGTATTCGGGATCGAACAGCAGGTTCAGGCCGATCGTGCGGTCTTCTTTGACGGTGACTTTGACGGCGTTGCGCAGTTCCGTGAAATCGGCCACCGCGCTGACGGGGCGTTTGTCGCTTTGCAGCACGTCGAAAACGATTTCCGCGTGGCGGGGGATGATTGCGCCCTGCCACCGGCGGGGGCGGAACGGGCTGATCGGGGTCAAGGCCAGCACGTTCGATGTCATCGGCAAAATGGGGCCGTGCGCCGAAAAATTATAGGCCGTGCTGCCCGCCGGCGTGGATACCAGCGCGCCGTCGCAAACCAGATGCGGCATTTTCTGCACGCCGTCGATGCTGATGGAAATTTCGGCCGCCTGCCGGCTTTGCCGCCACAGCGACACTTCGTTGAACGCCAGCGCGCGTTTGTGTTTGCCGTTCGCCGCCGCCGCGTCCATGACCAGCGGGCGCAGCGTCGCGCAATCGGCGTTGTCCAGCCGTTCGTTCAAATCCTCTTCGCGGTATTTGTTCATCAAAAAACCGACGCTGCCGCGGTTCATGCCGTAAAACGGGATGCCTTTGCCGATGTGTTTGTGCAAGGATTCCAACATGAACCCGTCGCCGCCCAAAACAACGAAAACGTCGGCCTTGGCGCACGTCGCGCCGCCGTACATCCGGCGCAGGCGCAACAGGGATTGCTGCGCGATTTCCGTCGTGTCCGCCAAAAAACAGATTTGCCGCATATTCCATACTCTTTATGGACTTTTCATTACGATTTATCTATAATACCGGAAATTTGAAAAAATAAAAACAGGAAAAGAACCATGGCAAAAGGGCGTTACCGTTCTTGTGTGTGTTTTTTGACGGCCGCGTTGATCGCGCCCGCCGCTTTTGCCGCGCCGTTTCCGGCGTCCGGAACGCCCAGCCTGCAATATTCGGCGGATAAAAGCTTTTCACAGCGGCCGAAACCGCCCGAACAGGCGACGCCCATGCCGCAAAAGGATGTGGACGCGTCCGGCCAGATCACTTTCGACGAATTGCGCGCGTTCGCCCGTGATTGGCGCAAATACGCCAAGTGGCTGAAAACGGACGGCAACCAGTACAAAGCCGTGGCCTATCTGGGGGTGTCGAAATCGTCGGATTATCCGGCGGAGGTCGTCCGGTGGCTGGACGCGCGCGGATGGGCGGCGGACAGGTTCTTTTTGCTGGAACGGAAATTCCGCGCCACCCTGTCCATTATGGAACAGGAAACGAAGCAGACGAACCTGCAGAACCATTTGGAATTTCAGATTCGCCAGCTGGATGAAAACAAAAGTCTTTCCGACAACGCCAAAAAGAAGATGCGCGACCAATACATCAATTCGATTCGCACCGTGCGCGCCGCCACCAGCGCAAAAGCGCCCGTCACGCCCGAGGAATACGAGCTGATCAAATTGAACCGCGACGCCCTGACCCGTATTTTAAGCGATTGATCACAGCGAAATCAGCGGGATGTTTTCGCGGTTTTCGGAAACGATCCAGCGCGCGACGAAATACATCATGACGCCGATGTACGTTCCCATGACCGCGTCGCTGATAAAGCATTGGGCGGCGATCACCGTTGACAGGGTCGTCAGCGCGGCCAGCGCGTACAGATACCAGCGGATCTTCGGCCAAAAGGACGCGGCCGCGACAACCACCGCCCACAAACTTTGGACGGCGAAGCTGGGGAAGGAGGTTTCGGAAACGCGGAACCGGAACGCCGAAAAACCGTATAAATGCATGGTGTCCAAAAATTCGGGCGTGTAGCGTCCGGCCACGATGTTCAGCACCAGCGTGACGCCCGACGACAGGGTCAGCGTCAGCAGAACGAACAGAACGGCGCGCGCTTTGACCATATTTTTTTCAAACACGTCCGTCGTCAGCGACAATCCCGCGACGGCCATGTAAAACAGCCACAATCCGGCCAGAATCAAAAACCACCAGCCCGACGGGTTCAAATCCGCCAAAACGGACAGGTTGCCCTGCTGCGGCGCGGACAGACGCGCGGCCGCGAACGGTTCGTCCAGAAATCCGATGGAAAACGCGCAGAACAGGCAGACATAGATGAACGCCGCGGTTTTAGGCTGTTCACGGGTAAAGGCGGCGACGATTTCGCCCCCGCGAACCAATCGGGGGCGCAAATTCCCCCACCGCAGCGAATCGGCGGCTTGGCGAACGGCCGGCGATTTTAACGCCCTGTCGAACGCGGCGGCTGATTTTTGCGCCGCGGCCTTTGCGACGGTTTTGAAACGTTTTGCGATTTTTTTCCTGTCAATCATGATTCCGTCCGGTGCTTTCATAAAACCGAAGCCACTATAGCATAAGAAAACGGCAAGGTTAAGGGCTATGACAATGTTTTTTTGCGCGTCCGCGCACCCGCGTGTTGAAAAATGCGCGTCCGGAATGTTAAAATAAACGCCGCGGAGAGGAAAGAGATGAAGACGGCCGGTGTGATATTGACGATTGTTTTGATGCTGTCGGGGACGGCCGCGTCCGCCGACGTTGTTGATATGCGCGCTTACAGCATCAAGCGCGGGTTCAAGGCGTATCACGCCAAAAAATCGGCGGGGCATCAGCCCGTCGTGCATAAAACGACCGCCGCTTCGCCGAAAACGGGGGGAGCGCAGTTGGTGGCGCAGAAACCGCAGCAACAGCCGCAGCAGCAAAGTCAGAACGCGCCGGCGCAGCCGCCCGCCGTTTCAGAGGCGAAATCGAAACAGCACAAGGAAATGCAGAAATACATTGATGAAAATCCGGAAGTGCTGCCGGATATTTAACGCGGGGGATGATGCGTCGTTTTTTGTTGCTTTTATCGGGAATGGTTCTGTTCGCGTCGGTCGCGTCCGCGCAGGTCGTCGATATGCGCGCTTACAGCCGCCGCCGCGGGTTCAAGCCCTATACGGTCAAACGCGAACAAACGCAAAGGGTTGAACGGCAATACGTTCGTCCGTCGTCCGCGCAAACCGGCCAAAACGCGCAAAGCGCCGCCGTTTCGCCGCAGAAAAAGACGCCGGCCGCGCAGCAATCGGACAACAGTCGTATTCACCAGACGGGCGTGAAAATCTTTCAGGAAAAGGACGAGGACAAGGTTTTGAAATTCGATGTGGACAATCCCGAATTTGACAAACTGACAAAAAGACAGCAGGATGACGTGATGAGCCGCATTTCGATAAAGGAAGAATGATGATGAAAAAATATGTGATTTTCGCATTGGGGATGCTGATGGGGACGCAGGCGCAGGCCGTCTGTTCGGGCGGGTTCGACGGCCGCGGCGGCATGGATTCCGGATGTTCCGAAATGGGCGCGCTGGGCGAGCTGATTTACAAACGCGACGACGCCGGCCGCGTCCTGCGCAAACGGAACGACGCGGAAATCAAAGATTATCTGGTCACCACGGTTGAAAAACGGCTGGAACGCCGCGGCATTACGATGAAGGACAAAAACGGGTCGCCGGTGATTAAAATCGACCGCGACACCGTCACGTTCGACCTGTTCAACCAGAACGGGGAAAAGATTTACACCTATACCGTCGATGTGGCCAAAGGGGTGCCGTCAAACGAAAAGGACATCATCGCCGCGCGCGAATCCTACGACGCGCAAAAGGCGCGCGCCAAGGCCGACCGTTTGGACAGGATCGCCAAGGTGCAGGCTTTGGGCGATAAAATCAAGGCCGAGGAAATCGACGGCAAGGCGGCGGCGAAAAAATGAAAAAGCTTTTGTTGACGGCGGGAATCGTGTGCGCGCTGACGGCTTGCGCCGAACGGCGGGTCGAAGACAAGACGCCCTTGATGTTGGAAACGGCGATCGACAGCGATTTGCTGGTTTTGAAAACCGAGGATGTCCGCATCGCCGAAGTGCGTTCAAAGCGGATCGCCTATGAATACAGGGACGCGAACGTCCGTCTGGTTCAGCTGGAGGATCACGCCCGCCGTTTTTGCGAAGGGCAGGGGCGCGACGTGATTTTGGTCGATATGCGGCTGACAAAGCGGGACGGTTTCCGCCGCGCGACGTTCGATTGCCGCGAAAAGCCCGTCTTAATCCCCCGAAACGGCCTTTAAAACAAACACGCGCAGGGACGACGACAGGCTGTCCGTCCGTTCGGCGTCGATTTGCGTGATCAATTCGGCGGGCGTCATCCCTTTGCCGGCGGCGATCTTTTTCAACGCCGCGTAAAATTCGGGTTCCAGCGAAACGCTGGTGCGGTGGCCGGCGATCATGACGGAATATTTGCGCACGCTCATTTTTTCAAAATCCGTTTGAAAAAATCGTTGCCTTTGTTGTCCGTCAGCACGAAAGCAGGAAAGTCCCTGACCGTGATTTGCCACACCGCTTCCATCCCCAATTCGGGAAAGGCCAGACAGCGACATTCCGTGATGTGTTCCGCCGCCGTTTGCGCCGCCGCGCCGCCCAGCGTCCCCAGATAAAATCCGCCGTTGTCGCGGCAGGCGGCCGTCACAGCGTCCGATCGGTTGCCTTTGGCCAGCATGATCAGCGACGCGCCGTGTTTTTGCAGCAAATCGACATAGGAATCCATGCGTCCCGCCGTGGTGGGGCCGAACGATCCCGACGGCATCCCCGCGGGCGTTTTGGCGGGACCCGCGTAATAAACCGGAAAGCGTTTCAAATAATCCGGCAGCTCTTCGCCCCGTTCCAGCATTTCCTTGAACCGCGCGTGGGCGATGTCGCGCGCCACGATCAGCGTGCCGTTCAGCGACACCCGATCCCCGACGCTCAGCTTGTCCAAATCGGCCAGCGTTTCGGATATCGGCCGGTTCAGGTCGATTCGCGCGCCCGTGTCGTTCAGCGCGTCGTCCCGAATGTCGGGCAGGTATTGCGCCGGATCGGTTTCCAGCCGTTCCAAAAACGCGCCGTCGGGCGTGATTTGCGCCAGAATGTTCCTGTCCGCGACGCACGAAACGCCGATGCCGACGGGCAGGGACGCGCCGTGACGCGACAGGCGGATCACCCGAACGTCCAAACAGAAATGGCTGCCGCCGAATTGCGCGCCCAAACCGTTGGCGTTGATCAGGGGCAGCAGCTCGTTTTCCAGATCCGTGTCCCTGAACCCCGATTCGGCCGCGGGCATGGCGTCCAAAGCTTTGGCGGACGCCAGTTTGACGGCTTTCAGGTTGGCTTCGGCGCTGGTGCCGCCGACGACGACCGCCAGATGATAGGGCGGGCAGGCCGCCGTGCCGATTTCCCGAATCTTTTCCAATAAAAAGGAAATCAGCGCAGGTTTGTTCAGCAGGGCGCGCGTTTGTTGGAACAGGTATGTCTTGTTCGCCGATCCGCCGCCTTTGGCGATCATCAAAAAACGGTAAGTGTCGCCTTTCGCCGCCGTCAGGTCGATTTGCGCGGGCAGGTTGTCGCCCGTGTTTCTTTCCGTGAAAAACGATGTCGGCGCGTTTTGGGAATAACGCAAATTCAGCGTGGTGTAGGCTTTTTTGACGCCCCGTTCGATCGCCGCGGCCTCTTCGCCGTCCGTTAAAACCAGATGCCCCTTTTCGCCCAGAACGATCGCCGTTCCCGTATCCTGACACAGCGGCAGAACCATGCCCGCCGCGATGTTCGCGTTTTTCAAAAACTGCAGGGCGGCGAACCTTTCGTTGGCGGAGGATCGCGGATCGTCGAACACGCCGCGCAAAGCCCGCAGATGATCCGCGCGCAGCAAATGCGACACGTCGCGGAACGCGGCAAAGGCCAGATCCTCGAACACGCGGGCGGGGACGCGCAGGAATCCGTTTTCAACAAAAACCGGATCGGTGTCGATTTCGCGGAAAGCCGCCGGCGCGGGGAACAGCATGGCTTATTTCTTTTTGCGGAACGCGCTGAGGCTGACGACGTTTTCGCCGTCGGCGGCGGGAACGTCCGCGGGCGTTTCGGGGCTGACGGGTTCGGGCGCGGGCGCGACGGCGTTGAACGAAACCGCGAATTGCGCGAACGGGTCGGCAAAGCGCGTGATCGCGTCGAACGGCACCGTGATGCGTTCGGAAATGCCCGAAAAACTCAGCGTGACCGAAAACGATTCGTCGCCGACATCCAAATCGCTGAATTCGTGCTGTAAAACGATGGTCATTTCCTCGGGGTATCCGGCCTTCAGCCGTTTCGACAAAACGACATCCCGACGGTTCGTTTGAAAAGTGATATAGAAGTGATTGCCGTCCAATCCGTTTTCCTGCGCCAGTTTCAACGCGTCGCGCACGACGTGCATCAAAGCCCGTTCGACAAGGTGTTCATAGGAAATTTCGGTCATCGGCGATCCTTTTAAATAAAGCGGTTAAAGAAAAACGGGACACTTCTGTTGCTAGGCAAGTCCCCGCCCCACCCGCGACGCTCAAGCCGCGGGGATTAAGTTCGGTCATCCGGCCGCATTACGCAGCGAGAGCAACCTGAGTGCGATTATCGTTCGCATTTAAAATTACAGCCCGATAACGGTGGTACAATGCCGGATGCAAACCTTACCTTTACTACGCGCGTCGATCCTGTTTCGTCCCCGTATGGTGGAGACGCCGGGTACCGCCCCCGGGTCCGCTACGCCTATTCCATAGGGCGTTTAGCATCATAGTCGGGAAACCCCGACGCCATAATTATAAGGACGGCCGCGCCAAAACGCAAGAGCGGAAAACGTCGATACGCAACTTCCCCCGCCGCCGGCCGCATTTTGCGGTTCAAAACGCTTTTTCAGTGCCGTGAATCAAAAAAAATCTCTGAAAAAATGCAAAAAAATGCGGAAAAGCGCGCTTTTTCCTATTGACCGGATAAAGCTTCGCGTTTTAAACTTTCCCCTAGATTCGCGATTGAATCTGAGTTTTATCTTTTAATTTAATAGAGGGAGCCCTCACGTGAATAAGAACGATCTCGTAGCTGAAGTAGCGAAGAACACCGGCCTGTCCAAAACGGACGCCAGCAAATCCGTTGATGCCTTTTTGAACGCCATCACCGGCGCCTTGAAAAAAGGCGACGAAGTCCGTCTGGTCGGCTTTGGCACGTTCAGCATCGCTGAACGCGCCGCGACCGAAGGCCGCAACCCCCGTACGGGTGCCAAAATCAATATTCCGGCTTCTAAACAGCCGAAATTCAAGGCCGGCAAAGGTTTGAAAGACGCTGTCAACTAATCGCGCTTTCTTATTTAAAGACAGGCGGTGCGCGTTTCGCGGCCGCTT
This sequence comes from uncultured Rhodospirillales bacterium, assembly GCA_902777205.1. Taxonomy (GTDB): domain Bacteria; phylum Pseudomonadota; class Alphaproteobacteria; order CAAGCB01; family CAG-977; genus UBA11549. The sequence goes on along the minus strand of CACYSU010000008.1, from coordinate 286 downwards.
GTTTTTTTTGACTTGATTATCGGGTGGGAAATCCTGTATAACCGCGATTGTTCACGGGCGACTAGCTCAGCTGGTTAGAGCATCTCGTTTACACCGAGAGGGTCTGCGGTTCGAATCCGTAGTCGCCTACCAATAGAAAAGGGGATCTCGCGATCCCCTTTTCTATTGGTATAGAAGACTTGGATGCGAACCGCAGATGCGGTTCGGTCGCCGCAGGCGACGACGCGCAGGCGCGACAGCGCCGAGCGGCCGGCTTGACCGGTGAGCGGCAGCGAACAACCCGTAG
>CACYSU010000007.1 GCA_902777205.1 uncultured Rhodospirillales bacterium | reverse complement strand
CAACGGCGGGTACAAATTGAAAAACGGAGCTTGCGAAGCCGGTTCCGTCATTTCCTGTCCGGACGATATGCGGTTGTCCGCCGACGGATGCTGCTGCATACCGAACTGAACCGTTACCTGATTTTCACACGAAAAACCCCGCGTCCGGCGCGGGGTTTGTCCGTTTGTGTTTAAATTTATTTTTTCACAAACGCGCTTTTCGGGTGGTGGCACACGGGACAAGTGTAATCGTCCGGCAATTCGTCAAAAGGCGTTTCGCCGTCGTAAACGTGGCCGCATACGGAACACACCCACTTTTCCGGCGTTTTTGTTTTCGCGGCTTTGTCTTCGACCTTTTCAAACTGGTCGGCGCCGACGCCGCAAACGGGGCAAGTGTAATCCGCGGGCAGGGTGTCGCCTTCGTATTCATAACCGCAAACGGTACAAATCCATTTTGTCATAGCTTTTCCTTTCGTGTCTTGAACCGGTTTTCCCGCCTTGAACGCGGCGGCGACCCGTTCTTTCCATTCTTTTCTGTACAAAGTGTAGCTGAGCGCTTCGCCCTGTCCGTTTACGGCCGTTTCGATCGCGCATAAAAACAGGGTGTGCGACCCCAAATCCTTTGCTTCGATAACGCGGCAAAACAAATATGCCGCCGCGCCGTTCAAAACGGGCAATCCGTTTTCAACGCGGTGCGGGACGTTCGCCCATTTGTCCGCGTCGCGCCCCGATTGGAATCCGAAATTCCCGATAACGAAAGGATCCGTTTCATCCGACAGGACGGACAGGGAAAACCGGCCGCTTTCCGCGATGAATTTGCGTGTTTGCGTTTTTTTGCCGCAGCAGATCGCCAACGTGTCGTCCGTCGTTTGCATGACGGCATCAACAATGCATCCGCCGGAACGTCCGCTGTTTTCAACACCGGCGACGTACAGGCCGTAAGTCAGTTTTAATAAAGCGTTCAAATCGATCATACTTTATATTAAAACAGAATTGGCGGTACAAATCAATATGAAAAAACGTTCAACCTGATCAAAACGTCGGCGCCGATCCCCGTGCCGGCGTCGGCGGCCAGTCGGTCGGGGGTGTAGTTTTCGTTGAACAAATCGACGCTTTCCCCGACTTTGATCCGGTCGGCGACGGCGGTCGCATCTACGGGCAGATAGTTTGTCGCGGGGGCGGCCAATACCGGCAGCAGAGTTCCCCGATAATCGACAAAGCATCCTTTTTTATGCACGATTCCGTCGCCCGATCCGGCCAGAACGGTGGCGACGACGGCCGGTTTTTGTAAAACGCATTCGTCGTTGTATCCCAAACTTTCCCCCGCGTCGAACCGGCGCACCCATCCGATTTCGGCACTTAAGCGTGCGACGTTTTCCTGTCCCGCGCCGGATCCGTACAGTGCCGCGCCCGACCGGATGACATCGAAACAGTATTCTTCGCCCAAAGCGGCACCGAATGACGCGGCCAGACTTTTTTCCGCATCGGGGAACAGGGCGGCGTATTTTGAAAACAGGTCGAGCTGTTGCCGGTTTTTCGGGCTGTCCGGCCGTTCCGCACAGGCCAGATGCGACATCAGGAATTTGACGTTCCGCCCGTCCAAAGCGCGCATCACGGCCGATTCGTCCAAAGCGTTCAATCCCGCCATGTTGAACCCCGTATCCAAACGCACCGCAATGTCTTTTTCATCGGGGAATCGCGCCAAAGCCTCAATCGTTGAAAAAACGGGGATCATCCCGTGCGCCGCATAATCCGCGGGCGCGTCGCCGCCGATCAACGCGTCCAGCACGAAAACGCGCGCGTTTGCGGCCAAACGGCGCACTGCGATTCCTTCGTCGAACCGGTTGACAAAGAACGTTTTGCATCCCGCCCGCGTCAAAGCGGGAACGACGTTTTCAAATCCCAAACCATAGGCATTGGCCTTGACGACCGCCGCGATTTCCGATTTCGGGCGCATTTGTTGCATCCGGTGGAAATTTTCGGCCGGAGCGTCCTCATAAACCGTCAGTTTAAGAGGCATTTCTACAACCCTAAAACGTCTTGCATCGTGTAAAGGCCGGCGGGTTTGCCCTGCGCCCACAACGCGGCTTTGATCGCGCCGTCGGCGAATATTTCGCGGGACGCGGCCTTGTGCGTCAATTCGACGCGTTCGCCCGCGCCGGCGAATATGACGGTGTGGTCGCCGACCACGTCGCCCCCGCGCAGCGCCGCGAAACCGATTTCACCCGCCGGACGCGCGCCGATGATGCCGTGACGTTCGTAACGCGCCACGTCGTCCAAAGCGACCTGCCGTCCTTCGGCGGCGGCGCGCCCCAATCCCAACGCCGTTCCGGACGGCGCGTCGGCTTTGTTGCGGTGGTGCATTTCGACGATTTCAATGTCGTAAGACGGGTCTAAAACGGCGGCCGCGCGTTTGACCAAAGCGAACAGCAGGTTGACGCCGACGCTCATGTTCGGGGCGGCGACGATGACGGTCTTTTCGGCGCATTTTTTCAAAACGTCCGATTGCTCGGCATTCAATCCGGTCGTGCCGACGATCAGAATCTTGCCCGTTTCGGCGGCGATTTTCGCGTGTTCGACCGACGCGGCGGGCGCAGTGAAATCCAACACGGCGTCAACGGCGTTGAACAGCTCGAACGGATAGGCCGTCACCGCGACGCCCATTATCCGGCCGCCCAGAACTTCGCCCAGATCGCGGCCGATGAACCCGCTTTCGCGGCGTTCCGATCCGCCCGCCAATTCGCACCCGTTGTGCGTCAACACGCGGGACATCAGCATTTTGCCCATTCTGCCCGCACACCCCGTCACGCCTATTTTCATCGCAAAGCCCTTTCGTGATTGAAAAAATTTTCTCTTATTTTAAACGAAATCAAGGCGTTTTCCAACCGGTAATCGCGAAAGCCGTTTGACGCCGCGTTTTTTTCTTTTATCATTGAAAGAATGAAACCCGTCCTTAAAAAAGCAGCCGTTTTTTTGTTCAACGTCCTTTTATCCGCGTATTTGGCGATGTGGGCGGTGTTGCTGACCGTTCCGGCGGGCGCGTTGATTGTCGAAGAAAAGCCGCTTTCCCTTTTCGGGTTTGTTTTCCTGTGTTCTGCGGGGATCGGCGTTCCCTGCGTCGGGTCTGGCGTCGCAGCGATTGTTTTGTATGCCAAGGGATTTAAGGCGACGGCAGGTTGGTTTTACGCATGGTTTTTCGCCGTTCATATTTGTGCGCTGACCGCTGTTTCAACCGGCGGCAACACAATGTTTTGGCTGCTGGCCGCGACGTTTTTGATCATGTTCGCGGGATCAGGCGTCGCGGGGCGCGCACTGCGCAAAAAGGGGTTGAAAAAATCGGCCGCGGTTTTTTACGCCGCTTTCGCCCTTTACTGGATCGCCGCTGTTAAAACGGCCGCCGATTATGCTTTGACGACGCGATAGACTTTTTCATACAACGCGGATTTTATTTTTTGAAACCGCCGTTCGTCCGCCGCCGCGCCCGAAGTCATGACGTGCAGACGCAGGGCTTTTTTGCCTTGCGATAACGGCGGCTGTTCGTAGGGATAGGTGTTTAGGAAAAAACCGTTTCTTTCGTAAAAACCGATGCGGCGGCGCGTGATGTCGCTCGTCGGCGGTTCAACCTCCAAACAAACGGGCTTTCCCAGATGTTTGATCAGATCGTTCAGCATTTTTTTGCCGATGCCATTGTTGCGGCATGACGGATCGACGGCGAAATGTTCGACAAAGGCGAAATCGGAAAACTGCCACGTCGCGATGAACGCTTTGACCGCCGCGCCGTCCTTTAAGCCGTACACGGCGTAGTCGGGATCGGCGAACAAAGCCTTTTGTGCCGCGCAGTCGCGGTATTCGTCGGCGGGAAAGCTTTTTTCCATCAGGGAAAACAAAGCGTCAAAATCGTTTTGCGTCAGTCGTTGCATAAAGGGCTCCTTTGAAAATCAGCCCGATCATACGCGCCGCCGCGTTTTCGCGCAAGCGTTCCGTGCGGAAAGATGTGATGTTCAGTCCTTTAATTTTGGTACTATGTTTTCAAAACGAATAGGGAGATAAAAATCCAAATCGTTCGTACTCAAGGCAAATACAGAAACATTATTCGGTTTAAAAAACCAAATATCCATAGAGATGTTATTTTCAGGTTCATAAAAAACCGGTCTAATTTTATCTTCATCTAAATTGTGGGACGCATTAGCTAAAGGTACCCAACCTCCCGCCATTGTTTTTCCTGTTATCATGTCAACAATCGGTTCAACGGGTTCAAAAAATCCCCACCCCTGCCGTTTTTCTTTAACCGCAATCTTCGCTCTAAGATAAAAATAAAGCTTATCGCTATCTCTGGCAGGGGATAGTTGTTGGACGATTGGGGAATCTTCGCTCGGTTCTTTTCTTAAAATGGTTGCGCCCGATTTTACATAGCATGGAACATCCAGAATAAAACAAGGAAAATCCTTTGCCTGTAACGGTGTTGATAAGCATAAAAGCGCGATTGCGGTTAAAATTGTTTTTTTCATTTTTGCAATCCTATTCCATCGCGTGATGACATTCGGGACAATCGTCAAAAGTGCTTCTCATAATATCTTGGACGATTTCATGAAAAGCGTCGTAAGAAACAGGCAGTTCGTCGCCGTGATCTTTTTTATACGCATCTGTTACCATGGCGTACAGGTTTTCTGTATCAAAACCGTTATCTATCAGAACGTTTCCATGGATAGGACAGCTTTCAATAGCTCCAATCTGAAACAGATAATCTTTAACCATGTCGTAATATGCCCCGTCCGGCATAAAATCCTTAGTCTGGCTCATAGTTCCCTCCTTTGTAAAATATCCTAATTTGGGATATCCTATAACAGGATTTTATCCTTGTCAACGGGCGAGGATAAAGGCATGACGAAATCGGTTTTTACAGACCGCTATAAACTGTTTCTGAATTTGCTGGTGCAAGAGCGGAAAGATCGCGGAATCACGCAGGTTTCACTGGCAAAGCGGCTGAACAAGCCGCAATCGTACGTTTCAAAATACGAAAACGGCGAACGACGGCTTGACATCGTCGAATTTTTGGATATCGCGGCGTGTTTGGAATTGGACGCGGCGGCGTTCATTCAAAGATTGGCCGGATAGGGCAGATTTCCAAAAGCGGCGTTTTTTTCATCCCGCTTTTTTCAGCATATCTTTCAGCTTTTCAAAAAATCCGGCGGATTCGGGGCTGTTGTCCGCGCTTTCCGCGTCAAACTGTTTCAGCAGTTCCTTTTGTTTCGCGGTCAGCTTGGTCGGGGTTTCGACCTTGAACCGCACGAACAAATCGCCGACGCTTTTGCTTTGCAGGACGGACATCCCCTTTTTACGCAGGCGGACTTCCTCGCCCGTTTGCGTTCCGGCGGAAACGGTGACTTTTTCCTTTGTGCCGTCGATGCAGGGGATTTCGATCGTTCCGCCCAGCGCGGCCGTCGTCATCGACACCGGAATGTCGCAATGCAGATCCGCCCCGTCGCGTTTGAAAATCGGGTGCGGTTTGACGTGGACGAAGATATACAGATCCCCGTTCGGCCCGCCGTTCGCGCCGGCTTCGCCCTGACCGGACAAACGCATCCGGTTGTCGGAATCAATGCCCGCCGGAATGTTGATTTCCAGCGTTTTCTTTTGTGAAACCTTGCCTGTTCCCTTGCATTTTTTGCACGGGTTTTTAATCACCTGCCCCGTGCCGTGACAGGTCGGGCAGGGGCGTTCTTCGATAAAGAATCCCGCCTGCCGGCGCACACGCCCCGTGCCGTGGCACATATCGCACGTTTCGGCTTTCGATCCTTTTTCCGTGCCCGATCCGCCGCATTCGTCACATTGGACGGCGGTTTGAATTTCGATTTCCTTTTTCAATCCGGCGAAGGCTTCCTCCAGCGTGATTTCCAGATCGTAACGGATGTCCGCCCCGCGCCGTCCGGCCGATTGCTGCGCCCGCCCGCGTCCGGCCGCGCCGCCCATGAATTCGCTGAAGATATCCTCGAAAATGCTGCCGAATCCGCCGGCGTTTCCGCCGAAATCGAAATTGAACCCGCCGAATCCGCCGCCGAACCCGCCGGCGCCCGCGCCCTGAGAAAACGCGGCGTGACCGTAGCGGTCGTAGGCGGCGCGTTTCTGCCCGTCTTTCAAGATTTCATAAGCTTCGGTGACTTCTTTGAATTTCAGTTCGGCTTCCTTGTCCCCCGGATTGCGGTCGGGGTGGTATTTCATCGCCAAAGCGCGGTAGGCTTTTTTGATTTCAACGTCGGTCGCCGTTTTTTCGACACCCAGAAGTTCATAATAGTCTTGTTTGGCCATGATTTATTCAGCTTTCAGTCGGAAACGGAAAAACCGTCCGGAGGGCGAAAGCCTTCCGAACGGTTGTCATTTACAAGGAATCAGTCTTTTTTGACTTCTTCAAAATCGGCATCGACGACCCCTTCGTCGGGTTTGGATTCAGCCGAGGCGGATTCGCCCGCGGACGCCTGCGCGCCGGCCGAAGCGGCCTCTTGCTGCGCTTTGTACAGCGCTTCGCCGATTTTCATCGAAGACTGCATCAACGCGTCGCATTTCGCGTTGATCTTCGCAACGTCGCCGGATTCCATGACATCCTGCAAAGCTTTGATGTCGGCCTCGACCTTTTCCTTGTCGGCGGCGGACACTTTGTCGCCCAGATCCTTCAAGTTCTTTTCGGTCGCGTGGATCAAGCTTTCGGCTTTGTTCTTGGCTTCGACGGCTTCTTTTTTCTTTTTGTCTTCGGAAGCGTGGGCTTCGGCGTCCTTGACCATCTTGTCGATGTCGGCTTCGCTCAAACCGCCGGACGACTGGATGCGGATGGTCTGTTCCTTGCCCGTGGCCTTGTCCTTGGCGGACACGTTGACGATGCCGTTCGCGTCGATGTCGAACGTGACTTCTATTTGCGGCATACCGCGCGGCGCGGCGGGAATTCCGACCAGATCGAACTGACCCAGCAGTTTGTTGTCGGCGGTCATTTCGCGTTCGCCCTGGAACACGCGGATCGTGACGGCGGTCTGCCCGTCTTCGGCGGTCGAGAACACCTGCGATTTGCGCGTCGGAATGGTCGTGTTGCGGTCGATCAGACGCGTGAACACGCCGCCCAGCGTTTCAATCCCCAGCGACAGCGGGGTCACGTCCAGCAGCAGAACGTCTTTCACGTCGCCTTTCAAAACGCCGCCCTGAATCGCCGCGCCCAAAGCGACGACTTCGTCGGGGTTGACGCCCTTGTGCGGTTCGCGGCCGAAGAATTCCTTGACGATTTCCTGAACCTTGGGCATACGGGTCATCCCGCCGACCAAGATCACTTCGTCAATGTCGGAAGCCTTCAATCCCGCGTCTTTCAACGCTTTTTCACACGGCAGCTTCGTGCGTTCCAGCAAATCTTCGACCAGCGATTCCATTTTGGCGCGGGTCAGTTTGACGTTCAGGTGTTTCGGCCCCGTCGCGTCCGCCGTGATGAACGGCAGGTTGATTTCGGTTTGCTGCGCGGAGGACAGTTCGATTTTGGCTTTTTCGGCGCCTTCTTTCAAACGCTGCAAAGCCAGTTTGTCCTGACGCAGGTCGATGCCCTGTTCTTTCTGGAATTCATCGGCCAGATAGTTGATGATGCGCGCGTCGAAATCCTCGCCGCCCAGGAACGTGTCGCCGTTGGTGGCTTTGACCTCGAACACGCCGTCGCCGATTTCCAAAACGGAAACGTCGAACGTGCCGCCGCCCAAATCGTAAACGACGATCGTGCCGTTGGCTTTTTTATCCAAACCGTAGGCCAGCGCGGCCGCCGTCGGTTCGTTGATGATGCGCAGGACTTCCAATCCCGCGATTTTGCCCGCGTCCTTGGTCGCCTGACGCTGGGAGTCGTCGAAATAAGCCGGAACCGTGATGACGGCCTGCGTCACCGGTTCGCCCAGGAAAGCTTCGGCGTCTTCTTTCAATTTCTGCAAAATGAACGCGGAAACCTGACTGGGGGCGTATTTTTTATCGTGCGCTTCGACCCACGCGTCGCCGTTTTCGCCGGCGATGATGTGATAGGGAACCAACGATTTCGCTTTTTCGACCTGCTTGTCGGTAAAGCGGCGGCCGATCAAACGTTTGATCGCGAAGAACGTGCCTTCGGGGTTGGTGACGGCCTGACGTTTGGCGGACTGGCCGACCAAGCGTTCCCCGCTTTGCGTGAAAGCGACCATTGACGGCGTCGTGCGGGCGCCTTCGGCGTTTTCGATCACGCGGGCGTCTTTACCGTCCATAATGGCGAAACAGGAATTTGTCGTTCCCAAGTCAATACCAATTACTTTTCCCATAAATAAAACCTCTTTTCCTTGTAAATTCTGCCGCATGGCGGCATTTCTCGAAACCCTTATATAGGCGGGGGGATTTTGTTTCGCAAGCGGGGCGCGCGTATTTTTTCAAAAAAAATTTTCCTTGCCGGACAGTCCGTGTTATTTTGAATGAAACACACCGATTTTTAAAGGCAGGGACGGCGATGACAGAACAGGATCAGCGGACAAAACATTCCGTAAAGGCGTTTTTCCGTAAACGGGCGGACGCGGAAAACGGCGAAACGGGCGAAGCGGCGCCGTTTTTCAAAACGGCCGGCCTGCTGTGGGGGAAATTCAAGCTGTTTTTGACCACGGACGCCGAAGCGGCCGCCAACGCCAAAAACGAAATCGTTTCCTTTGTCGTGAAATGGTGGCATTGGGTGCTGGGCGGCGTGTTCGCTTTCATGGTTTTGTACTATCCCGCCGGTGCGCTGTTGTACAACCGGATCGACCTGAACCCGCGTTTGGGCAAAACCGCGGCGGAAGACCGCACCCGCGCGCTGGACACGATGGCAAGTCTGATCGCGCGCGAAACGGAAAAGAACGTCTATACGCCGAACCTGCCGTTTTTCTTTCCGACATCCGTTCTGGACAATATGCCGTCGTTTCAAACGGGCGTGATGCGGGGCGTTCACGCGGTCGTCGCCGCCTTTTCACAGGCGCAGGGCGCGCCCGAACCGCTGGAACGGGCGGCGGAGGCGGCCGGATATCCCGCGGATGTCTGGCATATCGACGGTTGGAAACCGGCCGTTTCGTCGGTGAAAAAGTACCGCGCGGCCAAAAACCTGATTTCGGCCTACACCGCCGATGTCGCGCAGGAAACCGCGCCGTTCGACGCGTCGCCCGCCGCGCTGAAAACCGTATTGTCGGGCATGGTTCGGGATATGCGGGACGGCGTCGCGACGCTGGACGCGCGGATCGCGAAAGGGGACAAGAAAATGTTCGACACGGCCGCCGACGACGATTTTTACACCGTCAAAGGGCGGATATACGTCCATTTCCTGACCCTGCGCGATTTGAAAAACGATTTCAAGGCCGCTTTTTCAAACGAAGCCGTCGCGGGCGAATGGGAAACGGCCATGGCCGCGTTGAAAAAAGCGTTGGCGATTCAGCCGATGTTCGTCGTCAACGGGTCGGCGGAAACGCAGTTCGCGCCCAACCACCTGCTGGGGCTGGGATTTTATTTGCAGCGCGCGCAAACGGCTTTGTCGGATATGGTTCAACTGATTCAACCGGTGGAAAATGAATAAAAAACGCATAGGCCTTCTTTGTTTGTCGATCGGGGGCGCGGCGGCCGTTTTGTCGCTGCTGATCAAAGTTCCGGATGTGAAAAAAACGCCGCAGGGGATGTTCGTTCCGCCGGTTTCCACGTCGCAGATGCAGGCGGTTTTCAAAAAACACGGATACGACATGGCGCGCTGTCTGGACGGGGAAAGCCCCGTGCCGCGCCTGTTCGTCCAATCCGTGCCGCGCGATTTCAACCGTGAAAAATTCGACGAAGTCCGTCCGGCGCTGTTTTTTGAAATGATGCTGCCCGTCGTTTTAAGGGCGAACGAAACGCTGGCCGCCGAACGCGAACAGGTTTTGCGTTTGAAACGCGAATTCGACGACGCGGGCGATTTGACGGAACAGTCCATGCGCGAACTGGACGGGTGGGTCAAACGGTACGATGTCAAGGATTCCGACGACCTTGAAACGCTGTTCACCGCTTTGCTGGAACGCGTTGACGGCGTGACGCCGACGCTGCTGCTGGCGATGGCGGCGCAGGATTCCGGTTTCGGCACCAGCCGCTACGCCCGCGAATACAACGCCGTTTTCAACCAGCGCGACTGGGACGGCAACGGCATTGATCCCGACGAGGAACAGAAAGAGGGGCCTCAATACAAAATAAAGACCTTTGATTCCCTGTACGACGCCGTGATCAGCCAGATTTATTACGTCAACACGAACGGGTATTTGAAAAACTACCGCGCGGCGCGCGACCGGTACCGCCGCACGAACAGCCCCATGCGGGGATATTCCGTAGCCAATTTGTTAATCAATTTTCCCTACAAGCCGTTCAAATATCCTGATATCATAAAACACCTGATCCGGCAGTACGGGCTGACGCCGCTGGATTTTCAAACTTTGGCCGAACAATAGGGGAATGTGATGTCTGCCACCGCCATATTGAACACGGACGGAACGGACGGTTCCGCGCAGCTGCGGCTGTCGGGGGACTGGCGCGCCGATTGCGCCGGACGCGACGCCGTCGTCGCGGCGTTTGAACGTCCCGCTTTCCGCCATGCCGTTTTGAACGGCGCGGAAATCACGGATTGGGACAGCCGGCTGATCGCGTTTCTGGTGCGGCTGCTGTCTTTATGCAAAAAAAACAACGTCGAATACACGCTGGCGGATTTTCCCGACGGCGTGCCGTCCCTGCTGGATCTGGCGTTCGCCGTTCCCGAACACGCGGACGCCCGTCCGCCGCGCCGCCCGCGGGATTTTCTGGTCTGGCTGGGCGAAACGGCGTTGCAATGCCGGTCGTCGGTCGGAAAGGCTTGGGATTTTTCACGCAGGACATACGCCGCCGCCCTGCGTTTCGCGGCGCATCGGGCGGTCGTGCGCAAACAGGACGTGTTGGCGGAAATTCAGGCCGCGGGGGCGGGGGCTTTTCCGATCGTGTCCCTGATCTGTTTCCTGATCGGCTTGATTCTGGCGTTCGTCGGGTCGATCCAGTTGAAAATGTTCGGCGCGGAAATCTATGTTTCCAGTTTGGTCGCCATATCCGTCACGCGCGTGATGGGCGCGATCATGACGGGCGTCATCATGGCCGGCCGGACGGGGGCGTCCTATGCGGCGACGCTGGGGTCGATGCGCGTGAACGAAGAGGTGGACGCGTTGGAAACCATGGGGGTGTCCCCGTTCGATTTTCTGGTTTTCCCGCGCGTTCTGGCGTTGTCTTTGATGATGCCGCTGTTGACGATTTACGCCGATTTCATGGGCATTATGGGCGGCGGTTTCGTCGGCGTGTTCATGCTGGGGCTGTCGCCGGACGATTATTTCAGAATGACGCTGAGCGCTTTGACGATGCGCAACATCGTCATCGGGATCGTCCACGGGGCGGTATATGGCGTGATCATCGCGCTGTGCGGATGCTATCAGGGCATCACCTGCGGGCGCAACGCGTCGGCCGTCGGGTCGGCGACGACGGCCGCCGTCGTCAGTTCGATCGTGTGGATGACGGTCGCGACGGCCGTTTTGACCGTCATATTCAGCGTGTGCGGGGCGTAGCGTCATGACGAAACCGTTTTTGGAAATCAAGGGATTGACCGTCGCCTATGGCGAAAACGTCATCATGCATGATGTCGATTTCACCGTGAACGAACGGGACGTGTTCATCATCATGGGGGGCAGCGGATGCGGCAAAAGCACGCTGCTGACCGTTTTGACGGGGTTGAAAGCCCCCGAAAAAGGAACGGAAACGTTCGCGGGCAAACCGTTTTGGGGCAACGGCGCGACAAAGGCCGACCGCGACGCGCTGATGCGCAAAGCGGGCATTTTGTACCAAAGCGGCGCGCTGTGGTCGTCGATGACTTTGGCGGAAAACGTCGCGATGCCGCTGGAACAGTACACGGATTTCACCCCCGCGGAAATCAAGGATCTGGTCGCTTTAAAGCTTGATCTGGTCGGATTGGGCGGATTTCAAAACTATTACCCCGCGGAAATCAGCGGCGGCATGAAAAAACGCGCGGGGCTGGCGCGGGCGCTGGCGCTGGATCCGCAGATCGTGTTTTTCGACGAACCGTCGGCGGGGCTGGATCCGATCAGTTCCAAGAATTTGGACGACCTGATCCTGCAGATTCGGGAAAATTTGCGCACGACGATCGTGATGGTCACGCACGAACTGCCGTCGATTTTCGCGATCGGCACCAACTCGATTTATCTGGACGCGCGCACGAAAACGGTGATCGCGCGCGGCAATCCGAACGAATTGCTGAAAAATCCGCCGAACGAAACGTTGGAACATTTTTTAACGCGCGGCAAAAAATAAGGGAAGGACTATGATGCAAAAGGCAAACTCCAGAACCGTCGGCATTTTCATTTTAACGGCGTTTTTCATTTTCATCGCCACGTTCCTGCTGATCAACCGGAACACGTTTTTTTCGCGTTCAATGAAATACGTCATGTATTTCCAAGGATCGATCAAAGGGTTGAACGTCGGTTCCCCCGTCATGTTCAACGGTGTTCCGATCGGCCGCGTGATCGGGATTTCGCTGGTGACGGACGTGGACACGATGGAAATCCATATCCCCGTTTATATTGAAGTGAATGAAAAAAGCTTTATCGTCAAGAACGCGGGGCGCATGAACAAAGACGAGATCCGTAAATTGACCGACAAGATGATTGCCAAAGGATTGCGTGCGAAACTGGAAAATTCCAGCCTGCTGACGGGACAGATGATGATCGGGTTGGGGTATTCTCCCGATACGCCCGCCATTTTGCACAGACATAACCCGAAAATGCTTGAAATTCCGACCCTGCCGTCCACGGGCGAGGCTTTCGTCCAAACGCTTCAAAAGTTGCCTTTGCGTCAGATGGTGTTGAATATGAACGCTCTGCTGACCGAAGCCGACACCTTGGTCAAATCGATCAATCGGGACACGCCCGCCGTAATGAAAGACGTGTCGGCGTTGACGCATTCGTTGTCGCAGGTCGCGCAGAAAACGGAATCCGCGCTGAATTCGTTTGACGAGGATTCCAGAACGATGATGGATTTGAACAAAATGCTGCGCGATTTCAGCTCCGCGGCGCAATCCCTGCGCAACTGGGCGGATTATCTGGAACGTCATCCCGAAGCATTGATCAGAGGAAAAGGAGGAATGCGATGAAACGTTTGTTAATGTTGGCCGTTTCGGCGGCGCTGATGTCGGCCTGCGGGTTCAGCAAACCGTCCACGTTTTACGTTTTGGACGACGGCGCCGTGCCGGAACAAAGCGTCGTTTCAACGGACGCGAACCGGATTTTGATCGGGATTGAACCGGTTTTCATGCCGAGCTATCTGGACAAACCGCAAATCGTCATCCGTCAGGCGGACGATGTCACGCTGACATCGTCGGAATTCAACCGCTGGGCGGAACAGCCGGCGGACGCTTTTCCCCGCGTTCTGGCCAACGCGATTTCCGCGCGCGCGGGATATCCGGCGGCCAAACAGATCAATATGAACAGGGATTTGTTCCCCTACCGCCTGTATGTCGAAGTGCTGCGTTTCGACGCGTCCTTTGACGGGCAGGCTGTTTTGGACGCGTGGTGGACGGTTATGACGGATTCCGGCAAACTGATGCGCCGCGCGCGCACGACGCTGACCGTTCCCGCGGGCAAAACGTACGCCGACGTTGTCGCGGCGGAACGCAAACTGCTGAACGATTTCGGCGCCGTCATCGCCGATTACGCCAAAAATCCGGCCAAAGCCGGAAAGTGAGCCTTTATTTCAGGCAGACGCGCCGCACTTGATCGTCGTCCGACGACAGGCGGCGCAACGTGTCGCAGTAATCGCACCAGTTGTCCATCGCGTCCGTCAACAGCTGGGCGATGAAATCGTTCAATCCGACGCCCGTTTCGTCCGCCTGTTTTTCCAGCAGGGAATACAGGGGGGCGTCTATGTTCAAAGAAAGCTTCTTTTGATTTGAAAACGCGGCTGTCATGATAAAAGTCCTTGAATTTAACTTGGTTTTAAGCTCTTCAGGCCTATGTTTCGATTGTGTTCCGCTTTTATTAACAAATGGTAACCCCTTTTGCCCGAATGACAAAAAAAACATCGAAAAAGCCGTCAAAGCGCAAAATTTCCGCCGAGTCGCCAAAAAAGGGAAAAATCAAGCTTCCCCCGTTATTGGCCAAAGGACTCGGACGGCTGCGGGCGTTGTGCCGGAATAAAACGGCGATTCGATTCTGTCTGGCGGTCGCAGCGACGGTTTTTCTGTACGTTTTTTATTGTGCGGCGACGCTGCCCGATTTGGACAAGGCCGTCAAGAACACCCGCGCGCCCAAAGTATATGTTTTGGCGCAGGACGGTTCCGAAATCGCGACATACGGGGCGCAGCACGGCCGTCCCGTCGATTTGAAACGCCTGCCCCCCTATGTGGCGCAGGCCGTCATCGCGACCGAAGACCGTCGGTTTTACGAACATTCGGGTGTTGACGCGCGTTCGATTTTCCGCGCGGCGGCCGTCAATCTGGTTAAACGCCGCAAAGCGCAGGGCGCCAGTACGCTGACGCAGCAGGTGGCCAAAAACCTGTTCCTGTCCCCCGAAAAAACGATGAAGCGCAAGGTGCAGGAACTGCTGCTGTCGCTGTGGCTGGAACACAAACTGACGAAGGATCAGATTTTGACGGTTTACCTGAACCGCGTTTATTTCGGGGCGGGAACGTACGGGATCGAAGCCGCCGCGCAGAAATACTACGGCGTCAGGGCGAAAAACCTGACCCTGTATCAGGCCGCGGTGCTGGCCGGACTGCTCAAAGCGCCGACGCGCTACAACCCGCTGACGCATCCGCGGGCGGCCGACAAACGCGCCCGTCTGGTGCTGGCCAATATGGTCAAGGCGGGATTCGTTTCCGCCAAAAAGGCTTTGAACGCCGCGGAAACCGGCGCGGCGGCCGGTCGGGACAACGACAAATCCGTTTACTATTTCACCGATTGGGTCGCCGACGAAGCCGAAGCCTATCTGGGCGGAATCGGGCGGGACATCATTGTGAAAACAACGCTGGATCCCGAAAAGCAGGCGATCTTGGACAAAGAAATCAAAGCGGCGCTGAATTCCCCGCAGGCCAAGGAAAAGAACGTCACGCAGGCCGCCGGTGCCGTTATGGACGCCGACGGGGCGGTGCTGGCGATGACGGGCGGCAAGGATTACCGCGCCAGCCAGTTCAACCGCGCGGTCGAAGCCCGCCGCCAAATCGGTTCGGCGGTCAAACCGTTCGTTTATCTCAGCGCGTTTGAACACGGCGCCGCCCCCGACGACATTGTCACGGACGGGCCGCTGTATTTGAACGGATGGAGCCCGAAAAACGCCGGCGGAAAGTATTACGGCAACATTTCCTTGCGCGACGCTCTGGTTCATTCGGTGAACACGGTGGCGGTATCGACGGCGATCAAAACGGGGGTGCGCAACGTTTTGAAAACAGCGCGCAAATTCGGCATTGTCGGCGCGGATTGCAAAGCCGACGGCGCGATCGCGCTGGGGGTGTGCCAGACGCGGCTGATCGACGCTGTCGCGGCCTACGCCTCGCTGTTGAACGGGGGATACGCGGTGACGCCGTTCGGCATCCGCGAAATCACGGATTCAAGCGGAAACGTTTTGTACGAACGGACGGACAGCGGACGTGCGCGGCTGACCGATCCGCGGCATATCGCCGATCTGGACGCCGTTTTGATTGATGTCATCGCGCGCGGCACGGGGCAAAAAGCGAACCCGACCGTTTTGGCGAAAGGGAAAACGGGGACGACGCAAAATTACCGCGACGCGTGGTTCGTCGGCTACACGCAGGATTACGCGGCGGGAATCTGGGTGGGCAACGACGACGAATCCGCGATGAAAAAAGTTGCGGGCGGCGGAATGCCCGCCGAAATCTGGGGCAAGGTCATGCACGACATTTCCCTGCCGGCGTTTGAAGAGGACGCTTATTCTTCCGGTTTGTAAACGGGGTATTTGCCCGCCAGAACGTCGTCGATGGACGACAGGTCTTTGCCGAACAGGCTGCGGTATATCCAGTAATTCCCCATGACTTTTTTAACGAATCCGCGGGTTTCGCGCGACGGGATCGCTTCGACGAACATCAGCGGGTCGTCCTTGAAATCGTCGCGTTTCTGCCATTTGACCGTCCGTCCGGGGCCGCAGTTGTACGACGCGATCGTCATCAGCAGGTTGCCGTCGATCGCTTTGTAATTCAGCAGCGTCCGGATCAATTCCTGCCCGATCATCAGGTTGTAGGGGATTTTGTGCAGCCGCGACAGCTGATAGGGCTGTTTCAGCCGCCGCGCCATCAGCCGCGCGGTTCCGGGCATCAACTGCATGACGCCGCGCGCGCCGGCCTTGCTGAACGCTTTGTTTTTAAAACAGGATTCCTGCCGCACGAAAGCATATACCAACGCTTTGTCCAACCGCCACCCGTCGGTCGGCGTCCAGTTGGGATAGGGGAACAGCGCGTTGTCGCCGTCGGGCGTTTCGATTTCGCCGGACAGGGCGGACAACCGCATACTCAAATCGGGATATTCCGTGACGGTTTCCGCATAGGCCAGCAGCTGCTTGCGCAGGTTTTTGCGTTCGGCGTAAAGCTTGATCAGCTCTTTTTCCGCCAGCTCCATCTGTCCGATCTGCACCAGCGCGACGGCGCGGCGGCCGGCGGGTTCGGCCAGAACGGCGGCCATGTCCGGCTTTTCCAGCGACGAACTTTTCCATGAATGTCCGATCGGCCAGCCCAAAGCCCGCTGCGCCAGAATACCGTAAAAGAAATTCGGGGACGTTATCGCCGCCTGTTGCAGATAGGCGTTGATTTCCTTGTATTTCCCGCGTTTCATCAACACGCGCGTCGCCCAGAACGCCGCCGCCGATTTTTGCGTGGCGATCGCCTTGGGGTGGGCGGCCAGCGTTTTGAACGCGGTTTCCGCTTCCTCCCATTTCTGCAGGCGGAACGCGGTCAATCCGGCGACCCAATGCGCGGTCGGATTGCGGTTTTGCGCGCGTTTCAACGGTTCTTTGATCGTTTCCCACGCCTTTTCGTCCTGCCGGTCGATGAAATAGGCGAACGCCAGCGCCGTCAGGGAATCGTCGCGATCCTTTTGCGACAAGTATTTTTTAACGTACCGGTCGTTCAAATGCAGCTTTGCCGCCAAAGTCTTGCCGTGGCGGATCGCCGATGAAAAATACAGCATCCCCATGCGGACTTTTTTCCGGTCGGGTTCGGGAACGTAAGACGCGCGCTTGAAAAACACCAGATCAATCGGATCGGCGATGCGGAACGACGTGCAGACGCCCGCCGCCATGTGCGCCGCCGGATCGGTCGGTTTTTTGCGCGGCAGGGGGGCTTTTTTCTTCGCGGCCAGATCGTAAACCTGTTCCGCGACGGGCAGGTCGGCGTATTTTTTCAGCCAGTCGCCCAGCTGTTTTTTCGTCGGCTGCGCGCCGTCGGCCAAATAGGTTTGCGCCAGAACGTACCCTTTCAGCAAACCGTCATCGACGGTGTCCGCCAAAACGGCGGCCTCTTCATAGGCGTTGTCGTCCAAACGGGCGAACACCTGCGTATAGGCGAACCGGTCGGCGGGGGACAGGACGGCCGTGTCGTCCGCCGTTTCAACCTGTTCCTGCGCGGCGTCGGGCGGCGTCAGCTGAATGATTTCATCCGCCGCGGCCGCGGACGACAATAAAATCGCCGAACAGCAGACCGGAATGATTGCGCGCGCGAAAAACACCGAAAACCGTCCGGATTATTTGATGACGATGTATTTCGAACAATCCTGACCGGACACCGATCCCATTTTGCAGGTGACGACTTCGACTTTCGGTTTCACCTGCGTCAGCGCGGGGCATTTCGACGAATACATCCCTTGAATTGTGACTTTGGATTTGTTGGACGGTATTTTTCCCAGATAAATCGGGAATTCGTCGCCCATCAGGGTGTATTTGATTTCCATCTTTGAAATGTCGGCGTTCGTTTTGTTCTGCGCGACCAGTTTCCACGTGCAGTTCATCGTCAGTCCCGTCAAATCGCGGTATTGGAAATCCGCGATATACACCCAGACTTCGCCTTTGGGCGGCGGCGGCGGAGGCGGCGGGTTCGATCCCTGCGCCGTCGCGGCTGTCGCG
Source organism: uncultured Rhodospirillales bacterium (assembly GCA_902777205.1). Lineage (GTDB taxonomy): Bacteria > Pseudomonadota > Alphaproteobacteria > CAAGCB01 > CAG-977 > UBA11549. The sequence continues at coordinate 75,142 of CACYSU010000007.1, read as the reverse complement.
GGTTTTGCGGCGGACGGAGCGTTTTCCAAAGCGTCGAACGACGGCAGATCGTCATCCCCGCCGGTCGGCGGCAGAACGGGCTGCGGCCGCGGGCGGAAAACGGGACGCTGCTGCTGCGCGGCCGGTGCGGCCGTCGTCCTCGGCGTCGCGGCCGTCGTTGTCGTCGTCCGGCCGGTGTAAGGATTGGCGGCGGTTGTTTTGGGCGCGGCCGCCGTTGTTCCGCCGGTATAAGGGTTCGCCGCCGCGGGGGCGGGTCTGGCCGCGGTCGCCGGCGTTGCCGCCGCGGTCGATTTCGACGTGTACTGCGCGCGCGCCGGAACGCCGCATCCGGCGAAAGCGATCGAAAGGGCAAGCAAACGGCAAAAACGCATGGAACACTCCTTTAAGGTATCCGGAAAGGGAAAAAATTTGAAAACAGTTTACCTTAATTTATCTTTTTTTACATATAAAAAAATAAATTTTGTCGCGAAAGGCGGCGTGAAACGGTTTTTAAAACGGGGGCGAAAATGAAAAAATACTTTTTTTGCGGCGTCGGCGGCAGCGGGATGAGCGCGCTGGCGCTGGCGTTGAAAAACAAAGGGTACGGCATCGGCGGTTCCGACCGTTCCCTTGACGCCGGAAAAAACGCGGAAAAGTTTGCCCTTTTGAAAAAAAACGGCATCAGCCTGTTCAAACAGGACGGCAGCGGTTTGGATGAAACGACGGACGCTCTGGTTGTTTCGTCGGCGGTCGAGGAAACCGTTCCCGACGTGATCAAGGCGCGTCAACTGAACATTCCGGTCGTCAAACGGGCGGAGGTTCTGGCCGGTTTCCTGCACGAACACAACGGCATCGCCGTCGGCGGCACCAGCGGCAAGACGACCACGACCGGCATGATCGGCCACATATTGAAACAGGCGGGCGTCGATCCCGTCGTCATCAACGGCGGCGTCATGCTGAATTACGCGGACGGGGACGGCATGGGCAACGTCATTTTGGGCAACGGGTCGTTTTGCGTGATCGAAGCCGACGAAAGCGACGGGTCGATCGAATTGTACCGCCCCGCCGTTTCGATCGTGACTTCCGTCACCCTCGACCACAAACCGCTGGAGGAACTGCGCGTCCTGTTCGGCGACTTTGTCGAACGGGCGACGGTCGGCGCGGTTTTGAACGCGGACAACGCGGACGCTTTGGCGTTGAAAGACCGCAATCCGAACGTGCTGACCTTTTCCGTTCGGGGCGCGGACGCGGATTTGAAGGCCGAAAGTATCACCCCCGTTGAAAACGGCGTCCGTTTCGCGCTGGACGGCGAAGAGGTTTTCCTGCCCGTCATCGGCCGCCACAACGTCGCGAACGCGCTGACGGCGATCGCGGCCGCGGACATGATCGGCATCCCGCGCGCCGAATCCGTCAAGACTTTGGCGACGTTCAAAGGCATCCGCCGCCGTTTGGAAACCGTCGGCGTGACGAAAAAGGGCGTGACGGTCATTGACGATTTCGCCCACAATCCCGAAAAGATCGCCGCGACGCTGAACGCGCTGAAAGATTACGACGGCCGTTTGATCGTGATTTACCAGCCGCACGGTTTCAAACCGACGAAAATCATGCGCGCCGGCATCGTCGAATCGTTCGACCGCGGGCTGAGTTTGGACGACACGCTGATCATGCAGGAAATCTATTACGCGGGCGGCACGGCGCAAAAGGACATTTCCGCCGCCGATCTGGTGCGCGATTTGGAACGCACGGGCAAACGCGTCCATTTCATCCCCGACCGCAAAAAAATCGTTTCGCTGGTCAAAGGGCTGGCGGCCAAAGGCGACCGCGTCGTCGTCATGGGCGCGCGCGACGATTCGCTGAGCGATTTCGCCCGTTCGATTTTCGAGGCGCTGTCATGAAAACGATCGGCGTCGTTTCCCCGTCCAGCGCGGTTGACGAATCCGCCGTGGCCGAAGCGGCCGTTTTTTGGAAAAGCCGCGGCTTCGATGTCAAATTCGCGCCGCATTTGTATGACAAGCACCGCTTTCTGGCCGGAACGGACGCGGATCGCGCCGCCGATTTGACCGCGATGTTTGTTGACGGCGATGTCGATGTCATATTCGCCGCGGGGGGCGGGTACGGTTCCGCGCGGTTGCTGAAAACGCTCGACTACGATTTGATCGCGCGCCATAAAAAGCCCTTTGTCGGGCTGAGCGACACGACCGCCGTCCAGCTGGCTTTGTACGCCCGATCCGGCGTGCCGTGCTTTACGGGATATTTGATGAAACCGCGGCACGGGCGGGTGATGTTTCCCTATACGGAATTGTCGCTGGACGATTGCCTGAACGGGCGGGAACAGACGGTTTCGGGGCTGGAATCCGACTTTTCCGGCACGGTCGGGGGAACGCTGGTCGGCGGGTGCCTGTCCCTGATCGTCGGGTTGACGGGGACGCCGTATATGCCGGACGTGACGGGCGCCGTTTTGGTGTTGGAGGACGTGGGCGAGGAACCCTACGCGATCGACCGGATGATGACGCATTTGGACAACGCGGGCGTTTTCGGCAAAGCGGCGGCCGTCGTTTTCGGCGTTTTCACGGACTGCAAAGCGAAAGATCCGGCGGACGGGACGGTTGACGATGTGCTGAACGAATGGAAAAACCGCCTGAAAATTCCCGTTTTCACGGGTTTCCCCTACGGGCATCAGGCGGGATCGGTTGTTTTTCCGATCGGCGGAAAGGCGGTTTTGACGGCGAACACGATCCGGATGGAGGGAATGAATGGTTGAATTGTTGGCGCCCGCGGGGCAGATTGATTCGGGATACGCGGCTTTCGCCCACGGGGCGGACGCGGTTTATTTGGGGCTGACGCAGTTTTCCGCCCGCGCCGAAGCGCAGAATTTCACGCCCGACGCGTTCGCCGGATTTGTGAAATACGCGCATGAAAACGCCAAAAGGGTTCTGGTCGCCGTCAACACGGTCTTTTTTGAAAATGAAAAGGAATCGCTGATCGACACGCTGCAAACGATTGAATCGGCTGGCGCGGACGGCGTGATCGTGCAGGACATCGGGACGGCGCGCCTGATGAAACGGTATTTTCCGAACCTGCGGATGCACGGCAGCACGCAAATGGCCGTCCACAACCGCGAAGGCGTCGAAGCCCTGCGCGACATGGGGTTCAAGCGCGTCGTTCTGGCGCGCGAGCTGACGTTGGATGAAATCCGCGACATCTGCCGCGTTCCGGGGATTGAAAAGGAAGTCTTCATCCACGGCGCGCTGTGCTACAGCTACAGCGGGCTGTGCCTGTTTTCCGCGATTTACGCGGGGCGCAGCGCGAACAGGGGCAAATGCGTCTATCCCTGCCGCGAAGCGTTCACCGTCGAAAACGAAACGAAGCACGTCTTTTCCATGAAAGACATGGCGCAAAACGAAAACGTGCGCCTGCTGGAACAGGCGGGCGTCACCGCGCTGAAAATCGAGGGGCGCAAAAAAAGCCCGCTGTACGTTGCCGCAGTGACGGACTATTATCGGTCGATTTTGGACGGATGCCGCGACAAACGGGTTTTGGACGCGAAACGCGACAACATCCGCTGCGTTTTCAGCCGCCCGACAACGGATTTTTATTTGAAAGGGCGCAAAAACTTCGGCGTGATCGACACGGAAATCGTCGGCCACCGCGGATTGCCGGCCGGAAAGGTCGAAGGGCTTTCGACGCGCGGCGGGGTGAAAGCCGTCCGTTTTAAAACGGCGGTCGGCATCGAACGGTTCGACGGCATCCAGATCGACCTGCCCAAATCGGAACGTCCGTTCGGATTTTCGGCGGAAAACCTGCGCGTAAACGGCAAAAGCGCATTCAAAGCCGCATCGGGCGATTCGGTCGAAACCGGATTGCCGGACAACGCGCCGTTCATTCCCGTCGGGGCGGCGGTGTATCTGGCGTCTTCGGGCGCGGTGAAACGCGCGTATCCGTTTGAAACGCCCAAGGCCGAACCCGTCGGCATCGGCGACATCGACGTTGCCGTGTCGGTGCGTTCCGATCTGGTTTCGGCGTCGGCGTTCGGTGCGACCGAAACGGCCGCGGGGACGTTTTCGCCGGCGCGTTCAGCGGACGCCGCGCAAAAGGCCTTCGCCGACGCTTTTTCAAAAACGGGCGGCACGGGATTGACGCTGGCGGGGCTGAGCGTTGACAATCCCGACAAACTGTTTGTGCCGCTGTCCGTTTTAAACGACCTGCGCCGCCGGCTGTACGAACGCGCCGCCGCGGTTTTAAGCGCGGAAAAACAGACGCGGCGCGCGCGGCAAAAGGAAAAGATTCTGCACCGCGAAGCTTTGTCCCCGTCGGAAAAAACGGTTGAAACGTCCTATATCGTCAAAACGGACGACGCTTTGCTGGCGGCGGAATTGATGAACGAACCCGTCGCGGAGGCCGTGTTTGAAATCGGCGTTCATACGGACACGGCGTTTTTCGACGGTTTCGACAGGGAAAAAATCCGTTTCGCCCTGCCCGCCGTCGCCCGCGCGTGGGAAACGGCGAAGCTGGAACAAAAGGCGCGCGAACTGCTGGCCGCCGGATTTAAAAAATTTGAAATCGCCAACGTCTGGGGGCTGACCGTGTTCAAAGGCGCGGATGTCGATTTGAATTTCGACTGGCCTGTGTATGCCGCCAATTCGTCGGCGGCGCGCATGGCTTTGGAACTGGGGGCGTCCGGATTCACGGTATCGCCCGAAACGCCGGATCCGTCGGCGCTGTTCGCGGCGTTTCCGGATCGGGCGGCGGCCGTCGTTTATCAGGACATCCCGCTGTTCACGTCGGAAAACTGCCCTTACGCGGCTTTGCGCGGAAAATGCCGGAACTGCGGCGGCAACCGACGGGAAACGATGACATCGCGGTACGGGACGTTCGTTTCCGTGATGAAAGACTGCCGTCATTTCCTGTTGGCCGAACATCCCGTCGTCAAAAAACGCGAAGCCGTGAAAAACGGCGCGAAAAAACTGCGCGTCGAATTCATGCGCCGCGGCGAACCGGTTGCGGAACGGCTTGAAACGTTGCGCCGGTTGATGCGGGAATAAGTTTTATTTGAACTTGACGTTGTCTTGTTTTAAAATAAAAAGCCGCTACAGTAGGAAGCGGCTGATATAACGAAGAAAGAGCGTGATTAAAATGGCAAAATATCCTGTCCAACCCAATGATGTTTTTCAAAAAGCCAGCGGTCTGTCATCGAAATGGCTGGTTGAACGCGTGATTGAATTTCCGGATCTGCCTTTGCACGTCCGGCTGAACGAACAGGGCGGCAACGAACGGACGGTCACGGTCGCGTTGTCGGCGCTGCTGGATCCGCGCCAATGGCGGCTGATTGAATCCGCCGCGCGTCAGGAACCGTCCGCGTAATTTATTGAACCGTCATCCCCAATATCCGAACAACGGGTACTGCGCTTCGACGCGGTAATACGACCCGTCGCCGTCCGTGCGCGGATGGCTGGAAAACAGGGTGAAATGGTCGATGTGAAATTCGTTCGACCTGAACAGGTTGTTGTATTCCAAGAATTTCTGCACGTCCTCGATACCCGCGCCATACAGCTTTGCCAGCGTGCAGTGCGCGTGGAATTTGTGCTTGTCGGGCGGCAGACGGTTGCGCGAAACGACGCTTTCGATCTTGTCGTGCAAAAAGTCCAAAGCCTGATAGTTGCAAACGCCCGCCCACAGGTGGTGCAGCTGCGAACCGGTGGCGAAAAACCCGACCTGCGCCATTTGCAAATCGAATGCGGGGGCTTTGATCTGCATGAATCCGTCGTGCAGGTCGTCGGCGACGCCTTCGTCAATGTTGCCGATAAAGCGCAAAGTGATGTGCAGGTTGTCCCGTTCCACCCATTTGGCGTTCGGCACGCCGCCGCGCAGGGCGTACAGCTGGTCTTTGATGTCTTCGGGCAGTTCGATTCCGGCGAAAAGGCGTATCATGGGCTTAATCCTTGCTGTTTTCGTTTTCAAACAGTATAATATAGTTCATTTTTAAATAAAAGCTTAACTCGCCGCGGCCGCAACGAACGGACTTTTAAATGCAAAAGATAGCCGGAAAATACAAAACGTTTTTGCCGATCCTGTTGTCCGTGATCGCTTTTTTGTGTCTGAACAATCATTCCCTGCTGTCCCACGATGAAATGGGCACGCTGTTTGAATCGCGGATGCCGTTTGGGAAAATGCTGCGCTTTCTGTTTGCCGGTGACGTTCATCCGCCCGTTTATTTCGTTTTGCTGAAATCGTGGCAGTCCGTGTTCGGGCAATCCGTTTTCGCCGCGCGCTGCTTTTCGTTCGCGGCGATGATCGCGTGCGCCGTGTTCGCGGGCGGCAAAGTCCGGCGGCTGTTCGGGGAAAAAACAGCGTTCTGGTTCGTCGCCTTTTTGCTGTTTTCGCCGCTTTCCCTTTGGCTGGGGCGGTTTATCCGTATGTATTCGTGGACGTTGTTTTTCACGACGATGGCATTTTTGTCGGCGGAAACGGCTTTGCGGAAAAACGATAAAAGGGAATACGCGTTGTTCGTCGTCTTCGCCGTTTTGGCGTCGTGGACGCATTATTACGCGGCGTTGACGTGCGGGGTGATGACGCTGATGTATTTGTGCCGCGCGTATGATTCGGGCGCGGCGGGAGGTTTCAAGCGTTTCTTTATTTGCGGGATCGTTCTGTTTTTCTGCGTTTCCCCGACCGCGTATGTGCTTTCGCGTCAAAACCTCGCCGCGTCCCGCTGGATCACGGGCGAAGCGTTCGCTTCCTACAACCTGTTTTTTGAAAACGATAATTTTTTCAGCGCGTTTCTGGTCTTTTCCGCATGGGCGTTCGGCATCCAAGCGTTGCTGGAAAGTGAAAACACGGATGAAAAAGCGGGCGTTTTAACGGGGCTGTATGTTGCCGTTTTCGTTTTATGCGTCGGGTTCACGCTGTCCGTTTTGTGGCGTCCGGTCATTGTCGAACGGTATTTGACGGCGACGCTGGGCGGCGTGTTTTTGTTTTTCGCTTTCGGCGCGGCGAAAAAACGCGCGAACGAACTTTTCTTCGCCGTTTTTCTGACGCTGTCGTTTCTGGGATGCTTCGCGGCCGAACGGCAAAAGGTCGCCGGCAGCGTCCAGCCGGAGTTTTACAACGCCGTCAAAGCCAACGTCGCGAAAGACGACACCGTTATCGCGAACGGCTGGTGGATGCCGCCGTGGCTGTCTTATCATTTTCCGGATTACACCGTTTTCGGCCCCGACGACTGCTCGGTCTGCATCTTTAACGATAAAATCGCGAAAACGGACAAAGCCGCTGTCGTTGAAATGCTGAAAACGAAACGCGTTTTCACCACCGACGCCAATCTGTACACCGATTGCGAACAACGCGAAATCATAACGGCGTTCGATCCGTACGTCGGCGCGGAAAACGTCCGGATTTTAAGAAAACGCAGCGAATTGATGTCGTTGTCGGAAATCGTGAAATGCGAATGACGCGGACGGTGAAAAACGGTTTGCTGCTGTTGTTCTGCCTGATTGTCGGGGCGGCGATCGGCGCGGCCGGCCGGTTCGATTTTCTTTGGGATTTTCTGAATTACCATTTCCACAACCCGTGGGCGTTTTTGAACGAACGCGCCGATGATGTCGCGCCCGCGTCGGTGAACACGTTTTTCGATCCCTTGCCCGATCTGCCGCTGTGGTTTTTAATCAAACGGTTCAACGATTTTCCCGCGCTGGTTTACGGGATTCAAGGGTTGTGGTTCGGCGTTCTGCTGTTCGTTTTCATCAAATTCTCGCGGCTGGCGTTTTCCGGAAACACGGCGGCGGATTACGCCAAAACCGTTTTGGCCGCGGCGTTGGCGGCGACGGGGCAGGCAACGTTTTTCCAAATCGGGGCCAGCACGAACGAAATTCAAATGGCGGTATTTGTGACGACCGCGTTTTATTTTTCCGCCAAATGGATTTTGAATCCGGATCTGCAGGATTGGAAAAAGTTCGCTTTTCTGGGTGTGTTTTTCGGTTTCGGATTGGGGATGAAGCCGACGGTTCTGCCTTATTGCGCGGCGTCGGGACTGGTTTTGATCATGTTCCGCGGACGGCTGAAAAATCCGGCGGCGTTCGTCGCGGCGTATTTTTTCGGCGGATTGGCGGGGTATCTGTTGTCGAACGGGTGGCTTATGCTGAAAAACTGGAATTTGTACCAAAACCCGTTTTTCCCGTTTTTGAACGGCGTGTTCAAATCCGGATGGTTCGACGCGTTCAATTATGCCGACGGCCGGTATCGCCCGACGGCGGAAAATTTCTGGTATTATCCGCTGTCGTGGTTCAAACGGCCGTATCGGATCGCCGAAACGCTCTATTACGATTACAGATTTCCCGTTTTTTACATTTTGCTGCTTTTGTCGGCGTTCAAAGTCAAATCGTTGAAAACCGCGCCCGATTGCTGGCGTGTGTATTGGGCTTTCGCGCTGACAAGCCTGACGGCGTGGTATTTCATGTTCTGCATTTTGCGCTACGCCGTCGTTTTGGAAATGCTGGCGGCGATTCCGGTCGCGGCGGCGACAATCAACGCGGTCGTCCGTTTGCAAAACGGGAACGTCGCCGTTCGGGCGGCCGTCTGCTGTTTTTGGATCGTGCTGTGCGGCGTTTTTTTGACGACGCCGGTTCATTCGTTTCCGTGGGATAAAAACCGCGCCGCTAAATATGTCGATATCGAAATTCCGGCGGAGTTGCCCGAAAAGTTTTTGCTGAAGCTGTACGGTTTTCCGACGGCGGGCGTCGCGCCCGTCTGGGCGGCGTCCGGCCGTGATTTCAAAATCGCGGCCTATCGCCAGCTCAACGCCGTTTACATGGCGGGCAGCGATTTCGCCGACCGCGGGCTTTTCCGGAAAAAGCGCGACGCGATCGAACGCGAAAACACGCTGCCCGTCGTGATCGTTTACCGGCTGCCGGCGGGCAAAAACGCCGCGAAAGTTTTGGACGGGGTCGATTTGTCGGGATTTTCCTGCCGCGAATTGGAAAACAACCTTGATCCGCTGCTGAATGTCTGCCTGCCCGAAAAATAAAACGCGATTGACTTTTGACGGCCGTTCAAGGAAAATGGATAAAAAAATTAAGAGGCTTTTATGCTGGACGACAGTATCGTCACGTTTGAAAACGAAAAACAGATCAGGGAATCCTTGGAACGCTGGCAGGCGTCGGCTTTGGTTGACGCGGTCAAAAACCTGAAGGATTGTCAGGCGCTGCGCCAAGCCGTCAAGGCGTTGGAAAAAACAAAGGCGCAGGAATTGCTGAAGGACAAGGACAACCCCGAAAAATGGCTGGAGCTGTACCGCGCGCATCAGGTGCTGGATCAAAAGGCCATGGAAATGGGCGAAAAGGAACAGCCGTGGACGCATGAACAGTATTTGTTCGACGCCCTGCTGTCCGCCGTCGTGCGCGGCGTCATGCACGAACAGCTGGACATTGATCCGGAGGAGGACGGGCTGGATCTGAACGTCATCCTGTCCGAAATGGACGCGCCGGCCGATTTTTTCGACGAAGAGGTCGAAAAGGACGAAGCGTTCCAAGAGGCGATCTCCGCCGCCGACGCCAAGGACGTGTACAAGGTGCACGCCCGATTGGCGCACATTTTGTCGAAATGCAACAATTCCTATACCTTGAAGCGCGCCGATTACACGTTGGAAACGGTGAAAATGCCCGTGATGGGATTCTTGGGCAAATCCCTGTTTCCCGCTTTGGGCAACCGCGTTAAAAAGGTCGCGTCGAAAACCCCGTGCGGCAAAGGGCGCGGCGATTGGGTCGATACGCCGACCAGCTTTGTTTTGGCGCGCGCGAACGATTTGCTGCAAGAGGCGAAGGGTCGCCTGTCCGAATACGCCGAGGACAAAGAGGAACGCGAGGCCGCTTTGATCCGCCGCAAACGCCTGCTTTTGAAAATCAAAAAATTCTTTCACGCCGGAAAAGTGAAATGACGCTGAACGAATGGGCGGCGCGCGCGTTGGAAATCGCGACGCGAAAGGGTTTCCACGATACGGAAAAACGGCTGGAAAAGGCTCTGGCGGGCGATGACGCGCTGCTGCAAGAGGTGGCCGCCCTGCAAACCGCGCGGCGGCTGGCGTTGGTTCACAGCGAAGTGTCCGAAGCGCTGGAGGCCTGCCGCAAAGGAAAGCGCGCCGGTTTGGCCGCGTTCAAATCGGACGGGGAAACCAAAGAAGCCTTTGAAAAACATATCAAGGATTCGTTCGAGGACGAATTGGCCGACGCGGTGATCCGCCTGCTGGAACTGGCGGCGTGCGAAAACATCGACATTGAAACGCACGTCCGGCTGAAAATGGAATACAACGCCGCCCGTCCCTATAAATTCGGCAAGGCGTACTAGCGTTTTTTTGCGAAAATCCCCGCCAGCAGGCGTAAAGGTTTCGCCAGAAAACGCGGGCAATGCGAAACGTACATGAAAACAATGCCGATAAACGGAATGTTCATGTCGATGCAGAACATGATCCGGTGATGCCCCTGATAAACCGTGTCCTTGACGCCCAATGAACGGCACAGCATGATTTCGACCGGATGGTTGTCGTCAAACCCGTTTTGAATCAAGGAATTTTTCAAATCGTCGTATTGCTTTTGCCGCTGCTGCGCCGACAGCGGCCATTTGGAATAAAGATAGGCGTTTTCCTTCGTCCTTTGACCGCGTTCCAAATTCATTTCGCGCACGGCTTGCGGGCGGATGTGGTAAACGGCGGTGCCGAACGCGTGAAACCGGTTGCGGTAAGCGCGGCAAAACGGCGACAGCAAATCCCAAACGGGGCGGTTTCTGAAAAAGGCGACGCGGCACGGGGCGGTTTCAGCCCCCGCGGATTTCAGGTTTTCCAACGCGCCGCGCCCCTGATACAGCCTGTCCGGAATGTTTTTATCCCTGTTCCCGACCAGAATGACGATTTCTTCGCCTTTGATCGCGGGCGGCGGCGGGACGACATCCGGCAAAGCCAGCAAATCGTCGATTTTCAAAGGATAGACGGTTTGCGAAACGCAGGTGAATTTCCCGTTTTCAAGGTCTTGCCCGTCGCGCAGCAAACGGCGCAGGGCGATTTTGTGCTTTAATTTCAATCCGCTGCTGGAAATCAGCTTTTCCCGATACAGTTCGCGGATTTTCGGCGCGGCGTAGTTGTACAGCTCGCGGCGGTCGGGGGCGTTTTTGATGCGCGACATGATCATTTTGACGCGCCCGTTTGAAATGTGTTTTTTCACGGCGTTCGATTTTTCGGGAACGTTTTTGGCCGCGAACAGGGACACGGAACGGATGACGCGGATATAGCTGTCCGTCTTTTCGTTCGTCCAACCGGATCGCATGGTTGACCCGTTTCCCTTGTAATACCCGTAAAGGCGGGCGGTGATCAAAGCGTACCGTTTTAATCCGGAAAAGATTTCAAACGTGAACGGCACGTCTTCAAAAAAGATGTCTTCGATAAACGGCGAAGTGATGACGCTTTTTTTATACAAACGCCCCCAAACGGCCGTCGGCACGCGCCGTTCGGTCATAAAGGCGGTGACGGGATCGGTGTAGATTTTTGTCTTGTACGGTTTGACGGTTTCAAAATCGCCTGTGTAAAGCGCCGTGGTGTTGAACGGCAGGCATCCGACGACATCGCATTGCGTTTCGTTCATCGCTTTGACCAGCAATTCCAACATTCGCGGGTGGATGTAATCGTCCGCGTCAACGAACGTGACGGCGTCGCCCGCCGCCTGTTTCAGCGCGGCGTTTCGGGCGGCGGCCTGCTTGCCCGCGTTCGTGCGGTCGATGCATTTGAATCGCGCGTCCTTTTGAACGAAACCGGCGATGATTTGCGGCGAATTGTCGGTCGAACCGTTGTTGACGCACCAACATTCAAAATCGGGGTATGTTTGCGCCGCGATGCTGCTTAAACATCCGGTCAGGTATTTTTCCGCGTTGTAAACGGGAATGATGACGCTGATTTTCATTGCTTTCCCCCGATGTTTGAAAAATCGAAATTCAATTTCCGCCGTTCCGGTTTGACGAAAAGCGTTTCGTACAGCATATCGTTCTGGTTCAGATAGGCTTTCGCCTTTTCATAGTTTTCGCGCATCGCCGGCAGCCGGTTCATATAGTCCCGTTCGGAACATTGCTTTAAAACGTCCTTGATGTTCGCGGCCTGTTTTTCGTCAATGCGGATGATGCCGTCGGTGTTGAAAAATTCGTCGATTTTCCGCGCCCCGACGTAAATCGGGACGGTCATGGCGATAAAGGCGGAAATCAGCCGCTCCGTGTAAAAATAATCCGAAATCTGGTTTTCAATCGCGATGGAATAGCGATAGGGTTTCAACGTTTCCGCCATTGTCACGGGGCGGCCGCCGTCAAACGTGCCGAACGTGTCGGCCAATCCCTCTTTTTTACATTCCCAAGCGACGGCCAGCCGCAGGTAATGCAGCGGACACATTTTTTTGTTTGACGACAGAACGGAAACGTTTTTCGTTTTTTTCCGCCAGATGTCCGCGTCCGTTTCACGCACCCACGAAACGGCGCAGCTCGGGAAAAAGACGGCGTTGTCCAACAGATCCAGCAGCCGTTCGTCATAGGTTAGGACGGCGTCGAACTCCCGCGCCAAAGACCGCTCCCGTTCAAAGGCGCGGTAATCTTGCGGCTGTTTCGTGCGCGGTTCCAACAGCCACGCGTATTTGGACGCGGGCGCGCCGACGGTTTCTTTGGCCGATTTTCCGGTGTAAAAATGCGTGTTCAGCCCCCAGTTGAACCTGTCCCATAGGAAATACGTCGGAAAAGTGCCGTAGGGTTCGTGCGAAAAATGGCGGTCGCGAATGAAAAACATTTCCATTTTCCGGCCGTCCGCGTTGTAAATGTCGGGATATTCCGGCGGCAGCGGGATTCTGTCGTTGTAATAGGGCGCGGGAACGGCCAGATGCTTTTTGCCCCGCAAACGGTCGATCGCGTTTTGGATGAAACGTATTTTCACGGCAGCGTCCTCCGTTTCGTTTTCGATGAAAAAAGCGGCAGAAAACCGAACAGCAGAAATGTTTTCCGGTTTCCTTTCCGGCGCGCCGAAAAAACGGGCAGCGCGTTGAACAGGCGGAACGTTTCGACGGTTTCACATTCGGCGTCCGCGATCGCGGCCAGTTCCGGATTTTGCGCGCGCGCGAAATTTTGAATGGCGATCGTCGCGCGATTGATCTTTTCGCTTTGGACGGCCGAAGTGTTTGTTTTATGCTTTCTGTATAAAAGCAGAACCTCCGGAATGTTGTAAAAATCCGTGTGCGGGATCAAACGGCAGAAAAGCGCGTAGTCCTCGGCGGGGGAAAAGCGTTCTTCGTACCTGACGCCCGTTTTTTCCAGCACGGATTTGCGGATCATGCACGACGGATGGACGATGACGCATTGCCGCATCAGGGATATTTTGACGCTTTCGTTGCCGGTCGGCCGTTTTTTGATTTTGCGGGCGGGGATGAATTCGGCCTGCGCGCCGACGATCCCCGTTTCCGGATGCGCGTCCAGATACGCCGCTTGTTTTTCAAAACGGCGCGGCAGCGATACGTCATCGTGGTCGATGACGGCCAGATATTCGCCCCGCGCCAAATCGACCAGTTTGTTGCGCGCCGCGGATATTCCGGTGTTGCGTTCGTTTTTGTAAAACCGTATCCGGCCGTCGGAATACGACCGGACGACGCATTCAACGGCGGGCGACGGCGAACCGTCGTCCAGCACGATCAATTCAAAATCCGGAAAAGTTTGATTCAGAACGCTTTCGATTGCCTCCCTTAAATAGGGTTCGGGCGTGTCGTACGCGCAAAGCAAAGCGGACACTTTGGTCATGAAAATATCCTTTCAATTCGGGGATGGGACAAAAAAACACCGCTTTTCGCGCGGAAAAGCGGTGAAGATGAAAATTCCGTTATGTTAAAAGCGGCCGCGGCACGGGCGGCTGTACGGGAGAATGACGCCGCAAAAGTTGCGGTTAAACGGGCGGATGCCCCCCCCCCCGTGTGCTTTTTCGTGATTTTGACGCCGAACACGCGCCAAACCGTTTTATCGGGCAGGACGGATTTCGACCAGAACAGGCCTTTTTTAAAATACTTCGGCTGAATTTGACGGCGCAGTTCGTCGATCGGGTTGCGGTGTTTGGTGAAATCCTTTTCCGCTTTGACCAGATCGCCCCAGCGTTCTTTGAAAATTTTGTCGTTGCGTTCCAGCTGTTTTTTGCGTTCCGCGCTGCCGAACGACGCGTGGCGTTTGTGGAAAACGTACAGGTTGTCGATCAAAACGCACCGCAATCCCTTTGACGCCATGCGGAACGACAGGTCGCGTTCCTCGTTGAACCCTTTGCCGTAGATTTCGTCCAGCGCGCCGAACTTGTCCAGCGCGGATTTGCGCAGGCACAGGCAGAAACCCTCGGCCGTCGGAATGGCGGGATAGGCGGGTTTGTGCAGCCGTTCGATCTTTTCGTTCATGGACGCGACCGTTTCCCCGTCGCGCAGGGGGATGAAATAGCTGCCGCTGTACGCCGCGATCGGCGACGCGACCGCGATCAGCGGGTCGGAATCGAAACAGGCCGCGATTTTTTCGCAAAACCGCGCGGGGATCATCGTGTCGCTGTTCAGCAGGACGACGATTTCGCCTTTGGCCTTGGCGATGCCGTTGTTACACGTTTTGGGAAAGCCGGAGTTTTCCGCGTTGCGCGCCAGCGTGAACTTGTCGGGGTTCGCCGCGGCTTCGGATTTCAGGTAATCGGCCGTTTCGGGTTGGGAACAGTCATCGACGACGATGACTTCGCCGTCGGCGAAATCGAAATTCTCCTTGACGCTTCGCAGGCATTTTTTAACGTCCTCGACGGCGTTGTAAACGGGAATGACGACGCTGATTTTCATGGGCGGTTCCTTTGAAAAACGGATGTGCGCCGATATTATTACAGCCGCCGCCCGCGTTTGGCAACTTTATCTTTGCGCGGCCGAGAATTTTCCTTGACCTGTGCGGTATTCGGAAGTATTTTTCCTAAAGTTTTAAAACGTTTTCAACCGCTGTTGTACTCGAGTTTGCGATGATAAAAAAAGCAGGAAGCGATTTCCAGTCATTGATTCTGAAACTGCACGCCTATTGGGCGGAACAGGGGTGCGTCATTCTGCAGCCCTATGATATGGAGGTCGGCGCCGGCACGTTCCACCCCGCGACGATTTTGCGCGCTTTGGGACCCGAACATTGGAAAGCCGCCTATGTCCAGCCGTCCCGCCGTCCCGTTGACGGCCGTTACGGCGAAAACCCCAACCGCCTGCAGCATTACTACCAGTATCAGGCGATTTTGAAACCGTCCCCCGAAAACGTGCAGGAACTGTATTTGAACAGCCTGAAAGTGCTGGGGATCGACCCGTCGCATCACGACATCCGCTTTGTCGAAGACGACTGGGAAAGCCCGACGCTGGGCGCGTGGGGGTTGGGCTGGGAAGTGTGGTGCGACGGCATGGAAGTGTCGCAGTTCACCTATTTCCAGCAGGTCGGCGGTTTTGAATGTTCGCCCGTGTGTTCCGAATTGACCTACGGTTTGGAACGTCTGGCGATGTACATTCAGGGCGTCGAAAACGTTTACGATCTGGATTTCAACGGCGACGGCGTGACCTACGGCGACGTGTTCCATGAAAACGAAGTCCAGTATTCCAAGTACAACTTTGAATGTGCCGACACGGAAATGCTGCTGCGCCATTTCGCGGACGCGGAACGGGAATGTCAGGCGCTGCTGGCCGACGGCGTGCCTCTGCCCGCCTACGACCAGTGCATCAAGGCGTCCCATGTGTTCAACCTGCTGGACGCGCGCGGCGTGATCAGCGTGACCGAACGCGCCGCCTATATCGGGCGGGTGCGCGCTTTGGCGAAAGGATGCTGCGAGGGATACTTGAAAAGCCGCGGCCATTTGAAGGCGGAAGGGTGAGAAGATGAGCGAATTTTTCCTTGAACTGTTTTCCGAAGAAATCCCCGCCCGTATGCAGGCGGACGCCGCGGCGCACACGCGCGATTTCATCACGGACGCGCTGAAAAAGGCCGAATTGAAATTCGACGAAGCCGTTTCGTTCGTCGCTTCCCGCCGTTTCGGGCTGTGCGTCAAGGGTTTGCCTGCGTCGCAGGCCGATTTGGTCGAGGAACGCAAGGGCCCCGCCGTCACCGCGCCGGAACAGGCTTTGAGCGGGTTTTTGAAATCCGTCGGTTTGAAAAAGGACGAATTGGAAGTCCGCGAAACGCCGAAAGGCACGTTCTATTTCGCGAAGCTGTCGCACAAAGGGCGGCCGACGACCGAAGTTTTGCAAGAGGCCGTCACCGCTTTGATGACGACTTTCCCGTGGCCGAAATCCATGCGCTGGGCGTCGCACAAGGAACATTGGGTGCGCCCGCTGCACGCGATCGTGTGCCTGTTTGACGGCGCGGTCGTTCCCGTCGAATTCGCGGGCGTGAAATCGGGCAATGTGACGTACGGCCACCGTTTTCTGGCTCCGGCGGCGATCGAGGTCAAGGACTTCGCCGATTATCAGCGGAAAATCCGCGACGCTTTCGTCCTGATCGACCCCGCGGAACGCAAGAAAATCATTTCGGACAACGCGCACGCTTTGGCCAAGGAAGCCGGCTACAAACTGCTGGAGGACGACGGTCTGCTGAACGAAGTCGCGGGGCTGGCGGAATATCCCGTTCCCCTGACCGGCAAGATCGACGACGAATTCATGTCCGTCCCGCAGGAAGTGCTGATCACGTCCATGCGCGCGAACCAGAAATATTTCTGCATGACCGACGAAAACGGCAAAATGGCGCCGCGTTTCATCGTTGTCGCGAATATGAAAGCCGCCGACGGCGGAAAGGAAATCGTCGCGGGCAACGAACGCGTTTTGCGCGCCCGCCTGTCCGACGCCCGTTTCTTCTGGGACGAAGACCGCAAAACGACGCTGGCGTCCAAGGCTGAAAAGCTGAAATCCCGCGTTTTCCACGCGAAGCTGGGTTCCGTCGCCGACAAGGTCGAACGGATGCGCGCCCTGCTGCCGGAAATCCTGAAATACATTCCGGCCGCGAACGCCGCCGACGCCGACCGCGCCGCTTTGCTGTGCAAGGCCGACCTGTCAACGGGCATGGTCGGGGAATTCCCCGAACTGCAGGGCGTGATGGGACGTTATTACGCGCGTTTCGACGGTGAAAACGAAGCGGTCGCCGAAGCGGTCGCCGAACATTATTCGCCGCTGGGGCCCAACGACGCCTGTCCGTCCGCTCCGGTCAGCGCGGCCGTCGCTTTGGCGGACAAAATCGACACTTTGGTCGGGTTCTGGCTGATCGACCGGAAACCGACCGGATCAAAGGATCCCTTCGCGCTGCGCCGCGCCGCGCTGGGGGTTGTGCGTCTGATTTTGGAAAACAGGATCAGTATGCCGCTGTTTCAGATTCTGAACGCCGCGCGCGCGGTGTACGGCGATTCGGCGCAGGCCGCAATCGCCGAAGCGATGACGGAATCCGAAAAGAAAAACGAAAACACCGAACCGACCGTTTTGGTCAACTGGTCCGTTCGCCAGATGGTTTCTTTGCTGAACTTTATCGCCGAAAGGCTGAAAGTTCTGATGAAAGACCGCGGCGTCCGCCACGACTACATTTCGGCGGTTTACGGTTTGGCGCAGGACGACAATCTGGATCTGATCGACCTGTGCCGCGTGATCGCGCGCGTCCGCGCTTTGACGCAGTTGCTTTCGACCGATGACGGCAAGGATTTGCTGACGGCGTTCCGCCGCGCGGCGAACATCGTCCGCATCGAAGGGGGCAAAGACAAATGTTCCTACGCCGACACGCCGGATAAAAGCCTGTTTGTCGTCGAACAGGAACAGGCTTTGTTTGACGCGCTGGATCAAGTTATGTTAAACAGTTCAAAGAAGATCGCTTCGGACGATTTCGAAGGCGCGATGGAGGAGCTGGCGAAACTGCGGGTTCCTGTAGATGCGTTCTTTGACAAAGTTCAGGTGAACTGTGACGACGCTCAGCGTCGCGCCAACCGTTTGCGTTTGCTGTCGATGATAGTGCGCGCGATGGGCGGCGTCGCTGATTTTTCTGTAATTGAAGGGTAAGGAGATATCTAACCACCATGACAAAATGGGTTTATAAATTCGGCAACGGAAAAGCCGAAGGTAATGCTTCCGACAGAAACCTGTTGGGCGGCAAAGGCGCCAATTTGGCGGAAATGAGCTCGATCGGCATTCCCGTTCCTCCGGGTTTCACGATTTCCACCGAAGTTTGCACCTACTATTACGCCAACGGCAAAACGTTCCCCGCCGATTTGGCCGAACAGGTCAAAGAAGGCGTCGCGCATTGTGAAGCCATCGTCGGCAAAAAATTCGCCGATCCGAACGATCCGCTGCTGTTTTCCGTGCGTTCCGGCGCCCGTATTTCCATGCCGGGCATGATGGACACGGTTCTGAACTTGGGCTTGAACGACGAAACCGTCAAAGGTTTGGCCAAAGCGTCCGGCGACGAACGTTTCGCTTACGACTCCTACCGTCGTTTCCTGCAGATGTATTCCGACGTCGTTCTGGGTGTCAAACACGAAAACTTTGAACACGCCCTGACGGGTCTGAAAGACGCCAAAGGTTACAAATCCGACACCGATCTGACGGTTGACGATTTGAAAGAATTGATCGCCGAATACAAAAAAATCGGTGAAAAATTCGGCAAACCCGTTCCGCAGGATCCGAAAGAACAGCTGTGGGGCGGCATCGGCGCCGTGTTCATGAGCTGGATGGTCGATCGCGCCATTTACTACCGCAAATTGAATGATATTCCCGAAGACTGGGGTACCGCCGTCAACGTTCAGACGATGGTGTTCGGCAACGCCGGCGACGATTCCGCGACGGGCGTTTGCTTCTCGCGTGACCCGTCCACGGGTAAAAACGCTTTCTACGGCGAATTTTTGATCAAAGCTCAGGGCGAAGACGTCGTCGCGGGTATCCGCACGCCGCAGCAGATTTCCAAAGAAGGCAAAAAAGAACGCGGTTCCGACCTGCCTTGCATGGAAGAAGCGATGCCCGAACTGTACAAACAGCTGTGCGACATTCGCGAAACGCTGGAAAAGCACTATCGCGATATGCAGGATATGGAATTCACCATTCAGAACGGCAAGCTGTATATGTTGCAGACCCGTAACGGCAAACGCACCGCCGCCGCCGCCGTCAAGATGGCCGTTGACATGGTCAACGAAGGCCTGATCGACAAGAAAACGGCGTTGATGCGCGTCGAACCCAAACAGTTGGACGATTTGTTGCACCCGACGCTGGATCCGAAAGCCAAGAAAGAAGCCATTAAGGACGGCCGTCTGCTGACGCAGGCTTTGAACGCGTCCCCCGGCGCGGCTGTCGGTCAGGTCGTTTTCTCTGCCGACGACGCCGAAAAATGGGCTGAAGAAGGCAAGAAAGTCGTTTTGGTTCGCGTTGAAACGTCGCCGGAAGACATTCACGGTATGCACTCCTCGCAGGGCATTTTGACGGCGCGCGGCGGTATGACCTCCCACGCGGCGGTTGTCGCCCGCGGTATGGGCACGCCGGCCGTTTGCGGCGCGCACGAAGTCAAAGTTGACTACGCCGCGAAGAAAATGACCATCAAAGGCGTCGAAATCAAAGAAGGCGACGTGATCACGCTGGACGGCACCACGGGTGAAGTCATCAACGGCGCCGTCGCGTTGAAAGACGCCGAACTGACCGGCGATTTCGGCGTGTTCATGGGCTGGGCCGACGAAGTCCGCAAACTGCGCGTCCGCACGAACGCCGACACGCCGCACGACGCGCAGGTCGCGCGCAAGTTCGGCGCGGAAGGCATCGGTTTGTGCCGTACGGAACATATGTTCTTCGACCCGATGCGCATCAAACATATGCGTGAAATGATCTTGGCCGAAACCGAAGAAGCGCGCCGCGCCGCTTTGGCGAAATTGCTGCCGTATCAGCGCGAAGACTTCAAGGGCTTGTTCATGGCTCTGGACGGTCTGCACGTCACGATCCGTCTGCTGGATCCGCCTCTGCACGAATTCCTGCCGACGAAAGAACCGGAACAGCGCGAAATCGCCAAAGAACTGGGCATCACGCTGGAAGCCGTTCAGGCGCGCGTCCACCAGCTGCACGAAGCCAACCCGATGTTGGGTCTGCGCGGCTGCCGTCTGGGCTTGACCTACCCCGAAATCACGGAAATGCAGGCGCAGGCGATTTTTGAAGCCGCCGTCGAAGCGTCCAAGGAATTGGGCAAACAGGTCGAACCCGAAGTCATGGTTCCGCTGATCGACACCAAGAAGGAATTGGACATGGTCAAGGCGATTATCGACAAGAAAGCCGCCGAAGTCATGGAAAAAGCCGGTGTCAAGTTCAACTACATGGTCGGCACGATGATCGAAATGCCGCGCGCCGCCCTGACGGCCGACAAGGTCGCCGAAACGGCTGAATTTTTCAGCTTCGGCACGAACGACCTGACGCAGACCACGCTGGGCATGAGCCGTGACGACGCGGGATCCTTCCTGCCGAATTACGTCGCCAAAGGCATCTTCGCCAAAGATCCGTTCAAATCCATTGACGAAGAAGGCGTCGGCCAGTTGGTTCAGATGGCTGTCGAAAAAGGCCGCAAGACCCGCCCGAACATCAAATTGGGCATCTGCGGCGAACACGGCGGCGATCCGGCCACGATCGACTTCTGCCACCGCGTCGGCTTGACGTACGTTTCCTGCTCGCCGTTCCGCGTGCCTATCGCGCGCTTGGCCGCGGCGCAGGCTGCCGTCCGCAACGCCTAAGCATCCTTTGTACGGGGAGGGGCGATCGCTTCCCCCCGTATAAGGCAAGGCAAAAAAAACACCCCGCAAGTTTTCCCTTGCGGGGTTGTTTTTTTGTAAAAAGACGGAAAGCTTTTTTATGGGAAGTTTATGACGCCGGACGGAAAGAACGGATCGCCGCGGCGGCGCGCGCAAAGCGTCCCGAATGTCGTTGCGGCGGCGAAAATCAAATTGTTGAAGCCGCGGCGGAAAGTTTTTTAATGAAACGCGGCGGAATAATGCCGTCTTTGACAATCAGCAGATAATAACGCACATACGCGAAACGGCGACCGAGGGAATCGTCGCAAACGCTCCAATCAACCGGAGATGCGTCAATCAATCGGGTGTCGGACAATTTATATAACACTTCGTCGGCGTCGGCGGATTCCGATATATCCGGAGTATCCATAACCGACGGACTGACATATACCGATTCCAACCGGCCGGCCGCGTCCAGCGCGTCGATGTCGATAGCGAACAAATCGGCGTTTTCAATAAAATTTTGCAAAGATTTTGATTTTTCCGTCGGTTGTATGCGGCTGGGAAAAGCTCTGATCCCGCGACTGCGCCCGTCAAATTTGCTTTCAAACCAGCTGACGATGTCCGCGTGCGTCGTTTTTCCGGATCTTTTGAAATAATAGCTTAAATCCGCGTTCGGATTTCGGGCAAACGATAAAAGGCCGTCACGCTCGACGGTGTTTCCTTTCGCGGCGTAGTGATAAAGGAGCATCGGCGTTCCCGTTTATTGATACACGCGTTTGATCGCGAAGGAACAGTAATGTTCCAAATCGGGGAACGGATTGGGGTATTGCGTGATGACCGCGTCCAACCGTTCGGGGCCGTCCGCGTTGGATGTCAGCAGATAGTTCGCATTGTCAATGCTGACGATCGACTGGGAACCGCCTTGGCATGAAATGGCGTATCCCGCGCTTTTGCCGCGGCGGTAAATGCCGTTCAATTCCCCCGTGGTGATCAGGCGGGTGGCGCGCGCGTCCGCGTCATATACGCGCAAATGGCGGTAACGGCATCCGGGGGCGTTGTATTCCGCGACGACCAAGGGTTCGGAAACGTTGTTGTTGTCGTAATCGACGCTGATCACCGCCGCGCCGCCGGTCGTGTCTTCGGCCAGCGTATAGACGGCCTCTTTGCCGTCCGAATTCAGGCAGCGGCGCAAATGCACCTCGTTTTGCATTTGCAGCCCGACGGACAGGGCGCACATCTGTTGGTGATACAGGTCGTATTTGTTGCCCAGCGCCGTCTGCGCGTCGGTCGGGGCGACGGTCTTGTAGTTCTTTTCCAGAATTTTACGGCACACGTCCTCTTGTTCGCCGGTGGTGATGTTCAGGTTGAACGCGCGCGACCGGATGGTGCAGACATCTTTGAAATAGCGGTGTTCGGGGACGAATTCCATGACGGAGAAATGACGGGCGTCCGGATCGCTGTTGGTCGCGAACAGCTTGCCGTTCAAATCGAAAAATCCGACGCGGTCGGGCTGCCACATCGGGAAATAGACCGTTTTCGTTTCCGCCTGCTGCGGCGTTTGGCCGTCTTTGCGGACTTTCATGACGACTTCGGCCTTGTTTTCGTCCCCGCCGTAATACGCGGCGAAATCAAAAACCGTTCCGTCGGCGGATCTGTAAACGGCCTTGCCCTGCCGGTCTTGGAATTTGTCGGACAAAAGGACGGCTTGACACGTTTCGGACGACAGGGACGTTTCGGGGGATTCCGTGTAACTCTTTGTCAGGATTTCGCGCATACAGGCGGTGCACACCGTGTCGCGGTCGCCCATGTAACGGGCGAAGGCGGCTTTGTCCGGAACGCCGTTTTTCAAACTTTCCCTGTAACCGGCCAAAGCGTCGTTCAGCATTTCCACGGCGGTTTCCTCCTGTCCGTCCTTTAAAACGGATTTCAAAAAGGCGTCCTCGTTCCGGACATCCGTTTTTTGCGCGAACAGCGGATCGTCGGGGGCGGGGGCGTCAAACAGCTCCAAAACGGCGGCCGCGCCGTTCCGCGCGCCGGCGCAGCTGACGAAAGCGAAAAGGAAAAGGCTGAAAAAAAGACGGCGTATCATGGAAACATTCCCCCTTATTTACAAACAATCTATAATAACGCGGGCGGAAAATCCATTTTAAAAACGGGAAAGAGCTTGTTATACTGGTTTCGCTTTTAACGTGAAACGGGGGACGGGTGTTTCTGAAAGATTGTTTCGATCGGGCGGTATGCCGTTTGAACGGCTTTTTCCTGTCGCAGCAGGATCGGCTGGGGCTGTGGCTGCCGGTCGCGTTCGGCGCGGGGATCGGATTTTATTTCGCGCTGCCGTTTGAACCGCCCGTCGCCGTTCCCGCCTGTTTTTTCATCGCGTCGTGCTTTTTGCTGTTTGATTGCCGCAAAAACAAAGCGTTGTTTTTGATCGCGCTGTATCCGGCATTGTTCGCCGGCGGATTTTTTTTAACCCAGACGCGCTCTTTCGTCCTCAGCGCGCCCAGCATCAAATTGCGCACGGGGATGAAGCCGCTGAACGGCACGGTTTCGGATGTCGTTTCCTTTTCCGACGGACACAGCCGGCTGGTGTTGGACAAGGTCGCGATCGGTTCCATGGCCGGATGGCAGACGCCGGACAGGATATGGCTCAGCCTGCCGGCAGAAGCGACGGCCGTCCGCCGCGGCGATGTCATTTCCGCCGTGGCGCGCCTGTCCGTGCCGCCGCAGGCTGTCACGCCGTCCGGATACGATTTCGGGCGCGCGCTGTACTTTAAAAAAACGGGGGCGATCGGGCGGGCGATGCCGGACGTGAAAATCGTGAAACCGGCGGCGCGATCAACCGCGCGCGACGCGATCGACGCGAAAATCGGCGCCGTCCTGCCCCCCGAAACGGCGGGCGTGGCCACAGCGTTGGTCACGGGCGGGACGAAAAACGTTCCGTTCGACATCGTTGAAAACTACCGCGACGCGGGCATCGCCCACATCCTGTCCGTTTCCGGATTGCATATGTCGCTGCTGGCCGGAATGGTTTTCGCCGTCGTGCGCACGCTGCTGGCTTTGATTCCGGCGGTCGCCCTGCGTTTCAACACCAAAAAGATCGCCGCGGTCGCCGCGCTGGCCGCCTGTTTTTGCTATCTGCAGATTTCGGGCGCGTCCGTTCCGGCGCAAAGGGCGTTCATCATGCTGGCGTTCGTGCTGGGCGCCGTTTTGTGCGACCGCCGCGCCCTGTCCGTCGTGTCGTTGGGGTGGGCGGCCTTTTTCATTTTGCTGTTTTGTCCGGAAACGCTGTTCACCGCGGGGTTTCAGATGTCGTTCGCCGCGGTCGTCGCGCTGGTTTGCGCGTATGAATCCGGCGCGGGACGCTATGTCCGATGGCTGGCGAAAAAAGAGGGGTTCGCGTTTTACCTCCTGTCCTGCGTCGGCGCGATCGTTTTGACCACGCTGATCGCGTCGGTCGCGACGGCGCCGTTCACCGTTTACAATTTCCGGCGTCTGCCCGTTTATTCCCTTGCCGGCAATTTGCTCAGCTCGACCGTCACGGGCGTGTGGGTCATGCCGTCGCTGGCGGCGGCGACGGTGATGATGCCGGTCGGGTTGGAAAAGCCGTTTTTGATTTTGGCCGGATACGGCATATCCCTGATCAATCGGGCGGCGGCGTGGACGGCGTCGCTGCCGGACGCGGTCGTTTTGTTCCCGCCGATGCCGCTTTGCGGGCTGCTGTGCGCGACGTTCGGGGGATTATGGCTGTGCCTGTGGCGCGGCCGCGCGCGGTGGTGGGGGCTGCCCGTTTTTCTGTTCAGTCTGGTCACACCCTACTTTACGCCGATGCCGGATATGTACGTCGCCGAACTGAACGCCGCTTTTCGCGGCGACGACGGCAAGCTGGTGTTCAGAGAGGGGGCGGCCGGCGAAATGCTGAAAAAACGGTGGATGGAGGACAACGGCCAGACCGGCGGGGAAACGGTGCTGTGTCCCTACGGATTGTGCGTGTATGAAAAGAACGGCTATAAAATCGGCTACGCGCACACGAAAATCGGCGCGTACGACGGGTGCGAACGGGCGGATCTGGACGTTTTGTTCGTGGCGGCCGGATTTTACGACAAATGCCGCCCGAAACAGGTGTTTTTCCGCAGCGAACTGACCAAGGCCGGCGCGTATGTCGTTTACGCGACGCCGAAAGGGCTGAAAATAGATTCCGTCGCGGACATCAAAGGATACCGCCCGTGGACGGTCGCCTATCCGATGATCACGCTGTCGGGCGAAATCCGGAACATGACGATACCGCTGAAATACGCGATCAAAGCGAAAACGGTTGACGCGGATTAGTCGATTTTGGCGCGCAGGTTGTTTTTCAGGTATTCCCACGCGTCTTTGTCGGGCGCGGAAATCAGGTGTTTCATCCCCATGACGGGCGCATAGGGCGTGCCGTCAACATAGGCGGTGTATCCGCCGGCTTCGGCGTGCAGCATGACGCCCGCGGCGTGATCCCACGGCTTGATCGTTCGGGTGCGGTACGCGGAATAATGCACGCCGCCGGAAACGACCAGCATATAATCGAACGACGCGCTGCCCCACCAGACGGGTTTGGGCAGGCGTTCATCCTTGAACGCGACGTGGCGGCCGACGACGCCGGTCATTTTGTGCAATTCGGTGACGGCCGCGACTTTCAGCCGTTTGTCCTCGAACCACGCGCCGCCGCCCTTTTCCCCCATGATCATGCGTTTGTAAACGGGGTTGTAAAGCCATCCGGCGACGGTTTCGCCCTTGTAAACCAAAGCGACGACCACGCCGATTTCGCTGCGCCCGTAGGCGAAGTTCATCGTTCCGTCAACGGGGTCGATGACCCAAACGGGTCTGTCGCCGGTCAGGTGATCCAAAACGGACGGGTCTTTAAAGGCGGCCTCTTCGCCGACGACGACGGAATCGGGCATCAGCGCGGTCAATTCGCGCGTCAGCCGCTTTTCCGTTTCAACGTCGGCCGTCGTGACCAGATCCTCGTCCGATCCTTTGGTGTCGATGTCGGACACGGACAGATGCTGGAAACGGGGCAGAACCTCTTCACGCGACACGCGCGCGATGATTTCGGAAACCTGCTGCAGATCAGGATTGAACATAGATCACCTGCGGGAAAGAGTTGTTGAATTTTTGAATGTCCGCCGGATCCATCCGGACGCGCAGGCGACATTCCGTGTCGCCGTCAACGCGTTCCAGCACTTCGCCCGCGCGGTACAGATAGGCCAAAGCGGCACCGTCGGAAACGGGGATTTCGGCCGAAATTTCGATCCGTCCGGCCGCCAGTTTGTTTTCGATCAGCGCGGCCAGCGCGTCCGTTCCCTCGCCGGTCGCGGCGGAAACGGGGATTTGGTTCGGATTGCGGGCGCACGACGATTTCAACGCGGCCAGCTCCGCTTCGCCCAGCAGGTCGGATTTGTTCAAAACCTCGACCAGCCCGCGATCGACCTGCGCCCCAACGCC
Organism: uncultured Rhodospirillales bacterium; assembly: GCA_902777205.1. Lineage (GTDB taxonomy): Bacteria > Pseudomonadota > Alphaproteobacteria > CAAGCB01 > CAG-977 > UBA11549. Next base: position 48,936 of record CACYSU010000007.1, on the reverse strand, counting down.
CAGCGTTTTCAGCACGTTTTCGACATCCGCCTTTTGCGCCAGCGTGTCGGGATGCGATATGTCGCGCACGTGCAGGATCAGCGACGCTTCCAGCACTTCCTCCAACGTGGCGCGGAAAGCGGCGACCAGCTCGGTCGGCAGATCGGAAATGAACCCCACCGTGTCGGACAGGATCACCCGCCGTCCGGACGGCAGCTTCAGCACCCGCATCGTCGGGTCGAGCGTCGCGAACAGCATATCCTTGGCCAAAACGCCGGCGTTCGTCATCCGGTTGAACAGCGTCGATTTCCCCGCATTCGTGTATCCGACCAGCGCGACGATCGGATAGGGGACGCGGCGGCGCGCCTCGCGGTGCAGCAAACGGGTGCGTTTGACTTCCTCCAATTCCTTTTTCAGCTTGGCGATGTTGTCGGTGATGACGCGGCGGTCGAGTTCGATCTGCGTTTCGCCGGGGCCGCCCAGAAAACCGCGGCCGCCGCGCTGGCGTTCCAAATGCGTCCATCCGCGCACCAATCTTGACCGCTGATAACTCAAGTGCGCCAGTTCGACCTGCAGCACGCCTTCTTTGGTGCGGGCGCGTTCGCCGAAAATTTCCAAAATCAAGGCGGTGCGGTCGATGACCTTGCAATTCCACAGCTTTTCCAGATTGCGCTGCTGAATCGGCGACAGGGCGCAATTCACGACGGCCAGCGTGATTTCGTTTTCCCTGATCGTTTCGCCCGCGCGTTCGGCCGCGCCTTTGCCGATGTACAGCGACGCGTTCGTTTTGTTCAGCAAAACGGTTTCAGCCGCAACGACGGTCAAGTCGATCGCGGCTGTCAGATTCTTGATTTCCTCCAATCCCGCCTGAACGGAACGCCCCGTGCCGTCGGCGTTTTTCAAAACGGGATGCAGGACGAAAGTCTTTTCGGACAAAATCGCCGTCCTTTATTCCGTTTTTTCCGCGTCGTCGTCAAACAGGGAAACGGGAACCGCCGGCATGATCGTCGAAACGGCGTGTTTGTAAACCAGCTGGGTGTGGCCGTCGCGGCGCAGCAGCATGGAAAAATTGTCAAACCAGGTGATGATGCCCTGCAGCTTGACCCCGCAAATCAGGTAAACGGTGACGGGCGTTTTCGTTTTGCGCATCTGGTTCAAAAACAGATCCTGCACATTTTGGTTTTTATCGTTCATTTTCTTTCCCTCAAAGTACGGACAACCGCCGCCTTTTTAAATCATTTAAGTGTAAGAGTAAAGGATTGTCAGCAGTTCGGCGCAATTTTTTACCGTCAAAACGTCCGCGCCGTCCTTGTTTTCGTCCGCCACGCGCACGGGCAGGCATCCGGCGGCGGCCGCGCATTCCATATCCGCGTCCCCGTCGCCGACGAACCAGACGCACGCGGCCGGCCGGTTGTTTTCATAGCGGATTTTCATATCGGCCAAAGCTTTGTAAACGGGATCGGGCGCGGGTTTGTCCCTGTCCGCGTCGCCCGCGCCGACGACGGCCGCGAAATATCCGCCCCACCCCAGATGATTGATTTCCTCGCGCAGGATCGTGCCGGTTTTGTTGCTGACGACACCGGTTTTTCCGCCTGTTTTTTCGTGCAGGAAAGCGACCGTTTCGCGCGCTTTGTCAAACGGGGTCAGCATATTCAGGTGGTTGGCGCGGTACGCGTCCAGATAAACCTGTTTCGCCTCCTCCCACCTGTCGCCGAACAGGTCGGGGAACGTTTCGCGCAAAGACAGCCCCGTGCGCGCCCTGTATTCGTCCATGGAACATTCGGGCAGGCTGTAGTGCCGGCGCAGGACACAGAACGCCTTGAACAAAACGGGCGTCGTGTCCATCAGCGTGTTGTCCCAATCGAACAGGACGGCGGACGGGAAAGGATATTTCATCAGAACACCTCCGGCGCGACGGAAAACAGCTTTTCAACCTGCTTGACGGATTCGGCGTCGGAAAACAGCACCAGCCGGTCGCCGCTTTCGATCACGGTGTCGCCCCGCAGCGGCAGCGGTTCGGCGTCGCGCACGATCGCCCCGATGATGACCCCCGCGGGCAGCCGCACGTCGCGCAAAGCCTGTCCCGCGTATTCAAACGTGTCGAACGCGTCCGCCTCCAGCACTTCGCACAAACCGGATCGGATCGAATAGGCGGCGTAGATTTTGCCACGCCGGACGTGCTGCAGGATCGTCGAAACCATGATGTCTTTCGGGTCGATGATCACGTCGATGCCCAGATTGACGACCAGCTGGGAATACAGCGGTTTTTCAATCACGGAAATCGTTTGCTCGACGCCGTAGCGTTTCGCCATCAGCGACGCCAGAATGTTGTCTTCGTCCTTTGAACCGACGGCAATGACCGTTTCGACGATGTCGATGTCGGCTTCCTCCAGCAAATCGGTGTTCAGGAAATCGCCGTGGATCACCGTCGTCTGCGACAGTGTTTCGGCCAGAAACTTCGCGCGGTCCTCGTTTTCCTCGATCAACGTGACGCGCATATGCGACGCCTTTTCCAAATACCGCGCCAAATTCAGCCCGATGTTGTTTCCGCCCAGAATCAAAACGCTTTGCGCACGTTCCTGATCCCGCCCGAACAGCGTCAGGATGCGGCGCACGGATTCCGACGGGACGATGACATACACGTCGTCGCCGGCCAGAATGCGCGTGTCGCTGTCCGCGATGATCAGCTTTGAATCCCGCACCAGCGCGGCGACGACCGCGTTGACATCGGGGAACAGCTCGGTCAGCTGGCGCAGGGGCGTGTTGATCATGGGGCAAACGTCGTCGCAATGAATGCCCAGCAGGTAAACCTTGTCCATCGCCAGCGGGATGACTTCGAACGCGCCGGGGAACGAAATGTTGCGCCGGATCGACCGCGCGATTTCGACTTCGGGCGAGATGACGACGTCGATCGGCAGGGCGTCGTGCGTGTAAAACCGCCGCCATTTCTGGTTCGTGTATTCGTTGGAACGCAAACGCGCGATTTTCGTGGGGACTTTGAACAGGGAATTCGCCGCCTGACACGTCACCATGTTGACTTCGTCGGACGCGGTCACGGCGATCAGCATATCGGCGTCCTGCGCGTCGGCCTGTTCCAAAACGGACGGATAGGACGCGAACCCGACGACGGGGCGCACGTCCATGGCGGATGTCAATTCGGTCAGCCGTTCGGCGTCCGTGTCGATCAAAACGACGTTGTTGTCGTCTTCGGACAGGTAACGGGCGATGGTCGAACCGACGCGGCCGGCGCCGCACACAATCACTTTCATTTTCTTTTCCGCCTTTTGTTCGGGTAAGGGGGCTGCGCGCCGGCCAGCTTGTCGTCCAGATCGAATTTCCGCATCTTTTTCAACAAAGTGTTCCGGTTCAGCCCCAAAATCTTGGCCGTTTTCAAACGGTTGCCGTTCGCCACGTCCAACGTCACGGCGATCAGCCGGCGTTCCACCTCTTCGATGACGGAATCGTAAACGTTGGCCTGTTCGGCCGTTTCGGCGGCGTCGGCGTAAAAACGGCGCAGATATTTTTCAACGACCGCGCCCAGCCCCTCATTCTGCATTGAAAAACCCCCGTATCAAATCCCGCAGCCGCGCCGGATCGTCCGTTTCGTTGACCGCTTTGCGAAAATCCGCGCCGCCCTCTTTTCCCGCAGAATACCAAGCAATGTGCTTTCGCGCGATAAAAATCGCCTTGCGCCCGTAATATTTTTCCATCAAATCGAAATGCGACAGGGCGGTTTTTCCCGCGTCCGGCGCGGCGTCCGGCGTCCGGCCGTCCAAAACGGCGGCGCATTGCGCCAAAATCCACGGCTTTCCCAACATTCCGCGCCCGATCATCACGGCGTCGGCGCCGGTTTGTTCCAACACTTCGCGCGCGTCCGCGGGGGTGCGAACGTCGCCGTTGGCGATGACGGGAATGTCCAGCGCGCGCTTCAGTTTTTCAAACGCGCTTTGATCCGCCGCGCCGCCGTAGAATTGTTCGCGCGTTCGGGCGTGCAGGGTCGCGGCCGCCGCCCCCGCGTCTTGCATCCGTTTGCCGAAATCGAGGAAGTTTTCGCTTTCCGCGTCCCACCCCAGCCGGAATTTCACCGTGACGGGCAGGGAAACGGCGTCCGTCATCGCGCGCACGATCCGTTCCGCCCGTTCCGGATCGGTCATCAACGCCGCGCCGCCGCCCGATTTGACGATTTTCGGCACGGGGCATCCCATATTGATGTCGATAAAGGCCGCGCCGCCCGTTGATTCGACGATTTGCGCCGCCCGCGCCATCGTTTCGGGATCCGTTCCCTCCAACTGGACGGCGACGGGGGCGTCGATGTCGCGGCACACGGCCATTTCGCGCGTTTGCCGGTGCGCGTGAACCAGCGACGCCGCCAACACCATTTCCGTAAACAGCAATTCGCCGCCGAACGCCCGCGCGATTTGGCGGAACGGCGCGTCCGTCACGCCCGCCATCGGCGCGCCGGCGACGGGGGAAAAGCTGCGGTTTCCGATTTTCAAAGGCGCGAAAGGCATTATCCTCTTTTCCAAAACGAAAAACTGTTTTAATCTGCTGTGAAATTTAACAGGGAGTCCCTTTCATGGTCAAGTGTGCCGTTATCATCGTCGCCGCGGGCAGAGGCCACCGCTTCGGCGGCGAAATGCCCAAACAGTACAGAACAATCGGGCGGGATATGGTGCTGCGCCGCGCGATGGCGGTGTTTTGCGCCCACCCTGCGGTGTCGGCCGTCCGCGCGGTCATCCACCCCGACGACATGGCGCTGTACAAATGCGCGGCGGAAAACCTGCCCGTCCTGCCGCCCGTTTCCGGCGGCGCGACCCGACAGGATTCGGTGCGTCTGGGGCTGGAAAGCCTGAAAGACGAAGCCCCCGACATCGTTTTGATCCACGACGGCGCGCGCCCGTTCGTCGATTTCGGCGTCATCAACCGCGTCATCGCGGCCGTCAACGAACGGCAGGGCGCGATTCCCGCTTTGCCCGTCACGGACACGATCAAGGCGGGCGCGGCGGAAAACGGCCGGACGGTCGTGACGAAAACGGTTGACCGCGCGGGGCTGTACCGCGTGCAGACGCCGCAAGGCTTCCCCTACGCCGGCATTTTGGCGGCGCACGAATCCGTCAAAGGGATGGAGCTGACGGACGACGCCTGCGTCGCGGAACGCGCGGGCTTGGACGTTGTTCTGACGGCGGGCAGCGAGGACAACTTTAAAATCACGACGCAGGCCGATTTGATCCGCGCCGAAACGATGCTGGCCGGCCGCGGGGACGACGTGCGCACCGCGACGGGGTTCGACGTGCATAAATTCACGGACGGGAATTTCGTCACGCTTTGCGGCGTTCAAGTCCCGCACGATTTCGGGCTGGAAGGACACTCCGACGCCGATGTCGGGCTGCACGCGCTGACGGACGCGTTGCTGGGCGCGATCGGATCCGGCGACATCGGATTGCATTTTCCGCCGTCGGATATGCGTTGGAAAGGCGCGGATTCGATGACGTTTTTAAAATACGCCGTCGATTTGATCCGCGGTTTGGGCGGTCAAATTCTGAACGCCGACGTGACGTTCATCTGCGAACGCCCGAAAATCGGCGCGTACCGTCTGCCCATGGTGGAAAAGCTGGCCGCCGCGCTGGACGTTTCGTCGTCGAAAATCAGCGTCAAGGCCACGACGACGGAAAAGCTGGGCTTCACCGGCCGCAAAGAGGGCATCGCCGCGCAGGCGTGCGTGACCGTGCGGTTTTAAGGAGCGGACGCAATGAAGAAAAAATACGATTTCGTTTTCGGCATCGGCGCGGCCTGTCTGTGTTCGCAAATGCTGCGCAAAATGAACCTGCAGTTCACGTCCTGCCCGTTCGACTGGCTGTTCGGCACGGATTTTTCGGGGCGCGTCGATATCCTGACATCCGGTTTCGCGGATTTCATCAATAAAGAGGACTTGGTTTTCACGGGCGGACGGAACGGGGACGAACACAATCCCTGCGACATTTACACGGACACGAAAAACGGGCTGACGTTCAACCACGATTTTCCGCAGGGCGTGCCGCTGGACGAATCGTATCCGGCGATCAGGGCGAAATACGACCGGCGCATCGGCCGTTTGATGGCCAATCTCGACCGTTTCGGGGACATTTTGATCGTTTACGTCGAAACGCCCGCCAACACGGAAACCACGGACGCGGAAACGCTGAAAAAAGGATACGACAAGATCGCCGCCCGTTTTCCGGACAAGAACATCGACCTGCTGTACATCGCGGTCGCCGACGACCGGCGCGAGGAAGCGATCGGCGAACACATCCTGAAACTGTCGTTTAATTACAAAAAGGCCGGCGGGATTCCGCCGCATGACGCCCGTGTCCTGCGCACGGCCGTCAAAGACATTAAAGTCCGGCAAACGATTCCCGACCGGTGGTGGCATTTCGTTTTTAAAATGAAAAAACGGCTGAAACGGTTGAAGAAATGAAAAAAGCGGCGTTATTGCCGCTTTTTCAAATATTCGCCGCGGAATCCCTTTCCCGTCCCGATCGACCGGCCGATCGCGCGGATCTTTGATTCGATGCAGGTGCGGCAATGCACGGGCGTGTCGTTGACGCAAATCTTTCCGGGGTAGAGTTCGTACATTTTCCGGTATTCGCCGGTCGTCACGTTCGGCATGACGACGTTCGCCCCGCTTTGCAAAGCGATGATCCGCCCGTTCGGGTTCAGCGTTTCCATCGCGGTCGTCGCGGGAATGTTGATGTCGGGCAGCAGCAGCCGCGTCAACGCCATCGTTTTCAGCGACAGGACGAATTCGCGCCCTTTCGCGTTCGCCAGCGGTGTTTGTTCGTGCGGGATGAACGGGCCGATGCCCGCCATATCGACGCCGATTTCCTTGAAAAACAAAATGTCGTCGGCGATGGATTCGATGCTTTGATCGGGCAGGCCGACCATGGAACCCGACCCCAGTTCGTACCCCAGCCGCTTTAAATCGACCAGACAGCGGCGGCGGTTGTCCCAGCTCATTTCGGGGTCGAGCCGGTGGTACAAATCCTTGTCCGTCGTTTCGATGCGCAGCAGATACCTGTCCGCCCCCGCGTCGCGGTAGGCCTTGTATTCCTCGTACGATTTTTCGCCGATGCTGAGCGTGACGGCCATATCCATGTCTTTGATCGCGCGGATGATATGCGTCAAACGGTCGGTGGTGAACCAAACGTCTTCGCCCGACTGCATGACGACGGTTTTGAACCCCAGTTTCGCCGCGGCGGCCGCGTGCGCGATGATGATTTCCGGATCCAGCCGGTAGCGTTTCGCCTGTCGGTTGCCGCGCCGGATGCCGCAATAAAGGCAGTTGTTGCGGCAATGGTTGGAAAATTCTATCAGCCCGCGCAGCTGCACGTCGTCGCCGACAAACGCCGCGCGCACCCGATCGGCGGCGGCGAACAGCTTTCGCGCCGTTTCGTCGTCGCACCGCAGCAGCGCGGCCAGCTCGTCGCGGGTCAGGGAATGTGTCTTTTCCGCTTTTTCAATCAGCTTTTCCATTTTTCACGTCCTTAACAGCGGAATGTCGCCGCACCGCCCGCGCATTTTCAGCCACCTGTCCGATTTTTCACGGCTGTTTTGCCGCCACAGTTTATCGAACAGCCGTTGATGCCGCGCCGCGTCGTCGGGGGCGTCGATGAACAGGTTGCACACTTCGCTGTTGCGTTCGACGGCCGAATCCGTCCAGTTGAACGAACCGCTGATCGCCGATTTTCCGTCGAACACGGCGATTTTGGCGTGCATCAGCCCCTTTGACGTGTGGGCGCGCACCTCGATCCCCGCGGCCGCCAGCCGGTCGATGACGCTGGTGTCTTTCACCGCGGCCAGCTGCGCGCGGTCGGTCAGCAGGCGGACGGTGACGCCGCGGCCGTGCGCTTTGACCAGCGCGTTGACGATTGATTCGCGGTTGACGGCGTAAACGGCGGCGTCGATCGTGTTGCGCGCCCCGTCGATCAGGGACAGCAGCCTTTTTTCGCACCCCCGCCCCTGATCCAGCGCGTTGACGGCCGCCGCGGGCGACGGCGCGCACAGCATCAGGGACAAAATCAGTAAAAATCGCATGAATCCTCCGCGCGGTTTTGGTTTTCTTATATCATACTTTTTCCGGAAACGACGAGAGCAAAAAACCGGATTTGACTTTTTTTCAAATCCTTTTACATTCGGGAAAAAAGGATTTTGCCATGACATCATACATCGCCGCGGGAACGAACGACGGCAGCCGCGAAAACAACCTGCTTTCGGCATTGGAACGTTTAAAGGGGATTTGCGCCGTCACGGGCGTGTCGCCGCTGTACGAAACGCCGGCCGCTCTGCTGTTCGACACGGCGCGGGACGATTGGAACAAACCGTACCTGAACTGCGTTTTTCAAATCGAAACGGACGCGGACGCGTTTTCCCTGCTGCGCGAATTGCAGAAAATCGAGCGGGACATGGGACGCGGAGAACACGAACGGTGGTCGCCCCGCGTGATTGATCTGGACATCATCGAACACAACGGCGAACGCATCGACACGCCGGAGTTGTCCGTACCGCACAAACAATGCCTGAAAAGGTCTTTCGTCCTTGATCCGTTGTCGTTTTTCAAACCCGTCGCGCCCGAATACCTGTATTCAAAAACGCACCAGCCGGCGATGATGGGCATTTTGAACGTGACGCCCGATTCGTTTTCCGACGGCGGCAAAAACGACAAGATCGACGCTTTTGTTAAAAACGCCGAGGAATGGGAAAGCCGTCACGTCGCCTTTGTTGATGTCGGCGCCGAATCGACGCGCCCCGACGCCGCGCCCGTTTCGGCCGCCGAGGAAACGCGCCGCCTGTCCGACGTGTTCAACTATACGGCGAACCGGAAAAAAACGCCTTTTTCCGCGCGGTTCAGCATCGACACCTATCATTTTGAAACGGCGCAAAAAGCGTTGGAAAACGGTTTCGACGTTTTAAACGACATCCACGGATTCCGCGATCCGGAAATGCTGGCCTTGGCGCGCGAACATCCGGACAAGCTGTGTGTTTTCATGCATGACGAGGACATCAAATCCCTGCCGCCCGCGCGGACGGTTCCGGCTTTGGAAAGCTGGCTGGAACGCAAGATTGACGTTTTTTTGAAAAACGGCCTGAACCCGCGCCATATGATTTTCGACCCCGGAATCGGGTTCGGCAAAACGGCGTGCCAGTCGCTGCAGGTTTTGCAGAATCTGGAACGTTTCCACCGTTTCGGGCTGCGGATTCTGATCGGTCATTCCCGCAAATCGTTCATGAAGATTTTCACCCCGAAACCGCCCGCGCGCAAAGACGTTGAAACGTTGGCCGTTTCGTTGAAAATCGCGGACAAGGTCGATATTTTGCGCGTTCACACGCCGATTGAACACGCCGAAGCCCTGTTGGCGGCGGCGCATACGGAAAACCAGTTTTTTTAAACGGGATCAGCGGAAATTCTGCCGCTTTTTCAACGCCTGCGTCAACGTTGTTCCGGCGTTGTCCGCCTGTTTGCGGCGTTCGTTTTGAACGTTGCGCGCCCCGCACGGAAAAGCTTTGAACCCTTTGCGCATAAAGGCTTTGATCTTTTCGCCTTTCAGTTTTTCAACATCGGCGGGGGTGGCCAGTTTGATGTCGGCCAGTTTCGTGTTTTCAACGCCCGTGTCCAGATTGCAGTTCGGGACGGCCTTTAAAAACGCCTTTCTGACGCCGTCTTTGATGTATTTTTCGGCGGCGGCGATATAGGCCGTTCCACATTCGACGGCGTCTTGCGTCAAACCGCGCAGGCTTTGAACGATGTTTTGGCCGGTCACGGGATGTTTGTAGGATTCAAAGTCTTTTAAGATCGGCGGCATCGCGCGGTCGGCCTGATAAAAACCGGAAACGGCCAGCCCCAGCCGCCCGTCCAACGCGTTGTCCAGCGCGCGCAAAGCTTTGCCCAGCGGCTGGTTTTGCGTCACGCGGCCGATGAACAGCTGCATTTTCATGCTGTTTTTGAAAACGGGCGTCAGATCCTGATCAATGCCGTACGCTTTTTCATAGCTTTCGCAGAAAAAGGACGGGACGACGACGTTGGTTCGTTTGTCGTTCGCGACCTGCTTGAACGGTTTGAACGTGTCCAGCGACAATCCCTTTTCGCGCAGAAAATGCACGTCCAGCCACGTTTCGATGTAACGGTGGCGCGTTTTCGCCAGATCGACGTGTTTTTGGTCGGGGTTGTTTTCGGGAACCTGACTGCCCGAAACGCTATATACGAACGGGTGGAACGTCGTATCCACGGCCGCGTGCGACATGAAACCATAGACGAACGATTTTTTCATCGCCTGTTTTTCGGGATCCTTTTCCGCGCGCACGTTGTCCATCATTTCAATCATGACGGCGCGCGTGTCGTCGCCCAGCCCGCCATGCAGTTTCGTCGCCAGCTTTGGCTGCGATCCGTACAGAAAAGCGTCGTGCGCGATCGCGCCTATATGGAACGCGGCGGCGTTTTTTTCCGTGTCCTTTTGCGCCGCGGCGGACAGGTTTTTACGGATTTCATCGGCGAAAATGACGTGCGTCAAATCTCTGGGCATGGGATTCTCCTTGATTTCACAAAGGAATAATAGAATATTTTGCGGAAAAATCAAGTTTTTTGTCGAAAACGCCGCGCTTGTCCGCGTGATAAAAATTTGCAAAACGCCCTTTTGTTTTTTTCAAAGAAGCCTATAATCAACGCCTTGGTTTTATAAAGGAGATTCTAAAATGGCAAAAACGTCATGGAAAGCGGGAACGATGTTATATCCTTTGCCGCCGGTTATGGTCACTTGCGGCACGATGGAAAAGCCGAACGTTTTGACGGTCGCGTGGACGGGGATCGTCAATTCCGAACCCGCGATGACGTACATTTCCGTTCGTCCGTCGCGTTATTCGCACGAACTGATTTCGGAAAACAAGGAATTCGTCATCAACCTGACGACGGCGAAAACGTTGAAAGCCGCCGATTTCTGCGGTGTCAAATCCGGCCGCGACATCGACAAATTCGCCGAAGCGGGGCTGACTCCCGTCGCCGCGACGGCCGTCAAAGCCCCTTTGATCGAAGAATCGCCCTTAAGTTTGGAATGTCGCGTGACAGAGGTCAAACATCTGGGGTCGCACGATATGTTTTTGGCGGAAATCGTCGCGGTTGACGTCGCCGACGAATATCTGGACGCCGACGGCAAATTCCGGTTGGAAGACAGCGGCCTGATCGCGTTCTGCCACGGCGGTTATTACGCTTTGGGCGGCAAGGTCGGCTCTTTCGGTTTTTCCGTTGAAAAGAAAAAATCCCGCAAACAGCGCATCACGGAAATCAAGCACGAACGCCGCGCGCTGAAAAAACAGCTGGCGAAAACGGAACGCAAGGCGGCGAAACACGACGAATCCGTCGAGGAAACGCGCGAACCCGAACACAAGGAATATAAGCCCGAACACAAAAAGGATTTCCGCAAAACGGAAAAACGTTTTGAAAAACGCGAAGACGGGTTTGAAAAGAAACCGTTTGAAAAACGCGACGGAAAACCTTTTGAACGGCGCGGGGAAAAACCGTTCGGCAAACGGGATCGTTTTGAACGCAAGTTTGATAAAAAGCCGTTCAAATCCGACCGTTTCGACCGCGAGGAACGCGATTTCGACAAACCGCGCAAGCCGTTCAACAAACCGTTTGCCAAAAAGCCCGCTTTCGACAAAGCCAAAGCGCCGCGCAAACCGTTTAAAAAGTAAAAGCGAATGAAAAAGCCCCCTTTGACATCAAAGGGGGCTTTCCTTTATTTGATCAGCGTTTGACAAGCCGTTTCGATCCTGTCCTGCAATTCCTTGATGAATTCGCGCGATCCCAATCCTTTGGGCATGGCGGGCAGGAATTCGATCACGATCGTTCCGGAATTTTTCATAAACGACCGTTTGCGCCAGAACATCCCCGAATTCAGCGCGGCCGGAATGACGGGAACGTCGCATTTTTCATACAACAGCCCGACCCCCGGATTGTAATGCGCCGTCGCGCCGGGGAGCGTGCGCGTTCCTTCGGGAAAGATGATGACGGGGCGGTTTTGCGCCAACCGTTTTTTCGTGCCGTTCAAAATGGATCGCATGGCTTTCGCGCCCGAAGACCGGTCGATCGCCACGCATCCCGACAGCGACAAATTCCATCCGAACAGCGGAATGTACAGCAGCTCTTTTTTCAAAATATAGGCGGGGCGGTTCAAAATCGCGTGGAAAGCGACCGTTTCCAGCGTCGATTGGTGTTTCGACGCGACGATGAACGCGTTCGTGTCCGCGGGCAGGTTTTCCAAACCGCGCACTTCGCATTTAATGCCGGCCAGCCACCGCATCCCGAACAGCAGGGCTTTGCCCCACCCGCGGGCGTTCAGGCTGCAGGCGCGCATCGAAAACACGCCGGCGATCGCGCCCGTCGTGCAGAAAAACAAAGTCGTGCAGAAAAAATAAATGTTGAACAGCAGGGATCGGATGAATCTCATTTTTGGCACACCGTATCAAAGTTGAGTGAAGTTTTTAAAAAAGGCATCGCGTGGCTGGACACGACGATCAGGTATTTCGTGTATTCCGACGTGATCAGGGCGAACGTTCCCGGCCATTTCCACCATTCGGCGTGTTTGACCGTCTGGGGAAAAACGGGGTGGGGAATGATTTCGACGCCGTCCAGAACGTTGCGGAATTCCGACAGGCTGCGCGGCATATGATAGGACGCCGTCACCAGCCGGACGGATTTGAACCCGTTGCGGTTCAGCCATTCCTTGCTTTCCAGCGCGTTTTCCCGCGTGTTGCACGCGACGTGTCCCAACGTGATTTTCTCGCCCAGATTTTCGGGCAGGTCGTCGATTGTTTCCGCCAGTTTCAGCCAGTCCACCTTCCGGTTGACGCCGGAAATCAGCAATTTGTCCGCCGCGCCGCGTTTCAGCAAATCGACGGCGGCGGCGACGCGTTCCGTTCCGCCCGTCAGCGCGACGATGGCGTCCGTTTTCGTGTCCGTGTCGCGCGGCGGCCGGTTGACCAGCGACGCGAACCGGCACAGGCCGGCCGTCCAAAAGGCGGCGGCGATCAAACAGCCGATTAAAACCCGCTTCACCGTCATAGCATCCGCCTGAGTGTTTTCTGCACCGTCCAAAACGCCGTCATGCCCGACAAAACGACGGCGGAAACGGGAACCAGACACAGCAGCACCCACGACGCCGCGTCGAACCGCGCTTCGGACAGCAAACCGCCCTGAACTTCGGCCGCCCGCGCGGACAGCAGGAACAAAACGGGCAGGACGCCGGCGAATCCCGCCGCCGCGCCGACCGCCGCCAGCAGCGTCGTGCGTTTCGCGTATTGTTTGGAAATGTAGCCGTCGTGCGCGCCGATTTGGTGCAGCAGTTCGATCACGGGTTTGTGAACGGCCAAAGACGAACAGGTGACGTAAATGACGATCACGGACGTGGACGCGATCACCAGACTGAGCAGCGTCGAAGCCAGCAGATCCAGCGTCCGCACCAGCTTGATCAGCTTGCCCAGCCACAATTTATGCACGTCCAGCGACGCGTTCGGCGTGTTTTTGCGCAGCAGGGCGCGCAGCATATCCAAATCGACCTCCGCCCCGTCGATCAGCCGGACATCAATCAAATGCGGCATCGGCAGGTCGTCCAGCAAAAACGTGTCGCCCAGCCACGGCCGCAGCAGGTTTTTCATCTGGCTGTCGGTCAGCACGTCGGCCGACGCGATTCCCGCCGTTTTGCGCAGGATGTCCAGAACGTCCTGCGTTTCCTGCTGTGTTTTCTTTTTATTGACGCGGCCGTTTTCCTCGATCGGGATGACCTGCACCGTCAGGGATCCCGAAATCGACCGGCTCCACCGCGACAGCATCGAATTCAGGGAAAGCGTTCCCGCCGTGGTCAATCCGGCGAAAAACACCATCAGCATGACCATCAACGGCAGAAACCATCCCGACATATCGCCGGCGAAAGGCAGATCGCTGCGGTTTTTAAACACGGCCGGCCTCCTTGAAAACGGGTTGTTCGGGCGAATATCCGACGGGATAGACCGTCAGCCGCCCGTTGGTCAGGTGCATCCGCGGATAGGGGAACGTCCGGATCAGCCCTTCGTTGTGCGTGGCGATGACGACGGTCGTGCCGCGCCGGTTCAATTCGACGAACAACCGCATCAACCGCGCGGCGGAACGGTCGTCCATGTTGCCGGTCGGTTCGTCGGCCAACAGGATCAGCGGCCGGTTGATCACCGCGCGGGCGATCGCGACACTTTGTTTCTGGCCGCCGGACAGCGTGGGCGGTTTGGCGTTCAAATGCGCGCCCAGCCCCACCCACATCAGTAATTCGGTCACGCGTTTGCGAATTTCGCTTTCATCATATCCGGCGACGCGCAGCGGCAAAGCGACGTTATCCACGGCGGATAAATGATCAAGCAGGCGGAAATCCTGAAAAACGACGCCGATTTTGCGCCGGATGTCGGGCAGGTCGTCGCGGGGGATGTCGCGGACGGCCTTGCCGAACAGACGGACATGGCCGCGTGTCGGGCTTTGCGACAGGTACAGCAGACTGAGCAGGGATGTTTTTCCCGCACCGCTTTCCCCCGTCAGAAAATGAAAGGATCCCGCCGGCAGGGCGAAAGAAACGTCGCGCAACACCTCCGCCCCCTGTCCGTAGCGCAGGCCGACGGCGTCGAATTCGATGACATTTTGCAGCGGCAAACCTTTCCCCCGTTTCAAAAAAAATGATTTAACATTTTATACGCAAATCTGCATAATACTATACTAAAATTTACAGGAAACGAAAATGCTGATCACTTGCCCGCAATGCGGAACGGAATACAACGTCCCCGATTCTTTGAAAGAAACCGGTTTGCCGGTCAGGTGCGCCCGTTGCGGCAACGTCTGGGAAACCGGAACGGCAGAACCGGAGCCGTTGCCGGAATCCGCACCGCAGCCGGAACCCGATTCCGCGTCCGATTTCGCGGCGGACGACACGGCCGGCGACGGCGATTTCTTTTTACAGCCGCCCGCCCCCGCGCCGGTGATTGACGAATCGGACATCCCCCTGACGGCGTTTCAGGATTTTTTGAAACAGCCCGAAAAGAAAAAAACATCCGTCGCCGTATGGATCAGGCCGCTTTATTTCGCCACTCTGTTTTTCATCGCGGCGGCCGTTTATCTGTTCTTTTTCCACGCAGCCGCCCGCGCGCCCGTGACATTGCAGACGTTGACGCACGAAACGGCGCGCGAGGATTACAAAACGTTCCTGATTTTAAAGACGGCGGCGTTCAACAACACGGACAGAGATATCGTGCCGGAAACCTTTTCCGTCCGGTTTTCGGACGACGACGGCCGGACGTTGACGACGGTGGCGGTCGCTTCGCCCGTCGCCGTTTTAAAAGCCCGCGGGACGGAACGGGTCGATTTGAAAATCGAACGGCCGCCCGCCAAAACGGCAAAGGCGACCGTTACTTTGACAAAATACAAAATGAATTAAAGCCACGGCGCGGGACGTGTGTTTTCCAACATCTGGTCAGGCGTCTGACGTTTGCGGATGACGGCGAACGCGTCGTTGTTGACCAGCACTTCGGCGCACAGGGGGCGGAAATTGTAATTCGATCCCATGGATGCTCCGTAGGCGCCTGCCGTTTCAATAACGGCCAAATCGCCCGCTTTCATCGCAGGCAGAACGCGCGATCGGCCGAAAATGTCGCTGCTTTCGCAAATCGGTCCCACAACGTCGTAGCAGTGGTCACATTCGCCCTGACGGACGGCGGAAACGTTGTGATAGGCGTCGTAGATCGCGGGGCGGATCAAATCGTTCATCCCCGCGTCCAACACCAGAAAACACGTCGCGTCGGTTTGTTTCGTACGCACGACGCGCGACACCAAAACGCCCGATTGCGCGATCAAAAAACGTCCCGGTTCAAAAACGACTTCGCATCCCAACCCGCCTAGAATTTCGCCCGCGGCGGTCATGTACGCTTCGGGGGACGGAGGCGTGTCCTCTTCTTTGTAAACGACGCCCAGCCCGCCGCCCACGTCGATCGTGCGGATGTCGATGCCGTCGTCGCGCAAACACCGCACAATGTCGGCTGCGCGTTCAAACGCTTCGACAAAAGGTTCGATTTCGACGACCTGCGACCCGACGTGGATGTCGATGCCGACGGGCTGCAGCCCGCGCGATTGCGAAAACAGGCGGTACAGGGGGCGCGCCCGTTCCCACGCGATGCCGAATTTCCCCTCTTTCGTGCCGGTGGTGATTTTGTGGTGCGTGTGCGCGTCGATGTCGGGATTGATCCGCAGGGCGATTTTAACCTTTTTGCCCGTCACGGCCGCGATTTCGTCCAGCATCAGCGCTTCTTCCTCGGATTCGACGTTGATCTGCCGGATGCCGTTTTGAACGGCCAGCATCAGCTCTTCGCGCGTTTTGCCGACGCCGGAAAAGACGATTTTGTCCGCGGGGATGCCGGCGCTCAACGCCAGCAGCAGCTCGCCGCCCGACACGATGTCCGCCCCCGCGCCCATTTGCGCGAACAGCTTTAAAATCGCGGGATTGGCGTTGCTTTTGACGGCGAAACAGGTCAAATGACGCGGCAGGTGTTTGCGCGCGGCGTCGTCGAACGCTTTGAAATGATTGACGATGCCCTGCTGCGAATACAGGTAAAAAGGCGTTCCGACCTGCGCGGCGATGTCTTCGACCGCGACGTTTTCGGCATATAAACGGCCGTTTTCATAATGAAAGGGATTCATTTTCATTCTTCCGTTTCCAAAAGTTGCTGGACTTCCAGCGCGCTTTGCGGCTGGCGTTGTTCCGGCCGCGCCGTTTCGGGACGGACGGTCGTTTTCGGATTGCGCGGCGCGGGGTATTGCCGCGGATAGGTCGCGCCTTCGGGAAAGTCGAGCTTTCCGCGTTTTCCGCACCCCGTCAGACAGACGGCGCACAACAGGGCGGTCAGAATCGTTTTCATGCGGTGTGTTCTCCTGTTTGAAACGCGGATCAGAATAGCAACTGTTAAAAACTTATTCACTCTTTTTTTTTATTCTGGCGGCGGGAAAAATAAAAATGATCAAAGCGTTCTTTCACCTGATTTTCTGGATGCTCCTGCCTGTCGCGGCGAACGCGCAGACGCGGATCAGCAGTATCACGACGACGCAGAAATTCCGCCTGTACGACCACCCCGTCCCCGCGCCGACGGCGTCGTTTATGACGGAAAGCGGGCGCGCCGTTTCCTTGGAAAATTTCAAAGGGAGAATCGTTTTGCTGAACGTGTGGACGACATCCTGTCCGCAATGCGTGGTCGAACTGCCCATGCTGGACGCGCTGCAAAAGGATATGGGCGGTCTGAAATTCCAAGTGGTGGCGCTGTCGTCGGATATGGAGCCGGTCGCGGCCTTGCGCCGGTTTTGGAATGAACGGGGGCTGAAAAACCTGCGCATTTATTCCGACACGCAGGCGCGCTTTTCCAAAGCCGCCAATGTCAAAGGCCTGCCGACGACGTTCCTGATCGACGAAAAAGGGCGGGAGGTCGGACGGATGCGCGGCATGGCCGAATGGGACGGCCCCGTGATCAAGGCGCAGATTCGCGATTTGATCCGGAATGCCAAGGAAAACGCCGCCAAGGAACAATCGGCGCGCGAAAAAACGCCGCCGCCCGCGCCGGCCGAACCGTCCCCCGCCGCGGAGTCTGTGCCGCCGCCGCCGAAACGGCCGGCCGAAGAAATGCGGCAGTGGTTCAAATAACCAGAGAATCCGCGGTCTTGTGAAAAAAAGCTTGATTCCCGCGCCAAAAGGGCTACAAAGACACTTTCTGATGACAACGGAGTCTCTTCTTATGGCCACTAAACCGCGTTATTACACCATTTCATGGGAACAGTTCCACAGCGACGCCCGCATTTTGGCGTCCAAGCTGATCAATCGCAAGGATTTGAAAAAAATCGTCTGCGTCACTCGCGGCGGTTTGTTTCCCGCGGCCGTTTTAGCCAGAGAATTGGAGATCCGCTGGATCGACACGATTTGCGTCGCCGGTTACGACGAAGAATCCCGCGGCAGCGAAGCGTCGCTGCTGAAAGTGCCCGAAACGGATGGCGAAGGCGTTCTGGTCGTTGACGATTTGGTCGATTCCGGACGCACGGGACGCATCATCCGCGAATTGATGCCCAAGGCCTATTTCGTCACCATGTACGCCAAACCCAAAGGACAGGAAGTCGTTGACGATTTCGTCGTTTCCGTCGATCAGGACACTTGGATCCTGTTTCCGTGGGAAGCCGAGCTGTCCCCCGCTTCCCCGCTTGTCCGGCGCATTGAAGAATAAAGTCGAAGTTTAAACTTTACAATAAATGTCGCGAAGCCACTTGCGGCCTTTGTTTTTGTGTATAAGGCGGTCCGTTTTTAAAACGGAGATTCCCGCCATAAAAAAACACCCGCCGGAAAACGGGCGGGTGTTTGATGCGTTGATTTTTTTATTCGGCGGCTTGGCCTTTTTCCTCTTTGGCTTTCAATTTCAGGAAAACGTAAGAGCAAAGCGGGACGCTGATCAGATATCCGATAAAGGTCGCGCTGAGGGTCAGCCACGGTTTATACACCATGGCGCCGGCGTAAAAACCGGCCAAAGCCAGCAGCAGAACGACGAAACGGACGGGAACGCGGAAATGTTTCAGCGAAATCGTCGGCAGACGCGACGCCATCAAAAACGCGCTGATGAACAAAAACGTTTCGACAAAGGGGCCGTTGCGGAAAAATTCGCAACCGGAGTGGAAATACAGCATGATCGGCACCAACGCGATGTACGCGCCGCCGGGGGCGGGCAAGCCGACGAAAAAGTGTTTCCAATAGGACGGCTGCGGGGCTTCGTCCAGCATGATGTTGAAACGCGCTAAACGCAACGCGCAGCAAATCGGAACCAGCAAGGCGAAGATCCAACCGACGGGCGATGTCGTTCCCAAAGCCCAGAAATACATCAGCAATCCGGGGGCGACGCCGAAGCAGACGACATCCGACAGCGAATCCAGTTCCGCGCCGAAATCGGATGTTCCGCGCAGCAAACGCGCGACGCGGCCGTCCAAAGCGTCGAACACGGACGCCATCAAAATGGCGAAAACGGCGAATTCAAACTTGCCTTCCATCGCAAAACGGATTGATGTCACGCCGGACGACAAGGCGAACAGCGTCACCAGATTCGGCGCGATCCTGTTCAGCGGCAGGTCTTTGATTTTTTTGCGGGAATCTTTAAGCATCAGACGATCTCCCCTTGACGGTTTTCACCCGTGACGTTGATGTCGGCCAAAACGGTTTCACCCGCGACGGCGGTTTGCCCCTCCATCACTTGAACGGCGACGCCTTTGGGCAGATAAACGTCCAAACGGCTGCCGAAACGGATCAGGCCGAAACGTTCGCCCGCTTTCAGCTGGTCGCCTTCTTTGACGAACGTCAAAATGCGGCGCGCGACCAATCCGGCGATTTGGACAAAGGCGATCTTATGCCCCGTCAATGTTTCCATCGCCAATTCCTGCCGTTCGTTGTTTTCGCTTTCCTTGTCCAGCGAAACATCGACAAAAGCCCCCGGACGGTAATACATTTTCGTGATCTTTCCGGCCATCGGCGCGCGGTTGACGTGGACGCTGAACACGCTCATGAAAATGCTGACGCGGGTCATGGGTTCGTCGCCGATTTCCAATTCCTTGGGCGGGACGACGTCGGCGATTTTGCTGACAATGCCGTCGGCGGGCGCCAGTACCAGCGAATCGCCGGCCGGAACGGCGCGCAACGGATTGCGGAAAAAGAAATAGCACCACACCGTCAACGCCAGACAAACGACGCCGACCGGTTTGAACAGCATCCACATCAAAACGGTGACGGCGGCGAACACGCCGACGAAACGCCAACCCTCGGGGTGGATGGGCGGCAGAATGAAACGACGCCAGGATAAATCAACGCGGGACATCAAAAACTCCTTGCAAAGGTTAAATGTGTCAACAGTTTTAAGCCAATATCGATTCGGAAAAAAGCTTTTTTTGCTTTTCCCCTACTTTTCCGTTCCGGCGGGCAGGACGAACACCTGATTGGGATAGATCAGGTCGGGATCCTTGATCTGCCGTTTATTGGCCTGATAAATGGTCACATAGGCGAATCCGGAACCGTACAAATGCTTTGCGATCGTCCACAGGCAGTCGCCTTTGACGACGCGGACGCGGCGGCGTTTGGCTTTGTCCATGCCGCCGGCGATTTCAAAGGGGACTTCGACGCGGGCGACGACTTTGCCCTTGGCGTCAACCTTGTCCGCGCGAATCATGTATTTCCGTCCGGCGGCGAACGGGCGGGGGACGCGCAAAGACCATTCGCCGTTCGCCCAGACGTTGCCTAAAAACAGGTTGTCGGCATATACGTTGACGCGGCCGGAATCGCCGACGGAACCGCTGACGGTCAAAGCGTTTTGCGCGTATTTGACGGAACGGATGTCCACGTCGATCTTGATTTGCGGGGCGGGCGCCTGCAAAACGCCGATTTCGTCGGCGTCGGGCGTCATGATGACGGCCAGAGCCTCTCCGGCGTTTTTGGGTTCTGGCACGTCAACAATGACGACTTCGGACGCGTCGCGCGTGTTCATCGAATCGTCGCGCAGCCAGATTTCGTGCGCGCCGGCGGCCAAGGGCGCAGAGGGGATGTAAACCCATTCGCCGTCTTCGTTCACCGTGAAATCGTTCAAGACGCTTTCGCCGTCCATCAGGGAAACGGTTGCGCCGGCGACGCCTTTGCCGGCGGCGACCATGCTGCCGTCCTCTTCGACTCGGACGATGTCGAAAGACGCTTTCAACCCGTTTTTCGCGTTTTCGTCCGGCGCGGCGTAATCGGTTTGACCGGCGTTTTCGGTCGTAACGGCGAAAGGAATGTCGGTTTCACCTTGCGCTTCGACGGGGTCGTCGGCGAACGGCAAAGCGCCGTTTTCTTCGGATTTCGGATAAAAAGCGAAGCACAATGCCAACAGGACGATCAGAGCGGCGCAGGCGGCGATGATATTTTTTTTCACGGCGATTTCCAAAAAAATTAAAAAAAAGATAAAACCCTCTTGCAGTATATCAAACTTCGCGCTATAAGCAATAACACTTATTCGGAGTGTAGCTCAGCTTGGTAGAGCACTACGTTCGGGACGTAGGGGTCGGAGGTTCAAATCCTCTCACTCCGACCAATAAGACAAAATAAAAACACCCTCAAATGGGTGTTTTTTTTGTCTTATCAATGAGCCTTAACAAGGCAAGACGGCAGTCGCGGCCGAGTTTAGGCGGAATTGCGGAGAAAAAGGGTCGCCGTTTTGGCGACCCTTTTTACAATTGTTTGAAGCGGATTTGAACCGGAGAAGGAGGTTCGGCCGAATTGCCGGCGAAGGCAACGCCGGAACGGCGGCTTTACCGTTCGGGCGGCGGCGAAAAACGTTGCCGTCGTTTTTTTTCGCGCTATGATGACGGGAAAAAGCGAAAGGAAAAGCCATGTTTTACATCGGATGTCATTTGTCCGCCGCCAAGGGATTTACGGCCATGGGAAAGGCCGCGTTGAAAATCGGCGCCGACACGTTCCAGTTTTTCACCCGCAATCCGCGCGGCGGCGCGGCCAAAGCGATTGACGAAGACGATGTCGCGTCCTTTTTAAAATTGGCGCGCGAAAACGGATTCGGCGTTTTGACGGCGCACGCCCCTTACACACTGAACGCCTGCGCCGCGAACGACGACACGCGCCGGTTCGCATTTGAAACCATGGCGGACGACCTGAAACGCATGGAACATATCCCGCACAATTACTACAATTTTCATCCGGGGGCGCACGTCGGGCAGGGGATTGAAACGGGGATCGAAAAAATCGCCGAAGTGTTGAACGGCATTTTGACAGAGGATCAGACGACGACGGTTTTGCTGGAAACAATGGCCGGAAAAGGGTCGGAGGTCGGCGGCCGGTTCGAGGAGCTGCGCGCGATCATCGACCGCGTCCGTCTGAACGCAAAGCTGGGCGTGTGTCTGGATACTTGCCACGTTTATGACGCGGGATACGATATTGTGAACGATTTGGACGGCGTTTTGGCCGAATTCGATCGTGTGATCGGATTGGACAGGCTGAAAGCGGTTCATTTGAACGACAGCAAGAATCCGTTCGCGTCACACAAAGACCGGCACGAAAAGTTGGGGCTGGGCAGCATCGGGCGGGACGCGATCCGCCAAATCGTCAACCACCCCGCGCTGCGCGGCCTGCCGTTTTATCTGGAAACGCCGAACGAATTGGAGGGGTACGCGGCGGAAATCGCTTGGCTGAAATCCATCCGTCAAGAATAGTAAAAAGAGGGGGAGTTTCCCCCCTCTTTTCAGCAAATGCCGAATACGTCGCGCAATTTGGCGACGGCCAGCAGCACGGCGTCGCGGGTGGCCGGCGATTCGGAAACCGGATTCAACATCATGAAATCGTGAATCGTGCCGTTGAAACGCACGGATGTCGCGCGGACGCCGGCCGCGTCCAATTTGCGGGCGTAGGCTTCGCCTTCGTCGCGCAGAACGTCGTTTTCGTCCGTGATCACCAAAGCCGGCGGCAGGCCTTTCATCGCTTCGACCGGCCAATTCAAAGGCGATGCCAATGGCGACGCGCGGTCGTTTTCATCCGGCGCGTACATTTTCCAAAACCATTCCATCGCCTTGCGGGTCAGCCACGGCCCGTTTTCATACAGTGTGTAAGATTCCGATGTCATCGCCGCGTCCGTGACCGGATAGATCAGCAGCTGGAACGCGATTTTCGGCGCGCCGGCGTCTTTAGCTTTCATTGTCATCGCGATCGCCATGTTGCCGCCGACGCTGTCCCCCGCGACGGCCAGCCGTCCGGCGTCCAATCCAAAATCGGCCGATCGGGCGACGATGTGGTTCAAAACGGCGAACAGCTGATCCGTCGGACGGGGAAATTCCGATTCGGGCGAAGGCGTGTAAACCGGAAACACGACGGCCGCCGGAATTCCCGCCGCCAGTTCGCGCACCAGCCGTTCATGCGTTTTGTCGTCCCCCATGACCCAACCGCCGCCGTGAATGTAAAACACGACGGGCAGTTTTTTGACGACGCCTTTCGGCCGGTGGATTTTGACGGGAACGGCCGTGTCGCCGGCGGCGACGTAAATTTCCGTCACGTCCGTTTCGGGCGCGGCGGCGGAAAATTGCTGAACGTCCGTCAAAACCTGCCGCGCCTGTTTCGGCGTCAGTTCGTACAGCGGTTTCGCGCCGGATTTTTCGACGTTTTCGATGAAAGATTTTACTGTTGAAATCAAGTGCATTTTTTCCTCCTGCGTTGATGAAAAAATGCTAAATGATTCGCGGTGTTTTGTCCCGACGGCAAAAAGGCTAGCCAACCTTACGGATGCGGCGGCTGCGGGGGCGGGGCGCCGACGGGCGCGTCACCTTGGTGCAAAGCCTTGGGAATTTTGACCCGAACGACGCCGGGCATTTTGGGAATCTTCACCATTCCGGCGGGCATCTTGATCGGGATTTTTTTCATCACAGGCATTTTGACCGTCGGCGCTTTGACCGGCGCGGGCGCGGGGGGCGGCGGTTCAACCGGAACGGACAAAGGCGGCGGCGTGAAGGTTTCCTCTGCCGCGTCCGTCGCAAACGGTTCCGGAACGGGCGGCAAACCGTCAATGTCGCCGGCTATGGCGGGCGGTTCGGGGAAATCCGGCGCCGGTACGGAAAATTCGGGTTCCTCTTCCGCCGGCTTCGGTGCGATTTCCGGTTCAAAATCCTCCGGTTCGGGCGGCTGTATAACGTCTTCGTCGCCGGAATCCGCCGGAATTTCCGGCGCGGTTGGCAGATCGTCGATAAATTCGTTTTCATCGTCTGCCGGCGTTTCCGTTTCCGGCTCCGGTTCGATTTCTGCTTCCGGCGTTTCAAAAGCGTCGGGAATGTCTGTTTTCTCCGGTTCCGCCGCCGGTTCGGATTCTTCTTCCGCGTCGTCGGCGGGAATGGCGGGTACGTCGTCGGCGAAAACGGGCGAAGCGAACGGATCGGCCATCAGGGACAGGTCTTCGCCCCGCGCGGCGTCAAACACCGGCTGTTCCGCGGCGGGCGGCGGCGCGACGGGCGGTCTGGCCGTCGGGACGAAAGAGTCGTCCTTTTCGTCGTCGTACAGCGAGCTTAAGGAAACGCCGTGCGAATGTTCGACCGCGGGCGACGTTTCGATGTCCTCGTCGTCGTCCAAAGACGGTTCGGCCTCTTTGACGGGGGCGGCGCCGCTCAACCCGACGACGCCGGTTTCCGCCGGTTCGTTCGACGCGTTTTTCACGACGGGCGCGCCGCCGGCCGGTTTGAAATAGTACAGCGGTTCGGCTTTGACCTTTTCGATGTCTTCGCCTTCGGGTTTCGGCAAATCCTTGTTGGGGCCGCCGGCTTCGTACACGACGACCTGATTGCGGCCGTTTTCCTTGGCGACGTAAAGGGATTCGTCGGCCATTTTCAGCATTTCCGGAACGTCGTCCGTCACCGTGGACGACACCAGACCGATACTGACGGTGAACTGAACGTCCTGATCCTGTTCGTTTTTGACGACCAGCTTGGAAATTTTGATGCGCAGGCGTTCCGCCACGCGGAAACCGTTTTCGATCGTCGCTTCGGGCAGCAGGATGACGAATTCCTCGCCGCCGAAACGGGCGACGATGTCGGATTCGCGCAAAGTGCGGCGGCAGCAGTCGGCCAAAGCCTGCAGCACCAGATCGCCCACCGCGTGGCCGTGCGTGTCGTTGACGTTTTTAAAGTGGTCGGCGTCGATCATGAACAGGCAGAACGGATGGTTGTAGCGGCGCGAACGCTGGATTTCCTTTTTCGCCAATTCCTCGAACTGGCGGCGGTTGTAGCATTTCGTCAGCGGGTCGCGCGTGGCCTGATCGAACAGCTGCATTTCCTTTTTCTTGCGGTCGGTGATGTCCTGGAACGCCATGTACAGCGCGATTTCGTATTCAAAATCAATCACGCGCGCCGACAGCAGCAGCCAGAACGGATCGCCCTTGCGCGGTTTCACCAGAAACTCGAAATCGTCAACGACCGGATTTTTTTCCAGCTTCGCCAGCAATTCCGTGCGCCGCGACGGTTCGGCGAAGTAATCGACCATTTTGAAATTCCCCGGATGCTTGACATCCAGCCCGAACAAAGCGCCGGCTTTGTTGTTGATCAGCATCAGCTGGTCGTCCTTCAATCGGGAAATGATGATCGGGAACGGCGACATCTGGATCATCAGGCGCAGGCGTTCCTTGCTTTCCTCGGCCGCCTGTTCCAGCGTGCCGAACTGGTGCGCCATCATGTTGTTGGAAATCAAAATCCATCCGCACATGATCGCGATGTACAAAAACGTTTCAAACGCCGGAGACAGCAGGCTGCGCCCCCACGGCATCAGCGCCAGCAGGTTGTACAGCACCAGAAAAACGCAGAACCATCCCGTGATCACGAACCCGATCGTGTTGCGCAAAGCCTTTCTGCGCCACAGCGACGCCGCCAATACGCCGTACCCCGCCGTTGACGCGGCCAGCGAAAACGTCAGCGCGTTGGCGTCGCGCGTGACGATGACGACGTACCAACTCCACACCGCGGCCAGCAGACAGGCGGAAATGACGACGGTCGTGTTGAAAAATTTCACCCCTTTGATGCTGAAACCGCCGGCGGTCAGGAAGATCGCCGAACACAAGTGAAACAGCAGGGTTTGGAAATAAAAATAGCCGTCCGGCATGAAACGCGACGTGAACACGGACAGCTTCGCGACGAAAACGCACAGGAAACCCCAAAAGACGTAACGGATCGTTTCTTCAAAATCGTCCATGCCTTTCAGATACTGCAACGCCGCCAGCAGCCCGATCAGGCTGAGCAGCATCGGAATCAGGCCGGCGGTTGAAGTCAGAGTCGTTTCCATATCGTTTCCGTAAAAAAAGATTTTTCGACGTAGCTATTTTATAGTATATTACTCTTGCAGAGCAAAGACGAATTTGCCATAACTTGAAAAAAAACTTGGTTCGAGGAACACATGGTGCAGGACGAATTGCTGCAAAACACCGATCTTGACGAATTGGAAAGCATATCGGTCAACGATGAAAAAATCGAAAAACGGCGTTTGCGTCCGCTGGCGTCCTTTCTGGATTTCGACGTTTCGCACCGCCCCACGCAGGCCAAGGACCGGATTTCCAAACACCGCGTTTGCCGCGGAATCGTTCTGGGCGTCGTTCTGATCGCTTTGGGGCTGGTTTCCGAACTGGGCGTTTGGGGCGAATCCTCGATGTTTTCAAAAATCGACAACCTGCCCCTGCCGGCGACGGCGGGGACGTTTTCCGCGTCGTGGCTGTTTGTCGGACTGGGGCTGTTCATCATCGTGACGCGTCTGCTGCTGATGTTTTACGGCCGCGATTTCTTCATCGGGCACAAATTCGCCGCCGTCGTCATCCAAAAACCGTTCGAGCACGGCAGCCGGATGGCCGATTCCCTCAGCGAATATCTGGGGGTGCGCTATCGCACGCGCATCGTCAACGTGCTGGGGCTGACATCGTTCACCCAGCACATCATCGACCTGCAGCATCCGAACGAAGCGAAAACCATTCCGCTTTACATCACAAAGGACGGGGAAAACATCACGCGCAAATGGCAGGAACTGGCCAGCCAGCTGAAAATGCCCGCGCTGTTCAACACGGCGGACGGCGTGATCGAAATCAAACCCGAAGACATCCAGAAATCTCTGCCCGATTTGATCGGCGAAGGCAAAATTCCCGTCACGGACAAGGATCTGTATAAAATCCCCAAATCGTTCCGGATCGTCGAAAACGCCGACACCTGCCAGATCGACCCGCAAATTCGCGACAGCGCGTTTTCGATGTTCGCCGGCATATTGTGTTTCTGTTCGTTTTTTTCGATCGTGTTTTTCGGCCTGCTGTTTCATCTGAGCACGTCCTGTCTGGCGATCGTTCCGGCGGCGCTGGTTTTGTTCGTTTTGATACCGCTGTCCCTGTTTTTCCGCCGCAAAAGGATCATCGTTTCCCCGAACGGCATCCGGATCAAATCGCGCTGGCTGTTCTTTCCGTCGTTCGGATTTTTGATCAAACCGGACAGTCTGGAATACATTTACGTCGTTCACAACAGCTATGATTTCAAATACACGCTGGTGATCGGCGCGGACGGCCAGACCACCCACATCGGCCGCGGGCTGCCCAAGGACGATCTGGAATGGCTGCGCAATTTCATCGACGCGCAGATCAAACGTTTCGTGTGTCGGCGCAAAGCCTGACCCGCCGCGCCGCCGGCCTTTCATTCGCATACAAACTGTAAGGAGGTTGCTATGCCTGAACTGCCCATCATCATGGTCAACGATTTTCTGGACACCGAAGTCCGCGGCATTTTCACGACGCAATATATTGAAAAGGATGAAATGCTGCTGGTTCACAACCAGTCCGGATTGAAATTGAAAATCGTCAAAGATCCGAAAAAAGTGACCGCTTTCCTGTTTTCGTTCACGAACGGCTGGATCGAAATCCAGCAGGAACCCGTCAGCGGCCCCGTGACGTTCATGCCGTTGTCCCTGCCCAAGCCCGAAGAGGCCGACGAAGCCGAGGAACGCGACGCGACAATTGAGGAATGCCGGAAATACAACGGTTTCCGGTTTTTGAAAAATCTGGCGATTTTGCTGGGCAACGCCCCCGAAGACATGGACGAAGTCGCTATCAACGTGGACGAATGACGCTTATTCGTTTTCGTCGTGCGGGTTCAGCGCGCGTCCGTTCGCGGCCGTTTCCCCGTCCTGCACATACACGGCGATCAGGCTGACCGGAACGAACGCGACGCCGCGTTTTTTCGCCGCGGGAATCCATTTTTTCAACGCGCCGACCGTCGATTTGTGCGGATGACCGATGCCGACGGCGAACCGGTGCCGTCGCGCGTGGCGTTCCAGCAGGTCGAGTTGCTTTAAAATCTCGTTTTCATTTCGCGTGTTGTCCAGAAAAACATTCCGGACGGCGTAAGGGACGCCCGTTTCGCGCGCCACTTCGCCCCCGACGCTTTTGTTCGATGTCAGCGAATCCAAAAACAGCAGTCCCCGTTCCGCGACCGTCCGCATCACGGTGCGCATCGCGTGTTCGTCGGCGGAAAACAGGCTGCCCATATGGTTGTTGATGCCGACGTAGCCGGAAAAGGATTCCAGCATCAAATTCAGGTTTTCCGTGATTTCCGCGTCGCTCATCCCGATGCGCAAAGCGTTCGGCCCCGCGTCGAAACGGCTGTTCACGGGCTGCATCGGCGTGTGCACCAGCAATTCATGCCCCGCCGCCGCCGCCGCCGCGGTTTGGCGCGGCAAATCGTCCGCGTAATATAAAAAGGACGCCGTCAAAGGCGCGGGCAGGCGGATCACCTCCGCCGTCATTTTTTTGTTCACGCCCAAATCGTCGATGACCAAAGCGATCATCGGCGTCCCGTCCTCCACGTCCGCCACGGCCGCGGCGTTGTCCAGCCAAGGCGGCAGCTTTTCCGGCGTTTCTTCTTTGTCCGCGGAAAACAATCCGGCCACCTCGAACGGTTCGGATTCGCCCCACGCGCCCGTTTCGACGGGGACGGGGATTTCGGCTTCGCCCCAGCCGGCCGCCGGAACGCCGCGGACGGCCGCCGCCGAAAATAAAACGGACAGACAAAACAAACGGATGAAAAACAAAAAAGCCTCCTGCAAATCCGGACGGTTCGGGATACTAATTGAAAAGATTAAAAAAATTCTTGCCAAGAATACGGAACTAAAGTAGAACAAAAAGAGAAAGTTTGTTCACGGAGGTTTTATGCTGACCAAAAGACAATACCAGCTGTTGATGCTGATTGAAAAAAAACTGCGTGAAGACGGCGTGTCCCCGTCGTTTGATGAAATGAAGGACGCAATCGGGCTGAAATCGAAATCGGGCATTCATCGGTTGATTTCAGGGTTGGAGGAGCGCGGGTTCATTCGCCGGCTGCCGAACCGCGCCCGCGCGCTGGAGGTTTTGCGCCTGCCCGACAACCAGACGGACGATCCCGCCTTGTCGGCGAAAACGGTTGTTGACCGGCAGACGACTCGATCCTTTACGCGGCTCAGCGAAAATCTGGTCGCCAATTCCGTCGAATTGCCGCGCTACGGCAAAATCGCCGCCGGCACGCCGATCGAAGCGCTGCGCAGCAACGAAACCGTCGCCGTTCCGGCCAATATGGTCGGCAACGGGGAACATTACGCCCTGACCGTCGCCGGCGATTCGATGATCGAAGCCGGTATTCTGGACGGCGACACGGTGATCATCCGCCGCGCGGACAGCGTCGAAAACGGCGAAATCGCCGTCGCGCTGGTGGACGGATGCGAAGTCACCCTGAAACGAATCCGGCGCAAAGGCAATTCAATCATGCTGGTGCCGTGCAATCAGGCGTACGAAACCCGCATTTACAGTCCGGAACGCATCACGATTCAGGGAAAATTGGTCGGTTTGATGCGCAATTACGACTGATTTGAAAAAAAAGACGCCGCAAATGCAAAAATATGTTGACGTCGGGTCGGATTGCCTTTATACATAACCCGACTTGAAACGATGACCCCATCGTCTAGAGGCCTAGGACATCGCCCTTTCACGGCGGTAACGGGGGTTCGAATCCCCCTGGGGTCGCCAAATAAAAATCCACCTGCAAAGGTGGATTTTTTGTATCCGGAAAAGGGCGGGAAAAATTCCCGCCGCCCGCGTTTGATTAAAAAGGTTTCACGCCGTCGCGCGTGACGATCAATCCGTTTTCCGTTCCCGTAAAATGAACGATGTCCGGTTTGTTGGCCGTACCGAAATCCAGATAAAGCAGCGTTTCCGTTTTCGACGGATTGGAAATCACGTGCGATCCGCTGACGTTCGCGGGAAAAGCGATGGCGTCGCCCTGTTTCAAACGGATGTCCCCGTCCGGCGTTTTAACGGACGCTTCGCCGCGGATGATATAGAAAACCTCTTCGTTTTCTTCGTGATAATGATAGCCGTAAGCGGTTTTTTGCGGAGCGACTTCCACAAAATTCGCCGAACATTTCGCGATGTCGTCGATAACCGGTTTGACGGTGAATTCGTTGTCGCCGGAACCTTGAACGGAACCGGCGGCCGTTTCGCAATTTTTCACAACGATTTTTTGCATTTTGATTCTCCTTGTGTGTTTGAAAACGAAAACAGGATAGGGTATGATACATTCAAATGTAAAGCAGGCACTATTTTAATATATAGTATGCAAAAAGTAACCATTGGAGGAAACCGGATGATTCCGAATGAAAAAATTACGGATTGCCCCGTCGCAACGACGATCAATTTGATCGGCAGCAAATGGAAACTGCTGATTATCCGCGATTTGACGGGCGGGAAAAAACGTTTCGGCGAATTGCGCAAAAGCCTGACGGGAATCAGCCAGCGCGTTCTGACGCAGAGTTTGCGCGAACTGGAAAGCGACGGGCTGATCGACCGCGCCGTTTTCGCCGAAGTCCCGCCGCGCGTCGAATACAGCCTGAACGCCGCGGGAATGTCGTTAAAGCCCGTCATTGATTCCATGGCCGATTGGGGGTTGAGATACAAAGCCGGAAAATTGTGACGGCCTTATGAAAACGGCTTCGATGAAAATCGAAGCCGTTTAAGATCCGGTTTAACGTCCGCCTTGTTTTTTGATGTCATAGACGGTGATCATGCCGCCGGGGTTTCCGATGCCGGACGCGTACAGTTTGTTGATGTCATTTCTGAACGTCGATTTCGGTTGATCATTGGAGGCGGCGGGTTTCGCCGGTTCCGTTTCTTCGGCCGTTTTCGCCGCCGGACGTTCCGCGATCGGCGCGGTGATCATGCCGCCGGGGTTGCCGTATCCGTCCGCGAACAGTTTACGCACCTGATTCCAATATTTGCTGACGGTCGATTCTTTCGGGCGTTTGACGGGAACGGCTGTTTCGGGTTTGCCCGAACCGCGCGTCATCGGAACGTCGGAAACAAAATAGGTGCCGAACGTGATGCCCATGACGGCGGCGTCGCGTTTGACTTCGGCGAATCCCTCTTTGCCGCGCAGCCATTTTCCGGTCGTGTTGACAAAGTTTTTAACTTCGGGAGCGATCAGCAGGGATGCCTTGCCGACGCGCAAAGCCCCTTTGGCCGCATAATTGCCGGCGACATCGCAGGCGGTCATCGCGATGCTGATGGAACCCGATGTCATGGTGAAGCTTGCCTCGCCCTTGTTGCGTTTGAAGTATTCCGACAGGTGTCTGATTTCGCCGTTCTGCTTCGCCTGCTGCGCGGGTTCCAGCAAAGACAGTGCCTTTTCGCAGGTTTTATAGGCGCACATGCCGATCACGCCGGGGACGCCGAACAGCTGCGCCGCCAAAACGGTGCGGGCGATGTTTTTAGTGCTGTCGCGCAGTTTGGTGTAAACCTGTCCGTATTTGCGTTCCATGCGCAGATCGAAAGCTTTGCATTTGCGCGAAATCTTGTCCAGCAGGGGGACGGCGTGAATGAATTTTTCCTTTTTCTGCCGCAAACGCGCCTTGGCGTTCATAATAAATTGCGTCGCGCCGGAAACATACGTTTCCACCGTGCGGCTGCGCAGGGTCAGTTTCTTTTTTGAAGAGTCTTGTTTAACGGATTGGGTCATTTCGTCACCTATTCATCAAGAACGTCAATCAATTTTTGGAACTCTTGGTGGATTTTTCCGACCTGTGCCGCGTCCAACGGAAATTCGACGCCGGACGTCTTGTCCATGACGAACAGGACGACGACGGCCTTTTCCATTTCAAACTGCAGTTCGGACAGGTAATCCCGCTGCGTTATTTCGTGATCGGAAACGCACAACCGCATATACGTTTTCATTCTGGCCGTTTCCAGCACCGTTTCCATGAACGTTTCGTTCAATTCCGAAACGGCGCCGTCGTCGTCGTCAACGATTTCGACGTTGGACAGCACTCTGAAAACCGGCGCGAACTGTTCAAAAGCGAACTTTCCGTCCGCGTCGCGCTTGAACGGGTCGATTCGCTCGAAACCGTCCAGATCGGTGATGTTGCGTTCGATTTCCTCGGGCGAGATTTTGGCCAGATTGTCGTATCCCGCCATATGGTCGAACTGTTTCAAAACGGGGGTGATTTTCGCTTCGGCCTTTTTGGCCAGAACGCGCAAATCCGCGTTTTCCGTTTCGCCGAAAACCTTGATAAAGCCGTAGAACAAAGGCGATTCGTCGGCATCGACGTCAACGTCGCCGGCCAAATAGGCGTTCAAACGGCGCGCGGCCTCGCTTTCCAGCGCGCGCAGGGCGTCGTCGTCAACGGCGGGCGCGGCCAGAACGGCCGAACGTTCGGCGATCAGCGCGGTTTCCGTTTTATCGGCAAAAGCATTGTCCATTTCATCACCCGTTTCATATCCGTGAAAGCTTTATTATATAGAATGAAACCGAAAAGACAAACAAATTTTTCGACAAAAAAACCTTTTTTTCGATAAAAAGTGGCGCGTCTGTCCGTCCGTTTTTTTTGAATCATTGTCCTTGCAATCCGTGAAAAGGTTGCGTATATTTCAGTTTCCGTTTACTCCTTGCCGGCATAACGGACCGGCTATGTTTCAAGGCGGCCGTCCATGGGGGACGGCGCGTTTTTTGAAATTGAGAGAAGCCAAAAGGAGATTTGTTAAATGGCTTTATATGAAAGCGTGTTCATCGCGCGTCAGGATATCGCCGCTTCTCAGGTTGACGCTTTGATCGAACGCTTTGAAGGCGTCGTCACGGCCAACGGCGGCAAAGTTACGAAAAAGGAAAACTGGGGACTGCGTTCTCTGGCCTACCGTATGCACAAAAACCGCAAAGGACATTACGTCCTGTTCAACATCGACGCCCCCGCGAAGGCGTTGATCGAACTGGAACGCCAGATGCGCTTTGACGAAGACGTCATCCGCTATCTGTCCGTCCGCGTCGAAGAATTGGAAGAAGGCCCGTCCGCCATGATGTCTTACAAAGGTAAGGATGTCAAAGGCCGCGGCAAAAAATTCGACGACAAGTTTGATAACGAAGATGAAAGCGAGGAATTCTAATGGTAGCCAATACACGCCGTCCGTTCTTCCGCCGTCGCAAAGCCTGCCCGTTCGCGGCCAAAGACGCGCCGAAGATTGATTACAAAGACATCAAGCTGCTGCAGCGTTTCATTTCCGAACGCGGCAAAATCGTTCCCAGCCGCATCACCGCCGTTTCCGTCAAGAAACAGCGCGAATTGGCCAAGGCTATCAAGCGCGCCCGCTATCTGGGCCTGCTGCCTTATGTCATGGACTGAGGAGGAGTTTGACCATGGAAGTTATTTTGCTGGAACGCATTGAAAAATTGGGGCAGATGGGCGACATCGTCCGCGTGAAACCCGGATTCGCCCGCAACTACCTGCTGCCGCAGGCGAAAGCCCTGCGCTCGAACAAGGAAAATCTGGCCTTGTTTGAATCCCGCAAGGCGCAGCTGGAAGCCGCCAACCTGAAACGCCGCGAAGAAGCCGAACAGGTTTCCGCGAAGATGGAAGGTTTGAATCTGGTCATCGTCCGTCAGGCCGCCGAAACCGGTCAGCTGTACGGGTCCGTCACCGGCCGTGACGTTCGCGACGCCGTTCGCGACGCCGGCTATGACATCGAACGCCGTCAGGTCGTTCTGGATCAGCCGCTGAAGGAAATCGGAACGTACGGAATCCGCATCATTCTGCATCCGGACGTCAGCCGCATGATCAACGTGACGGTCGCCCGTTCCGTTGAAGAAGCCGAACGCAACGCCAAGGCCGCCGCGAAAGCCGCCGCCAAGGCCGAAGCCGCCGCCGACGCGACCGAAGCTTTTGAAGCCGAAGCCGCCAACGCTTGATTTTGGCTTGAACCGATCAAAGGCGGGGGACTTGCAAAAGCCTCCCGCCGTTGTTTTTTCAAAAAAGGACACCGCTTATGAATTCCGATGAAATCCCCGTCCGTATGCCGCCGCAGAACATCGAAGCGGAACAGGCTTTGCTGGGTGCGATTCTGGCCAACAACCACGCTTTGGAAAAGGTGTCCGAGTTTTTAAAGCCCGTTCATTTCGCCAGCCCCGTCCACGCCGCGATCTATCAGGCGATTTTGGCGCTGCACGGCCGCGGACATTCCGCCGATCCCGTGACGCTGAAAGGCTATCTGGCCAATGACGGCACGCTGGACGAGGTCGGCGGGGCGAAATATCTGATGGATCTGGCCGCGACGGCGGTCACGATCATCAACGCCGAAGATTACGCCAAGCTGGTTTTCGACCGCTATATCCGCCGCCAGCTGATCGGATTGGGAACGGACATCGTCAACGACGCCTACGCCGTCAATCTGGAAGACGACGCGTCAATGCAAAT
The DNA here is from genome assembly GCA_902777205.1 of uncultured Rhodospirillales bacterium. GTDB lineage: Bacteria > Pseudomonadota > Alphaproteobacteria > CAAGCB01 > CAG-977 > UBA11549. Next base: position 14,623 of record CACYSU010000007.1, on the reverse strand, counting down.
GGCGCGCGCGGAAAAGAAATTGTACGAATTGGGGACGGAAGGCCAGATCGAGGGCGGGCCAAAACCGTTCGTCGATACGCTGACCGAGGTCATTCAGGAAGTGTCCGAGGCCAAGAAAAACCCCGACGGCATTTCCGGCGTGTCAACCGGATTCCGCGACTTGGACAACAAAATGGGCGGGCTGCACAAATCCGACTTGCTGATTTTGGCCGGCCGCCCCGGTATGGGGAAAACCGCTTTCGCCACCTGTCTGGCGTTCAACACGGCGCGCAGCTTTTTGGAAGATATTCAAAAAGGCAAGGAAAGAAAAGGCGTCGCGTTCTTTTCGCTGGAAATGTCGGCGTCCCAGCTGGCGGGGCGTATTCTGGCCATGGAAACGCAGATCGCGTCGGACAAACTGCGCAACGGCAAAATCACGACGGACGAATTCCGCCGCGTCGTCGGATTCGCGGCCGATTTGGAAAAAGTCCCCCTGTTCGTTGACGACACCCCCGGATTGACCGTCGCGGCGATTCACAACCGGTGCCGCCGTTTGAAACGCGACGCGTCCAAAGGGTTGGGGCTGGTCGTCATCGACTATTTGCAGCTGATTGATATGTCCACGTCGGTTTACAAAGGCGACATGGTGCGCGGATTGACGGAAACGACGCGTTTGCTGAAGATTATGGCAAAGGATTTGAACGTCCCCGTCCTCGTCCTGTCCCAGCTGAGCCGCGCGGTCGAACAGCGCGAAGACAAACGGCCGCTGTTGTCCGACCTGCGTGATTCGGGTTCCATCGAACAGGACGCGGACATCGTGATGTTCGTGTTCCGCGAACACTATTACATCAAAAACAGCGTCCCCGTTCAACGCCAGAACGAAACCGAGGACAAATTCAACGACCGCGTCCGCAAATGGGAAAAATCTCTGGTCGATTTGGAAAAGAAGGCCGAACTGATCATCGCCAAGCAGCGTCACGGTTCGCTGGGCACGATCGACCTGTCGTTCGAGGGGCAGTTCACCCGTTTCGGCGATTGGATCAATCCCGATTTCAACGGCGGGGAGTAAAGCGTTCCCGCGCGAAATCCAGCAATCCGGCGCGGCCGATCCGGCCGTTTTCCGCCAGCCAGTGTTCGTGAACCTGCGCAAGGGCGGCTTTGATTTGGTTTTTCTTGACCAGTTCCGTCAGATCCCCGCCGAAAAAACGGAACGGCGGAATTTCGACGCCGCGGCATTTTTCACCCAGCGACAGCCAGCCGTCGTTGTCGTCAACGGAGGCGAGCAGGGATGAAACCTCGTCCGTTCCGGTTTCTCGGAACAGGACGGCAAAGCGGAAAACGTCGTTGTCCGTATAGCTTTCGGGCGGCTTGGAACGGTCGAACGACGCCGCCAGCATCATCGGTTTCCTTTGGGTTTTCGACAGCTGCCATCGCTGCGTCGCCGCTTCCGTGCCCTCCGGCGTTACGCCGTACAACGCCGCCAGCCGGAACGGCAGGCGCGCGGCGGGGAACAGGCGCAGAAAACGGCTCAGCACGGGCAATCCTTGCGCCGGAAAATACGTTTCCAGCAAACCGGCGTCGTTCATGGCGGACAATCCGCGGGCGGCGTTGTCCGATTCGACCAGCTTGAACAGCTCCCGCCGCGTGCGGTCGAGCGACAAACGCGCCAATCCGCCGCCCCCCGACCGGCAGGCGTCCATCGTCGCGGCGTCGGGTTCGGCGTCAAACCGTGCCAAAAAACGGAAATAACGCAGGATGCGCAGGCAGTCTTCGCCGATCCTTTGGGCGGGGTCGCCGATGAATCGCACGCGGCCGTCGTTCAGATCCCGAACGCCGCCGCAGTAATCGTAAACGGTGCCGTCGAAATCGGCGTACAAGGCGTTGAACGTGAAATCGCGTCGGGCGGCGTCTTCCTCCCAATCCTTGGTGTAAACGACTTTCGGCCGCCGCCCGTCGTTTTCGATGTCGCGGCGCAGAGTCGTTATTTCAATGGTCGGAAAGCGGTCGTCGCCCGTCAAAACCGTCACCGTGCCGTATAAAAATCCGGTCGGCAGGACGGTGAAGCCCCGTTTTTTCAAAATCCCCATGACGGCGGCGGGTTTCAACGGCGTCGCCATGTCGATGTCGGCGGGTTCCCGTCCGGCCAGCGTGTCGCGGACGCATCCGCCGACGAACCGCGCCTTTCCTTTCAGGGCGGACAGGATTTTCCCGATTTGCGGGACGGATTGCCAGACGGGGTCATTCAGACGCATCGGGGGCTTGATCCATATGCGCGGGGACGATTTGCCCGTTGACGAATTTCGGCGGGGTGTAAACGCTGTCGGCGGGGGCTTTTTCCGGTTTGCTGAAGAAAAACAGGAACGCGAACACGCATCCCAATCCGGCCGCGATCAAAGGTTTCAAAGGATACGCGCCCGCCGTTTTCGCAAAGCGGCGCTTTACCCCGTAAATCAAAAACGGAATCGAAAACGGCAAAAGGACGGAAAACAAAATCCTGAACATATCGCTTTATCCACACGGTCGAATCTTTTACACTGTTTGTATCACGAACGGATGAAAAATGAAATGCTTACTCTGATCGACTGCAAAAACGACGAAAGCGACGCCCGCGTCGCCTTTTCATGGCGCAACGATCCCGAAACGGTCGCCGCGTCGTATGTCGCCCTGCCCAAAAGCTGGGATTCGTTTTTCATGGAATACGCGGAATGTTATTTCGCGGACGCCGGTTTGTCGCCCGTGTTCATCTTCGACGGGGCGAAGCCGGCGGGATTCGTCCGGTTTGAAAGGGCGCGCCCGCCCGAATTGAACGGTGAAACGGCCGTTGAAATCATGATCAACATCGCGCCGGAATGCCGCGGCGTCGGCGTCGGCACGGCGGCCGTCGCGGCGTTGAAAGACCGGTTCCGCAAATCGGGCGCGGGCTTTTTATTGGCGGATGTCCGCGCCGAAAACGCGAAATCGCGCGCCCTGTTTGAAAAGGCGGGATTCCGTCCGGCGGGCGAAAGAACGGAATATGTCGCGAAAACACGGGAAAAATGCCGTATTGTGTGCTATCTTTGCAAATTATAGATGTTTTTTAATATTTTCGGCGGATAATCGGAAAAAACGGAGCTGTTGATGTCTTTATCCCATTATTTCATTTTTCTGGCGTGCGTGCTGATTGTCGATATCGCCGCTTTGTACGGTTGTTATTTTGTTCGTGAAACAAGGGATTTCGACAACATCCGCAACGAAACGTTCAGCCTTTCCATGCCCGAAGCGTACCCGATTCAGGCGGCCTGCCTGCTGGCGGCGTCGGCGGCGCTGTTCTTTTTCATTCCGGACAAGGCGTGGATGTGGGAAAACCGGATGCCGCAGCTGGGGGGATTGTGCGTTTTTTGCGCGTTGACCGGCTGTTTGCCCGTTAAAAAGCGCGCCGCCGGATTTTTTGTCGGATTGTTGGAACTGGCCGCCGTGGGCGGGGTTGTTTTCCTGATGCCCGACAACGGTTTGTCGGAAAAGACGCCCTATCCGCCGCAGGCCGTGCGCGCCGCCGCCGCCCTTGTCTGGTTTGGCGTTTTCAAATTCATGACATCACTGCGCCGGTCGGAGGGGATCGTCGCGATCCAATCGTTCTTTACGGGATTCGCCGCGCTGGCCATGCTGGTGCTGGCGCCGTTCGCCGTTCCGCTGCTGCAGACGGGCGGGGTTTTGCTGGTTCTGGTGTTCCTGACGGTGCCGCTTTATTACGCTTTGGATTGCGATTTGCCGATGAACAAGGCGGGCGCGGGCGTTTTTTGTATGTTTTCGACAGGGTTCGCGGTTTTGACCGCGCTGAACGGCAAGTGGAGCGTTTCCTGCCTGCTGCTTTCCTACGTTTTGTTCGAGCTGGTCTGCGTTTGCTACCGGTTTTTGAAAAACACGCTGCTGCGCCGCGCGGAACCGCTGTTGTTCGCCGACGCTTTGCAGGACAGGGGCGCGTCCGCGGAACACGTTCATCTGTTGATCATCCGTTACCACCTGTTCATGTTCGCGCTGATTCTGTTCGTCGTTTTCACCGATATTCAGCTGCAAGCCGTCATTCTGGCCGTCCTGCTGTATTGGAAGCTTTACTTCAACATTATGACGCCGGCGTCCAAAACCTCTTTTGTCGAGCTGTACCGGCAGGTCAAGCGCGATTCCAAAAACGGATTGGCGCAAACGGCGCAGGTCATTGACCGGCTGAAGGAAAAATACCAAAAGAAACCGGACGGGCAAAAGGATTCGACTGATGAACAACAGCCCTGATTTGCTGACGCGCCGTTTGGCGGTGGAGATTTTCGACGCGGTTTTGCGCCGCGATCGGGGGTTGGAGGACGAATACGCCGCCCGTATGGAAAAACAGGACGGGATTCGCCCGCTGGAACCGCGGGACAGGAATTTCGTGCGGCTGCTGGCGACGGTCATGCTGCGCCGTTTGGGGCAGATCAACGACATCATCGGCCGGTTTTTGAAAACGCCTCTGCCGGACAAGGCCTGTTTCGTTTCGGACGTTCTGCGCGTCACGACGGCGCAGCTGGTGTTTTTGGACACGCCGGCGCACGCGGCCGTTTCAACGGGCGTCGCTTTGGTGAAAAGCCATAAGGATTACGCGGGATTCGCCGCTTTGGTCAACGCCGTGTCCCGCCGCGTCGCGGAGCGGGGAAAGCAAATCGCCGACGGGCAGGATGCCGCGAAAATGAACGTTCCCGCTTGGCTGTACCGCGAATGGCAAAAGGAATACGGCGCGGAAAACGCCCGCAGGATCGCCGCCGCCGGATTGTGCGAAGCGCCGCTGGATTTCAGCGTCAGGGACAACGCCGCCGTTTGGGCGCAAAGGCTGGGCGCCGTGGAAATGCCGACGGGGACTTTGCGCCGTCGGGATCAGGCGTCCGTGCCGTCGCTGGACGGGTTTGACGACGGCGCGTGGTGGGTGCAGGATCTGTCCGCCGCGATGCCGGCCGCTTTGTTTCACAGCCTGTCGGGCAAAAAGGCCGTCGATCTGTGCGCCGCCCCCGGCGGAAAAACGGCGCAGCTGGCCGCCATGGGCGCGGACGTGACCGCCGTTGACGTGTCCGCCAACCGGATCAAACGGCTGCGCGAAAATATGCGCCGGCTGAATCTTGACGTGAAAATCGTGCGCGCCGACGTGCGCAAATGGTGGCTGGAAACGGTCAAGCCGCAAAACCTGAAATTCGACGCCGTTTTGCTGGACGCGCCGTGTTCCGCGACGGGGACGCTGCGGCGTCATCCGGATGTCGCGTGCCACCGCGCGCCGCAGGATGTCGAACGGCTGAACAAAACGCAGGCCGAGTTGTTGGAAACCGCGGCCGGTATGTTGGCGGACGGCGGCGAGCTGGTGTATTGCGTGTGTTCGATTCTGCCGTCGGAGGGGCGGGAAATCATTGACGCCGCCGTTAAACGCGGGGTGGTGGAACGCGTTCCCCTGACCGCCGGCGAAGTCCCCGCCGAAATGATCACCGAAAGCGGCGATTTGCGCATCCTGCCGTTCTTTTATGAATCAAGCGGCGGGTGCGACGGATTTTTCGCCGCCCGTTTGAAAAAGGGGAAAGTGAAATGAGCGTGATTCAAACGGCCAGACCGGCGGTGCTTTATCCTTTTATGGAAAGCGGTTTCAGCGATAAAACGGCCGGTTTCATCGAAACGGTTTCGTGGATCAGGGACAGCCGCCGCGTTGACGTTCTGGTCACGGTGGACAAGGCGGGGCAAACGTCGCGGTTGTTGAAAAAAGCGCGCCTGCCGTACGAAGAGGTCGGGTTTTCCCACCCTCTGACGGCGGGGAATTGGTATTTTCCGGCTTTGTTCAAGCTGATGCGGTCGGCGCTGCCATCGTTTTTCTATTTCAAAGCCTACAAGGTCGGCCTGATGCATTGTCCCGACCTGACATCGCTGTTGTGCTGGGGCAACACGGCAAAAATGAACCGCGTCCGTTTCATCGCGTCGCTGACGGCGGCGGAACGGGTTTCGCATTTCGCGTCGCTGATGCTGGCGGACACGGCGAAGCTGGTTTGCGCGAACGAAGACGTGCGCCAGAAAATCCCGCCGCGGTTTTCCACTTCGGCGCTGCTGGCGCCCGAAGCGCAAAACATTGACGAAAATATGAAAGCGGACACGCGGCGCAAAAACGCCGTCGATTTTTGGACGGATCTGTACGCGTCCCTGTGCGCCAAGCCGGATCCGGCGAAAATGACCGGTCTGTTGAACAAAAACTGATTTTGGAGAATTGGGCATGAAAAGGATTTTCCTGTTTTTTTTGATGTTGTTTTCCTTTCCCTGCGCGGCGCAAAACCTGCTGGACGCGAAAAAAGTCGAACATATCGGCGTTTTCGACGATTGGAACGCCTATATTTTCAACAGTAAAAAGGACAAGGTTTGTTACGTCGCGTCCCAGCCGCTGAAATCGTCGGGCGAATACCAGCGCCGAGGCGACGTGTTTTTGATCATTTCGCACCGCCCCGACGAACAGCTGTTCGACGTGCTGACGTACGTCGCGGGATATACCTACCTGCCGCGGTCGGAGGTTCTGTTCCGCGTCGGCAACGTCAAAGCCAACCTGTTCACCAGCGAAGACACCGCTTGGGCGAAGAATTTGAAAACGGACGCCGAAATCGCCCGCGCGATGAACAAAGCCGTCCGCGTCACCGTCAAAGGCCTGACCATCGACGGCATCGAAACGCACGACGTTTTTTCGATGAAAGGGTTCAACAACGCGATGGAAGCGATCAACCGCCTGTGCCGCCAGCCCGCGGGATAATGCGAACAAAGTGCTTTTTTATTTTTTTCAATAGTGCTATGCTTGCGTTCAATAAGCCATTCGAGGTTTGAAAATGAATACAAATTCAGCTGCCGATCCTGCCCGTCAGGAATTTATGGATATGTACGAAGACGCTTTGATCGACTTGATGGACAGGTCGGGCGACGCGGAAATTTCCGAAGACGAAGAACGCTCAATGCGTGTCAACGCCATGGTCGATACGGCCTTACGCGTGCGCAAGGATATGGATCCGCTGTTGGCAAACAAATTGAAATCGCTGGAAAATTTAAAGGATTACAAGCAATACCTGCTGACCGAATTCCGCATTTTCGGTTATGTGTCCAAACAGGCGGCCGCCCGCGTTTTCGCGGAATATCTGCTGTTGTCGATCATTGACGAATTTGAAATCGACGACCGGATCGACTTCGACGTTTTCGGCGACGAAATGAATCGGGCGTTCGCCAAAATGCCGGACGATTACAAGGATCTGCGCCGCATTTTCCCGTGGGGGCGGCTGATCGACTAATTCGATCCCTTTTCAGGCAGTTTTGTCAAAACAAATTCGGCGACGGACGCGGGCAGACAGCTGATCGCCCATACCGAAAAAGCCAACAGGGGCGGAAAAGTGATCCGCCCTTTGTTTTTGCGCAATCCGGCCGCGATGATTTTCGCCGCTTTTGCCGCCGGCATTAAAAACGGCATCGGGAATTTGTTTTTTTCCGTGATGCGCGAAACGACGAATCCGGGGCAGATCACGTTGACTTCGACGCCGCTTTTTTTCAAATGCCCGCGCAAAGCTTCGCCCCACGCGCGCACGGCGTTTTTCGATCCGGAATAGGCCGGCGCGGACGGCAGCCCCCTGTATCCCGCCAAAGAGCTGGTCAGCGCGATCTGGCCGCGGCCGCGCGGTTTCATTTTTTCGACGGCGGGCAGGACGGTGTTTAAAACGCCGTTGACGTTGACGTTGAAAATCGCGCGCGTCATTTCGGCCGATTCGCCGCCGTCCGCCGGTCCAGCCGACACGCCCGCGTTGGCGAACACCAGATCCAGCGGCGCGATTTTGTCGCACCGGCTGATCCAGTTGTCCATGGCCGCCGCGTCGGTGACATCCAGCTTTTCGGCAAAAACGCGCGCCTGTTTCGCGCGGCACGCGTCGGCGACGCCGCCCAGCCGTTCCGCGTTGCGCCCGCACAAAAACAGCGTCGCGCCCTCTTTCGCGTAATGCAAGGCCAAAGCTTCGCCGATGCCGCTGGACGCGCCCGTGATCAAAATATGTTGCGGATTTTTCATTTTTACATTCCCGTTTCATTCCGTTTTATGTAAGGTAATGCAAACCGGTTTGTAAATAAAGAGGCTTTGATATGGAAAGTATGACGGGCTTCGGCTCTTTTCACGGCGACAACGGCGCCGCGTGGACTTGGACGCTGCGCAGCGTGAACGGCAAAGGGTTGGAAATCAGGTGCCGTTTCCCCCAAGGGTACGAGGAAATGGAACCGGCCGTCCGCGACTGTCTGCGGGCTTTTTTCACGCGCGGCAGCATTTCGGCGACGCTGGAACTGGCCGACGGCGCGGCGGGGCAGACCCCGAAAATCAATCAGGCTTTTTTGGAAGAATTGTGCCGTTTGGCGGAAAACGTCCACGCGCGTCATCCGTCCCTGCGTCCCGCCGGCGTTGACGGGTTGTTGAACGTGCGGGGCGTCGCGGATGTCGGCACACCGGACGATCCCGCCCGCCGCGACGAATTGACGCGGTTGTTCCTGACATCGCTGGAACAGGCGGCCGAATCCTTGAAAACCGCCCGTTTGACCGAGGGGGCGAAGATCGCCCTGTGCCTGAAAGAACAGGTGGACAGAATCGAACAGCTGGTGTTCGAGGCCAAGGCTTTGGAATCCGTCCAGCCGCAAAAGATCCGTCAAAAACTGCTGGAAAACCTCGCGCTGGTTCGCGGGGACGCCGATTTGCCCGAAGACCGGTTCATGCAGGAAGTCACGGCGTGCATGATGCGCGCCGACGTGCGCGAAGAGCTGGACCGTTTGGCCGCCCATGTCCGCACGGCGCGCGAATTGTTCACGGAAACGGGCGCGATCGGTAAAAAATTGGACTTTTTATGTCAGGAATTTAATCGCGAAGCCAACACGCTGTGTTCCAAATCGGCCGATATCGACTTGACGCGGGTCGGCATGGCGTTGAAAACGGCGATCGACCAGCTGCGCGAACAAACGCAAAATATCGAATAGGAGGCTTTTTATGTCGGAATCCATTAAACGCAGAGGTTTCATGCTGGTTCTTTCCTCGCCGTCCGGCGCCGGAAAAACCGCGATCGCCCACCGTATTTTGGAAACGGAGGACAATATGTCCCTGTCCGTTTCCGTCACCACCCGTCCGCCCCGCCCCGGCGAAGTCAACGGAAAGGATTATTTCTTTGTCGATCGCCCGACGTTCGACGGCATGGTGCAGCGCGACGAATTTTTGGAACACGCGGAATTTTGCGGCAACTGCTACGGCACGCCGCGCGAACCCGTCCGCAAGGCGTTGGAGGACGGCAAGGACATCCTGTTCGACATCGAATGGCAGGGAACGCAGCAAATCGCCGAAAACGCGCGCGAAGATCTGGTCAGCGTTTTTGTTTTGCCGCCGTCCATGGCGGAATTGGAACGCCGTCTGTTTTCCCGCGCACAGGATTCGGCCGAAGTCGTCCGCCGGAGAATGGCGACCGCCGCGTCGGAAATGAGCCATTGGAACGAATACGACTATGTGATCGTCAATACGGATTTTGACGAAAGCGTCCAAAACGTCCGGTTGATCATTCAGGCCGAACGTTTGAAACGCCAACGGCAAAACGGATTGGCCGGATTCGTCAACGCGATGCGGTCGCAAACGGCCTGATTCCGCCGAGTCGCAAAAAATCCTCCCGCCTTGCGGCCGGAGGATTTTTCGTTCGACGTGACTTCCGTCGTTCCGGCCGGCCGGTTTGACGTTGGCACTTCTGCCGGCCGTCGCCGTCGCTTTTCGTCCGGCAAACAAGGCTTGTTGACAGACTTTAGGTCTGTTTTTGCGTGGCGCGCCCTCTGATCGGGTTCGATTTCACACATTCTTTCCAATAAAAAAAGCCCCGGGCAGGGGGGGGGCTTTTTTCCTGCAATTCCGCCTAAACTCGGCTACGACTGCCGTCTTGCCTCGTTAAGGCTCATTGATAACAAAACAAAAACGCCCGTTTGAGGGCGAAAACGCCCCTGCCAACGGCACAGCCCGCCCAATTCCGCCTAAACTCGGCCGCGACTGCCGTCTTGCCTTGTTAAGGCTCATTGATAACAAAACAAAAACGCCCGTTTAAGGGCAAAACGCCCCTGCCAACGGCACAGCCCGCCCAATTCCGCCTAAACTAGGCCGCGACTGCCGTCTTGCTTCGTTAAGGCTCATTGATAACAAAACAAAAACGCCCGTTTAAGGGCGAAACGCCCCTGCCAACGGCACAGCCCGCCCAATTCCACCTAAACTCGGCCGCGACTGCCGTCTTGCCTTGTTAAGGTTCATTGATAACAAAACAAAAACGCCCGTTTAAGGGCGTTTTTTAGTTTTGTTATTGGAGCGGGTGAAGGGAATCGAACCCTCGTATTCAGCTTGGGAAGCTGCTGCTCTGCCATTGAGCTACACCCGCGACACAGTTACCTTTCCACAAATTCGTTAAAACTTTGTGTAGATAATTCCTCTTCCAGCTGAATCGACAATTTTTTCAGCAAATCGTAGGTCAGGCCGATCCACAATTTTTCACGCGCTTCCAGCGACGCTTCCTGATCAATCACGGTATAGGCGTCGGGCAGGTCGCGGCTGTCAACGGATTTTCTGGTTTCGCTTAAAACGCGGCCTTCGCTGTCCGTGATCTGCAGGGAAACCTCGAAACGGCCGACGTATTTGTGTTTGGCCGATTTGTTCAGGGAACCGCCCGTGTAAATGCGTTCTTCGATAATGCTGGCGTCGATGATCAGGAAACGGACGTGACGGTCGGGCGTTTTATCGACCGAAAAACGGTTGACCGCCCATTTGTGGATGATCTGTTCCGGATAAACCAGCATCAGCTGGTCAACGTTCGGCGCGCGCGTCGGCAGATTGTAGCTGGAAATGAATTTGATGTCTTCGGCTTTCAGGCGGATTTTCTTGCCTAGCGGAACCAGCGGATGCGAATCGCCGGGGGCGCGCTGGACATACGGCGTTTCGGCGTAAGCCTGCGGCTGGTTGTACTGCGCCTGCGGCGCGGGAACGTAATTCTGCGTTTGCGGATCGTAAGTGTACGTCGAACCGGTGGAACAGGCCTGCGCGGTCAGGGCGCAGACAGCCAAAGCGTAAAAGCGTGAAAATTTGAAAGCCATTGCGACTATCCCTCCGCATCCAAATCTTTTAAATCCAAAACGTAACTTTTCCCGCAGAACTGGCAATCAACCTTGATTTTTCCGTCAACCGCCATTTCCGACCGATCCTGTTTCGGAAAACGTCTTAACATTTCTATTACCTTTTCTTGCGAACAACGGCAACCGAATTTTATCGTTTTCTGCATAAAAAAGTGTAAATCGTTCAAATGGTACAGCCGGTAAAGCAGCTTTTCCAGCGGCAAACCGGAATCCAACAGCTCCGCCGGCGTCGCGGAATGAAGCAAAACGACCGAAGTGTTCCACAAATCGTCGATTTCCTCTTCTTTTAATTCGCGCGCGATTTGGCGATCCATCGGCATCCGCTGCAGCATGACCGCCGCGCCCGTCCATCCTTTGCCCGACTGCGACGGCGTCGCCACGGCGATTTTCAACGCCGTTTCGATCTGTTCGGATTGTTTGAAGTATTCCAGAACGCAATCGGCCAGCGTCGGTTGGTTCAGCGCGATCACGCCCTGATAGCTTTGATCTTTCGTTTCCACGTTGAACGCCAGCGTGCCTTCGCCGAAAAACGCGGCGATCTGGCCTTTTTCCGCGTCCGCGGCGGCTTTTTCGACCGCGTCGGCGTCGAAACGGGCGTATCCGCGCATTTTTCCGTCCGTCGTCAAATCGACGGCCAGAACGGAAACCGCGCCTTTGCCCTGAATCTGCAGGGTGAACACCCCGTCGTATTTGATCGTCGAAGCCAGCAATGCCGTCAAAACGCCCGCTTGCGCCACCAGAGCGCCGACCGGTTCGGGATAGTCGTGCTGGGAAATGATCGTGTCCAGCGTCGCATTCAGCCGGACGGCCTGACCGCGGGACAAACCGGAATCAATTAAAAAAGGGCAAATTACGTCTGTTGTTGCATCGGTCATAGAGGTTTCCTTTTTTTCAATCATGTGACAACTTCCTTTAAAAACGTTTAAAATTCGGCTATAAGCGTTTGTCCGGTTTTCTTTTCAAAAGGAATAAATCGTGTCTGAAATCCAATCCGTCAAGCCCGTAACGCAAAAGCGTCTGATGAATATCGCGCTGTACTACCTCGGCCGGTACGAAAGCTCGGCCGGCAACCTGCGCCGTCTGCTGAAACGGCGGGTCGCGAAAGCGGCGATGAAAGGCGCGGATGTGCCGGACGAATCGGCGGAATGGATCGAATCGGTCGTCGCGGAAATGAAACGGGCGGGGTATGTGAACGATTCCCGATTCGCCGTCATGACGGTTGAAAAATACAGGAAAGCGGGAAAATCGGAACGCTTCATCCGGCAGAAATTGGCGCAGGCCGGCATTGATCCGGACGGACAGGACGCCGCTTTGGCAACGGGCGACTCGGCGGAAAACGGGGATTCCGATCTGGACGCCGCCATGCGTTTGGTCGCCAAGCGGCGAATCGGCGCGTTCCGGCCGGCACCGGATCGGGCGGCGTGCCGCAAAAAGGATTTGGCGGTGTTGGCGCGCGCGGGCTTTTCATTTCAAACGGCTGTGCGCGCTTTGGGGGAATATGACGGTGACGGGGATGAAGATGTCGAATATTGATCTGGTTGTTTTTGATTTTGACGGCGTGCTGGTGGATAGCGAAACGATGGGGTGTCAAATCTGGTCGGACGTTTTCGCCAAACACGGCATGAACGTTCCCGCCAAAGACATTATGGAAAAATATACGGGCAAAACGGGGACGCTGATCTGCCGTTTGATCGAACAGGAATACGGGTACGAAATCCCCGACGGTTTTTTGGACGAAGTCAACGAAACAACCGAGTCGATTATGGCCAAAGAGCTGAAAACCGTCGCCGGTGTCATGGAAACGCTGCCGCGGTTGAAAACGCCGGTCTGCATCGCGTCGGGCAGCCGGCCGAAACGGCTGAATATGTGTTTGGACGTGACGGGGCTGCGGAAATTCTTTCCCGATGAAACGGTGTTCAGTTCGCACTATGTCAAAAACGGCAAACCCGCCCCCGACATCTTTCTTTACGCCGCCGAAAAAATGCGAGTCGCGCCGCGGAAATGCTTGGTTGTGGAGGACAGCTCGTCCGGCGTCGTCGGGGCGTTGGCAGCCGGTATGCGGGCGTTCGGTTTTATGGGCGCGTCGCATTGCACGCCTGCGCGCGGCGCTCAGCTGCTGGAAAGCGGCGCGGAATTGCTGTTCAACGATTTCACGAAACTGCCGGAATTGATCGAAAAGGCCTAACCGTCCTCGCGGTGCAGCAAAACGGTGATGCTGATCGACGCGAAGATCAGGGGCGGGCTCCAAATCGCGAATCCGACGGGCAGGCTGGACGCGAATCCCATCGCGTAAGTGATTCGCGTCATGAAATACAGCAGGAAACCGCTGGCGACGGCGGCCGAAATCTTTAACGCGCCGCCGCCCGCCCTCTGATTCGGATCGACGGAAAACACGGCCGCGATCAACACCATGGTCATCAGCAAAAACGGCGAAACCAGCAGGGATTGCAGGCGCATCCTGTGCTGGTGCGCGGAAAATCCGGACTTTTCAAAAAATTTGATGATTTCCGGCAGATCCCAGAACGAAATCGTTTCCGGCGATGCCAGATTCTTGGTGATTTTGCCCAAAGTCAGCTCGGTCGGGATCATCAGACTCGGCAGATATTCTATGTTTTTGCCGTTTTCATACACCCGCGCGTCGCTCAGCTTGAAAAATCCGTCGTCCAAAACGGCTTGCCGCGCGTCGATTCGCTTTGAAAACTCGTCCGAATCGGACAGCACCAGAATCCCGACGTTTTTCAACGTCAGTTCCAGCTTTTCCTGCCGGATGTCGTTTGTGTGCAAGACGTACATTTTATTGTCGCGGTGTTCGCGCAGCCAAAGCCCCTGTGATGTCGAAATGTGCGGTTCGCCCCTGCGGTTGTCGTCCAGCCGCTGGAATTTGCTGTACATGGCGGCGGAAAAGGGGTTGAACAGCACGACGGAAAGGACGCCTATTATAAAAGAAGTCGCCAGCAGCGGCATGACGAACTGCCAGACCGACTGTCCGGCGGCGCGGATGATGACTAGTTCGCTGCTTTTCGTCAGACGCCAGAACACGATGATCGCGGCGATCAAAACGATGAACGGCAGGACGGTCAGCAGCATATTGGGCAGTTTCAGCAGCCCCAAAGTCAGAACGTTGCCGAATCCGAACGACGGAATCGATTCCTTTTTCATCAATTCGATGACATCGAACAGCAAAATGATCGCGCCGAGCGTCAAAGACACGGCAAAAAAGGACATTAAAAACTGTCTGATAATATAGCGGCTGAGAATTTTAGGCACTGCCATGATGAAAAAACCTTTGAAAAAGCCTTGATACCCAAGGGGTAGCACGGACAGGTGAAAAAAAAATGAAGAAATTTGAAAAAAGATATTGACGTTAGAAAGAGGATAGGTATATAAGCTGACCTTGCCGCTGATGAGGTGGTTTCCGAGAGATCGGGCGGAGTTATTAGACAGAGTGAATAAGTTTAAGAGAAGA
>CACYSU010000006.1 GCA_902777205.1 uncultured Rhodospirillales bacterium | reverse complement strand
AAATCAGATGGCAGCAAAATCGCAAAAGTCCGTTTTAATTCAAGATGTTAAAACTTGACGATAAAAAGCGAAAACGCTTTAAAACCATATCGGGGAGTTAGAACAATCATAATCTTACCAAATGATCCTTTTGACCTTTAAAGCAATCCGATTGCAATCGGGACTTCTGAACATACGCCAAAAGCTCCCCGAACCATCGGCAAGGACGGTCGGGGGATGTTTTCCGTTTTGCGTTAAGCAAACGGATGACGGCGCATCTCTGCGCCGAGTAAGATTAAGAGAGCTGTTCTAAGGCTCCGCACCCGCTAAGGCACTTTCCGCACGGGCAATCCCGTGCGAACATAATCAGGATACCTGAAAAGCGGGCAAAAGAAAAGCGGCAAAATCATTGCCGCCTTTCGCAACGCCCGCGCGACGTTTTTCAACGCGCCGCTTTCGCCGTCATCCCTCCGGTTTCAAAGGCCCGTAAAAGAACGAAGCCGTCGCCCCGCCGTCGATCAGGAAATCCGATCCCGTGATGAACGCCCCGCGCGACGACAGCATCAATTCCGCCGCGTTCGCCACTTCGTCCGCCGTTCCGGGGCGGCCGGCCGGACATTTGGCGAACATATTTTTGTAAAAGCCGCCGCGCGGCCCGTTGAATTCGTCAATGGCCAGCGGCGTCACGATAATGCCGGGGGAAATCGAATTGATCCGCGCGCCGCGCCGTCCCCACTTGACCGCTTCGGCCATAACGCGCTTGACATTGCATCGCTTGGCCATTTGATACGCGTGCAGCGTGTCGCGGATGTTTTCCGGCCGCAGCATATCCAGTTTCAGCAGCTCTTCCGCCGGCGTGCAGGCCAGCAGCTCGTCCTCTTTCGGCGTCAGCGCAGGCATCCTGTGCCCCGACTGGCTGGAAACGGTGACACCCGCGCCGCCGCGCTTGATCACTTTGCCGACCTCTTCCAACAAAACGGCCGTCCCGTACAAATCCACCTTTAAAATGACTTCGACGGGCGCCTGACTGGGCGAAACGCCGGCCGCGTTGACCAGCATGGCGATGTCGCCGCAGGTTTGCGCCTTTTCAATCAAACGGCGGATGTCGTCGCGCGACGACAAATCCATTTCCACCGGTTCGACATCGAAACCGGCTTTGTTCATCACATCCGCGACGGCGCGCGCGTTGTCAATGTTTTTGTCGCCGATGACGATTTTCTTGTCCGCCCCGACGCGGCGGGCGATCGCCATTCCGATTTGCCCCGCGCCGGTTAAAATCATAACGTCTTTTGACATCAGGTTTTCTCCTTTTTTGTTCTGCTTTTTCACACGTTAACAGGTAAAGTCAACTTTAGGTCAAGCATTTTTTTCAAGCCGCGCTGCTTTTCCGGCGGCGATTTATTCCGCCTGCGCTCGTTTATTAAAAAGGATGAAGAAAAGCGGTTATCCGGAGAATTAAAAGGAGCGATTGAGGGATTACCCCCGCCCCCACGGGAAAACATATGACGGAAACGAAAAATCGGATATCAAGATCGCCGTTC
Source organism: uncultured Rhodospirillales bacterium (assembly GCA_902777205.1). Classification (GTDB taxonomy): domain Bacteria; phylum Pseudomonadota; class Alphaproteobacteria; order CAAGCB01; family CAG-977; genus UBA11549. Next base: position 96,078 of record CACYSU010000006.1, on the reverse strand, counting down.
CGGCGTTGCCTGCGCTGACGCTCCGGCTGAACCAGCTCCGCCGGTTCGAATTATCTGTTCACAGGCTATTCCGTTTTTCTCCGCCAACGGCGGAGAAAAACGGAATGGTCGGCCATACCCCACTTAAATTAGGAAAAAGATACCATCAAAAATTTATCTTTAAATATTTGTGGCTATTCTTTATACTAATCAAGTAGTTTTGAAAGATGAAAAGGAGCAATTCATGAAATTATATCATTACGCACCAAAAGAAAATACCGTAAAAGAAATAGGGTTGCTTTCAATATCAAAGGGTCCGAGGGATTTACGCGCTTATGCACACCGTGCCGGTTCGGAAAATCGTGATGATATTATGGTATGGCTTGATAAGACTTTTATTGGTCGCAGTCGAGCAATTTCCTGTTTAACCGAGCCAATAAAATGGCAAGGAAATGATGCGGTATTAAAAGCGATTGTTGATCGTTCCGTTTTATTTTCATTTGAACTTGAAGATTTAATTAAAGATGGACTTGTGGAATCTATTTGGTGCAAAAACGGTTCTGATGCTGGCGGATACAATGAAAAATTCTTTCAGGTCAGACCAGAAGATATTGACTTATCGCCTTTAACTTGGGAAAAAGTTGATACTGCCAAAGATTTATTATATGCTGTGGTGCGCCATTATCTGATTGTGGTTAAAGACGGCTATATTCCACCAAGATATTTAAAAAAAGAATCATAATTTTTTTCATTATTGAAAAATATAATTAAATTACATTAGATAAAAAAATAACATAGAAGGTATACACATATTATGTTATATAGTTGGTCGGAGTGACTGGTTTGACATCGTTTCACTCCACCGCACGGGCGCACATAAACCTTCGGTTTATCGGCATACTTCCGTCTGCCTTGCGCTTGTAGTCGAACCTCCTTCTCCGGAGCTTCAAACCTCATACCATAAAAAAAACCACTCACAAAGAGTGGCTTTTTTTATGGTCGGAGCGACTGGATTCGAACCAGCGGCCTTTTGATCCCAAATCAAATGCGCTACCAGACTGCGCTACGCTCCGTTTGTCCGTCGCCCCATATCTAACGGGTGGAGGAGTGTTTTTCAAGCTTAAAAAAAGCGTGTTCGACCAGATCGCCCGTTTTAACGCCCGTCTTGGCGCAAAAACCGGCTTTAACCTCCAAAACCGCACGAACGCTGTTTTGCGACCGGATCTCGTCATGGGAAAAGGGAACCGTGTTTTCGACGATCTCTTTGATTTCGCCGCGGCTGTCAATGAAAATCATATCCAGCGGTTCCGGCGTGTTTGCCATCCACATCCCGATCCGCTGATCGACGGGAAACAGGAACAGCATCCCCTGATCGTCCCGCAATCCCGTGCGATACATCAACCCGCGTTCCCGTTTCGCGTTCGTGTCCGCGATTTCGACCGTCAGCGCCGTCGCCGTCCCGTCCTGACGCACTATTCGGGCGCCGTCCTTTTCAAAAACGACGGCGGCGGACGGCTGCGACGATTTTTCCGGCGAACATCCCGCCAGCAAAGCCAGCCCCAAAATCAAAACAAAGCGTTTCACTTCAGCCTCCCGAAAAAAAACGAGCCGTTCGATCAAAACGGCTCGCCTGTTGTTTGATCATTTGGAAAAGGGCGAATACGTCTTTATATTGACGGACTGGTCTTTTTCCTTGTCCTTTTTCTCTTCGGCCTTTGTTTCGCCGGCCTCGTCCTTTTTGTCGGCGGCGGCGTCAACGGCGCCGGCTTCGGCGGCCTTGCGCTGTTCCAGCATTTCGTTCAGCTTCAACATTTCGGCGGCCGTCGTGTCGATCGTCTTTTCGTCCTGCGTCGCGGGCGAAACCATGCGCAGCTGGGTTTTGCCGTCAACCGTCGTCAAATCGACCGTCGATTTGTTCTGGTAATCCAAGAACGTCAGGGCGGAAGCGGACGGCTGCGCTTTCAACGCCACGGCCGAACCGACCGTTTCCGTCAAAGCCATGATCGCCGTGTCGCCCGACAGATCCAGCGTGGATGTCGAACCGTCCACCGTAACGGACGAACTGCCCGTGCTGACCATGTCGAACGACGCTTCGCCCGAACCGGTCAAGCCCAGATAAATGTTGTTTTTCTTCGTATCGTCCGTAATGGCGATGGAACGGATGGAATCGGTCAGCCCCAAGCTGATTTTGCCGGCGTAAACGTCCGTCAGGGACAAGGTGGCGTTTTTGCGGTCAACGGCCATCGCGGCGATCGGGTATTTGTCTTTGTGCATCATGGCGAACGAAGTCGTGTCGTTGTCCGCCGTCCAAATGCCGCGGATGTTGCCGGCGGAATCTTTCAGCATGAACACTTCGGCTTCGACGACGACGGGGATGCCGGCGTCGGCCTTGCTGATTTCCTCATCCTTTTTCTGCTGGGCGAACGACGTGTTGACCGGCGCGCCCGCCAATCCGGTGTAAACGGCGAAGCACGTCAATCCCGTCACCAGATATTTCAAGGTACGGTATTTCTTTTCCAGCTGTTGAATACGCAATTCCAAATTTTCCATCAGTCCGCTCCATCGGATAAGGGTTTTATTTCCAAAGATTAAGAGCAAGTTCTTAATTATCTATGAACAACCGTTTTCCGCGGCGCGTTATTTTTTCTGCGGAATCCACTTTTTGACGGCCACGGCCTTGCCCGTTTGCGACCGCATCACGCGCGTCTGCGACATTTCGCCGGATCGGATGCGTTCGTCGCGGCCTTTCGCGCCGGCGTAATACGCGGCCAAAGCGGCTTGGTCGATTTCGGTCATGTTTCCGGCGGCGAACGCGTCTGCGTACGGGGCGTGCGTCGATATCAGCCGGCCGAGGTAATCCGCCGAATACGCCCCGAACCGCGCCCAAACAGTCTGCAAAAACGACTGCGTTTTCCGATCCATCGACCGGTACCCCAATGTCGGCCGGCCGGACGCGTACACCCGATAGGACGACGGTTCGACGGGCCCCGTTTCCGTCGCCAGAAAAACGGCGGGGATGAAACGCTTTCCGCCCGTCAAGGCCGCGTAATACCCCTGACACAGGTACATCAGGCGCTGCATTTTCATCGGCTGCAAATATTCCCCGTCGTTCAACGCCGTGTCCAAAAACCATTCGGCCACATCAAAAACAGACTCCGCGGACGGTATTTCCATTTGAAATTTCTCCGGATTTCAGATAAAAAGGGATAAATGCGCAAGTTTTATCAAAGCTTTAACGTTATCGAATAAAGAAATCGTTAAAGCCTGTCCAAGGGGGGACTGTTTTTCATGGAAAACAACGACAACACCAACAACCCGACCGCCGCGCCCGCACCCGCGCCGCGTCCCGCCGGAACCAAGGCGCCGCTGGTCAAACGGATCAAAATTCCGACCGTCCGTCCCGCCGGAACCCCGCCGCAGGCGGCCAAGCCGGCTCAGCCCGCCCAACCCGCGGCACCGGCCGCCGCGCAGCCCGCACAGCCTGCGCAAACCGAGCCCGCGCAGTCCGCGCCCGCGCCGGAACCCGAACTGCCCCCCGAAAACAAAAACCAAGTGGCCGAACAGCCGATCGAGGCCAAGGAAATCGAAAAAGCCCCCGTGCGCAAAAAACGCCGCGGTTCTTCGTCCGCGGCCGCCCCCTCCGCGTCGGACGAAGCCAAAAAGAAAATGGAAGCGCAACTGAAAAAAACGAAAATGAAAGCGCGTTCCCTGTTGTCGAACAAATGGAACAAGCTGGCGATTTTCGTCGTTCTGCTGGGCGTGATCTGCTACGGCGTGTATTCGTCCCTGCCGACGATCGCAGAAAAGAAGCTGCCCGAAATTTTCGCGGCGAACGGTATGCCGTTCAAATCGTTCCGGCTGAAACAAATCACGATCGACACGATGGAATTGACGAACGTTTCCGATTCGTCGGGTACGCTGTCCATTTCCAACATGAAATTCAACTACTCGCTGTACAGCCTGTTTTCCAACAACATCATCCGGTCGATGGAGCTGAACGGCGTCACGATCAACGGCGAAAAACGCAGCGACGGGATTTCCTTGGGCGCGATCGGCGGGCTGATCGCTTCGCCCGTCAACGCCAAAAAAGGCAAGGAAATCACCATTAACTCGCTGAAAGTGACGAACGGCCGCTTTGTCATGTCCAACGACGCGCCGCGTGAAAAAATCGTCAACGAATTCGGCGAAGAAGAGGAAGTCGATAACACGATCTACGTCAATTTCACCGCCGACGGCACGTTGGGCAAAACCGGCCTGACCATGCGCGTTTCGACCGATTACGCGACGCCGCAGATGAATTTGAAAACGCAGACATCGCTGAGCAAAACCGCGCTGGCGTCGCAGATCGTCGCGGAAATCACCGAAGGCGATTTGATGAAAGACGGCGAAAAAACCGGATCCGTTTCCGGCAATCTGGAAATCACCGTCAACGGCGGCGTGCTGACCAAGGGACAGGCCGACCTGACGCTGTCGTCGTCGTCGCAACAGCTGAAATTGAAAGCCGATGTCACGCCCAAGGACGGCGCGTTCGACGTGGTGGCGGATCTGAGCCGGTCGTTTGAAAACCCGCAGGACGCCGCCGGAAAATTTGTCGGCGATTTGAATTTGAAAGCGTCGGATGTCAAAGTGAAGGGCACTTTCAAAAAATTCGACGGCGAACTGCCGCTGCAAATCGCGGCGACATCGCTGACCAACGGGAAAATGGCCGTCCGCGATTTGAAAACCGACGCCGATCTGTATTTTTCATGCGCGGACGCGAATTGCACGGTAAAGCTGAAAAAACCGATGAAAGCGGGATTTTCCAGCCTGCAGGCGAACGCCTATTTCCGCCAGATCAAGCTGTTCACACCGCTGGAACTGACGATCAATCCCGACGCGAACGATCCGTTCATGACTTCGGCGGGCGGGGAACTGCGCTTCACGCTGCCGCTGTCCGCGTTTTCGACGCACGTGTTCATCGCGGACAACATCGCCAACACGCAGGTCGCCGTCGCGGTCAACGGGACGAAATCGCATTTCAGCTATAACGTGTTTTCCGGCGCGTATTCCGGCGACGCCACGTTCGCCCAATCCGGTTTCGCCAGCAAGGATTTGAAGATGACCGGCATTCAGGGCATCGCGTCGTTCACCAAAGCGGCGCTGCCGGACGTCCGTCTGCGCGTCGCCAAAGCCGAGCTGACGCGTCCCGACATCCTGCCCGCGTTTTCCGCCGACCTGCGTTTCCGCCCGATGAGCCAGAGCGAATTCGGCATGGACGCCAACTTCGCGCTTCAAAACGGGCTGGTGACGGCGACGGCCAACGGGTCGTACACCCTGCCTTCGCACGAATGGAATATGTACGCGGTCGTTCCCAAATTCATCCTGTCCGACAACGGGCTGACGTTGGAAAACGTCCTGCCGTTCATGAAATCCTATCTGCCCGCGGACACGCGCGGCGGTCTGGCCGCCAGAGGCCGCCTGTCCGTCAAGGACGGCAAGGTCACGGGGCCGATTGAAATCCTGCTGGAAAACATGGAAACGGCGTGGAACGGCATCGGGATCGAGGGAATGAACGGCGTTCTGACGTTCTCGTCGCTGTATCCGGTGGAAACGCCGGCGAACCAGAAGCTGTACGTCGGCGCGCTGAAAACGGGGCTGCCGATGCAAAACGCGCTGTTCAATTTCCGCGTCGTCGCCAATCAGGGGATCGAAGTCGCCAACGCGCGCATGAAATACGCCGAAGGCCAGTTCAAAACGATCAAGCCGTTCTTCATCCCCTACGAAGGCCAAACGTCGCAGATTTTGCTGGAAGGCAGCGGCATCAACCTGTCGTCCGTAACCGGCAACCTGAAATCCAGCGCGCTGCAGATCGACGGCGTGATGAATTCCGAATGGCAGCTGTCCTACACGGGCAAACAGCTGAACATCGTCAAAGCGGTGCTGACATCGAAGCTGCCCGGCACGCTGCATTTCGCCCCGTCTGCCGCGACGGCGAAAAAGATGAATCCGCAGATGCGCGATTTCCTCAAGGATGTCATCGTCAAAAAGATGAAAGTTACAGCTAAAGGCCAGATGGACGGACCGGTCGCTTTTAATGTATCCATAACTGGGCATTCCCCGCTGGATACGGAGGAAGAGGATCAGGACGTTTCTTTCGATTTCAAGGGAAGCTTCAAAAACCTCTTGAAACAGGAAAGCGGATTGATGGAAATCCCGTCCGACATTCTGCTGTCGCTGCAGGATTACATGAAGAAATAAGAGGGGCTGATGAAATTCGGGGAGTTTCCTGTATATGACGCGTTGGGCGTCGAATTGACCCATCCCGTCAAATGTCGGGAAAAAACCCTGAAAAAAGGCCACATCCTGACATCCGCCGACATCGGCTTGCTGCAATACGCGGGCGTTAAAACCGTTGTCGGCGTCCAGTTTTCCGCGCAGGATGTCATGCCGCAAACCGCCGCGGACATTTTGTTGAAAGTCATGGCGGGCGATTTTTTGCGCTACACCCTGCCCGACGAAACGGGATACAGCGAAATTTTCGCGGACACGGACGGCGTGTTCGTTTACGAAACGGAACGGCTGCACCGTTTCAACGCGCACAGCGAAAGCGTTTCTTTGATGACGGTGCAATCCTACCGCCCCGTTTACAAAGGTCAGTTCGTCGCGAATTTGCGCCTGTTTGAACCGGCGGTCGCGGCGCAAACGCTGAACGAGGCGATCACGAAAATATCGGGCACGGGATCGCTGCTGAAAATCGCGCCCTACGCTTTTTGCAAAATCGGATTCATCCGAACCGTCGCCGATCCCGCGCACGTCACCCCTTTGGATGAAAAAGAGCTGGCCGCGCGGTTCGGCGTGTACGGGTTCGAGGTCGTTTATCACGATTTGTGCGAACACAATTCGCAGCGGCTGGAAAAGGCGGTGCGCGACGCCATCGACGCCCACGCCGAAATCGTTTTGATCGAAAGCCCCCACCCGCCTTTGCACCGCGACGATGTCGTCCCGACGGCCATCAAGGAATCCGCCGGCGATATCGACAGGCTGGGCTGGCCGGTCGATACGGGGCTGTCGCTGGTCATCGGGCATAAAAACGACGTGAAGCTGCTGGGGTATTGCGCCGACGACGCGGACAAACCGGCGCTGGACACGCTGATGCGTTTTCTGGCGACGAAATCCCTGCCCGATGCGTCCGCGTTCCCGTCTTTGGCCGAAAACAGCCTGTCCCTGCAGCGGCAGGCGAAACGCATCACGGCGGAACAGGCGGAAAACTCGGTCGCCGTCGGATCCGTTTCGGACAGCGAAAAAATCGCCATTGTCATTTTGGCGGCGGGGGCGTCGCGCCGGATGATCGGATCGAACAAGCTGCTGGAACCTTTGCACGGGCTGGCGATGATCGAACACGCCGTGCGTTCGGCGCTGTCGTCCAAAGCGGATTATGTCGTCGTCGTCACGGGACACGACGCGAAATTCATTGAAAAGCGGCTGGAACCCTACGATGTCAAAATCGTGCGCAACCCCGATTACGTTTCCGGCGTTCTGGGGTCGATCCGTCTGGGGCTGTCCGTCCTGCCGCCCGATATCGCGGGCGCGGTCGTTCTGCCCGCAGATATGCCCGCGTTCACGGAAGAATACATCGACCGCATGATCGACGCGTTCGACGCGAAGGCCAAACGCCCGCCCGTCGTCATGCCGTCGTACAACGGCGTCCGCCACAATCCCGTTTTGTGGCCGCGCGATTTGTTCAAATACGTCAAAATCATTCCCGAAGATTCCCATTGGACGCCGGCGCTGATCGAACATTCGGACTATATCCGCGAAATCGAATTGAAAGACGACCTGCCGCTGACGGACATCAACACGCACGGCGATCTGGAAAAATACAAATCCCGCGCCGATCTGGTGTCCAGCGCGGAACAGGATCTGTTCGCGTTGGAAAACGGACGGTAAAAAAACTTTTGCGCAAAGATTGCGTTCGTCCCGCCTCTCCTGTATCCTTTTGACAGGTTATCCGATTGATTGGAATTGCATAATGGCGGCGGTGCGAAACGTTTTCAAAACATCCCTTTTTCTTTTCGTCCTGATTTTCGCGGCGGCCTGTTCGCCGGAAAAAAAGCATCCGTGGTATGAAACGGTGTCCATGTACCACGTTCTGGTCAAATCGTTTTACGATTCCGACGGCGACGGCAAAGGTGATTTGAAAGGGCTGACGCAAAAGCTGGATTACATCAAAAGCCTGAACGTCAACACGATCCACCCCCTGCCGCTGACGCCGGCGCTGAACGTCCCCGAAATGCCGCGCAGCCAATACGGATACGAAATCACGGATTTTAAAAACATCCACCCCGATTACGGCACGATGAGCGATTTCAAAACGCTGACGAAAGAGGCGCACAAACGCGGCCTGCACATCGTATTGGATTTCATCACGACCGTCATTTCCGTCCGGCATCCCTTTTTCCAAGACATCCTGACCAATCCCGACAGCAAATACAAAAGCTGGATCATCACGGCCGACGAAATCCCCGCCGGCGAATGGATGAATTTCAACGATTACGCGGAACAGTTCAAATCGTCCGCGTGGAAACCGCTGCCGTTCGGCGGGTATTACTATTCCCTGTGGGGCAATTCGCCGTTTCTGGATTACCACAATCCCGCGGTGCGCGACTATATCCTGTCCGTCGTCGATTTCTGGCTGGACGCGGGGGCGGACGGTTTCCGCATTGACGCGACCAAACATCTGTACATCAACGGCGCGGGGGAATCGAAGCAGTACCACCAGCCCGAAAATTTTGAATTTTGGAAAGAACTGCGCCGTCACATCACGGAAAAATACGGCGCGGACAAAGTGTTGATTGCCGAAACGATCCCCGTGCCGAACAACATCGCCTATGTGACGCCGAATCGCGAAATGTTCGATTTGATGTTCGATTCCACGTTCATCAACGACATCTACCCGTATCGGGAAACGGACGCGGATCTGCTGTATTCCGCCCCCTATCTGCATTCTTTTTTCGGCAATCCGGACGTTTTCAGGCTGACGCCGTTAAAGAACCGGCTGGTCTATCATTCGGATCACGACGGCGCGCGGCTGGCGACCCGATTGGCCGAACCGACGCCCGACCGGCTGAAAATCGCCGCGTCGATCCTGCTGCTGACCCCCGCCCACGTCAAGCTGTACGCCGGCGACGAAACGGGGATCAAAGGGTTTTCGGATTTCAAAGATTTCAAAAACAAATGGTTTCACGCGACCGTGGCCACCATGGCGTGGGACGATTCCGAAAACGGCGGATTTTCAACGTCGGACGCGCCCGTCGTGCCGGTCACGGACGATTACGCCGCCGTCAATGTCAAATCGCAGGACAAGGATGAAACGTCCCTGCTGAACCATTACCGCAATCTGCTGAAGCTGAAAAACAGTCGCCCCGATCTGTTTTTCAAGGGCGAACGCGCCGCTTTGAACGCCGGCAACGACAAGGTTTACGCCTATTTGCTGAACGGCGGGAACGAAACCGCGATGGTGCTGATCAACCTGTCCGGCAAACCGGAAAAGTTCGCGATCGACCTGTCGGCGTTCCGCCCCGACGGGATGAAAAAGCTGTTCGGACGCGGCAAAATCGACATCCGGACAAAGGGAGGCGTTGTGCGGGGAACCGTACCGCCCCGCGAAACGTTCGTATATGAATTTAAAAAATTCGACCGAACCGCTTTTCCCGAAAAACGCGACACACTGGATGAACAGGCCGTCCGCGTCGCCATCGGCGAAACGGACGTGTCCGATCCCGCCGCGGTTTACGTTTTGAACCCGCCCGAATCCGGCGCCGTCCTGCGCCTGTTCAAAGGACAGGGAAAAACCCGACTGACCGCCTATTCCGTTTACGGCGACGGCAAGCTGTCGGAAACGTTCGACGGCGTTTTGGACACGACGGACGGCGACGTGACGATCCCCGTTTTGACGGGAGTGACGGACGCGGCCGCCTTTTCAACCGCCGGCCTCCGGTTTCGGGTGGAAAACGCGCCGCCGGCCTCGGCCGTTCCGGAAAACCTGACCTTGCTGGCCGAAAGCGGCCGGAACAAAAACCTGCGCGCCCTATATACGGGAAAAGACGGCAATTTCCGCTATTTCAAAATCGAACGGTCGGCGGAAAACGCCCTGCCGTTGAACGGCGGCGTCGATTTCATTTTGTTCGTCAGCTCGCTTGACCGTCCCCGCGTCCAGCGCAAGACGACCTTTTGGCATTTGCCCGAAGTCGTATCCCGCCGTCCCGTTGACAGCATGATTTTGTACGAACGCCACATCAAATACGGCCGCGTTCAAACCGACATCAACGCGATGCGCAATTTCGGCGTCGCCGCCGTTGGCAAATCGTTCGTTTTTGAAACGCCGGACGCGTTTTACGTCATGGTCGCCGACGGCGTCCTGCCGCGGGGGAAAACCGGCGTCGCCCCCTTTGTCTGGAGCGCGGGCGGACGGTGGGGCGAACACCCGCCGGAAAAATTCCCCGTTGTCGAACGCCTGCCCGACGATGAAACGAAAACGTACAAACCCTATTTGATCGAAGATTACTTGGAACTGCCATGACGCCTTTAAGAAAATACGGGCGGCCGGTCGCCGTCCTGTCCGTCCTGTTCTGGATCGTGCTGTTTCTGATCAATTTCGGACACGGCGCGGGGTGGTCGGGCGTCTATTCGATTTTGATCAAGAAAACCAGCACGCAGTCGCTGTCCTGCTTTTTCCTGTTTTCCGCGCTGGGGTCGTTCGTTTTAAACCTGATTTTGATGTTTTTCGCCGACCGCGTCGCCAGCGAAAAGCTGGTTCAGCTGTCGTTTATCGGATTCATCGCCGTTCTGGCCGCCGATTTGGCCGTTCTGCGCGCCGAACCGTCCTTTTCCGCGCCGTGTTTCAGGGGGACGCTGATCTTTCTGGCCGTTCTGATCATCTCCGTCCCGTCGGTGTTCATCATCCAGACGTGGAACCTGATCAACAAAACCTTTTCCCCGAAAAGCGCGGCCGACATCTATCCCTTGTTGACGACCGCCCCCCTGATCGGCAGCATCGCGGGCGGATTCGCGGCCAACCGGATGCCGAAATTCTGGCCGACGGAATCGCTGGTCGCGACGTGGGGCGCGTGCGTTTTGATCGCGATCGCCGTCACGGCCGCGCTGACCCGCCTGTTGAAACAAAGCGGCGTCACCGGCGGGCAAAGCGCGGAAAAAACGACGCCGGCCGATTTGGCGCGCAATTTCAAAGACGGATTTTTCCATTACAAATCGTCGGCGTTCGCCCTGCATCTCAGCGTCGTGTTCATATCGTTCTGGCTGGTCTGCACGATCATTGATTTCTGTTACGCCAAAACGCTGGACAAAACCTACGCGACATCCGAGGAAATGGCGTCCTTTTACGGCGGATACACGACCGCCGCCAACGTCACCGCCCTGCTGATCCAAACGTTTCTGGGATCGAAGCTGTTGAAAACGACGGGCGTGCGCAACGGTTTTTTCTTTCTGCCCTGTTCGCAAATCCTGTGCTTTGCCGTCATGCTGGCGGCGCCGGGGCTGTACCCGATCGTCGCGGCCGTGTTCATGCAGACGCTGATCGGAATGTCGGTGCAGTCCAATTCCGTGCAGGTGTCGTTCAACGTGTTCGCGCGCGCCATCCGCGGCAAGATCCGCACCCTGCTGGAGGGTGTGCTGAACCCGCTGGGCGGCGTGATCGGGTCGGCGATTCTGATCGTGATCGGCAAGCTGTCCGAAAACGACGCGCTGATCGTTGAAAAAATTCTGCCCTATATCGGCATCTTGTTTTCCGGCGTCTGGCTGGCGGCCGTGTTCAAGATCCGGAAAAGCTATCCGGCGGAGGCGGAAAAAACGGCGCAAAGTCCCGACCCGCGCGATCAAAACGACGCGGCCGAAGCGTTGCAGATCGAACAAACGGCCGCCGGATTTTGGAAAAAAAGCGCGAAAGATTAGACAAAAAACTTTTCAAACCGTTTTTTTTCTGCCACAATGCGTTAAAGTTTGCAAAGGATCCGTCATGTCAAAACAACAAGAGCTGGAAGCCGAACGTTTCATCCACCGCGCGATGCAGTACCTGAAATCGACCTTTCCCGAAAAAACGCGGGACATGGACGACGAAGCGTTGAAAAACAAACTGATCGACGATTGCCAAACGGCGTTGGAACACGGGTTCGACACGGAATCCGACATGATGCTGGTCGTCGATTTCCTGTGGCGGCTGCCCGCGGATTACGCCGTGTCGCCCGAATACGAATGGGCGGCGGAGATTCTGGCGTCCGCGGATATGGACAACGAAATGAAAATCGACGCTCTGCACGACGCTTTGGCCGCGGTCGAAGCTTTGGCGCAGACGGAAAACGAGGGGGACGAACATGAAGAAGACTGAGGCGACCGGCGAAAACACACCGTGCAAAGCGACCCTTTATGTCGAATCGCCCGCAGTGATGATCCCGCCCCATTTGAAAAACGCCGTCATGAACCGCGAAGGCGATGTCGGCGCGACGACGGGACACGCGTTCATCGGCATCACGGACAAGGACGGCAAGGAAACCGTCTATGGATTCCATTCCGCCGCCGGATTGCCCGAAAACGCGGACATCACGCTGGGCACGCGTTTGAAATTCCTGCTGTCCGGCAAATACGACGGCTTTGTCGGCGACGATTCCAAGGAACCGTACGACGACAAAATGGTCTATCACATTTCCCAAAAACAGTATGACAAGATCAAGGCCTACGCCGACGAACAAAAGAAAAACCCGCCGAAATACCAAATCTTTTCCGGCAACTGCGTTTTGTTCGCGTACAAAGCGATGAAACAGGCCGGATTGAAACTGCCGCCCCAGCCGTTGTTCCACAACCCCGCCGCGGCCGTTCTGGGCATCCGCGTTTACGGCAAAGCGCAAAAGATCAAACAGAAACTGGGACAGGCGGCGGCTAAAATTCTGGGGCGTTTTTCCTCGACCCGCAAAATATCCAAAGACATTTTGCAAGAGCTGAAGAAAAAACCGTCCAAGCAGGCTTTCGGCGTTCGCGCCGTCACGGAATCGCTGGCGAAAAACGCGGCCGCGCTGCGCAAAAAAATGGCGGGCGGACGGTAATCTTTTTTATCGGAACAAACGACGCCGGTCTTTACTTCGACCGGCGTTTTTTGTTACTTTTGAACAAATCAACTTTATCGGATCGTGCCATGCCCGCGAAAATCATCACTTTCGGCTGCCGTTTGAACACTTTTGAATCCGCCGCCATCGGTCAGGAACTGGAAAATTGCGGCCGCGACATCGTCGTCGTCAACACCTGCGCCGTCACGGGCGAAGCCGAACGCCAATGCCGCCAAGCCGTCCGCAAAGCCCGACGCGAACACCCCGACGCCTTTCTGGTGGTGACGGGATGCGCGGCGCAGGTTCACCCCGAACTGTACGCCCGTATGCCCGAAGTCGATCGCGTGCTGGGCAACCGCGAAAAGCTCGACCCGAAAAACTTTCTGCCGCAAAGCCCCGCCGTCGCCGTGCAAGACATCGCCGAACCCGCGGACATCGCCGCCGCCGAACCCGTGTTTTTCGACGGCCGGTGCCGCGCCTTCATCCAGATTCAGCAGGGCTGCGACAACCGCTGCACGTTTTGCATCATCCCGCAGGCGCGGGGCAAAAGCGTGTATCTGGACGCGGAAAAGATATTGCATTACGCGCGCGCGCTGGTCGAAAAGGGATATGCGGAAATCGGGCTGACCGGCGTTGACATCACCGACTATCCCGACTTCGCCGGACTGGTCGCGGCGTTGGCGAAAACGGACGGGCTGAAACGGCTGCGGCTGGGGTCGCTGGATCCCGCGTGCTTAAACGACCGGCTGATCGGCCTGTTCGGGGAATCGGACGTTTTGCAGCCGCACATCCACCTGTCCGTCCAATCCGGCGACAACATGGTGTTGAAACGCATGGCGCGCCGCCACACACGCGAAGATGTCGCCGCTTTGTGCGAAAAGGTGCGCGCCGTCCGCCCCGACGTTGTGTTCGGCGCGGATTTCATCACGGGATTCCCGACGGAAACCGACGCGATGTTCAACAACACGGTCGATCTGGTCGAACGGGCGAACATCACGCACCTGCACGTCTTCCCCTATTCCGAACGCAGCGGAACGCCCGCCGCGAAAATGCCGCAAGTCCCCGTTCCCGTCCGCAAAGAGCGCGCCAAAATCCTGCGCGAAACGGGAGAACGCTTGCTTTTTGATTATATGCAAGGCAGAATAGGCTCGACGGCCGTTGTTTTGTACGAAGCGGATCAAAAGGGACTGTGCGAACACTACCTGCCCGTTCACATCGACGGCGATTTCACCGCGGGGCAATTCGTCCCCGTGCGTTTGACGGGTGTCCGTCAGGCGGGTGTTTTTGAAGGGAGCGCGATTTAAACCATGACCGGTTGGCTGGAACGGATAAAGCAAGGATTGTCGCGCACGGCCGCGCCGCTGGTTTCCGGCATCGGCGGATTGCTGACCAAACGCCGGCTGGACAAGGACACCCTGCAGGACATCGAAGACCTGCTGATCATGGCCGATGTCGGCACGAAAACGGCGGCGGCGATGACGGCCGAACTGGCCAAAGACAAATTCGACAAGGAAACGACGGACAAAGAGGTGCGCGCCTTTTTCGCCGATAAAATCGCGCAGAAACTGGAACCTTTCGCCAAACCGCTGGTTGTCGATCCGGACAAAAAGCCGTTCGTCATCCTGATGGTCGGCGTCAACGGCGCGGGCAAAACGACGACGATCGGCAAAATGGCGCAGCAGATGAAGGAAACAGGCCTGAAAATCAGCTTCGCCGCCGCCGACACGTTCCGCGCGGCCGCGGTTGAACAGCTGAAAGTATGGGGCGAACGGACGGGATGCCCCGTCGTTTCCAAACCGGCGGGGGCGGACGCCGCGGGATTGGTGTTCGACGCTTTGGCCGCGGCGAAAAAAAACGGCGACGACGTTTTGTTCATCGACACGGCCGGACGGCTGCAGAACAAATCCGAATTGATGGAGGAGCTGCAGAAAATCGTCCGCATCATCAAAAAACAAATTCCGGACGCCCCGCACGCCTGTTTGCAGGTGCTGGACGCCACCGTCGGACAGAACGCCCATTCGCAGGTCAAACTGTTTTCCCAAGCCGTCCCTGTCACGGGATTGATCCTGACAAAACTGGACGGAACGGCCAAAGGCGGCGTCGCCGTGGCTTTGGCGGACGAATTCAAACTGCCGCTGCACCTGATCGGGGTCGGCGAACAAATAACGGATCTGCACCCGTTCAAGGCGCGCGATTACGCCGCGTCCCTGATGGGGTTGCCGGTAAAGGAGGATGAATGAACCGCGCGAAACAACTGGGGACGGGCGTTTACATTTCGGTGCAGGAGGCCGCTCCCGCCGCTTTGCTGGTCTTGTGTTCGTTTTTCAAAACATTCGCCGTCGCCGCCATGGACGCCGGATCGTCCGTTTTGTTCCTGAACGCCTACGCCGGTCATTACATCGCGCAAACGTTTGTCGCGACGGCCGTCGCGCTGGCCGTTTTGTGGCCGGCTCTGGCGTCGCTGCGGGGACGGAAAACCGCCGCGCCCGCCCTTGTTTCCGCCACGGCCGCCGTCGCCGGACTGGCGCTGTACGCGGCCGTTTCGCTGTCGTCCGCCGGTGCGCCCCGCGCGTGCGCCATGGTGTTCAAGGACGCTTTCCGCGTCGTCGCCGAAACCGCGTTTTGGATCGCCGCGTTCCGTTACGGCCTGTTCAACGCCAAAATGAAAACCCTGACCGCCGTTTTGGGGGCGCAGGCTCTGGCCGCGTTCGCCGCCGGCGCGTTCATCCGCGGTTTTGCGCCGGAAACGTCCGTGCTGGCCGCTTCGCTGGCCGTTTTGACCGCCGCCGCTTTGCTGAAAGTGCTGATTGACAACGGATCAGCGCCGATCGCCGAAAAAATCGCCGTCAAAAAACGCCAGATCCGCCGTTCCGGTTACGACAGCACGCAAAAAAAGCTGTACCGGCGTTTTTACGTTCTGGCCGGCGTTTTGTTTTTCGCCGCGGGCGTTTTCAACTATTACTTCTTAAACATCACCGCCCTGACGTTTGACGGTCAAACGGTTCAAATGGCGCGGACGTTCGGCGGGGTTTACGCGCTGTCCGGCGTTTTGACCGCCGCGTTCATCGCGCTGGCGGCGAAAGGGGCGGTGTCCGTTTTCACCGTTTTGTACCTGTTCCCCGTGATTTTGCTGACGGCGGCGGCCGGCGGGTGGTTCGCGGCGTTCCCCCTGATCGTCGCGGGCAAGGCTTTGCTGGAATTGACGGCGGGCGAAGCGCGCGAAACCGCGCTGCAAACCGTGCCGCTGGCCGTATCCCTGCGTTCCGGATTCAGGGCGACCGTGATCCGCAAATCGGCGGTCGAACCGCTGGCGCTGGCGTTGTGCGGCGCGTTTTTATGGTATGCGGAATCCCACATCACGGAACAGCGTCTGATCTGTTTCATGGCCGCGCTGGCCGCCGTCGTTCTGATTGTCATTTGCGCCGCGCGCGCAACGTACCTGCGTCTGGTTTTGAACCAGCTGGAATCGCATTTGTGGCGCGGCGGGCGTTTGATCCTGACGGGCAAGCGGATTAAAAAGTATTTGAAAAGCCGTCTGGACGGCCGCGATTCGCAAGAGGCGCTGTACGCCCTGCGCGTCATTGAGGAATCGCGTTCCCCGCTGTTTATCAAAAGCCTGAAGCTGGCCTTGCGCCACGAAAACGCCGACGTGCGGCTGTACGCCCTGTCGCGCATTGAAAACGCGCGTCTGACGGCGGCCGTCGATTTCGTCCGCGATATGGCCGAAACGGATTTCAGCACCAAAGTCCGGCGGGAGGCGTGGCGCATCCTGTGCCGTCTGGGCGGCGGCGACGACCGCGCGAAGGCCGTTTCCCTGCTGCCCGATCCCGATTTGTGCGAAGGCGTTCTGACCGGTCTGCTGGCCGCGGGGCGCGAAGGCGTCTTTTCCGCCATTGAACACGTCGCGGCGTTAAGCGTTTCATTCGACGCACCGGCCAGATGTCTGGCGGCCAAGGTATTGGGCAACGCGGGGAATCAAGCGTTTTACCACCCGCTGAACGACCTGTTGAACGACGACGATCCGGCGGTGTGCCGCGCGGCTTTGGACGCCGCGGGCAAACTGCTGATCGTTCCGCTGCTGCCCGCCGTGATGGAAACGTTCCGCTTTCCCGAATTGCGCGAAGACGCCGTCGCCGTTTTGATGCAATACGGCGACAAAGCCTTGGATCAGATTGAAAAGGTGATGACGGACGCCCGCTATCCGGTTCAGTTCCGGATGCTGCTGGCCAGAGTCGCCGGAAAAATCCCGTCCGTCGCGTCGGAAAAACTGTTGTTCAAACACATCGGCATCGACGACCGGCGCGTGCGTTTCAACGTGTTGAAATCGTTGGTTCTGGGCGATTTCAAGGCCGCGGGCAAAAACGCCGGCGCGGTGCGTCTGTGCCTGTACGACGAAATCGAAACCGCGACGGGGCTGCTGGCCGCCGCCGCCGTTTTGGACACGAACAAAAACGACGCGTTCACGCGCGCTTTGGACATTTTGAAATCCGCGCTGAACGGCGAAATCGAATACATCAAGGAACGCCTGCTGCTGTTGCTGGCTTTGCTGCAGCCGTCGCCCGCGATCAAAGAACTGCTCGGCCGGTACGACACGGCGCAGGACGACAACGGGGAAACCGTCAAAATCGTTGACCGCGTCCTGTCGGGCGAATTGCGGACGCTGTGCCTGCCTTTGTTTGAAAAAAAGACCGTGCGCGAAAAACTCGCCCTGCTGCGGCCGCATTTCTATCCGCCCGTTCTGTCCGTCGCCGGACACGTTTGCGACATTTTGAAAACGCCCGTCGGCGAATTGACCGATTGGACGCGCGCGTGCGCCGCGTTCGCCGCGGGAACGATCAAGGACAAAATGTTCGTTGACGCGTTGGTCGTTTTGCTGACCGATGTCGATCCCATCGTGCGGGAAACGGCCGTTTGGGCGATCGGCGAAATTCTGCCCCGCGACGAATCCGCCCGATTGATTTCCGGATGTCTGACCGACCCGTGCGCCCCCGTCGCCCGCATGGCGCGTTTCATCACGGACGGCGCGGGACATATCGCTTTTTAAGGAGTACCGTTTATGCTGTTGACGCTTGAAAAAGTATTGGTTTTAAAGAACGTGCCGCTGTTCGCGGGCATTCCCGAAGCCGCCCTGTCCGACATCGTCGCCGCGGCGGACGAAACGGCCGCCATGATCGGCGCGGACATCGTCAAAGCCGGCGAACCGTGGAACGATATGTACATCATCCTGCAGGGGCAGGTCAGACTGCACAGAAACGGCCAGACCGTCAAGGAATTGAACGCCTTGGACGTTTTCGGCGAACTGGCCGCGCTGGATCAGGCGCCCGCGGACGTGACGGCGACGGCGGTTGAAGATTCGTCGTTTTTCAAAATCTCCGGCACGGCGCTGTACCGCCTGATGAACGAACACAAGGCGTTGGAACGCAACATTATCAAGGATTTGTGCGGACGCATCCGCAAACTGCGCGCCGAACGGCGACAGGGATAGGCCGCGCTATTTCCCGAACGAACCGACGGCGGATTTGCTGACCAGCGATCCGCCCGATCCTTTTTGGGATGTCAGCAATTCCGTGATTTTCACGCCGATGTACCCTTCGTCTGTGACGATCACTTCGCCCTTTGCGATAGGGATTTCATTGGCCAGAATTTCAACGGGGTCGTTCAGCAGCTGGTTCAATTCGACGACCGCCCCGCGCCCCAGTTTCAACAGCTGGTAAACACGCAGCAGCGTGCGCCCCAAAACGACGGACAGATCGACGTTGACCTCCATCAGCGCCTCGTCGCCGAAAACGCGCTGCAGCACGGTGTTGTCCGTTTCATCCTTTTGTGTCATCGTTTTTCCATCCGTTAATTGTCAAAGGCCGCCGTCATCAGCCGGCGGGTGTAGGGTTGCTGCGG
The DNA here is from genome assembly GCA_902777205.1 of uncultured Rhodospirillales bacterium. Taxonomy (GTDB): domain Bacteria; phylum Pseudomonadota; class Alphaproteobacteria; order CAAGCB01; family CAG-977; genus UBA11549. The sequence goes on along the minus strand of CACYSU010000006.1, from coordinate 77,113 downwards.
ATTGTCGAACAAATCGGGGTTAGCGCCCGATTCGACGATCCGTCCGTCCTTCATCACATATACGTATTCCGCCAACGCTTTGACGACGCGCATATCGTGGCTGATGAACAGATACGCCATATTATACCTTTTTTGCAGTTTTTTCAAAAGTTCTATCATGCGCGACTGCACCGTCACGTCCAACGCGCTGGTCGGTTCGTCCAAAACGATCAGCCGCGGCTGCAAAACCAGCGCGCGCGCCAACGCGATCCGCTGGCGCTGACCGCCGGAAAACATATTGGGATAGCGGTTCAAAACGTCAGCGTCCAACCCGACATCCTTGACCGCCCGTTCGACGGCGACGCGTTTTTGATCTTTGGTCATATCCTTGCGGTGAACGTTCAGCCCCTCGCCGACGATTTGCGCGACTGTCATCCGCGGGCTGAGCGACGAATACGGATCCTGAAAAACGATTTGCATCTGCGGGCGCAAACGGCGCAGCTTTTCGCCTTTCAGCGCCGAAACGTCCGTTTGATCGAAAACGATTTCCCCCGTTGACGCCTGCAGTTTCAACAGCGCGAACCCCAGCGTCGATTTGCCCGATCCGCTTTCCCCGACCAAACCGACCGCCTGCCCTTCCTTGAGCGTCAGGGACACGCCGTCCACGGCGTTCAAAACGGACAACGGTTTGCCGAACAGGCTTTTTTTCAACGGGAAAGACACCCTGACATCCCGCGCCGACAGCAGCGTTTCCGCCTTTTCCGCGCAGCGCACCGGCGCGCCGGACGGTTTCGACGCGACCAGCGTTTTCGTATATGGATGCGTCGGATTGTTCAAAACGGTCGAACAATCCCCGCTTTCGACGATTTGCCCGTCTTTCATCACGCACACGCGGTCGGCGATCCGCGCGACGACATCCAGATCGTGTGAAATGAACAGCATCGCCAGCCCCAGCCGTTTTTGCAAAGACGACAGCAGTTTCAGAATCTGCGCCTGCACCGTCACGTCCAGCGCCGTCGTCGGTTCGTCCGCGATCAGCAAATCGGGATCGTTGGCCAAAGCCATCGCGATCATCACGCGCTGGCGTTCCCCGCCCGACAGTTCGTGCGGCAGCGCGTCCAACCGTTTTTCCGCGTCGCGCAGCCCGACCGTTTTCAGCAATTCGACAACGCGGTCGCGCGCCTCTTGCGCCGTCGCGTCCGTATGCAGCAGAATCGTTTCGGCGACCTGCCGTTCAATCGTGTGCAGCGGGTTCAGCGATGTCATCGGTTCTTGAAAAATCATGGCCGCGCGGCTGCCGCGAATATCGCGCAGAACGCAATCGTCCGCGCCGATCAGCTCGCGCCCGTCGAATTTGACCGACCCCGCCGGATGCGACGCGTGCGGATAATCCAGCAGCTGCAGAACCGACAGCGCCGTGACCGTCTTGCCCGATCCGCTTTCCCCGACCAAAGCCAGCGTTTCCCCTTTATTGATTTGAAACGACACACCGTTGACGACGGGCGGGTTTTGCCCGAACCGGACGGTCAGGTTTTGAACGGACAGCAAGCTCATTTGTTTTTCCTCGGATCAAAGGCGTCGCGCACGGCTTCGCCGATAAAAACCAGCACGGTCAGCAAAAAGGCCAGTGACACGAACGCCGAAGCCGCCAGCCACGGCGCCTGCAGGTTTTCTTTGCCCTGACGCACCAAATCGCCCAGCGACGGCGCGCCCGCCGGCATCCCGAACCCCAGAAAATCCAACGCCGTCAGCGACACGACCGCGCCCGACAGAATGAACGGCAGATAGGTCAGCGTCGCCACCATCGCGTTGGGGAACACGTGGCGGAAAATGATGACAAAGTCCGGCGTCCCCATCGCGTAGGCCGCCTTGACGTAATCGAAATTGCGGGCGCGCAGGAATTCGGCGCGCACCACGGGCACCAGCGCCGTCCATGAAAACAGCAGCAAAACGAACAGCAGCGTCCAAAATCCGGGGGCGATGATGCTGGACACGATGATCAAAACGAACAGCTGGGGCAGCGACCCCCAGATTTCCAAAAACCGCTGGGCGAACAAGTCGATTTTACCGCCGAAATACCCCTGCACCGCGCCGGCGAAAATGCCGATCGCAGACGACAGCGCCGTCAGGATCAGCCCGAAAAACAGCGACGACCGCGTCCCGTAGATCAGCCGCGCCAACACGTCGCGCCCCAAATCGTCCGTCCCCAGCCGGTTTTCGCGGCCGGGCGCCGACGGGGCGGGCGACGGCAGGTTGTAATTGATCGTGTCATAGCTGAACGGAACGGGCGGCATGATGAAAAAACCCTTTTTATTGATGCAGTTCTGCACATAGGGATCCCTGTAATCCGCCGCGGTTTTGAACTTTCCGCCGAACGTCGTTTCCGGATATTCGCGAAAGACCGGAAAATACCACCCGCCGTCGTACCGTACGACCAGCGGTTTGTCGTTCGCGATGAAACCGGCGGCCGAAACGAACGCCAAAATCACGCAAAACAGGATGAAAGCGTAAAACCCGCGCCGGTTCGATTTGAATTTGCGCCAACGTTCACGGCTGCGTTCATTCATGGCGGCCTCCGAAATCTATGCGCGGATCGACCAGATGATACGTCATGTCGCAAATCAGGTTCAGCACCAACCCGATCAATCCGAAAATGTACAGCGTCCCGAAAATCACGGGATAATCGCGGGTCATGACGGATTCAAAACCCAGCAGCCCCAACCCGTCCAATGAAAAAACGACTTCGATCAGCACGGACCCCGTGAACAGCATTCCGACCAGAACCGCCGGAAAACCGGCCAGAACGATCAGCATCGCGTTGCGGAACACATGGCCGTACAAAACGGCCGTGTCGTCCAATCCCTTGGCTTTGGCGGTCAGGACGTACTGTTTTGAAATCTCTTCCAAAAACGAATTTTTGGTCAGCATGGTCAGCCCCGCGAAACCGCCCGCGACCATCGACCCGACGGGCAGAACCAAATGCCACAGGTAATCCTTGACCTTGTCAACCGTCCCCATTTGATCCCAGTTTTCCGAAAACAGCCCGCGCAGGGGAAACACGTTCCAATACCGCCCGCCGCAAAACAGGACGATCATCACCATCGCGAACAAAAAGGCGGGAACCGCGTATCCGATGATGACCGCCCAGCTGGTCGCCGCGTCGAATTTCGACCCGTCGCGCACGGCTTTGGCGATGCCCAGCGGCACGGAAACCAGATAGATGATCAGCGTCGTCCACACCCCCAGCGAAACCGACACGGGCATTTTTTCGCGGATCAGATCCGTCACGGGCACGTCGCGGTAAAAGCTTTTGCCGAAATCGAAACGCAGATAGTTTTTCATCATGGTGAAAAAACGCGCGTGCAAAGGTTTGTCGAATCCGAACTGAACCTCCAACTCTTTGATCAACGCGGGGTCGAGCCCCTGCGCGCCGCGGTATTTCGATTGCACCGCGAAATCCTGCCGTCCCGTTCCCGCGCCGATCATGCCGCCGTCGCCGATCGTTTTTCCCGCGCCCTGCCCGCTTTGCAGTTTTGCGACGACCTGTTCGACGGGCCCGCCGGGCGCCAGCTGGACGAACAGGAAATTCACGGCCATGATGCCGAACAGGGTCAAAGGGATCAAAGCCAGACGGCGGATGAAATAACGCAGCATCAGAACCACTCCCTTACCTGTTGAAACACCGTTTTTTCCCGTCCGGCCGCTTGGTTCCGACCGCCCGCGCGTTTTTTGCGCAAAGCGGCGTCCTTTTTGCCGTCGATCCACCAGCTCATCAGCTGGACGCCTTTCATCGGCGATCCGGCGGGTTTGCCGAATTTGTCCCAATACACCAAACGCGTGGACGGCACATACCAATGCGGCACGACGTAATATTCCCACAACAAAACGCGATCCAACGCCCGAACGGCTGCGACCAGCTTTTTGCGGTCGGCCGCCTCGACGACCTTTTCGATCAAATCGTCAACGACGGGGTTTTCGATGCCGGCGTAGTTCTGCGATCCCGCGGCGGCGGCCGCTTTCGACCCCCAGAAATACCGCTGTTCGTTCCCCGGCGAAGTCGATTGCCCCCAGATGTTCACGATCATGTCGTAATCGAACGCGTCCGTCCGGTTTTTGTACTGCGTCGTATCGACGGCGCGCACGACCGCCTGAATCCCCAGCCGTTTCAGGTTGCGCACATACGGCAGCGCGATGCGTTCCCACGCGGGCGCGGACGCCGAATCCAGCAAAATCTCAAACGCGAACGGCCGCCCCTGCGCGTTTTTCAAAACGCCGTCTTGCACCGTCCATCCGGCCTCTTCCAGCAATTTGAAAGCGCGTTCCAACTGCGGGCGGATGTTGCCGTCACCCGACGTTTTCGGCAGGGAAAACGGCTTTTTAAACACCTCTGCGGGCAGTTTGTCGCGATACGCGTTCAACAGCTTCAGCTCTTCGCCTTTCGGCAATCCTTTGGCCGCCAGCTCCGAATTGTCGAAATAGCTTTGCGTGCGCTTGTACAGCCCGTAAAACAGGTTTTTATTCGACCATTCAAAATCGAACGCCAGCCCGACAGCTTCGCGCACGCGGCGGTCGGCGAACAGCGGCCGGCGGGTGTTGAAAACGAACCCTTGCATTCCGGACGGCAGCCCGTGGGAAAATTCGCCTTTGACCAGCCCGTCCTTTTGCGAAAAACCGTTGTAGGCCGACACCCATTTTTTCGCTTCGTTTTCGACGCGCAGGTCGAACGCGCCCGTTTTGAACGCTTCGACGGCGACGGTCGCGTCGCGGTAATAGTCGTAACGTATCCGGTCAAAGTTGTTGAATCCCTTGACGGACGGCAAGTCTTTCGCCCAATAGTCGGGGTCGCGTTCATACACGACGTACCGCCCCGTTTCAAACGCCGCGACCTTGTACGCGCCGCCGCCCAACGGCGGTTCCAGCGTCGTCGCCGTGAAATCCCTGTTTTGCCAGTACGCTTTGGACAGCACGGGCATCTGCCCCAAAATCAACGGCAGTTCGCGGTTGTCGCCGGCTTTGAACGTGAACAGGACGCGACGCGGGGATTCCGCCGTCGCCTTTTCAACGTTGCCGTAGTAATAGCGGTACATCGGCAGCCCTTTGGCGCGCAGGATGTCAAAGGAAAAAACGACATCGTCCGCCGTCACGGGCGATCCGTCGGAAAACCGCGCCTTGCGGTTCAGGTTGAACGCCACCCACGACCGGTCTTTGGGCATTTCGACCGTTTCGGCGACCAACCCGTATTCTGAAAACGGTTCGTCGGCGGATTCCACCATCAGCGTATCGAACAGCAATCCCGTTCCGGCCGCAGGAACGCCTTTGATCGTAAAGGGATTGAACGTGTCGAAACTGCCGAACGCCGCCATGGTCAGCGTTCCGCCTTTCGGCGCGTCGGGATTGACGTAGTCGAAGTTTTTGAAATTCCACCCGTATTTCGGATAGCCGTGCATCGCCGCGCCCTTGGCCGGCGTCGCTTGATATTGCTGCGCGGCGGCGGGCAAAACGGCGAACAAAACAAACAGGATCGGCAACAGCTTTTTCACGGGTTCAAAACCTCCGCCGTTTGAGCGATCAAACGCGCGTCCCCGACCGCCAATATCCGGCCGCCGCCGTCGTTTTCCGGCGACAGGGGGCGTCCCGTCCAATCGGTCATTTCGCCGCCCGCGCCGCGCACGACCGGCACCAGCGCCGCGTAATCGTACAGCTTCAAATCGGCTTCGCACACGATGTCGCCGCACCCCGCGGCCACCAGCCCGTAACCGTAGCAATCCGTGCTGTAACGCGCCGATTTCACCCGATCGCGCAGGGCGTCGAACCGTTTTTTGTCGTCCGCGTTTGCAAACATCGTCTTATCCGCCGTCGAAAACAAAACCGCCCGATCCAGCGACGCGCATTTCCGCGTTTGAACGGGCCGGCCGTTCAGCGTCGTTTGACGCCCCGCGACGCCGACCCAGCGTTCCTTTGTAAACGGCTGGTTGATCACGCCCGCAACCGGCACCCCGCGGCGCAGCAGCGCGACCAGCGTCCCGAACAGCGGCACGCCCGCGATGAACGACTGCGTCCCGTCGATCGGATCCAGCACCCAGACGTATTCCGATTCCGCGTTTTCCGTCCCGTATTCCTCGCCGACGATGCCGTCGCGGGGAAATTCCCGTTCGATCATTTCGCGCATCGCCCGTTCGGCGTTTTTGTCGGCGGCCGTCACGGGGGTTGAATCGGATTTGTCCGTCACTTCGACCGGCCGGCGGAAAGCGCGCATGATCACACCAGCCGCCGCGTCGGCCAGCGCGCAGGCGAAATCGGCGCGATCCTCATACATACTTTTTCATCCATTTCAGCCCGTCGGCCGTTTTCAGCCGCGGCGTATAGGAACATCCGACGTGCCCCCGATACCCCTGCGTTTCCAGCGACGACAGGATGTAATCGTAATTCACTTCGCCCGCGTCGGGTTCCGCGCCGGACGGAACGCCCGCGATGCGGACGTGGCCGATCAGGGAAATCAGGGAATCAATCGTGTTGCCCAGCCCGCCTTCGGTCATTTGGGATTGGTAAACGTCGAACAGATAGGCGAACACTTTGTCGTCGTTCAGCTCGTCCATCAATTCCAAAACCTCCAGCGTCGAAGCCGGATAGAAATCCGGATTTTCCGTCGGGTTTTTAAATCCCAGCAAAATCTTCACCCCCGCCTGACGCGCGCGGGGCGCGGCGGCGTGCAAAGCCGAAACGAAAGCGTCGCGGGCGGCGTCGAACCGTTCTTCGTCCAACGGGCGGCCGGCGATGTGGATTTGCTTGCATTCCAGAAAATCCGCCTTGTCCAGCAAAGCGTCGAACGCGTCCAGAAACGCGCGTTTCGATTTCGCGTCAAACGCCAAAGCCGACTGTTCCGCCGGCATGGTCAGCACGGACAGTTTCAGCCCCTTATAAGCGGCGGCGTCCCCCAATTCGCCCAATCCGACGCCGTCGGGCATTGTGAATTCAACCGATGAAAACCCCGCGTCGCGGGCGGCTTTGCACCGCTGCAAAAACGGGATTTCCGTAAACAACCGATCTATGTCCGCGCAAAAAGAAACCATTTCAGCCCACCATTTCCTTGATTTTTTCAGCAACATCCCGCGCCGCGTTCAACCGTTTGCGGTCGCCGTTTGCAACGGGAACGGGATTTTCCGTCAATTCGACGGCGTATCCGTTTTGATACAGCTCCCGATGCAGCAGGGCGTGTTTTTTCCCGACTGTCCCCGCGGGCGCGTAAATGTAAACCGGCGCGCCGGCCGCGCAGGCTTCGGAACACATGGAAACGGAATCGCCCGTCACGATGATGTGATCCGCCAGCGCCAGAAAACCGAAGTACGGATTTTCAATCTCTTTATTGCCCCACCCGTAAAAGAATTGCGGATCGGGCAAAGCGTCGCGGATGATCTTTTCCTGTTCCGCCCCCGTGCGGCGCGATGTCGTGACCAGAAACGACCCGCCGCCCGCCGCCCGCGACAGGGCGACCGCGCGCGCGGCCAGATCGCGCGCCATTTCCGGCGTAAAGGGCTTGTCCTTTGTCGCCCCGCCGACGATCAAAGCGATGCGCGGTTCGGGCAGACCGGCGAAAACCTTTTCCCATTTTTCGCGTTCGGCGGCCAGACGCCGCGGCGTGATGCGGTGCGGCGCGCCCGTCGTGCGCAGAATGTTCGGACGCACGGCCTTGCACCCGTCGTGATTGGGCAGGACGACCAGATCGAAATCGCTTAACCCGATCAATCCGGGGAACATGATCTGCACGATTTTCGTTTTTCCGCCCGAAAGCTTTTTGATATGGCGCAGCAAAGGCGCGGCGCGGCGTCCCGCGGCGATCGCCACGTCGGGAAACGGCGGTTTGATCCCGTCAACCGTTTCGCGCGTCACCCCGACGGTTGACGATCCGCGCAAAGCGTTCGGCAGCAAAACGGCCTTGGTGTAACGAACTGTTTTAACGATCGGCGTCACGCCCATGGCTTCGGCCGTTCCCATGGCCTGCGCGGTGTTTCCGGCTCTGTCGTCGGCCAGCACCCATACTGTTTTATCCGTCACGGCATCCTTCTTTTGTTAATGAATTTCAAATGAATTTCACATAGAATAACTAAAATTCTGACAAAAAAACATCAAGAAAGTTTCCTTTCATGGTCAAAAGAGCATATTTTTGCGTCCTGTGGTGCTTTTTGACGCTGGCCGCGCCGGCGGCGGCGCAGGTTCCGGCGCAAATCCCCGACGATTTCGACCCGCTGGAGGAACGGTTGAAAATCGAAGGCGCGTACATTCCGAACTATCGCGAAATGATGCGCGACGTTGTCGTCGCTTTGGGACAGTACGCGCGCGCGACGCGGCCGGAATTCAAGGTTTTTCTGGACGGCGGGCTGGAATTGATGACGCGCGGCGAATGGGAAAACGATCTGGACGACCTGCACCGCGCCGAAATGGCGGGGGCGAAAACCGACGACGAACGTTTTTTACTCAAACTGTTTTCCCCCGAACATCCTGTCGCGGCGGGAACGCCCGTGCGCCGCTACATTTCCGCCGTTGACGGCGTGCTGCTGACCAACGGCGTTTGCGGCAAGGCCAAGGACAAAACGCCCGCCCGCGTTGAAAAGATCATCGCCGATTACGGCCTGTCCGTCATCGCGGCCGAACATTGCGCGTCGGAAAAGGAACGCGCCGCCGCCGTCGCCGCTTTGGCCAAGAAAAAAATCCCCGTCCACGCGGACACGGACAAAACGGCCGCGTTCGACCGGATTCCGGCAAGGACGGCTTTGTTTCTGGAAAATCCGGACAACGTCGATTCAACGGCCAAAGTCCGCAATATGCTGATCATGACGAACACGCGCCGCTTTTCCGACAAGGATTTGTGGGTCAAAGCACTGGGCGCGACCAATTACGATTTGCTGGTCATCGAACCGTTTTTCAAATGGAACATCCCGCTGACAAAGGACGAGGTCAAAGAAATCCGATCCAAAAAACTGGGGGCGCGGCGGCTGGTGTTCGCCGTTTTGAACATCGCCGTGGCCGAAGACACGCGCCTGTATTGGGAACAGGGGTGGAAAACCGGCGATCCCGCGTGGCTGCGTTTTCCGTCGAAAACGAACCCCGCCGGCGTCATCGTCGATTATTGGAACCCCGCGTGGAAACGTATTGTCGGCATTTATTTCAAAAGCATTATGGAACTGGGATTCGACGGCGTCGTTTTGCAGGGCGTTGACGAACACAAAACGTTCGAGCGCATCATCCCGATCGACTAGAACCTGAAATAAATGAACGGGTTGAACGTCCCCGCGCCGATCACCGTCACCGACAGCAAAAACAACGCCAGAGCGACCGCGCGCGCCAACGCCGGATGTTTGTTCCGCGCGGTGAAAAAATCCTTTGCGACCGGCGCGGACAAAACGGCCGCGAACGCGAAGGCCAGCGCCTCTTCGCCGTCAACGTAGTAAACGAAATCCAGAGCGGCGTATTCGTCGGGGATCAGCCCCAGCATCTTTTTGAAATAATCGACCGCGGCGGGCAGGCTTTCCGCCCGAAACAGCACCCACCCCGCCAAAACGGCGGCCAGCGTGTAACCCCGCATGAAAAAGTCGCGCGCCCGTCCCCGTTTCGCCGTGTCCAGACCGGCCAGCTTTTCACAAACGATCAAAACGCCGTGGAACGCGCCCCACAGGACGAACGTCCACCCCGCGCCGTGCCACAATCCGGTCATCAAAAACACGAACATCAGGTTGAACGCCGTGCGCGGTTTGGACACGCGGCTGCCGCCCAAGGGGATGTACAGGTATTCCTTGAACCACGTTGACAGGCTGATGTGCCAGCGGCGCCAGAATTCCGTGATCGACCGCGACACATAGGGGTGGTCGAAGTTTTCGGGGATTTTGAATCCGAACATCCGGCACAGCCCGATCGCCATGTCGGAATACCCGCTGAAATCGTAATAGATTTGGAACATATAGGCGATCGCGCCCGCCCACGCGACCGGCGTCGAAACATAGCGCAGATCGCCGCCGAACACTTCGTCCGCCAGCATTCCCAGCGTGTCCGCGATCAGCATTTTCTTCGCCAGCCCGCCGATAAAGCGCAGCGCGCCGTAATACACGTCGTCGATGTCCTCGCCGCGGTTGTCGATCTGGCCGGCGATGTCGTGGTATTTCACGATCGGCCCCGCGATCAGCTGCGGAAACAGCATGATGTACAGCGCCAGACGGTACGCGTCCTTTTGCGCCGCGACCTGACCGCGATACACGTCGATCACATAGGACAGCGCCTGAAACGTGTAAAAGGATATCCCGACCGGCAAAACGATATAAACCGGATCCAGCCGCGCGCCGAACACGGCGTTGACGTTTTCAACGACGAAGTTGAAGTATTTGAAATACCCCAGCGTCCCCAGATTCGCCGCGACGGTCAAAAACAGAACCGTCTTTTTAAACCGCGTCGATTCGATCAGACGCGCGCCGGCGTAGTTGACGAACACGGACGCGATCATCAAAAAAACGTACCACGGTTCGCCGAACGCGTAGAACAGAAAGCTGGCGACCAGCAGAACGTCGTTTTTGAACCGCTTCGGCGCCGCAAAATACGCGGCGGCGACCGCGGGCAAAAAGATGAATAAAAACGTCATGGATGAAAACAGCATTTTTTCAATCCTTAAAAAAGACTTTCAGATCGTCAAAAACCGTCGATTGGAAAATCAAGACCATCACGTCGGGTTTGGCGGGCGCGACGGATTTTTTCGTCATCGTTTCCGTGTTGCCCGTTTCCTTGACCGCCGTTTCAAAACTGTACGCCAAAATCGGCGCCAGCTGGTTGACGTGCGACGTTCCCAGCAAATACAGGCTGTGTTTGCCGTCCTTGTTTTCATAACGGACGAAATCGGGATACGATTTGGTGATTTCGACCCGATCCGGCCGTTTGTATTCGTAAAACGGGTACGGCGCGGCCAGACGGACACATTCGTCGTCGTTCATAACCATCAGCGCGACGCACGACCGCGTCATCTGTTTCCACCCGTCGCCGCCCGCGTTGCGGATGTCGGGGCGCAAAACGACGTTGAAATCGTTTTCGGTCAAAACGGGAATGTCCGGAAAATCGCGTTTGATCCGTTCCATCAACACCCGATAGGTGAAAAAAGTCCCGTATTCGGTGTAATGGTGGTCGTTTTTATACGCGACGGGATATTTCGCGTGCGCCGCCGCTTCGATCAGCTCCCGTTTCGGATAGACGAAATCAATCCCCGTCCTTTGCCCCAGCCGTTTCAGCCAATCGTCGAATCCGGCCGTGTCCCGCGGCGCGCCCCGTCCCAGTTTGTCGAACAAAACGTTTTCCTTGACGGGCAGGATGACGACATACATTTTGATGCCGTTCCGCTTCGCCCATTTGCGCAGATTGATGAATTTTCCGACAAACCATGAAAAGTGTTTGTTTAAAAAGCCGAGGTATTCCGGATCGGTCGCTTTCATATCGGACTGACGGAAAATATAGCCGTCCCGCCCGATATAGGCTTTGGGCGTTTTCAACCGGAAACGCAGTGTTTTGGCGATCGCGTGGCGCATCTGCAACATTTGCAGCCGGCCGAAAAACCGGTCGTTGAACCAAAATTCAAAATATTTGCCGAACGACGGCTTGACCGCGCCTTGGCCGTACCGGCCGCTCAGCAGCAGTTCCGGCCACGCGACCAGCCGCCTGTTTTCCAGTTTGGATTCCTCGCGCCGGTCGATATGCGAAGCGGGCACGCACAGCATCGCGAACAGCGCGATTAAAAACGCCAGCTCGCCCGTTTTGCCGCGCGCCGCCAACCGTCCGGCGAACACCCCGAAAGCCCCGCCGAACCGCCATCCGGTCATCGCGCCGACCGCCGCGACCGTCAACAGCACCCACCAGCAAATGTCCGAACCGGCGGGCAGATGCCGGCGATGCTCGAATTCGATCACCGCCTTGTCCCCTTTTTTCATCGAAAACCGGTATTTCAGCGGATCGACGTAACTGGCCGTCTGTTTGCCGTCGAATTCCCTTTCGCCGTCCAGATAAAAATTCCGGAAATCGACGTTCAGACGCCGCCCTTTCTTTTTCGGGCCGGAAAAAACGACCGTCGGCGAAACGTTCCTTTCCGTTTCAAGGACGATCCGCGTTTTGGAATAGGTCAAGTTCGTTTTCAACGAAAAACGCAGGCAATCGTTGCCGTCAACAACGCGGTAGGGCGGATTTTTCTTGAACGACGCCCCGTCGGCGGACAGGACTTTGACGCTGTGCAGCCGGTTTTTCGGCAGACAGAACAGAAAATCGCCGTTCCGGTCGCTCAGCGCTTCGGCGGCGTTGTTCATCAGATACAGCCGGCGGCCGCCGACGATCGCGATGAAAGCGATAAATATCGCAAAGAACACGCGGCTTTTCATTCCCCCTCCTCCGGCATCAAAGCGCATTATACGGCCAAAGCCAGATCCTCGATCACGAACTGGGCGGCGCCTTCGCCGCGGAACGTGTCCGGACGGATGTACCCCGCCGCATGGAACAGCGTCCCTTTGGCGTTCAAGAGCGACGTGCCGACGATCGAATCCGCCGCGCGGAAAGCGATCGCGCGGATGCGGCTTTTCCCGTTGCGGCCGACGAACGTGCATGAAACGTGCCCCGATCCGACGATCCGCGCCCCAGAAACCGCCACGTCGGGCAAAGCGAAACGCGGTTCCGGATTGCCTTCGCCGAACGGTTCCATGGCGCTCAGCGTTTCCAGCAGGTCGGACGAAACGGCGCCGATGTCGATGACGGAATCAATCGTGAAATCCGCCGCTTGCCGAACCGTCGAACCGTGCGTTTTGAAATAATCAACCAAAAACGCCTTGAATTCGTCCGCCCTGTCGGCGTTCAGCGAAAATCCGGCCGCCATCGCGTGGCCGCCGCCGGCCGTCAAAATCCCTTTTTCCTTCGCCGCCAAAACGGCCGCGCCCAAATCGGCGCCCGCGACGGAACGCCCCGATCCGCGCAGTTCGTCCCCGACCCGCGCCATAACCAAAGCCGGCAGATTGTACCGTTCTTTCAGCCGGCCGGCGATGATGCCGATCACGCCGGCGTGCCAATCGTTGCCGGAAACGAACACGACGCCGTCGTGTTCCGCCTTGCTTTCCACCTGCGCGATCGCCTGTTTATAGATGTTTTCGCACATCTGCCGGCGAACGGTGTTCAGCTCTTCCAGCTTTTGCGCGATGTCGGCGGCCTCCGCCTCGTCCGCGGCGCAAAGCAGCCGCATCCCCAGCGACGCGCAGCCGATCCGCCCGCCCGCGTTCAGCCGCGGCCCCAAAACGAATCCCAGATGATAGGCCGTCGGCTTTTCCTTGATATTCGCCGCGTCGATCAAAACGCACAGCCCTTTGTTGCGCCGCTGCGCCATGGCGGCCAGTCCCGATTTGACGAACAGGCGGTTCAGCCCGCGCAAGGCGACCACGTCGCAAACCGTCCCCAGCGCGACCAGATCCAGCGCGTTCATCAAATTCGGCTCCGGCCTGTCGGGGGTGTAAAACCCCTTTTCCCGCAACAGCCGGTTGACCGCGACCAGCGTCATGAAAACGACGCCGACGGCCGCCATTTGACGGCACGGGTTGTCAACGGGTTCGTCCAGCCGTTTCGGGTTGACGACGGCCGTAACGTCCGGCAGAACCACGTCGGGTTCGTGGTGGTCGATCACGATCACATCCACGCCCTGCCGCGTCAAAAACGCCAGCGGATCGAACGCCGTCGTGCCGCAATCGACCGTGACGGCCAGCTTCACCCCCGCATCGACGAATTCGCGCATCGCCTTTTCACCGGGGCCGTACCCCTCTTCGCGTTCGGGGATTCTGGTCGTGACATCGGCGCCGACTTTTTTCAAAAATCGGGTCATCAGCGCGCCGGATGTCGCCCCGTCCACATCGTAATCGCCGAAAACGCCGATCTTTTCACCGTTCATAACGGCTTTGGCTATGCGTTCGGCCGCCTTTTCCATATCGCGCAGGATGTACGGGTCGGGCAGATGATTGCGAAAGGACGGCGACAGGAAAAACGAAACGTTTTCAGGCGCGACGTGACGTTCGGCCAGCAGCCGCGCCACGATTTCCGGCACGGCCGCCGCGCGGGCGACGGATTCGACCGCGTCCTGCGACACTTCGCCCGCCGCCCAGAATTGGGAGGTCAGCGAACTTTCAACCCCTAAAACCGCCGTCCGCTCCGCCATGTCACAACCGTTCGATTCTGATCATGCACGGTTTGCCCGAAACGCACGGCAGCCGTTCGATTTCCGACAAAGCCGCCGTCACCGCGCTTTCTTTCGACCGGTGGAACGTCATGATCAGCGGAACCGTCCCGTCCGGACGGCGTCCGCGCTGGATCATCGACGCGATCGACACGCCGTTAACCCCCAAAACACGGGCGATGTCGGCCACCACCCCCGGACGGTCGTCCACCTCGAACCGGACATAGTATTCGCCGACGCGTTCCGACAGGGGGACAATGGCAACCGGCCGCACTTCTTTGTTCGCGACGTTCAGCAAAGGCAAGCCGCGGTGCATCGCCGCGTCCGCGATGTCGGCCACCACCGCCGACGCCGTGGGGCGTTCGCCCGCGCCGCGCCCGACGAACATCGTGTGACCGATGAAATCGCCTTCGACGACGACGGCGTTGAACACGCCGTCCACATGGGCGATTTCCGCCGTCTGCGGGATCATGCACGGATAGACGTTCAGCGAAACGCCGCCGTCGCACCGCCGCCCGACGCCCAGCAGCTTGATCCTGAAACCCAATTCCTCGGCGAAATCGATGTCCGTGTCGGCGACGGAACGGATGCCTTCGACGCTCAACGCCGCCAGATCGACCGGCATTCCGAACGCCAAAGCCCCCAAGATGCACGTTTTGTGCGCCGTGTCGATCCCGTCGATGTCAAAACTCGGATCCGCCTCGGCATAGCCCAGTTTCTGCGCGTCCGCCAGAACGTCGCCGAACGGCCGCCCCGTTTCGCGCATCACCGTCAGGATGTAGTTGCACGTCCCGTTCAAAATGCCGTAAATTTCGGAGATCCGGTTGCCGACCAACCCTTCGCGCAGCGATTTGATGATCGGAATGCCGCCGGCGACCGCCGCCTCGTACCCGAAAAAGACGCCGCGTTCCTCCGCCAGACGCGCCAATTCGTTGCCGTGGTGCGCGATCATCGCCTTGTTCGCCGTGACGAAGCTTTTGCCGCGCCCCAGCGCCGACCGGCACAGATCGTACGCGATCCCGTCCGCCCCGCCGATCAGTTCGATCACCACGTCGGCGTCCGTTTTTTCGACCATTTCCCGCGCGTCCGTGTAAAAGGCGGTCGTTTCCGGCACGCCCAAAGCCCGCGCGCGATCCGGATTCAAATCGGCCACCGCGGCCAGTTCGATCGGCCAGCCGCACCTTTTTTTCAAAACATCCTTTTGTTCCAGCAGCAGCTTGACAACACCGCCGCCGACGGTTCCCAATCCGGCCAAAGCGACCTTGAACGCATCCGACATATTCCACCTATTCCACAATAAACACATCAACCGAAGATTCGGATTCCTCCGCCGCGGGCGGAATCAGAACAAAGCCGCTTTCATTTTCCCGCTGCGACGGCGGCGTCAAAACGGGCGCGGCCTCCGTTTCCGGCGGCGTCAGAACGAACGTTTCCGGTTCGGGTTCGGACGCGGGTTCCGGCCACCTCAGCATCGGCGCGGGCGCGGGTTCGACCAGCGGTTCGTTAATCACGACGGGGCGCGACGGCTGCGGCATCGGCAGCGTGACGGGCACGGCGGCCGCTTCGTTTTCCGGCGCGGGTTCAGGCTCTGCCGCGGGTTCGGGTTCGGCGGCGAGTTCGGGAACAACCGCGGGTTCGGGCTTTGCCGGCGTCAGCGGCACGATTTCCGGCATCGGCGTTTGCGCCGTTTGCGGCCGTTCCGCCCGATCCTCGCGCTTTTCCGCCGCGACGACCTCGACCATTTCGACCTGCGCGGGTTTGGGCGCGATGATTTCGGCCAGCATCTCGTCATCGGACATGGCGGCCAAACCGTCCTTTTCCCGCTCTTTCAATTCCAGCGGACGCACGACATCGGCCGCGCGGCGTTTCGCCCCGCCGTACACGATTCCGGAATCCGGCGCGTTCAGCCCTTTGCGCAGGGCGATTTTCTCTTTCGATCCGAAACGTCCGGCGTGTTCGTACATTTTGTCCGTTTCGGCCGCCGCCCGATAATCGCCTTTGTTCACCGTCGCGGCGGAAACGTTCACGTCCAGCATTTCATCCACCGTCCGCCCCGGCCTGTCGTCGGGCGTCACGGGAACCATGTCCGGTTCCGGCGCGGCGAAATTGTCGTCATAGCCGAAAAGTTCCGCGTCGTTCGCGGACGAACACGCGCCCAGCGTCAAAAGGCAAAGCCCGAAAACCGTTTTGGAAAACGTCGAAGAAACCGCCATATCCCCCACTCCGCATAAAAAAAACAACGGCTTTATATTACAGGGGCGCGTTTGAAATCGCAAGCAGACTTTGGAAAACAGTTTTTCAGAAAAAACCGCGCGGCGTTTTCGCAAAATCCGGCGCGGACAAAGCCTTTGAAAAAAAAGTTGTGGACAAACTGGACAAATTGTTGACAACCGCAAAGGAACAGGGTATTCTACCGGATTAAGAAGATTATAAGTGTAACTATAATTAGAGAGTCGTTAAAGGCTCCGGAAGGTGGAAAATGACACAGGAATTCAATACGGCGGATCTGCCCAAGGCGACCCTGCACGAACATATCGAAGGAACCGTCACGCCGGAAATGGCGGAAAAACTGGCGCAGCGCCATCATGTCAAGCTGCCCGAAAATTTCGTGATGAAGGACGGCGAATACAACAAAAGCGATTTCCCGAACGGGCGGTACGCTTATGACGAAAGCGATTTCTGGGCTTTCATCAACACTTACGACACCGTCGCCGATTTGATGCGCACGCCGCAGGATTATTACGACGTGACAAAGGATTACCTGTCCAAAAACGCGGCCGAGGGCGGCGTTTACGCGGAACTGATCGTTTCCCCCATGCACATGGCGACCGAAGTCAACCCCGAAACGGGCAAGGCCGAGCTGTCCGCCCCGCGCTATCACGCCATGCTGGACGCGATGACCCGCGCCGTTGACGAGGTCAAAGAGGAAACCGGACTGGAAACCCGTTTCGTCGCGACGGGCGTGCGCAATCTGGGCGCCGAAAACGTAACGGAGGTTGCCAAATTCGTGCGCGACAATCCGCATCCGCTGGTGACGGGATTCGGCATCGCGGGCAACGAACGCGCCGGTGAATTCAAGGATTTCGCCGAAGCTTTGTCGATCGCCAAATCCGCCGGATTGAAACTGGCCGTCCACGCCGGCGAGATCCGCGGCCCCGAAAGCATCCGCGACGCCGTCAATCTGGGCGCGTCCCGCATCGGCCACGGCGTTTCCGCGCCGCAAGACCCCGCTTTGGTCAAGGAATTGGCGGAAAAGAACATCATGGTTGAGGTCTGCCCGACATCCAACCGCATTCTGGTCACGGATTTGAAAGGCGATCTGGCGAACCATCCGGCGCGCAAGCTGTACGACGCGGGCGTGCGCATTTCCATCAACCCCGACGACGGCGGCATTTTCGGCACCCGCACGGGCAAGGAACACCGCATCAGCGCGAAGGAATTCGGATTTTCCAAGGCCGAAATGCTGGATATCACGCTGTGCGCGGTTGAAAATTCGTTCGCCGACGTGAAAACGCGCAAGCAGATCAAGGAAAACGTCTATAAAACCATGACGGCCGACGACCGCAAGGAAATGAAAGAGCTGGCCGACAACGCGAAAAATCCGTACCTGAAACAGCGTTTGGAAACCCGCGTCGCCGAAGGCGAAAAGGTCGCCAAGAAAATGGAAATCCAGCAGCGGCGCGCCAAAACGATGAACGCGATGCGCGCGTCCCGTATGGCTCTGTTTGCCAAACAGGCGCACAACCGCTGATTCGTTGAACGCAAAAGACAACCCCTTGACCGTCGCCGGCCAAGGGGCTTTTTTTTGTCACGCGGCGCGTTTTATTGCCCGCCCGTCTGTCCTTGTCCGCCCGCTTGCCCGTCCGCGGCCGGCGTGTATTCCAACGGCGGTTCGCCGGCGTGGCGTTCCACCCAGATGTCGATGTATTTGTGGATCAGCTTTTCCACTTCCTCTTTGTTTTTAAAGCGTTCGTTGAATTTTTGCGCGAACACGCCTTTGTACGGACGGCACGGCGACATTTTGGAAAACGCCATAAAGTATTTGATGTGGCGCAACACCTTTTTGCCGAAATGCAGTTTGTCCTTGACCTGAAAACGCTTTGCCTCCGCGTCGGCGGCGTAAGGGCTGGTGATCATGAAATCGGCGTCGCCGGACAACAGCATTTTAAACGCGTCCTGCGGCCCGTCCACGACGACCAGTTTCGTATCCGTCGGCAGCAATCCGCGAATCAGCGGTTCGACCTCCTCTTCGCGCCGGACGACGCCTTTCAGCCCTTTCAATTCGGAAATGTCCTGAACGTCAACCGGTTTCGTTTTTCTGGAAACGGCGATGAACGGGTTGCCGAAATAGGCGGGATAGATGTAATCCTGCCCCGATTTGCCTTCGTCCACGTAATAACTGGAAAACAACAGATCGACCTTGCCGTGCAAAACGCTGCGCTGCGCGTCGTTGAACGTGTCGAACGCCAATTCCTTGACATGAATGACATTGATGTCTTTCAGCGCCTGTTTCAGCGGGTCGAGGACGAATCCGTGATAGGCGTAGCGTTCGCCGCCGGTGTCCCGCAAAAAGGTTTGATCCAGCTCCGCCCACGAAAACGGCGGGTAATCCTTGAAACCGGCGATGCGGAAATCCTGCCCGTTGTTGCTGGCGCCGCAATCGTCAACCGGATACGGGCTGCGCTTTTTGGCGGCGGGCGCGGCGGCGGCGGTTTGCGCGGCGAAAAGGGCGGCGGCCAGAATCGTCAGAAAAATCCGTGTTTTTTTCATGTGCTTCATCCTTGTTTTATGAAAAACGCGTCGTCGGGTTCAACGCATCCTTAATCTTTTCATTTCTATAATCTAGCAAAGTTTTTTGATTTTTAACACACTTTAGGTTATCCTGATTCTGTTTTTTCCCAAGGAGCGCCCCATGAACACCAACCCGTATATGACCACCGAATCCTCCGCCATGCCGCAAAACGAATTGGAAGCCCGCGCGCTGATCCGCACGGCGTCGCGCCTGAACGGCATCAAGGAACGCTGGCCCGTCCCCGTCGCCGAATTGAACGAAGCATTGGATTTGAACCGGAAGCTGTGGACGATTTTGGTGACCGGCGCGACCGAGGAATCCAACCCCCTGCCCGTTGAAATCAAGCAGAACATCTTTAATCTGGCGCATTTCATTTTCAAACACACGTTTGCCGTCATGGCCAAACCCGAAGCCAAATCGCTGGACATCCTGATCAACATCAACATGAACATCGCCCGCGGTTTGAACGAACAGAGCCTGCGCCGCGCCCAACAGGCCGAATCCGCCGCCCCCGCGCAGGGTTAAGCCTTTTCGCCGCCGCACGCGCCGCACCGCGAACACCCGTTGCAGCATATCCGCCGCCCGCATTCCGCGCACTGTTTTCCGAAAAACGGTTTGTAACGCTCCGCCGCCGCGAACAGCGACGGCTGCGGAAACATCAGTTTGAAATCAATCGGTTTGCCCTTGAACCCCAATCCGGATTTGAACGCCATCCGGCTTTGCAACGCCTTGTCCGGCATATGGTAGGTCTTGCCGTCCTTGACAAAGTTCGTCCCCGTTTCGACAAAGCAGAACGTCACGTTCGCCGCCGCGCATTCGTCGCGCAGGCTTTTCACCCATTCATAGCGCAGCGGCCGCGCCCCGTCGTAATTTTCACCGCCCGCCAGCACTTGTTCGATCTGTCCCGCGGGCAGATACCGCGCGATCGAAACCGCCCCGATGAACGGCGCGGCCATAATCCCCTTGTGCTTGAACGGCAAGTCGAACAAAACCGGTATCCGTTCGTCCGCGCGCGCCTGATTTTCGCACGTCACGTTGAAAAACACGTTTTCCCAGCCGTCACCCCAATCCGGCGGCAGACAATCCGCCGCGCGTTCGGGACGCTTGGTCAGCAAAAAGAACACGACATCCGGCCGTTGTTTGATGACGCGCCACGCGTCGGCGCGCCATTCGTCCGCCTGCGGCAAAAAGAAATCGGAGGTCATGCACACGCGGATATGTTCGCCGCTTTTGATTTTATAGTTTCCGGATCTGTCCTTGGCCAGCGGATAGTCGAAATTGTTTTGCACTTTGAACACGCGCGATCCGTCCATTCCGCGCTTGGCATCCAGAAAATACATATAGCAGTGGGCGCAGCCTTCGCTTTTTTTCACGCAGCCGTGCCACGGATTCCAAATATCGTGCATTGTTTCCCCGCATATAAGAAAGCCGCAGATTTTCACCTGCGGCTTTCTTATGGTGGAGATGAGGAGGATCGAACTCCTGACCTACGCATTGCGAACGCGTCGCTCTCCCAGCTGAGCTACACCCCCACGACGGTTTGTAATATTCCCCAATCCGGCGCAAATGTCAACACTTTATTTTGCATTTTTTTCAAAATCCGTCCGATTGCGGAAAACGGGCATAAAAAAACAAAACCGACAGCGAAAAACGCCATCGGTTTTGCCCTTGAAATAAAAAACGTTTTCAGACCTGTTCGCTTTCCATGATCGCGGAATAGATCGCTTCGGCGTTATCGCTGCCGCGCAGCATGGTGCAAACCTTTTCATCGCGCAACAACCGCGACGCCTTGGCCAAGGCGGTCAAATGATCCCCGCCCGCGTTTTCCGGCGTCAGCAGCAAAAGCATCAAATCCACGGGGCGTCCGTCCGGCGAATCAAAATCGACCGGCGACGACAGGCGGGCGAATTGGACATACAGCTTGTCCAAATCCGTCATTTTGCCGTGCGGAATGGCGACGCCGTGGCCGACGCCCGTCGATCCCAAACGTTCGCGTTCCAGCAAAACGTCCAGAATGACGCGGTCTTCCAACCCCAGCTGTTCAGCCGCGAAAGACGCCATTTCCTGCAACGCCTGCTTTTTGCTTGTCGCTTTCAGATCGGGAATGATCGTCTGCGGCGTCAACAAATCCGAAATCAGCACGTCAGCCTCAGTTCGCCTGCGGATCGACCCAACCGATGTTGCCGTCGGCGCGGCGGTAAACCATGTTCAAACCGCCGTGGGCGATGTTTCTGAACATCAAAGCGGGCAGATCGGCCAAATCCATGCGCATGACGGCGCCGCTGACCGTGCACAGCGGCAGTTCGGACTGCATTTCGGCGACGACGACGGGCGCGGATTCATCCTGCGGCAGGGAATCTTCGTCCGCTTCCTTTTCCGGTTCGATCACGGCGAAGTTGACCGTTTCGGCGGTCGCCTTGTGGTCGGTCAGGCGTTTTTTGTAACGCTGCAGCTGTTTGGCGATGCGGTCGTTGGCGGCGTCAAAGGCGGCGTAGGCGTCGGCGTTCGAGGAGGAACCCTGAATCAAAACGCTGCTCATCGGGTGGGCGGAGATGTCCGCTTTGATGAGGTTGCCTTCTTTTGAAAAAGCGACGGAAGCGTTCAAAGGCGTGTCAAAATACTTTTTGACGGTATTTTCGATGCGTTCTTCGACATAAGAGCGCAGACTGGTACCGATGTCGATCTGTTTCCCTGTAATAGCAATTTTCATAGTGCCGTTCTCGTTTGTTAAAAGTTAAAAACCTTAGCGGATTTTCCGCCTGAAACGAAAAGGTACGACCCTATGCGCCGTAAGTCAAGAAAATGTTACACTCCGGCGGGAAAATTCAAGCTTTCAGCCGTTTGTCGCGTTTGCGCCGCGCGGATGTCGGGATGCCCATGGCTTCGCGGTATTTGGCGACGGTGCGCCGCGCGATTTCGATGTTTTCGCGTTTCAGCAGCGCGACGACATCTTCGTCGGACAGGACGTTTTGCGGCGTTTCCGCGTCGATCAGCTCTCTGATCCGGCCGCGGACGGCCTGCGCCGACACCTGATCGTCGCCGCCGCGCGTTTCCAGCCCCTGCGAAAAAAAGTATTTCAGTTCAAACACGCCGCGCGCGCACGCCAGATACTTTTGCGCCGTCACGCGGCTGACCGTGCTTTCGTGCAGACCGGCGGCCTCGGCCACGTCGCGCAGCACCATGGGTTTCAACGCCCGTTCGCCGTTCAAAAAAAACTCCCGCTGGCGTTCGACGATTTCGGACGCGACCTTCAACACCGTTTCCGCGCGCTGATTCAACGCTTTGACCAGCCAGTTCGCGGCGGACAAATGCTGCGACAGGAATTTTTTGGCCGCCTTGTCCTTTCCGGCCGCCCGCGCCACCTCCGCCGCGTAAGTGCGGTTGATCAGCACGCGCGGCAAAACGGATTGGTTCAGTTCGACGATGAAATCCCCCGTCTTTCCGCGGCGCACCAGCACGTCGGGAATCACGGCGGCGGGCGTTGCCGCGTCGTACGCGCCGGCCGGTTTCGGGTTCAGCCGCCGGATCTCCGCGACCATGTCCGCGATGTCGTCCCCGTCCACGCCGCACAGTTTCGACAGCTTTTTGTATTCGCGGGCGGCGACCAGATCCAAATGCTCCAGCATCGCCGCCATGGCGGGGTCGAGCCGGTCGTTTTCCCGCAGCTGGATCGCCAGACATTCGGCCAGATTGCGGGCGAAAACCCCCGTCGGGGAAAATCCCTGCAGCACGGGCAGAATCCGCGCGGCCGTTTCCGGCGGCAGGATGTCCGGCGCCGTGTCGGCCAACCACCCGTTCGCGTCCAGCCGTTCCAGCAAAACAAAAGCCGCCCGCCGGTCGTTTTCATCGCGGAAAGCCATATTGATCTGCGACGCCAGCCAATCGTGCAGGGACATCCGCGGAGCGGCGCACAAATCGACGGCCGAAACTTCGCCGTCATAACCGGCGGCGCCCGCCCCCGTCCATCCGTCCATTGAAAAATCGAACGGTTCGTCCGGCGTTTCCGCCGGCGCGTCCGCCTGTTCGTAAAAACTGTCCTCGGTCGGAACGTCGTTCGTGTCGGGCGGCGCCTCTTCCTGCCCCGTCGAATCCATCAAAGCCGGAAGCTCGCCGTATCCGGAATCATCGTCCGGCGCGGCGGCAACATCATCGCCGCCGTCCGTTTTCCCCTCGCGTTCCAAAAAAGGGTTTTGCTCCAATTCCTCGGTGACGGCCGTTTCCAATTCCAGTGCGGACATCTGCAGCAGCCGGATCGCCTGCTGCAGCCGCGGCGTCATCGCCAGATTTTGGGATTGCCGCAGATCCAAACGGGGGGTTATGGCCATCGTTCATCCCCTTGCGCCGGATTAAAGCGCGAATTTTTCGCCCAGATAGACGCGGCGGACATCTTCGTGGTGAATGACATCCTGCGGGTTGCCTTCCATCAAAACGACGCCGTCATGCAAAATATAGGCGCGGTCGATGATGTCCAGCGTTTCGCGCACGTTGTGGTCGGTGATCAAAACGCCGATTCCGCGGTGTTTCAAATGGGACACCAGATCCCTGATTTCGCCCACGGATATGGGGTCGATCCCCGCCAGCGGTTCGTCCAGCAAAATGAACGACGGCGACGACGCCAGAGCGCGCGCGATTTCGACGCGGCGGCGTTCGCCCCCCGACAACGCCAAAGCCGGCGCGCGGCGTAAATGGGCGATGGAAAATTCGTTCAGCAGCTCTTCCAGCATTTCTTCGCGCCGGTCCCAACGGGGTTCGACAACCTCTAAAATCGCGCGGATGTTGTTTTCGACGTTCAGGCTGCGGAAAATGGACGCCTCTTGCGGCAGATAGCCGATTCCCAAACGGGCGCGGCGGTACATCGGCAAAGCGGTGACATCGACGCCGTCCACGGTCACGGTGCCGGAATCGGGCGTAATCAAACCGGTGATGCAGTAAAAGGAGGTCGTTTTCCCCGCGCCGTTGGGCCCCAGCAGACCGACAGCCTCGCCGCGGTCAACCTTGAACGACACGTTGCGCAGGACGGGACGTTTTTTATACGCCTTTGACAGACAGGTGGCGCGCAGCCCCATTTCGGTCGAAGCGGCCAGACGCGGCGGCGTGGTGTTATTGTTCCCCTGCGGCTGCGGGGTCGGGGATTTTTTTGTTTTCTTTGCGTCCGTCACCATTGTTGTCCTTTAAAGCGTCCGGCGCCCGCCGTTTTTCGGCCTTGACCGGCTTTTGTTTGCCGTCGGGAACGAAAACGCCGCGCACCTGCTTTTTAGATTTACCCTTTTCCGTCTGCATTTGCAAGCGGCTGACGCCCGTTTTCATATTTATATCGGCGACTTCGCCGACGATAAAGTTGTTGCCCTGGGAAATTTTGACGTTTCCCTGCAGCGTGGCCGTTTCCCGATCCACCAGATAGACGCCGGAATCGCCCTGCACCTTTTCCTTGTCATTGGTGATGACGACGTTGTTTTCGGCTTCAAACCGTTCGACCTGCGACTTGCCGTCACGCTTGACGAAATAAGCTTTGACGACATCGGCTTCCAACCGGCGCGCATCCTTTTGCGCCATGACGCTGCGGCGCGCGACGGCCATATCCTCGTTTTGCCACAGCTCCAACACTCTGGCGGTCAACTGTTCACGACCGGCGACCAGCTTAACCGGATTTCCTTTAAGAATGATTACCGATTTTTCAATTTCATACACCGCGGAATCCGCCCAAACGGATTGTTTCGGCGTCGTGATGACGATGTTGCCGAACGCCCTGACCTGATAAACCTCGCCGTCGCGGCCGTTTTCGCCGTCCTTGTAATACGCGGTGATTTTGTCCGCCCCCATGGCCGTGTCGCCGCGCACGACCAGCGCCTTTTTTTCCGCCGTCAGCGTTTTTTTGTTGGCGTCCCATTCCAGCCCGCCTTCCGATGTCAATTCGACCTGCTGCGGTTTTTCCGCCGCCTTTTTGGCGGACGCGGCGCCGGCCGTCATCAAAACGGCCAGAAAAGCGGTGAAAAATATCTGTTGACTGCGGCGCATTTCATTCTTCCTCGTTATCGGGATAAAAAACGGCTTTCGTCCTGCCCGTCAGGCGGACGACCGTTCCGTTCTGCGTGATTGAGAATCCTTCGGCGCGGGCGAATCCGGACGGCGTGCGGACGAACACGTCCCTGTCGCCCCGAACGCTGCGGTTTTTCATATCGACCAACGCCTGCGTCGTTTCGATTTCATCGCCGGTTTCGGTATAAAGGCTGACCTGTTTCAGCAATTCCATCGTGTCGTCCGCCTGCGAATAGATGCCCGTTTCGGCGTCCAAAGCGTACCAGCGGTCGTCCTTGCGCAATAAATCGGCCTTGATCCCGTCCAGCTGGACGCGGCGGGTGTCGCCCTCCAGCTCGTAAGCGGTCTGCGCCGTCAGGTTGAACGGTTCGCCGGCTGCGTCCACGACGAAAAAGCGCGGATTGACCATCGCCTGATCGTCGGGCAGTTTCAGCTTGTCCACCTCTTCGGCGATCAGGGAAATGTTTTCCTCCTGCTGCGCCATCATTTGCGGCCACAAAATCACCAGCCCGACCAAAACGGCCGCCAAACTGGGGAACAGGACTTTCAGGGAAACGACCAAACGGCTGTGGCGGTTCATCCGCTTTGTCTGACGGCGCTGCCAATCGGCCGCGCCCGCCGTGCGGGTTTTGCCCCACTTGACATCGCTGATATCGACCACCTTTCCGGCCATCAGGCGACTCCGGCGCGCAGGCAGTCGTGCATATGCAGCAATCCGACCGGACGGTTGTCCGCGCCGATGACGAACAGGCTGGTGATCCCCTTGCCCGTCGTGTTCATGATGCGCAGCGCGTCGATCGCCAGCGTCTGCGTCGTCGTCGTTTTCGGCGTGCGCGTCATCACGTCGCCGACCGTTTTCGTCAGCAGGTCGGGCGCCATGGCGCGGCGCAAATCGCCGTCGGTGAACACGCCGCAGAATTTGCCGTCGCCGTCAACCACGCCCAAGCATCCGAATCCCTTGTCGCTCATTTCGACCAAAGCATCCGCCATGTTCAGATCCGGTTTGACCAGCGGCATTTCGTCGCCCGTATGCATCAAATCGGCGACCGTCAGCATCATTTTGCCCAGCTTTCCGCCGGGGTGGCGCAGTTTGTATTCGTCCTTGGAAAAATTGTGCATTTTCAGCAAAGCGATCGCCAAAGCGTCGCCCAACGCCATCATCAGCGTCGTCGAAGTCGTCGGCGCCATGCCGAACGGGCAGGCTTCCTTGATCGGGGGCAGGCACAGCACAACGTCGGACTGACGCCCCAGCGTGCTGTCGCGTTTGCCGGTCATGCCGATGATCTTGATGCCGAAACGGCGGCAGAACGCGATGATGTCGCCCAATTCGGGGGCTTCGCCGGAATTGGACAGCGCGATCACGATGTCATCGGGTTCGATCATGCCCAAATCACCGTGACTGGCTTCGCCGGGGTGGACGAAGTACGCCGTTGTTCCCAACGACGACAGCGACGCGGCGATTTTGCGGCCGACGTGCCCGCTTTTGCCCATGCCGGTGATGACGACGCGTCCTTTGGCCGCGTTGATCGTATTAACCGCCTGAACGAATGAATCATCCAGACTGTCGGACAGCAGTTTCAGGGATTCGCTTTCCAAATCCAGAACATAATGGGCGGTTTGCAAAAGATCGGCGGGTGTCAGCATCGAAAAATCCCCGTTGAAAAATCAGTGAACCAAAACATCGCAGCAATCAAACCCCGCGATGTCCATCATGCCGACGTGCGGCAGAAAATCGAAACACGCCCGCGCATAGGCCGCGCGTCCTTCGCGTTCCAGCAAAGCGTCCAACTTTTCCTTTAAAGCGTGCAGGTACAAAACGTCGTTCGCGGCGTATTTCAGCTGTTCTTCGCTCAATTCGTCCGCCCCCCAGTCGGAACACTGCTGTTCCTTTTCCAGTTCGACGCCCAGCAGGGACGAACACAGCGATTTCAGGCTGTGCGACGGGGCGTTCGTGCGGGCGATTTTGGACGCGACCTTGGTGCAATAGACCGGCGCGCACACGACCCCCAGATACAAATACAGCGCCGCGACATCGAATCGGGCGTATTGGAAAATCTTTAAAACGGACGCGTCCTGCAACAGCGCTTTCAGATTCGGCGCGTCATAGCATCCTTTTTTGAAACGGGCGATATGGGCGTTTCCCTTGCCGTCCCCCAGCTGAACCAGACACAGCCGGTCGCGGTGCAATTCCAACCCCATCGTTTCGGTATCGACGGCCACGGCGCCCGAAAAATGAACAGACGCGGGCAAATCCCCTTCGTGAAAGTAAATTTGCGTCATTGACTCCATTCCCCTTTCGTCCAAAAAAGAAAGGGGCTGAAAAACCGCCCCTTGCCTTTAGAAGCTTGTCTTGGTGCCCAAAATAGGACTCGAACCTACACACCCTTGCGAGTACTAGCACCTGAAGCTAGCGCGTCTACCAATTCCGCCATTTGGGCAAAACAAGCTACAGCCGTTCTTTTATTACGAAGCGAACCGTTCGTCAACAAAAAAAATCAAAAAATGCAAAAAAGATAAATTCCCAATGCGATCCGGTACGCCGCGAACACCGCAAACGAAGAGTTTTTCAGCCATTTCATCAAAAATCCGATTGCCAGAACGCCGCCCGCGAACGACAGCAGAACGCCCGTTCCGATCTCCGGAACGGACAGCGTTTGCGATTCGGCGGCCGTCAAAATCTTCAAAACGCCCAGCGCGCCCGCCGCGCCGATCGTCGGAACGGACAGCAGCATCGAAAAACGCGCCGATTCCGCGCGGCCGATTCCCAACGCCCGCGCCGCCGTCATCGTCACGCCCGACCGGCTGACCCCCGGAATCAGCGCCAGCACCTGCGCCGCGCCGATCAGCAGCGCCTGCTTGACCGTCATATCCGCGACGGCGCCGTCCGTTTTTCCGGTTCTGTCCGCCAGATACAGCAAAACGCCGAAAACGATCGCGGTGACGGCGATCACCCGCGGGCTGCGGAAGTTTTCCTCGATATAATCGTTGCAAAAGAATCCGATCAGAAACACGGGAACGCACGCGGCGCCCAAATTCAACGCCAAGCGCGCCCGCGGCGTCGAAAACGCCCTTTTCAGCAAATCGAATCCGCCCGCGACCGCGGCGGCGACATCCCGCCGGAAATAAAGCGCGACGGAAAACAGCGTTCCGACGTGCAGCGCGATATCCGCGGCCATCCCCTGATCCGGCCACCCGAACAGCCGCGGCGCCAAAATCAGGTGCGCCGACGAACTGACCGGCAGAAATTCGGTGACGCTTTGCACCAAAGCCAGAACAACCGTTTGCAGCATGGGCGTATCCTTTCATCACGTTGAATAATGACGCGGACACTGTGAAGTTTTTTTTCAAAATTTACAAGCTATAAACCATTTTTCGATAAAAAATAAAAAGGACTGTCGTTATTTTCAGGAAATCCGCCATGTACACGCTTTACCATCATCCGGCCGACCCCTTTTCCCGCAAGGTGCGTCTTGTGCTGGCGGAAAAGGGGCTGGAATTCACGACAAAAACCGAAGAACCGTGGAAATACCGGCCGGAGTTTCTGGCCATGAATCCGGCGGGCGAAGTCCCCGTGCTGGAGGAACCCGACGGCCACATCCTGTGCGGCCACCACCCGATTTGCGAATACATCGACGAAATCACGTCGCGCCCCCTGTTCGGCGCGTACGCCCGCGACAAAGCCGAAGTCCGCCGCCTGTGCGATTGGTTCGACGACAAGTTTTTCCACGAAGTCACCTATTATCTGGCCGGCGAAAAGATTATGAAACGCCTGACGGGCGGCGTGCCGGATTCCGACGCGATCCGCGCGGGGAAAACGAATCTGGCCGGACATATGAATTATATGGAATGGCTGTTGAAACAGCGCAACTGGCTGGCCGGCGAAGCGTTTTCCATGGCCGATTTCGCGGCGGCGGCGCAGTTTTCCGTGCTGGACTACCTCGGCGAAGTGCCTTGGGACAAAACGGAAAACGGGCTGCCCGCGTTCGAGGAAACGAAAAACTGGTACGCGCGCGTCAAATCCCGACCGTCGTTCCGTCCCGTTCTGGCCGACCGGATCACGGGGGTCATCGCCGCGCCGCATTACGGGGATTTGGATTTTTAAGGATACCGCCATGAAACGCATTTGCCGACTGTTCGCCCTTATCCTGCTGCTGACCGCCTGCTCTTCGCCGACGCGCGTTTATTATTGGGCGAAAGACAACACCGGCGCGGACAGGTTCGTCAGCGATCACAACAAATGCCTGCGCCAAGCCGATTTCTGGCCGTGGCGTCGCATCGGGTTCGACCCGATGGGTCCCGAAACGCTGGATCTGCGGCTGAATTTGAAAGACGGCGGCATCTGGGCGAACTATTCCCCCTACCCCGGCGCGATGCCCGTTTTCGTCAACACGGCCACCCCGTCGAAAACCGTCATTTACTGGCGTTACGCGCGCTGTATGCGCAAAGCCGGATACCGTGAACGCCGTCCCTACGGCGGCCCGCTTTAACTTTGAAACGAATCGGAAAAAATCATGACTGATCAGAAAAAGAATCCCGTCATCCTGCAAATTTTGCCGCGATTGGAAACCGGCGGCGTCGAACGCGGCACGACCGAAATCGCCGCCGCGATCAAAGACGCCGGCTGGACATCCGTTGTCGTTTCCGGCGGCGGGCGGTTGGTGCACGATCTGGAACGCGGGGGAACGGAACACATCGCTTTGCCCGTTTATTCCAAAAACTGGTTCACCATGCGCCGCAACGCCGCGAAACTGGCGAAAATCATCAAGGAAAAGAACGTTGACATCGTTCACGCCCGATCCCGCGCGCCGGCGTGGTGCGCCAAATGGGCGTGCGAAATGACGGGCGTCCCTTTCTTGACGACGTTCCACGGCGCGTACAACATGGGACCGTTCAATATTAAAAGGGGATACAACAAGGTTATGATCGACGGCGTGATGACGATCGCCGTGTCGAACTTTATCAAAAACTACATTCTGGAACACTATCCCGAAAAGGATCCTGAAACGATCCGCGTCATCCACCGCGGCGCCGACATCGACCGGTTCAACACGGCGCAGGTGTCGCAGGAACGCATGATCGCCCTGTCGCAGAAATGGCGTCTGCCCGAAGATTTGCCCGTCATCATGCTGCCCGGCCGTCTGACCCGCTGGAAAGGCCAGATCGTCATGCTGGACGCTTTGGCGCAAATGAAACACAAAAACGTGCGCTGCCTGTTCGTCGGTTCGGATCAGGGGCGGACGGGATACCGCCGCGAACTGGAACGGAAGATTAAAAAGCTGGGGCTGACGGGCGTTGTGCAAATGGTTGACCATTGCAGCGAAATGGACGTGGCCTATATGCTGTCCGACATCGTCGTGTCCGCCTCCACCGATCCCGAGGCGTTCGGCCGCGTCGTCCCCGAAGCGCAGGCCATGGGGCGGCTGGTCGTCGGCCCCGACCACGGCGGCGCGACGGAAACGATCCGCGACGGCGAAACGGGATTTTTGTTCAAACACGGCGACGCCGCCGATTTGGCGCAAAAGCTGGACGCCGTTCTGGACATGACCGCGGAGCAGAAAAAGAAAATGACCGAAGCCGCCGTCAAAAGCGTGCGCGACGATTTTTCCAAAACGAAAATGTGCGAAAAAACGATCGCCCTTTACCGTGAAATCATCGAAAAGGCAAACGCGGACAAATGACGGCGAAGCGGAAGGGGATTTTCGTTTTTTTCCTGTTTTTGATCGCGGGCGGGCTGGTTTCCGCCGTCCTGCGCCATGAAAACACGTGGGATTTGTACAATTACCACTATTACAACGGGTTCGCCCTGCTGAACGGCCGCGTCGGGTTCGATCTGGCGCCGGCGTTCATCATGTCGTTTTTCAACCCGCTGGCGGACGGTGTCGTCTATCTGCTGATCCGCGCGTTCAACAACTGCGTCCCGCTGTACAGTTTCTTTACGGGGCTGTTTTTCGGCGGACTGATGTACGTTCTGTTCCTGATCAACCGCCTGTTTTTCGACACATCGACGCGTCGGGGGCGGATCGCGGCGGCGTTATCGCTGTGCGCCGGTGCGACGGGGTTCGCGACATGGTTTCAAATCGGCAGTTCGACCAATGAAATCCCCGTTTCGATCCTTGTCCTGACCGGCGTTTACCTGCTGTTGAAGCTGATCGCCCGTCCGGCGGCGGCGAACCTGAAAACCGTTTTCATCGCGGGCGTTCTGCTGGGATCGGCCGCGGGGCTGAAATACACGTCGGCGATTTACTGCCTGACATCGGGGATCGCTTTCATCCTGTTTTGCAAAAGGATTTCGTCCGCCCCCGTCAAGACGCTGCTTTTGTTCATCGCGGGCGGACTGGCCGGATTTCTGGCGTTCAACGGATACTGGATGTATCTGATGTGGCAAAACTACAACAGCCCGTTTTTCCCGCTGTTCAACACGGTTTTCAAATCCCCGTGGTTTCCGGAAATCAACACGCGCGACCAAATCCACGTCGCCGCCCGTTCCGTCGGACGCGCCCTGTCCGTCCCGCTGGAACTGATCAACCACACAAAGAAAAAAGAGCTGGTCGGGTTTTACCGGTTCACGGATGTCCGGTTTTACTTCATGTACCTGTTCGGCGCGGTTTTCCTGTGTTCGCGCACGTTTCAAAACGCGCCGAAGCCGCGGCCGCAAACGTTGTTTTTGATGACGTTCGCGGGAGTGTCGTTTCTGGTCTGGCTGTTTTTCTTTTCCATCATCCGGTACGTCATCCCGTTTGAAACCGTGCTGCCGGTGCTGTTCGGAACCGCCCTGCTTTCCGTCGCGCCGAAATCGAAAAAACTGTTCCGCCGCGCCTACGTTCCCTTGTGCGTTTTCGTCTGCGCCGCGATGCTGGTCACGCCGTTTTCGTCGGAAACCAGCCACCTGCGCGGCCGCAAAAGCGTCATCGCGTTGCCGAACGGGTTTGACATTCCGGACAATTCGCTGATTTTCATTTTAAACGAACCGTCCACGCATCTGGTCGTCG
The DNA here is from genome assembly GCA_902777205.1 of uncultured Rhodospirillales bacterium. Classification (GTDB taxonomy): domain Bacteria; phylum Pseudomonadota; class Alphaproteobacteria; order CAAGCB01; family CAG-977; genus UBA11549. The sequence continues at coordinate 45,096 of CACYSU010000006.1, read as the reverse complement.
ATTGGCTGAAACGGCATCCGCAATCGCGGGCGATGAGCTTTTCGACGCAAATGGATTCGACCTGGGCGATCGCCCCCCACGGCATCACGGGATACGGCAAATTCAAGGAAAAAACCGCGGCGGTCATCAACGGCCACGACGGCGCGTTTGTCGCGATCGGCCACACGGCCTTTCCTTTTTTGAACGACGTTTGCCGGCCGCTGAACGCGCTTTCCGTCGTTTCGGGGGAAAAGCCGCTGTTTTACTTCGCCTGCGTCGGCGACGAACAAAGTCTGCTGAAAACGTTTCCCAACCTGTACATGGGCATTATCGACGGAAAAAAAGCGGATTAGGTCTTGAATACCGGACAAAGCGGAATTACAATGCGCGCATCTAAAACTTTAATATGAAAGAAGACTGTTTTCATGGTTTCGATTAAACTTCCCGACAGCTCAGTGCTGTCATTCGACGGGGCGACCGACGGGGCGCAAATCGCCGCAAAAATCGGCGCGGGACTGGCCAAAGCGGCTTTGGCGATCAAAGTCAACGGCAAATTGCAGGATCTGGCGACGCCGATCGCGTCCGACGCCGACATCGACATCATCACCGCGAAATCGCCCGAAGGGCTGGACATCATCCGCCACACCTGTTCGCACGTCATGGCGCAGGCGGTGCAGGAACTGTACCCCGAAACGCAGGTGACGATCGGACCGGCGATCGAAAACGGCTTCTATTACGATTTCGCGCGGGAAAAACCGTTCACTTTGGCCGATTTGGAAGCCATTGAAAAACGCATGGCGGAAATCGTCGATCGCGACGAACCCATTGTGCGCGAGGAAAAATCCCGCGAAGACGCCATCGCCTTTTTCAAAAACAAAGGCGAAAAATACAAGGTCGAATTGATCGAAGACCTGCCCGCCGACGCGGTAATCAGCTTTTACCGTCAGGGCGGCTTCATCGACCTGTGCCGCGGCCCGCATCTGCCGTCCACGGGAAAGGTCGGCAAGGCGTTCAAATTGATGAAGGTCGCGGGCGCGTATTGGCGCGGCGATTCTTCGCGCGAACAGCTGCAGCGCATTTACGGCACGGCGTGGGCGGACAAAAAAGCTCTGGACGCCTATCTGGTTCAGCTGGAAGAGGCCGAAAAACGCGACCACCGCAAGCTGGGACGCGAAATGGATCTGTTCCATTTCGAGGATGTCGCCCCCGGCGACATTTTCTGGCATCCGCACGGCTGGACGCTGTTCCAGACGCTGATCAACTATCTGCGCAAACGGCAAAACGATGTCGGCTATGTCGAAATCAACACGCCGCAGATCATGGACCGCGTTTTGTGGGAAACGTCGGGGCATTGGGACTGGTACCGCGAAAATATGTTCACGACCACGATCGAAGACCGCGTTTTCTGCGTCAAGCCGATGAACTGCCCCGGCGGTATTCTGGTGTTCAAACAGGGCATCAAATCCTACCGCGACCTGCCGCAGTACATCGCCGAATTCGGCCGCGTCCACCGCTATGAAGCGTCCGGCGCGCTGCACGGATTGTTCCGCGTCCGCGCGTTCACGCAGGACGACGCGCACATTTTCTGCACGCCCGAACAGCTGGAGGACGAATGTCAGAAGGTTGTCCGCCTGATGCTGGACATCTACGACGCGTTCGGATTGAAAGATGTCAGCATCAAACTGTCCACCCGCCCCGCCGAACGCATCGGCGCCGACGAATTGTGGGATAAAACGGAAACCGCGTTGGCGCAGGCGTTGACCGATATGGGCTATAAATACACGCTGAACCCCGGCGACGGCGCGTTCTACGGCCCGAAACTGGACTTCAAGGTCAAAGACGCGATCGGCCGCGAATGGCAGCTGGGCACGCTGCAGGTTGACATGAACCTGCCGGAACGTTTCGACGTTTCCTATATCGGCGAAGACGGCGAAAAACACCGTCCGATCATGCTGCACCGCGCTTTGTTCGGTTCGCTGGAACGCTTTACGGGCATCATGATCGAACATTACGCGGGCAAATTCCCGTTCTGGCTGGCGCCCGTTCAGGCGGTCGTCGCGACGATCACCGACGACGGCGACGAATACGCGGCCGAAGTGGTCAAAGCGTTGAAAAAGGCCGGCATCCGCGCCGAAATCGACCTGCGCAACGAAAAGATCAGCTACAAGATCCGCGAACATTCGATGAAAAAGGTTCCCGTCGTGCTGGTCATCGGCAAAAAAGAGGCCGCCGACAGAACCGTCACGATCAGACGTTTGGGACAGGAAAAGCAAGAAACGCTTGCACTTGGCGACGTAGTTGCTAAACTGACCGCCGAAGCGGCGTGGCCGCATATTGAAGATTAACCTTAACTGATGGAGGCTTTTTATATCTACCGATACGACACAGGCATCGCCCACCCGTGAGGGGCCGCGTGCCAACAAAGACATTACGGCGAGAGAAGTCCGCCTGATCGGCGCCGACGGCGAAAACGTCGGGGTTGTTTCCGTGCGCGAAGCGTTGCGCATGGCCGAAGAAGCGGGATTGGATCTGATCGAAATTTCGCCGAACGCCAACCCGCCCGTTTGCAAAATTCTGGATCTGGGCAAATATCGCTATGAACTGCAAAAGAAAAAAGCGGAAGCCCGCAAGAACCAGAAAGTTGTCGAAATCAAGGAAATCAAGCTGAGTCCGAATATCGACACGCACGATTACGAAGTCAAACTGCGTAACGCGCAGCGCTTTATTTCCGAAGGCAACAAAGTCAAATTCACCCTGCGTTTCCGCGGCCGTGAAATGGCGTATCAGGAACAGGGCGAAGAAATCATGGCCCGCGTTGTCGAAGATTCGGATTTATACGCCAAAGTCGAACATCCGGCGAAATTGGAAGGCAAACAGATCACCATGGTGATCGCGCCGAAATAACGCCGCCGCGTTTTGAAAAACCCCGCCGCCGCGCGGGGTTTTTTGTTGCCGCTTTCGGACGCCGTTTTTTATCGCCGCCGTTTTGATGAAACACCGCTTGTTCCTTGCGTCGGCCGCTCCGCGTTTCCGGCATACGAAAAAGCCCTCCGGACGGGAGGGCTTTTCCTTAAAACACGACGCGATTATTTCGCGGTGACTTTGCCGTCGGCGCCGAATTTGACCGGCGTTTTGACGATTTTGGCCTTTTTGCGCAATTTGGCCATCGTGTCTTCGACGGTTTTGGCGGCCTGCATCTGCATCAATTCGCGTTCGACTTCCTCGAATTTCGGGGGTTCGGCCAAACGGCGGGGGCCGGCTTTGATCACGTGATATCCGAATTTCGTTTTGACGGGCTGTTTGGAAATTTCGCCCTCTTTCATGGCGAAAGCCGCTTCGGAAAATTCGGGAACCATCAGTTCACGCGAAAAATATCCCAGATCGCCGTCTTTCAGCCCTTTGTTTTCGGACAGCTTGTTCGCCAATTCCGCGAAATCGGCGCCCTTTTCCAGCTGTTTGATCACGTCGCGCGCTTCCTTTTCCGTTTTCAGCAGGATGTGGGCGGCGGACATTTCCTCCTGCGGGGGATTGTCCTTTTTGAACTGTTCGTACAACGCTTCCAGCTTTTCCTTGGTCTGTTCCTTTTTCGCGCGCTGTTCCAGATAGTAACGCGCCAGCAGGGATTTTTCAAAATCCTTCAGCATCTTTTTGTATTCGGGCGTTTCCTGCACCTTTTCGGCCTTGGCCGCGGCGGCGACAACGTTCAAATCAATGATGTTGTCCAGCAAAGGTTCGTAAACGGTTTCCAACGGCATGGCGCCCAGCTGCGGGTTCGACGACCGCGCGGTTTCGATTTCGGACAGCGTGATTTTGTTGCCGTCAACCGTGGCGACGACCATATCCGCCGCGACGGCTTTCGCCTTCGACTTGGCGGCCTGCGCCGGCATGGCGATGCACAGGGCGACCAAAGCGCCGGTGATAACTTTTTTGGACATTGTTTCAACCTTTCTTGCAATGTTGATGTTGACTGACGGTTATCATACCACCTTTCAAAAACGGGTAAAGATTTAAAATTCCGCCGGACGCCCGAAAAATATGTTTTTTCGGCGGGGATGTTCAACTGAACGATTGACACGCGCGGTTTTGTGGGCTTAACTTGTGTGTTTTTATTTTATTATAAAGAGGTTTTGTCATGATCGGTTCTTTGATGCGCAAAATTTTCGGCAGCGCGAACGACAGGTATGTCAAGGGATTGTATAAAACCGTCGCGAAAATCAACGCGATGGAACCCGAAATCGCGGCGTTGTCCGACGAAGAGCTGAAAAACAAGACCCCCGCGCTGAAACAACGGCTGGCCGACGGGGAAACGCTGGACGACATCCTGCCCGAAGCGTTCGCCGTCGTGCGCGAAGCGTCCAAACGCACCATCGGGCTGCGCCATTTCGACGTCCAGCTGATCGGCGGCATGGTTTTGCACCGCGGCCAGATCGCCGAAATGCGCACGGGCGAAGGCAAAACGCTGGTCGCGACGCTGGCCGTTTATTTGAACGCGCTGACGGGCAAGGGCGTCCACGTCGTCACGGTCAACGACTATCTGGCCAAACGCGACACGGAATGGATGGGGCGCATCTACCGTTTTCTGGGCATGACGGTCGGGTCGATCCTGCACGATATGTCGGACGCGGAACGCCGCGCCGCCTACGCCTGCGACATCACTTACGGGACGAACAACGAATTCGGGTTCGACTATCTGCGCGACAACATGAAATTTTCGATTGACGACATGGTGCAGCGGCCGTTCAACTTCGCCATCGTTGACGAAGTGGACTCCATCCTGATCGACGAAGCCAGAACGCCTTTGATCATTTCCGGTCAGGCCGAGGATTCGTCGGACAAATACATTCAGGTGGACGCGCTGATCCCCAAGCTGAAACCCGAACATTACGAAAAGGATGAAAAGCAGCGCACCGTTTCCCTGACCGAAAGCGGCACCCTGTATATGGAGGAATTGCTGCAGCAGGCCGGATTGATCACCGGCGCCATGTACGACGCCGTGAACGCGCCCGTCATCCACTATGTCGATCAGGCGTTGAAAGCGCACAAAATGTTCCAGCGCGACGTCGATTACATCGTGCGCAACGGTCAGGTCGTCATCATCGACGAATTCACCGGCCGCATGATGGAGGGACGCCGCTATTCCGACGGCCTGCATCAGGCTTTGGAAGCCAAGGAACGCGTCAAGATCCAGCCGGAAAACCAGACGCTGGCGTCGATCACGTTCCAAAACTATTTCCGCCTGTACCCGAAACTGGCCGGCATGACGGGCACCGCGATGACCGAAGCCCCCGAATTCGCCGAAATCTACGGATTGGAGGTCATCGACATCCCCACGAACAAACCGTGCATCCGCATCGACCATCAGGACGAAATCTATTGGAAGGAAGACCAGAAATTAAAGGCCGTCATCGAACTGATCAAAGAATGCGCCGCGCGCAAACAGCCCGTTCTGGTCGGCACGACCTCGATTGAAAAATCGGAACAGCTGGCCGACCGCCTGCGTCGGGAAACGAAGCTGAAATTCAACGTGTTGAACGCGCGCCATCACGAACAGGAAGCGTACATCATCGCGCAGGCGGGGATGCCCGGCGCGATCACGATCGCCACGAACATGGCCGGCCGCGGCACGGACATCCAGCTGGGCGGCAATCTGGAAATGCGCGTCGAACAGGAATTGGCGGACGTGACCGATCCCGCCGAACGCGAACGCCGCGTCGCCGAAATCAAAAAGGAAATCGACGAGGGCCGCGAAATTGCCATGAAAGCGGGCGGCCTGTACGTCATCGGCACGGAACGCCACGAAAGCCGCCGCATCGACAACCAGCTGCGCGGCCGTTCCGGACGTCAGGGCGACCCCGGCGCGTCGAAATTCTTCCTGTGCCTGCAAGACGACCTGTTGCGCATTTTCGGCGCGGACAGGATCGAAAAATTCCTGAAACCGCTGGGCGGCATGGACGACACGGATGTCATTTCCAGCCCGTGGATTTCCAGAACGCTGCAAAAATCGCAGGAAAAGGTCGAAGCCCGCAACTTTGACATCCGCAAAAACCTGCTGAAATACGACAACGTGATGAACGACCAGCGCAAAGTCATTTACGACCAGCGCAAGGAATTGATGATGGCGGATTCGATCACCGACACGATCAAGGATATGCGCGACGAAATCATCGCGGCGATGACCGAAACCTACACGCCCGAAGACGCCGCGGCCGACGATTGGAACATCCCCGCGCTGAAAGAGGATGTCGAACGTCTGCTGGGGCTGACTTTGCCGATTGATTCATGGATCGGCGAAGGCATCGGAACGCAAGAGCTGACGGAACGCCTGCAGCAGGCCGCCGATGAAAAAATGGCCGCCAAACGCCGTCTGTTCGGCGACGACCTGATGAACATGATCGAAAAGAACATCACTTTGCAGATTTTGGATCAGGTTTGGAAAGAACACCTGCAGGTGCTGGAATATATGCGCCACACGATCGTTTTGCGCGCCTACGGCCAGAAAGACCCCTTGAACGAATACAAGAAAGAGGCTTTCTACCTGTTCAGCGGCATGATCGGCAATATGCGCGAACAGGTGACGCAGTTCCTGACGCACGTCGAACTGGCGCCCGAAACCGTTGAAGCGATCGAGGAAAACCGCCGCCGTCAGCAGGAAATGACCGCGCACCACGACGAATTGGAAACCGACGCGTTCGGCAACCCGTCGGCGTCGCAGCGCGAAATCGACCGCGAATTGGAACGAAGCCCGTTCAAATACACGCAATCCGACGAAATCGACCCGAACGACCCGTCCACATGGGGCAAAGTGTCGCGCAACGCGCCCTGCCCGTGCGGTTCGGGAAAGAAATACAAACATTGTCACGGCGCGATCGCCTGACATTCCGGTATGGGTAAAACACGGCCGCTGCGCCTTTGACGGGTTCGGCGGCTGTTTTTTTATTTCAAAGCGTCAAAGATTTGCTTGGCCAGCGTCGGGCTGATCCCATCGACTTTGGCGATTTCGTCGGCGCTGACGGCTTTGATCGCGCGCACGGATCCGAAATGCTGCAGCAACGCCTTTTTACGCTTCGCCCCGATCCCCGCGATGCCGTCCAAAGCCGACACCAGCGTGTCGTTGCGCCGTTTGATCCGGTGCGTGCCGATCGCGAAACGATGCGCTTCGTCGCGCAGACGCTGGATATAGTGCAGCAGCGGATTGTCGAATTCCAGATGCAGCGGCGGCCGGTCGGCGAAATGCAGCGTTTCCTTGCCCGCATTGCGGTCAACGCCTTTGGCCACGCCGACGGCAACAACGTCGGGGACGTTCAGTTCTTTTAACACCTCCAACGCCACGCGCAGCTGTATTTCGCCGCCGTCGATGAACACGACATCCGGCAGGTTGTGTTCCGCCAGCCCGCGTTTGAACCGGCGGGTCAGCACTTCGCGCATCATGCCGAAATCGTCGCCGGGGGTGAACGTGTCCCACGAAATGTTGAATTTGCGGTACGATTTCTTGTCAAACCCGTCAGGCGTCGCGACCACCATCGCGCCGACCGCGCTTGTCCCCTGAATATGGCTGTTATCATAGGTTTCGACGCGTTCAATCGGGCGGTCGATATGCAGCAGTTCGCGCAGCTCCTCCAGCAATTCGGCGCGCGCCGCCCCTTCGCACCGGCGGCGGATCAACGCCTCTTTCGCGTTCATCAAAGCACGATTGACCAAACGTTTGCGGTTGCCGCGCGCGTTGTCCGTCAGCTTGACGGCCGATCCCGATTTTTCGCCGAACGCCTGCGCGACGACATCGGCGTCGGGCAGCACCGTTGACAGCAGGATTTCGCGCGGCGGCGTGTGCGTCATATAAAACTGGCCAAGGAAAGCCTGCAAAACCTCGCCGTCCGTCCGCCCCGACGTTTGCGCCGGAAACGCCGCGAAGTTGCCGCAGCTGCGCCCGCCGCGGTAAAAAAACACCTGCACGCAGCTTTGTTCCCTGTCCGTGTAAATCGCCGCGACATCGCAATCGGCGATGCCGTCCAAATCGCTGCTTTGCATTTGAATCTGGTTCAGGGCGCGGATGCGGTCGCGCAGAACGGCCGCCTGTTCGTAACGCATTTCCGCGCTGGCCTGCTCCATTTGAACGGCCAGCCGTTCCTGCACCTTGGTGCTTTTGTTGCGCATAAAGGCGCACGCCTCGTCCACCAGCCGCATATAATCCTCGCGCGCGATCATGCCGGCGCAAGGCGCGCAGCACCGTTTGATCTGGTGCAGCAGGCACGGGCGCGTGCGGTGGTAAAAAACGTTGTCAGTGCAGGAACGCAGCAAAAACGCCTTTTGCAAAACGGCCAGCGTTTCGTTCACCGCCAAAACCGACGCGAACGGCCCGAAATATTCGCCCTTTTTCGTCCGCGCGCCGCGGTGTTTCATCACCTGCGGCCATTCGTCCCGCGTCGTGATCAGAATGTGGGGAAACGTTTTGTCGTCCTTCAGCAGGATGTTGTAATAGGGCTTCAGCCGCTTGATCAGATCGTTTTCCAACAGGAAAGCTTCGGCCTCGGTCGTCGTTTCGATGATTTCGATCCGGTCGATCTGGGAAATCATCCGCTGGATGCGCATACACGTCCGTTCGGGATGCGCGTAGTTTTCCAAACGCCGGCGCAGGACTTTGGCCTTGCCGACGTACAGGACTTTTCCGGCCGCGTCCAGCATCCGGTAAACCCCCGGCCGTTCCGGAAAAAACCGCAAATGCGCCGCGACATACGCCGCCCCTGTCAGCTTTTGCGCGGATTCGCTTGATTCGTCGGCCTGAAAAACGGCGGATTTTTCATCTATCATATTGAATTATAACCCTTTTTCACAAATCCTAAACAAATTATGAAGTTTTCCCCAAACCTGTGGATAACTCTGTGCAAAGTCTGATTTTATCCCCCTTGACCAAAGGGTTTCCTTAGCTTTTCATCATATTGCCCATTTTATAGGCAAAACGCGTAACATATTGATAATTTGTAATTTTTTATAATCAAGCATTATTTTTAATTTTTTTTCATAACTTTTTCTTGATTTATTTTTCCGGTTGGAATAGCCGCGTCCTCCTGTGGATAAGTTGTGCGTAAAACGGATGACTCGTTGACTGGCAAGGGCTGCGGGAAAAAAGAGGGAAACAGACTCGGCTTTTCACTTCCTTTTTTCGGCGTCCAAATGCAGCACCTGCCCCGACACGACCGGCGTTTGCGCCATAAAACAGACGGCGTCGGCCACGCGGCGGACGGTGTCGGCGTCCCCGCCCTTTTCCGGAAAATCGACGCCGTTGACGCGCACGTTGTCCCGCAGCGTCCGCGCCGCCATTTCGACCAGCCCGCCGATTCCCGACAAACTGAACGCGTTGACGGACAATTCGTCGGCCGGACGCGGAAACACCGCCAGAAAACAGCCGCTTTTCCCTTTCGGCAAAGCGCGGGCGAACGAACGCAGCAAAATGAACGGCGCGCGCGCGTTGACGGCCGAACATTCGTCCCACCCCTGCGGATTTTCGCCGGCGGCCGCGACGGTCGCGCAGCTGACCAGAATATCCGGCGCGCCATACGTTTTCGTCACGGATTCGACCAGATCGGCCGTTTCGTCATAGGATGAAAAATCCGCGCGGAAATAGGCCGCCTTGACCTGATACGTCCGGCGCAATTCTTCGACCAGCCGCGCGGCTTCGGCCGCGGCGGTGTGGCAATGCACGATCACGTTGCACCCTTTCGCCGCCAGCGCGCGGGCGATTTCCGCCCCGATTTTGCGCGCGCCGCCCGTGACCAGCGCGGTTTTCGCCCCGCTTTTGGGCTGCGGTTTCGGTTCGACGGGTTCGACCGCGGCGACGGGACGCGTCAAAAACGACGGCAGCTCGTCCTGCGGTTCGGCGGGAGTGAACACCCCCTCCGGCAACGGTTTGACCGCGGCGGGCTGTTTGACCGGCGGCAGCCCCGTCAGCAGCGGCGACGGCAAAACGCTGTCGGACAGGATGTCCGATTCGCCGGATCGGACGATTTCGCCCGACGCCGTTTGATACGTCACGGAAACGGGGCTTTTGGCCGGCGCGGAGGCTTCCGTCCTGATTTTCACGCAGGACAGCAGTGCTTCGTACACCGCGGGCGTTCCCTCGCCCGTCAGGGTCAGCACGTTTCCGGCCGTTTCGATCGAAAACACTGTTCCGGCGGCGGGCAGGCTCTGCTGTCCCTCGAATCCGTCCAGATACAGCGTGTCCTCGAATTCGTCCGGAATCCGGACGGTCGCGGACGATATCGTTTGATCCGGCACGGGCAGAGCCGCGTTCACGATCCGGTTGCGCGTCAACGCCTGAAAATTCCGTTCCCCGATTTGCAGGTTCAGCGTGATTTCCGGTTTTTCGGGATGCGCCGCGTCCGATAGGAAATTCAGCGCGACCGAAGCGTTTTCCTCTTGCGGCGTCAGCAAAAAGCGGTGCGCCGCGTCCGGATTCATTTCAGGATGCAGGCCGTATCCGAAACTGTGGAAAACGCGGCCTTTCGGCATATGGATGCGGCCGCTGTTGGATTGCCAGACCAGCACGGGCGCGGGCGTTCCGGAATCGGCCGCGACCGCCGGTTCGACCGTTTCACCGTTTTTTTGCCAAACGATTTCGCCCTGTTCCAAAACGGGGGCGGCGTCCGTTTCCTCCGGCCGTTTCAAAAACAGCCAGAACCCGTTTCGCCCCGCCGCGGCGTCGTTGAACCACGCGGCGTCCCTGTTCAGCGTGTTGCCGTTTTCGACAACGAAAAAGACGGGCGTTTTTCCGGTCAGCCTGTTGCCCAGAAACACCGAACTGACATTCGGAATCAGCGTGTCGCCGACATTCGGAAACAGAATCCTGATGTCGTGAAACGCACCCGCGTCCAACGTGTAAAACCCGACCATATGGCCGTTCGACCGCGTTTGGACAAACGTGACCTTGACGGGCGCGCCGTCGTTCACGCGCAGCAAAGAGGCATCCGGAAAAACAGGTTTACGCACCGCCGCCCCCGCCGTTTATTTGCGAACCGGACGGGTCGGCAGAAACCGCCGGAACAGCACCGTAACGCCCGCGTACCACGGGAAATAGCGGATCTTGAACCCTTTGCCCGCGTATTGATAGCACGCGGCGGCGCAGGCCTGCGGATTGATCGGGCGTTGGAAAAACGATTTTTTGCGTTCGCCGACCGTGTCCCAATCGTCCGTTTTCACCGTCGTCACGGCGACGTGGCTTTGCGCCATCTGCGCCTGAAATCCCTGCAGCCAAACGTGCAAAGCGGCCTTTGTCGAACCGAACGCGTAGTTGTCGGGCATCCCGAATTCCCCCGCCGTCGAACCCATGACGATGATTTCGCCGCACGCCTGTTTTTGCAAAACGGGCGCGACCGCCGACAGGAAATAGACTTGGGAAAAATAGTTGATTTGGAACATATTTTTGATCTTGCCCAAATCTTTTCCGCATTCTTTTTGCGAATACGCCGTTTCCAGCGACGAAAACACGCTGATGATGTTTTTCGCCGCGGATTCGCATTGTTCCACCACTTTGGCAAACGAATCCGGATTGGCTGTGTCCAGCGCGATCGTCACGACATCCACATCGGGATAGCGCGCGCGGACATCCTGCGCGGCCAAAGTCAGATCCTCGCCCTCGCGCCCCAGCATGATGACATCGTTGCCGTCCTTCGCCGCCTCGCGGGCGAAAGCGCGGCCGATCACGCCCGACGCCCCCAATACAATCCACGTGCGTTTATTGTTCATCTTTCCTCTCTTTCGCGAACAGGCGGCGCCCGAAATCCGAATCAAATTTTTTCTGCGGATCGTACAAATCCCGCGCTTGGACGAATTTTTCCAACCGCTGTTTGTACATCAAAACCAGATTGCGCGGTTCCATCAGCGCGTCGTCCTGCACCGACACGCGGCCGTTGTGTTCGCCGACGACCGTGATCAGGTGTTTCAGGAAATCCTCCAACCCTTTGCGGCGGATGAAATCCATGCTGATCGTGTATCCGCGCAGCGTTGACCCCAGATACGACAGGTCGTCCTCTTTGGTCAGCACCAGAACCGCGCGGCACGCGCCGATTCGGGACTGCGACAGCTCGGTCAGGATGCGGCGGATCGCCTGCGGCCCCTCGGCTTCGGAAAACGAAGCCTGCAGCTGATAAACGCCCTTTTGCGAAAACACGCGGATGTTGTCCAGCGGATACAGGAAGGATTCGTATTTTTCCACGCGCGTTCCGTCCTTTGACGCGAAACGGTAGCGCAAATTCTTCACAAACGGCATCGACGCCAGATGCAGCGCGAAATGCGGCAGGGGCAGCCGGAATTTCGGCATCGAAAACAACGGCACGGAAACCGGTTCGCCGGTAAACGACGCCGATGTCAGAACGGCGCGCCCCACGGCGTCCGCCCGCGCGGCCGTGTCAATCCACACCGAACAGAAATCGGCGTTTTTACGGACGGATTTCAGCGATTCCATCAATTCGTTCAAATCGGCGACGCGGCGGCGTTCGACCAAAACGTTTTCCCGCGGCCGTTTCGCCAGCGTGATGGAAATCAGAACGATCGCGCCGACCAACCCCTGTCCGCCGACGACGGCGCGGAACAGATCCGCGTTTTCCGTCAGGCTGGCGCGTTTGACCGACCCGTCGCCCAACACGACATCAATCCAGTTGACCGATTTCGCCAAAGACGTTTTTTGATGCCCGTTCACGCCGACGATGTTGGCGGCGATCGCCCCGCCCAGCGTGTGGCGTCCCGACCCCGTCGCCGTGGCCAGCATAAACCCGCGCGGCGCGTACAGCTCCGTAATCGTTTGCAGGGTCACCCCCGGTTCGCAGACCAGCTCGCCCGTTTGTTCATCGAACGACCGCACGCAATCCAGCCGCCCCGACATCATCACGGCGCCGTCGGTGTTGACCGCCTGATCGGCGTAGCTGCTGCCCGATCCGCGCATAACGACGCCGTTGTGTCCGACCTGTTCCAAATATTTGGGAACATCCGCGACGCGATCCGGCCGGCAAACCTGCGAAACGGCCGAATTTGTGCGGCCGCGGCCGCGCAGTTTCATTTCATACCAGTGCATAGTACGCAACTCCTTGTCAAATCAAGCAGTAGTGTACCCGAATTTTAAACGGAAATGAAGAGGTTTAAACGTGAAAACTTACGGCCGGACGCTGTCCAGATACGGTTTCAAATCGGCCGCCAGCGATTTTTCCGGCCGCCCGCCCCAAATGCGGATGATTTCCGCTGCGGACAATGCCGCCAGCTTGCCGGCCGCGGGCAGGCTGAACCCCTGCGCCAAACCGTACAGGAAACCGCCCGCGAACGCGTCGCCGGCGCCCGTGCTGTCAACAATGGACTGGTGGTTTTCGGATTGGATCGTCGCCACGCCTTCGTTAGAAAAGATGCACGCGCCTTTCGCCCCGCGGGTCATGGCCAGAATCTGCCCCCTGTCCGCCAGAACGTCCATAAAGGCGGCCATGTCCGTCGTTTCGCGGTCGATGTCGAAACACCCGCGAATCTCGCGTTCGTTGCCGATCAGGATGTCGGCCTGCGTGCGGATGGTTTCGATGACCTCTTGCACCGCCACCGCGCGGAAATTCAAATCGTGCATATTGAAAGCGACCTTGACGCCCGCGTCTTTCGCGGTTTTCAACGCCAGTGAAACGGCCGAACGGGCGCGGCGGGAAACCAGCATCTGCCCGTCGATGAACAAAATGCGCGAATCGCGGATCGTTTCAACGTCGATGTCGGCGTCGTCGATTTCCTCGCACACGCCGAAATTGAACGCGAACGTGCGGTCGTGATCCGGCGTCACCAGCACCAGACATCTGGCCGTCGCGCGGTCGATGTCGCGGTCGAATTGCACCAGCGGGACGCAGGATTTGACGCCGTCCTTGTCAAAAGCGGCCTTGAAATTCTCGCCCGTCGTGTCGTTGCACGCCTTGCCGATGAAAGCCGCCCTGCCGCCCAGCGACGCGACCGTCGCGACGGCGTTCGCCACCGTTCCGCCGGGGATGACGCGGGAATCCAGCAGGTTTTTGCGGATTTCGCGCAAAACGGAAATGGGCAGAACGTTGCCCTGTCCCTTGGTTAAAGAATAATGTTCCAGAAAATCTTCCGTCACATTCGCCACAACATCGACAAATGCGGTTCCGATCGCGGTCACGTCAAAATTGCTCATAAGGAAACTCCGTTTTGATTCGCGTTATCGGGATTCCGTTATATCGGCACGCACGGTAAAAGGCGAGTCAAAAATACACAAAAAAGCGCGCGGCTTTTCCGTCCCCTTACAGCAGGGTCAGCTCCTCTTCCGCGACATCCTTTCCTTTCGGCGACAGCGCGGGACGGCAGACCAGCGACAGCTTGCCGTTTTTGGCCGTCAGCGTCGCCGTCCCCCCGCGGGTCAGATTGCCGAACAGGATTTCGTCCGCCAGCGGTTTTTCGACGTTTTCCCGTATCACGCGCGCCAGCGGCCGCGCCCCGTTTTTCGGGTCGAACCCTTTGTCGATCAGCCATTCGCGCGCCGAAAAATTGACCGCCAGTTCGATTTTCCGCCCCGCCAGCCGCGATTCCAGCTGGGAAACGAATTTGTCGGCGACCCGCCCCATGATTTCGCGGTTCAGCCGTTCAAACGGCACGATCGCGTCCAAACGGTTGCGGAATTCGGGCGTGAAGAGGCGTTCGATCGCCTCTTTGTCTTCGCCCGTGCGTTCCGCGCGCCCGAACCCCATGGCGGGCTTGGCCATATCGGCCGCGCCGGCGTTCGTCGTCATGATCAGGATGATGTTGGAAAAGTCGATTTTCCGGCCGTTGGAATCCGTCAGTTTGCCGTAATCCATCACCTGCAGCAAAACGTTGAACAGGTCGGGATGCGCTTTTTCGATTTCATCCAGCAGCAGCACGGCGTAAGGGTTGCGGTCAACCGCGTCGGTCAGCAGCCCGCCCTGATCGAACCCGACGTACCCCGGCGGCGCGCCGACCAATCGGGACACCGAATGTTTTTCCATATATTCGGACATATCGAACCGCAGCAGTTCGACGCCCAGCGTTTTGGCCAGCTGGCGGGCGACTTCGGTTTTCCCGACACCCGTCGGCCCCGAAAACAGGTACGATCCGACCGGCTTTTCCGGATCGCGCAGCCCCGCGCGCGCCGTCTTTACGCCGGAAACCAGCGTTTCGATCGCCTTGTTCTGCCCGAAAACGGTCAGTTTCAAATCGCGTTCCAGCGACCGCAAAGCCTCGACATCGTCCGCGCCGACCGTTTTGACGGGAACGCGCGCCATTTCGGCGACGACCTGTTCGATGTCGGACGCCGTGATCTGCTTTTTCCGGCGACCGGACTGCAAAGCCCTGACCGCGCCGGCTTCATCCAAAACGTCGATCGCCTTGTCGGGCAATTTCCGGTCGTGCAGATAGCGCACGGACAGATCGACCGCGGCCTTGACCGCTTCGGCCGTGTAAACGACGCGGTGGTGTTTTTCATACGCGCCTTTGATTCCGCGCAGGATCGCGACGGTTTCGTCCGCCGTCGGTTCCTTGATGTCGATTTTCTGGAACCGGCGCAAAAAGGCGTGATCCTTTTCCAGATGATTCCGGAATTCCTTGTAGGTCGTCGAACCGATGCACCGCAATTCCCCCGATGTCAACGCCGGTTTCAGCAAATTCGACGCGTCCATCGTCCCGCCGGCCGTCGCGCCCGCGCCGATCACCGTGTGGATTTCGTCGATGAACAAAATCGCGTCCGGATCGTCCTGCAAATCGTCCAGAATGTTTTTCAGCCGTTCCTCAAAATCGCCGCGGTAGCGCGTGCCGGCCAGCAAAGCCCCCATGTCCAGCCGATAGACGACGGCGTTTTTCAGCAAAGCGGGGACTTTGCCGTCAACGATGCGCGCGGCCAACCCCTCGGCCAGCATGGTTTTCCCGACACCGGGGTCGCCGATCAGCAGCGGGTTGTTTTTCGTGCGCCGGCACAAAACGCGGATCATGCGCGCCAATTCGTCCGCGCGGCCGATCAGCGCGTCGATTTTGCCCTCTTTGGCCTTTTCGTTCAGATTCTGGCAGAAATCCTCCAGCCCTTCGCCGCCGTCGTCGTAATAATCGTCGTCGTCCTCCTCTATGCCGGAAATCGGCGAACTGCGCGTCAGGTAGGTCACGACATCCATTTTTGTCAGGCCGTACTTTTCCAGCAGATAGACGGCGAAGGAATCCTGTTCGGAAAACATGGCGGCGATGACGTGGGCGGCCGTGACGACATCGCGCCCGCTGGACTGCACCTGCACGGCGGCGCGCTGCAATACGCGCTGAAACGCCAGAGTCGGCCGCGGATCGCGCGGATTCGTTTTTTGCACCAGCGCGCTTAATTCGGTGTTGATGAACGCGATCAGCTCCTTGCGCAGACCGGACAGTGGCGAACAGTGCCGTTTCAGCAGCGGCCGCGATTCGGGATCGTCCGTCGCCGCCAGCAGCAAATGTTCCAAAGTCGCGAACTCGTGCCCCCTTTCGGCGGCCAGCAGCAACGCCTGCTGCAACGTTTCTTCCAAATTCGGGGAAAGCATTTCCGTCAAGCCTTTTCTATTTCACAACGCAGGGGATGCTGGCTGCGGCGGGCAGCTTCGACCACCTGCGCGGCCTTCATTTCGGCGATTTCAAACGTGTAAACACCGCACACGCCGACGCCGGATTGGTGCACCTGCAGCATGATTTCGGTCGCTTCCTGCAGCGTGCGGCCGAAAATGCTCTGCAGCAGGGAAACGACGAAATCCATCGGCGTGAAATCGTCGTTCAGCATGACGACTTTGTACATCGACGGCCGTTTGATTTTCGGCTTTGTCAATATGCCGTCCCGCGGCTGTTCCTGTTCCACCGTTTTTTTCGCCATGATCGCCCCTTTCCGTGACAGACGTTATACGCTTGCGCGTCCGCGTATGCTACGCCTGTTTATATTAAGCATAAATTAACGCAAAAGTCTTAAAGTCCGTCCGTTGGGCAAAAAGGGGGAAATTTGAACGCCGCCGCTAAAATTCTGACCGTCGTTTTGTTGACGTTTGCCGCGCCGGCGTTGGCGCAGACGCGCACCGCGTCCCTGCTGGTCGAAGCCGAAACCGGCCGCGTCCTGTTTTCCGAAAACGCGGCGGAAAAGCGGTATCCGGCCTCTTTGACGAAAATGATGACGCTGTATCTGGTGTTCGACGCGCTGGAAAAGGGCGAGATCCGCATGGATCAGCTGTTCACCGTTTCCAAAAAAGCCGCGGGGATGCCGCGTTCCCGCATGGGGTTGAAAGAAAACTCGACCATTTCGGTTGAAAACCTGATTTTCGCGATGATCTCCCGATCGGCCAACGACGCCGCCGTCGTCGTGGCGGAAGGGCTGGCCGGTTCCGAAGCGCAGTTCGCCGACAAAATGACCCGCACGGCGCGCGAATTGGGCATGAAAAACACGCGGTTCAAAAACGCGTCCGGCCTGCACAACAGGGATCAGGTCACCACCGCGCAGGACATGGCGATCCTGTCAAAGGCGCTGATCCGGCATTTCCCGAAATACTACAAACTGTTTTCCGTGCGCGGTTTCCGCTACGGCCGGCGGTATTACGGCAACCACAACCTTGTCGCGCGGTTTTACAAAGGCGGCGACGGGTTGAAAACCGGATACGTTGACGCCGCCGGATACCACGTCGTCGGGTCGGCCGTGCGCGACGGCAAAAGGCTGATCGGCGTCGTCATGGGGCGCAATTCCGTGCGCGAACGCGACCGCCACATCTTCAAACTGCTGGACACGGGGTTCGCCGCGCTGAAAAACAAAACCGCGCCGGTGAACACGCTGGAGGACGCCCCCCTGTTCGCCCCCGCGCGGGAACAGACGGCGGACGAAAGCGAAAAGCAATACCGCGACCGCCGCATCCAAGCCCGCAAGCTGTCCGAATCGCTGGACGCGATCGCTTCGCTGGAACAAAGCCTGCAAACAAAAGAGGACGGAAACGTCGTGAAAAACGCGATCATCGACTGGGGACGCAAAAGGCCGTAGCCCATGGAAATGCCCCCCGTTTTGAAACAGGCGGCGGAACGTCTGGTTTCCGCCGGAACCGCCGCGAAAAAAAACGCGCAGGCGATCAGCCGCCGGTACAGGGACGAACGCGCCCCCGACCGCACGATCGTTGACGCGGACGAAGCCGCCGCCTACGCCGTCGCCAGAATGCCCGCGACGTTCGGCGCGATCGCTTTTGTTTTGCGGCAGCTGAAGGAAACCGGCCTTGAACCCGAAACGCTGACGGACATCGGCGCGGGAACGGGGGCGGCCGTTTGGGCGGCGCAATCCCTGTTCGATTTGAAAGGCGCGCTGTGTCTGGAACGCGAACCGGCCATGCGCCGCGTCGGGGAAAGTCTGACGACGGCCGGAGCGGATTTTTTCACGGCTTTGCCCGAATGGCGCGGATTCGATTTGACCGCCGACGCCATCGAACCGGCGGATCTGGTGACGGCGTGTTATGTGCTGAACGAACTGCCGGACGGAACGCGCGACGCGGCGTTGTCGAAATTATGGGCGGCCGCGCGCAAGGCTTTGATTATCGTCGAACCGGCAACGCCGGCCTGTTTCGACCGGATGAAAGCGTTCCGGACGACTTTGATCGAAAACGGCGCGTTCATCGCCGCCCCCTGCCCGCATCAAAACGCGTGTCCGGAAAGCTGGTGCCATTTCGCGTGCCGCGTCCAACGGTCGAAACTGCACCGTGTTTTGAAAAACGGCGACGCCCCGTTCGAGGATGAAAAGTTCACTTATCTGATCGCGACGCGCGAACGGGTCGCGGCCGCCCCCGCGCGGATATTGCGCCGGCCGAAAATCGAAAAGAACAAAGTCGTTCTGACGCTGTGCGAACCGGACGGCGCACGCGAACGGACGGTTTTTAAAAACGAGGCGGATTACAAAGCCGCGCGCAAATCGGATTGGGGCGATCCCTTTATTTCCAATCCGTGACGGCGTCGGCGCGCATATGCCCCTTTTTACATTCGGGGCAAAGGACGGCCTGATTCATTTCCAGCTTTTCCAAAACGCGCCCGCAATCCAAGCAGGTGAAATGCGGAACGTAGTCGTCGTTTTTGAACAGGAAATGATAGGTGAACCGGTTGTACAGCCGCGCGCAGTGCGGGCAGTAATAGGGCTGATGTTCCCACGTTTTCAAAATGACGGGGCGGTTTTTGCGGATCAGCGACCGGATGAAATCGACTTCGTGCGGATTGTCAACGATGTATTGTTGAAAATTGACGCCGACCTCGCGTTCCTCTTCGGACGCGAAGTTTTGCGTCCCCAACGCCAGATCGGTTTTGCCGATTCCGTATTTGCCGACGAATTTGAAACCGCAATGCGAACAGGTGAAATCAACCAGCTTGCCCATAAAGTCCCCCTTTGAAAAAACACTTGCGACTGTGGCACATTTTCGATCTTTTCTCAAGCCCGACGGCGGTTTTTCGGTTATTTTTTTAAAGAAGTCTTTTTTTGTCGCCCTCAAATGTGCTATACAAGGAAAAAATTTGTTTTCAATCTCTCAACTGTCCTTAAAGGAGGATTCATGGTTTCCCATAAAGATTTAGCCAACGCCGTGCGTTTTCTGGCCGCCGAGGGCGTGCAGAAAGCCAATTCCGGCCACCCCGGAATGCCGATGGGCATGGCGGATGTCGCCACGGTTCTGTTCACGAAATTCCTGAAATTCGACGCCAAAGCCCCGCATTGGGCGGATCGCGACCGTTTCGTCCTGTCCGCCGGCCACGGGTCGATGCTGCTGTACAGCCTGCTGTACCTGACGGGTTACGAACAGGCGACGCTGGATCAGCTGAAAAGCTTCCGCCAGCTGGGTTCGCGCTGCGCCGGCCACCCCGAATACGGCCATTTGGAAGGCATTGAAACCACGACCGGCCCGCTGGGACAGGGCATTTCCACGGCCGTCGGCATGGCTTTGGCCGAAAAGCTGCTGGCCGCCCGTTTCGGCAAGGATGTCGTCGATCACTACACCTACGTCATCTGCGGCGACGGCTGCCTGATGGAAGGCATTTCCGAAGAAGCGATTTCTCTGGCCGGCCATCTGCGCCTGAACAAAATGATCGTTCTGTGGGACGACAACAAAATCACGATCGACGGTTCGACCTCCGTCGCGACTTCGACGAACCAGCGCAAACGCTTTGAAGCCAACGGCTGGAACACCGACGAATGCGACGCGTACAACCCCGACGAAATCGAAGCCGCCATCGCGCGCGCCAAAAAATCCGACAAGCCGACCCTGATCGCGTGCCATTCCGTCATCGGTTACGGCGCGGCCAAGGAAGGAACCAGCAAGGTTCACGGATCCCCCATCGGAACGGAAGACCTGCTGGCCGCCCGCAAACGTTTGGGATTTGAATACGCCCCGTTCGAGGTGCCCGAAGACATTCTGAACGAATGGCGCGCCGCCGGCAAACGCGGGCAGGCCGAACGCGAAGCCTGGGAATCCCGCTTCGCCGCCATGGATCCCGCCAAAAAGGCCGAATTCGACCGCACCGTCCTGCACCACATCCTGCCCAAGGATTGGAAGGAAAAGATGCAGGCGTACAAGGAACAGCTGCTGGCCGACAAACCCAAGGTCGCCACGCGCAAAGCGTCGCAGATGGCTTTGGACGTTCTGGTTCCGGCGATCCCCGAACTGCTGGGCGGTTCGGCCGACCTGACCGCGTCCAACCTGACGAACGCCAAAGCGTCCGTGTCCGTCACGCCCGACGATTTTTCGGGCAACTATATGCACTACGGCATCCGCGAACACGCGATGGCCGCCGCGATGAACGGCATCGCTTTGCACGGCGGGTTCATTCCGTATTCCGGCGCGTTTCTGGTGTTCATGGACTACCTGAAACCGTCGCTGCGTCTGGCCGCGCTGATGGGCATCCGCACGATTTACGTTCTGACGCACGATTCGATCGGCGTCGGCGAAGACGGCCCCACGCACCAGCCGATTGAACATCTGGCCAGCATGCGCGCGATTCCGAACGTCAACGTGTTCCGTCCCTGCGACGTGATCGAAACGGCGGAATGTTGGGAACTGGCGATCGAATCCGAACACACGCCGTCCGTTTTGGCGTTGTCGCGCCAGAACCTGCCGACGCTGCGCGAATCCGTCAAGGAAAACCTGTCCGCCAAAGGCGCGTACATCATCCGCGATTGCGAAGGCGCGCGCGACGTGACCCTGATCGCGACGGGTTCCGAAGTCGAAATCGCCGTCAAAGCCAAGGATTTGCTGGCGGAAAAAGGCGTCAAGGCCGTTGTCGTTTCCATGCCCAGCTGGGAAATGTTCGACAAACAGGACGCCGCCTATAAAAAAGCCGTTTTGGGCGATTGCCCGCGCGTCGCGGTCGAATCCCAAGGCGCGTTCGGTTGGGAAAAATACACCGGACTGGACGGCGCGATCGTCGCGATGCGTTCGTTCGGCGCCTCCGCCCCCGCGGAACAGCTGTACGAACATTTCGGCATCACGCCGAATGCCGTCGCCGCCGCCGCGATGGGTTGCTTGAAAAAATAACATCGGGAAAAGGAGTTTTATAAAACCATGCCTATGATCACTTTACGTCAGCTGCTGGATCACGCCGCCGAATACGGTTACGGGATGCCCGCTTTCAACGTCAACAACATGGAACAGATTCTGGCCGTCATGGCCGCGGCGAAAAAAACCGATTCGCCCGTCATCGTCCAGACATCCAAAGGCGCGCGCGGCTACGCCGGCGATCCGATGATCCGCCATATGGTCGAAGCCGCCTGCGAAATGTACCCCGACATCCCCGTCTGCCTGCATCAGGATCACGGGTCGTCCGTTGAAACGTGCGTCACGGCTTTGGCCAACAGCTACACGTCCGTCATGATGGACGGTTCGCTGAAGGACGGCAAGCCCGCCACCCACGAATACAACGCCGAAGTGTCCGGAACGGTCGCGAAATTCGCGCACATGATCGGCGCGTCCGTCGAAGCCGAACTGGGCTGCATCGGTTCGCTGGAAACCGGCAAGGGCGAAAAGGAAGACGGCCACGGGTTTGACGGCGCGATCGACAAAAAACAGCTGTTGACCGACCCCGACGAAGCCTATGATTTCGTCAAAGCGACCAACATCGACGCTTTGGCGGTCGCGATCGGCACGTCCCACGGCGCGTACAAATTCACGCGCAAACCGGACGGCGCGATCCTGTCGATCGACACGATCAAGAAAATCCACGCCAAGATCCCGACGGTTCATCTGGTCATGCACGGCTCTTCCTCCGTTCCGCAGGAACTGCAGGACATGATCAACGAATTCGGCGGCAAGATTCCGCAGACCTACGGCGTCCCCGTCGAAGAAATTCAGGAAGGCATCAAGTACGGCGTGCGCAAAGTCAACGTCGATACCGACTGCCGCATGGCGATGACGGGCGCGATCCGCAAAATCTTCGCGACGAAACCCGACGAATTCGACGTTCGCAAATACATGGGCCCCGCGATGGAAGAAATGCAGAAAGTCTGCGAAGCCCGTTACGAACAGTTCGGCGCCGCGGGCATGGCGTCCAAAATCCACGCGATCCCGATGTCGGAAATGGCCAAACGCTACAAATCCGGCGAATTGGATCATATGCTGTAATCAACGGATTGCGCAAAAAAGAAGCCCCGCCGTCGGCGGGGCTTTTTCATTGCGGAATTTTTTTATTCCTCCTCGTCCTCTTCGTATTCGTCGTACTCCCCGTATCCGTCGGCGGCGGTTGCCGCGGGAACGGGAGCGGCGGCCGGCTGCTGCCGCGCCGGAATGTTGCCGTCGATATTGAACAGGCAGAAACCGTCAACGCAGCTGCGGCTTAATCCGGCGACCGGCGGGCAATGGCTGTTTTCCGTGCATTGGACGCAAGTGTATGGCAGGGACTGGTACGGCTGCGGCGTGCAATAGGGCGCGGCCGGCGGACAAACGGCGTTCAAACAGGGATCGACGGCTTCGGGTTCGGTGCAGAAATGATCCGCGCCGCAAATCATGCCCTGCGGACAATGATAGTTGTTGGCGCATTGGGCGCACAGGTATTCGTGCGGCGCGTCGTTTCCCGCCGGAACGCAATGCTTGCCCGTCGGACAGGTATTGCTTTTGCAGACGTTTTCGCATTGCAGGGAACGGCACGCCTGATCCGCGGCGCAATCGCCGTTTTCAAAACACGAAATCGTCGGTTTGATCTGCCCGCCGCCCAGCGCGCGCGCGTTCGCCCCCTGCCGTCCGGCGTTGACCATGTCGCCCAGCTTGACCACTTTCGCGTCAGCACTCGCCGCACAAAACAGCGCCAACAGCAAAACAAGCGCCCGAATCCGCATTTTTCATTCCTTTCGCGCCGTCAATGAAACCGCTTTGCCTTAATCATAGATGAAAAAACCGCAAAGCAAAAGGGGCTTTGTCGCCAAAGCCCCCTTGTTCCCGTCGGAAAACGGGATCAGATCAACTTCAGTTCTTCTGCGGAAGTGCGGTCTTTACGGGTAACCAGTTCATAGCTGACTTCCTGATCTTCTTTCAGGGTGGTCAGGCCGGCTTTTTCAACAGCGCTGATATGGACGAAAACGTCTTTGGAACCGTCTTCGGGCTGGATGAAGCCGTAACCTTTTGTTCTGTTGAACCATTTGACTTTACCGTTAGGCATTTGAGATCTCCTATAAAGAAAAAAGAAACCGTCGTAAAAACGGAAGAGTTTATATTCGCCCCGAAACGGAACGACTCACTATGATCACGCCTTTCGGCCGACACCAAAGCAGAGGAGTATAAAATCTCAATAAAAAAGTGTACGCCTTTTGATGCCGAAAACAAGCTTTTTATCCCGAAATATACAAACAAGGCGTTTTGGGACTTTATTTTTCCGCCGTTCAAATGTAAAACAGGAAACAGCTTTACACTTTAACGTCCGGCGGAAAAATATGTGCACATTCATCCAAACAACCGAAGAACTCAACCGGCTTTGCGCGCGGCTGGCGGAACACCCGTTCGTCACCGTTGACACGGAATTCATCCGCGAAAAAACCTATTGGCCGCAGCTGTGCCTGATCCAGATCGCGTCCGTGGACGAAGCCGCCTGCATCGACCCGCTGGCGCCGGAAATCGACCTGTCCGCCCTGTTCGATTTGATGCAAAACCAAAACGTCGTCAAAGTGTTCCACGCCGCCCGACAGGACGTTGAAATCTTTTACAACCTGACCGGCAAGACGCCCACCCCCCTGTTCGACACGCAGCTGGCCGCCATGGTCTGCGGTTTCGGGGAATCCGTCAGCTATCAAAATCTGGTGCAGAAGCTGGTCGGGATCGAGCTGGACAAATCCATGCGGTTCACCGACTGGTCGCGCCGACCCCTGACCGAAAAGCAGATCCGGTACGCGCAGAACGACGTGACGCACTTGCGCGACATTTACAAAAAAATGCTGGACATCCTGAACGAAACCGGCCGCGCGCACTGGGTGGACGACGACACGGCGTTTCTGGTCAACCCGAAAACGTATGAAAACGATTCCGCGCTGGCGTGGAAACGGCTGAAACTGAATTCGACCAAGCCGCTGTATCTGGCGATGTGTCAGGCTTTGGCCGCCTATCGCGAAGACGAGGCCAAGCGCATGGACCGGCCGCGCCGCCATGTCATGCGCGACGAAATCCTGTTGGAAATCGCCGCGGACGCGCCCGACACCGCCGACGAAATGGCGAAAATGCGCGGCCTGCCCCAAGGGTTCGCCAACGGCCGCATGGGACGCGACATTTTAAAAATCATCGCCGAAGTCAAATCGCGCGATCCGTCCACCTATCCCGTTTTGCCCAAACCCTACGAACTGCCGAAATCGGCGCGCTCCGTTTCCAAAATGCTGCGTCTGCTTTTGATGATCAAGGCGGCCGAAAGCGATGTCGCGGAACGGCTGATCGCTTCGCCCGACGAACTGGACGTGCTGGCGGGGGAAAAGAATCCCGACCTGCCCGTTTTGAAAGGGTGGCGGTTCGAGGTGTTCGGCCGCGACGCGCTGGAATTGAAAGCGGGAAAAATCGCCATGAAATACAATCCCGACCGCCGCCGCATCGACATTATCAAGGATTGATCATTTCCAACCGATCCGGACGCGGGCGAAATCCTTTGATTTATCCGGCGCCGCGATCCGGTGCGTCGTCGTCAGGCCGTCGATTTGCGTGAACACCGCGATTTTGTCGTCGATCCGCGCCGGCCGTTTGAACGCGATTTCCATTTCGGCGATATCGTGTCCCCCGACATAATCGCGCGCCAATCCCTCCAGCGCCCACAGCGGGTAAACCGCGTTGTTGACGTGATCGTTAATGTCGATATCGTCATAGCGCACGGAAAATTCGACCGCCGCGTCGTCGCGTTCCGGCAGGAGAACGGCCGGAAAAGTCGTGTCGATCACGCGTTCGTCATGCAAAACGTAATCCGTCAGGTTTTTCGCCACGGATACGGGACGCATCGTTTCCAAACCGATCAGCGCCCATTGGCTGGACGCGTAAAACAGCGTTTCGCCCGACGCGGTTTCGGCTTTGAATTCGCGGATGCCGCTGACCGCCGTTTTGCCCGACGCCCACGTTGACAGCGCGAAGCTTTCCCGCCACGCGGGCAGCCGGTTGATTTTCAGATGATAGTTCGCGCCGACCCACCCGATGCCGCGCGACAGGCAGAAATCGTACCCGACGCCCAAAGCGTCGGCGTGTTCGTCCGCGACATCCTGAAACAAATTGAACAGGCAGTGCAGCCGCAAGCGTTTCGCGCGGTCGCATTCGTAAATTTTGACGGTGTGCGGACGGGTCAGCGTTTCCATGGAATTCTCCTTCGTTTCGGTTTAGAATAGTTGCGCAAATCGGCATTGTCAAAGGGGCTTTTATGGACGGACGGGAATTTTGGAACGCCAACTGGGCGAAATGGTCGCGGGATTTCGCGCCCTCGCCCTTTGCCGTCAAAGCGTTGCAGCTGATGAAAATAAAGGATTTTCACGCCGTTTTGGATCTGGGATGCGGCACGGGCGGCAACGCTTTGTTTTTCGCCGCGAACGGGATGAACGTCACGGCCTGCGACGTTTCGGACACCGCCCTTGAATCAGTCGAAAGCTTCCGTCATCCGAAAATCGAAACGATGCGCGCCGACATGACGGCCGCGGATTTCGGCAAAGAAAAATACGACGCCGTTTTCGCCTGCCTTTCCCTGCACTATTTCGGCGACGCCGTGACGCGGCGGATCGTCGCCGGCGTTCACGCATCCCTGCGCGCGGGCGGATTGTTTTTCGTGCGGTGCAAATCGGTCGAAGACCCGATGTTCGGCGTCGGCGAACGGGTCGGCGAAAATATGTACCGCGCGGAATACGTCCGTCATTTCTTCACCGCCGGATACATGGCGGACGTGCTGTCCGGTTTCGCCGACGCCGCCGTTTCGGAAACGACGGGGGATTATTTCGGCGATTGCGCGTTCATCGACGCCATCGCCGTCAAAGACGCGTGAAGCCCGCCGTTCTTAACCGCTTGACTTCGGGCGGGCGGGTGATTATAAAAACGGTGAAGGCTCATATAATTCCGCCCGTCGGGGGAAGTTTCTACTGAACTAAGTCCGTGTTCTGCTATGAGTGTCCGAAAAGCCCGTTCAGCGGCTTGCGGACATTTTTTTATGCTTTGCAAAGGATCGGATCATGACTGTTCAGGTTATCAAAGGCCACATCGTCCACGCCCCCGCGTTCGGAAAACTGGATGTTTTGGAAAACGGGTGCATCGTGCTGGATAACGGCAAAATCGCCGGCGTTTTTCAGGACGTTCCCGAACAATACAAAAACGCGCTGACGGTTGATTACGGCGACCGGATCATCATGCCGTCGTTTGCCGACACGCATATGCACGCCCCGCAATACGCGATGCTGGGCATGGGAATGGATCTGCCTTTGCTGGACTGGCTGAACACCTACACGTTCAATACCGAAGCCGCGTTCAAGGACACCGCCTACGCCCGCGAAGTGTATCGGGCTTTGGCGCGCGAAATGATCGCCGACGGCACGACCCGCGTGTGCGCCTTTTCCTCCCTGCACCGCGAATCAACCATGATTTTGATGGAGGAATTTGAAAACGCCGGATTGACGGGATACGTCGGCAAAGTCAACATGGACAGGAACTCCGGCGACGTGCTGACCGAAACGACCGAAGAATCCATGCGCGAAACGATGCTCTGGCTGGACGAGGCGTCGGACAGGTTCGACCACGTCAAACCGATCCTGACCCCGCGGTTCACGCCGACCTGCACGAACGAACTGATGGCTTTTCTGGGCAAGCTGGCGGCGGAAAGAAAGCTGCCCGTCCAATCGCACCTGTCCGAAAACACGTCGGAAATCGCGTGGGTCAAGGAACTGCACCCCGATTGCGCCCAATACTGGGAAAGCTACGCCAAATACGGGCTGTTCAACGACCGCACCGTGATGGCGCACTGCGTCCATTCCGACGCCCGCGAACGCAAAGCGATGAAGGACAACGGCGTGTGGGTCGCGCACTGCCCCGATTCCAACGTCAACCTGATCAGCGGCACCGCCCCCGTGCGCCAAATGGTCAAAGAGGGCGTGCGCGTCACGCTGGGGTCGGACATCGCGGGCGGCGCGCTGCTGGCGATGAACAAAGTCGTCACGGCCGCGATCCGCGCGTCAAAGGTCAAACGCATCGAAACGAATTGGACGGACGATTTCCTGACCGTCGCCGAAGCGTTTTATCTGGGCACGACGGGCGGCGCGAAGTTTTTCGGCGCGGGCGAAGGATTCGCGGCGGGCGACGAACTGCACGCGATCGTCGTTGACGACGCCGACCTGCCCAAACCGGCGAAAAAATTGTCCGTCGCGGAACGTTTTGAACGCGCGGTCTATCTGATGGACAAACACAACATCACCGCCGTTTACAGCGCCGGCAGGCAAGTGAAATGACGACGCCGGATTTTTGTCGGATTCGTTCGGCCGCCCTTTGACGCGCCTCAGTCTTGCCCGAAAAAGACCGGCGGAAAGACCAGCTCGGCGTCCAGCCGCGCCCCGCTGTTTTGCAAATCGCAAACCATAAAACATTCCGGCGGGATTTCCATCGCGCACCGCAACCCGAACAAAGCGGCCGGACGGTATCCGAATTTCGGATAATACGCCGGATGCCCGACCAGCACGGAAAAGCCGAAGCCCGCTTTTTTCGCAACACCGTGTCCGGCTTTGATCAGCGCGCCGCCGATCCCGCGGTTTCGGCATTCCGGCGCGACGGCCAGCGGCGCCAAAATCAGCTGCGGCGTTTCGGCGATTTCAACCTTTGTCAGCATAACGTGTCCGGCAATCCGGCCGCCGTCCTCGGCGACCAAATCCAGCTCGGGAACATAGCCGCCGGTTTTCCGCAACCGGCCGACAAGGTTCTGTTCGTCGCCGCTCGCCTGTTCCATTCCGGCGAACGCGCGTTTGACGACATCGTAAATTTCCGCGTCGTCGGCGAGTGTTCTTTGTCTGATGATCATTTCAAATCCTTTCTTTCATCTGTTGTCGGGTTGGGGACGCACGGCGGCCAATCCTTTGGCCGTGACGCGGTACGGCGCGCCCTGTTTCGACGAAATCAGCCGTTTCGCGCGCAATTTCATAAAAACGGCCATTGTGCAATCGGCCAAAACGAAACCGTCGCGGTTATAGCAAACGATTTGCGTGATTTTGCCCCGATCGTCGCGCGTGTGGACGATGCGCCCGCCCTGTGCGAGGACGTGCAGCGTCCTTTGTTCTGCTTTGGAAATATTCATATCGGAATTCCGCAATCAAAAAAATAAACACCTTGGCGCGGACAAAGCGTCAGCGCCGTTCATTTTTTCCGGCAACCAAGGCTGTTAAAGCCTGTTACCGACCGATTGCAATTCCCGACATACACCCTCTTGTGCATAGGATTAAAACAGAGGGATTATAGCACGGAAAATCAATTTATCCAACAAAGAACATATTGAAACCGGCCGGATCAAGCCCCATATTTTTCCATAGGCTTAATGTTTCTGGAGTTTGAAATGATCATTGTCGAATCCTCCGGCTTCAAACCGAACAAAGGTTTGCTGTTTTTCGGAATACTGATGATTTTGGCGGGCGTTTGGGTCGCGTTGAATCCGGACGCCGTTTTGTTGGCGACGGCGCTGTATCTGGGTGCCGCGTTTTTGTTGGGCGGCATCGGCTATCTGGCCGTGTTCAGAACCCTCAAATCGGGCGGATTTCTGGCCTTGGGACTGTTGGACATCATCGTCGGACTGGTTTTGATCACCAATCTGGGCGTGACGGCGGCGTCGCTGACCGTTTTGCTGGCGTTGTGGGTGGTTTGCGTCGGCGTCATCCAGATCGCGTTCGCGATGGATGCCCGATCGGCCGGTTTGAAATCATGGACGTGGACACTGGTTTCCGGCATTGCGGGATTGGTGTTCGGAATGCTGATCCTTGCGCATCCGGCGGTCGGCGCGTTCACCATTTCGCTGATGCTGGGGATTTATCTGATCCTGTACGGCGGGTTGAGCGTCGCCGAATACGCCGCCATGAAAAAGATGACGGCCGGTTAAGAAAAAAGGGAGGCGAAAACCTCCCTTTTTTATATCCCGACGCGCCATAATGAAAATTACTGATACCGCAGGGCTTCGATCGGATCCAGCTTCATCGCCTTATAGGCCGGAAAGACGCCGGAAACGACGCCGACGACCAGCGCGACCGTAAACGACAGCGCCACCGGCCACAGGCTGAACGGAACGCGGACATCGTACCAATACCCGCCCAGCTGCGACAATCCGATCCCCAAAACCAGCCCGATCGTGCCGCCGACCATGGAGATCAGAACCGCTTCAAACAAAAATTGCAGCATGATCCACCCATTCGGCGCGCCCAAAGCTTTGCGGATGCCGATTTCGCGCGTGCGTTCGGTCACGGAAACCAGCATCATGTTCACAATGCCGATCGCCCCGACGACCAGTGAAATGGACGCGATCGCCGCCAGCAAAACCGACAGCACCGTGCCGACCAGCCGGATGTTTTCAACAAATTCGGCGATGTTGAAAATGCGGAAATCGTCGGGGTCTTCGTCCTTGATTTTATGGCGGGCACGCAAAAAGCGCGAAATGCGCCGTTCGACGACGTTCAGATTTTCCGTTTCCGAAAATTTGACGGCGATATGGTTGACGGCGTTCAGTTTGGCGTACCGGTTGAACCGGCGCTGGACGGTCAAAAGCGGCATCATCACGGACGAATCCTGATTCGCGCCGCCGGAATTCGACCCTTTTTCCTTTAAAACGCCGACGATATTGAACGGCTGGTTGCCGATGCGGATCGTTTTGCCCAGCGGGTCTTCGTAGGGATAGAGTTCGGAAACGACTTCGGCGCCGATGACGACGTTCGTCGTCCCGCGTCTGATATCCTGATCGTCCAATCCGCGGCCGGCGGCGATTTCCCAGTTGGCCGTTTTCAAATAATCCGGCGTCGTGCCGATGATTGAAACGCTCCAGTTGTTGGGGCCGTTGATGGCTTGCCGGCTGGTTTGCAGGACGGGCGCGACGACATCCATGCCGCGCAGTTTTTTCATGGCCAGCGCGTCGTCCAAAGTGATTGAGGTCATGGGCCCCGACGTTCGGACGGCCGCTTTGGGGCGTTGGGAATGGATGATCAGCAGGTTCGCCCCCATTGCGACGAACCGTTCCTGAATGATGTTCTGCACCGTTTGGCCGGCGGCGACCATCATCACGACGGCGCACACGCCGATGATGATCCCCAACGTCGTCAAAAACGACCGGAGTTTGTTTCCCGTCATGGACAGGCAGGCCTCGTGAAAAACGGATCCGATCATCATTTCTGCTGTTCCATATAAGCTTTGACATCCCCGTCGTAAGCGATCCGGCCGTCAACGATTCTGACCAGCCGCTTGGCATAGGCGGCGATGTCGGGTTCGTGGGTGACCAGCACGATCGTAATGCCGCGGTCACGGTTCAGCTGCTGCAAAAACAGCATGATTTCGTCGCTGGTTTTGCTGTCCAGATTGCCGGTCGGTTCGTCGGCCAAAATCATTTCCGGCGCGTTGATCAACGCCCGCGCGATGGCGACGCGCTGCTGCATTCCGCCGGATATCTGGTTGGGATAGCGGTCGGTAAATCCGCGCAGCCCGACCAGCTCCAGCTTTTCGACGGCGCGTTTGATCCGTCCGGCCTTGTCCGTGTCGTCGGCGTAAATCAGGGGCAGCGCGACGTTGTCCGTCAGCGTGCGGCGCATCAACAGGTTGAACCCTTGGAAAACGAACCCGATCATCCGGTTGCGGATGCGCGCCAGCTCCGCGTCGGTCATGGCGGAAACCTCTTTGCCGCCAAGGATGTAAGTCCCGCTTGTCGGCCGGTCGAGACACCCCAGAATGTTCATAAACGTGGATTTGCCCGCGCCGGACGGCCCCATGATCGCGACGAATTCGCCGCGTTCCACCGTCATATCGACGTGTTTCAGCACGTCCTGCTTCATGCCGCCGGCCATAAAGTAGGTTTTGCACACGTCTTTGATTTCAATGACTTTTTCAGGCATGGCGCGCGATCCCCGTTCAGGCCGGATTGTCCGACAAATCCTCTAAAACGACTTTGTCGCCCTCTTTCAACCCGTCCAGTATCTCCGTGTCCAGCAGGTTGGAAATGCCTTTGGTCACGGTGCGGGCGGCGGGCGCGCCGTTTTCCAGCACATACACGATCGCCTGATCGGGTTTCAAGGATTTGCGTTCGCGGATGATGCGGCGCCGTTCCTCGTTCGACCGGCGGTTGCCTTTCTTTTTGGTTTTGACGCCCTTTTCCGAGGGACGGAATTGGAACGCCATATTCTGCAATTTCAAGGTGTCGCGCTTTTCCTGAACCGTGATCGTGACATACGCCGTCATGCCGGGCAGCAAGCGCAGATCGTCGTTGGAAATGGAAATGACGACCGTGTACATGACGACCTTGGAATCCTCCGTCGGCTGCAGGCGAACTTGGGACACCGTGCCTTTGAACGTGTCGGACGGAAACGTGTCAACGGTGAAATCGACCGGCAGCCCCTGTTTGATCTGGCCGATGTCGGCTTCGGAAATCTGGGCTTCGATCTGCATTTTCGTCAAATCCTCGGCGATCGTGAACAGCTCCGGCGTTTGGAACGACGACGCGACGGTCTGGCCTTCCTCGACCACGCGGGTGACGATGATGCCGTCAACGGGGGAAACGATGTTCGCATAGCCCAGATTGCGTTTCGCCTTGCGTTCCTGGGCGACGGCCTTGTCATACGCGGACTGCGCGTTCACGGCGGCCAGATCGGCCTCTTCGGATTCATAGCGGGCGATGAAATTCTGTTTGAACAGTTCGCGGTTGCGTTTGGCGTTCAATCGGGCGTAATCCAGCCGCGCTTTGGCGTCGGTGACGGCGGCGCGCGCCTCTTTCAAATCCTCTTCCAGCGTAAAGGTTTCCAGCTGCGCGATCAAATCGCCCTTTTTGACGGCGTCGTTGTAATCGACGTAAACCTTTTCGATGATGCCGGACACCTGCGTGCCGACGCTGACAATGTTGACGGGCTGGATCGTGCCGGTCGCGGAAACGTCAACGCGGATGTCGCCCTTGGTCACGGTCGTCGTGTCGTAAACGGCCGCCGCCGGTTTCGTCGCGTGGCGGTAATACAGAAACCCGCCGGCCGCCAGAGCCAAAACGATTAAAATGATCAAAGTCTTTTTCATCGGTTAAAATCCTTTTCCGGCTTTGAACGGGTCGATCAGCCCGATTTTTCTGACGATGTTTGTTCTGGCGATCAGCAGTTCGTAAAGCGACCGGCTGTTCGTCGTCCGCGCGTCCGCCAGTTTCGATTGCGCGTCCAAAACGTTCAGGATGCTGCCGCGCCCCGCCTTGTACGCCCCCAGCGCGACCTGCGCGTTCTGGTCGGCCGACGCCAGCATGGTTTGAGAAATCTCGTACGTTTTTTTCGCGGTGAAAAAGTTCTGGTAGGTTGTCCAGACCTCGTTTTTCACATTGCTTTCCAGCTTTTTCAGCGCCGCTTCGCTTTGTTCCAGCCGATAGCGCGCCTGATTGATCCGGTAGGTGTTTTTGAACCCCGTAAACAAAGGAACGGTCAGCGACACCCCGATATTGTCGGAACGCGCGCGCGTTTTGTCGCGCGTCAATTCCTTGTCCGCGCCCAATCCGGCCGACAGGGAAAGGGACGGCGCGTTTTTCGATTCCTGCACGGCGATATCGGAACGCGCCTGTTCGACGGCGGCCTTTTGCGCCGCGATGTCCGCGCGGCGGTTCAGCGCCGTTTTGAACAAAGCGTCGATGTCGTCCGGCATATCCGAAAAACCGGCGGGCAGCTCTTCCGACGCCAATTCCGGATCGTAATCGGGGGAATAGTTCATCAAAACGGCCAAATTCCCCTTTGCGATGGCCAAAGCCCTGTCCGCCTTGGCGACCGTCAGCTGCGCTTCGGACCGCGACGTTTCGGCCTGCAGCCTGTCCGACAGGGCGGCCAGCCCCAGATCGTAGCGTTTGGCGGCGGCGTCATAGGCCGACTGCGCGGCGTCCAGCGTCGCGCGCGAATTTTTTTGTTCGGCCTGCGCGGCGAACACCAGATAGTACGCCTCGGCCACGTCGAAAATCATTCCCTGCAGCGCGTCCGACCGCGTCGCCAGCGCGGCGGCCAAAGCTTGGCGCGCGGATTGCGCCGCGGCTTCGCGCCCGCCGAAATCGTACAGCAGCCATTGCGCGGACAGCCGCGCCGTCGCCGTGTCAGCGTCCGTTTCGCCCCCGCCGCGGATGTGGCGGCCGGAATGCGCCACCCCCGCCGACAGATCGACGGTCGGCCAGTAATCGGCCTTCGCCTGCCCGTATTCGGCGGCCGCGGCCATCACCCCCATGTACAGCCGCCGCGTTTCCGGATTGCGGCACAGCGCCAGATTGACCGCGTCACCCAACCGCAGCGGGGTGTTTTGCGCCGTTTCCCGACACGCCGGCGCCGTCACCGCCCGTTCGGCCGACAGCGGATCGCCGCCCGCCCGCGCCGCGGACGGAACGCAAAAAAGCGTCAACGCCAAAACGCCCGTTCCCGCTGTTTTTGTCAAAAGGGGAAAGGCCGATCTTTTTGTTTGACACAGGCTGTTTTTTTTAATACGCATCATTTTCAACGTTATCTTATTCCATTATACAGAGTCAACGATGTTTCTTTTCCTTTTCTTGGCCAAAAAGGCAAAATCCCTGCTGTTTCCGTGTGTTGTCGCCGCCGTCGCCGCGACGTTGTCCGGCTGTGAAAAAACCGCCCCCGTCGCCAGACACATCTTTTTATTCGTCGCGGACGGCGCATCCTACGCCCAGCGCAGATTGACCGCCATGGCGGGGGAAAGCGGCCTGTTCGTTGACACGCTGCCCGTTCAGGGGACGGCCGTTCCCGCGGTCGCGGACGCGGCTGCGGCGGGCGCGCTGGCCACCGGAAAAGCGACGGGCGCGGGTATGATTTCCATGATTTCCGGCGAAGAACCCGCCCTGCCCCTGATCACGTCGATCATGGCGCAAAACGGTTACGCCGTCGGGTTGGTGACGGACGCGGGGCTGGACGCGGCGGCGGCCGCGTCGTTTTACGCGCACAGCGAAAAACGGCAGAATTACTACGACATCGCCGCCCAGCTGAAGGACAGCCCCCTGTCCCTGCTGATCGGGCAGGATTTCAAACGGCGCAAGGCTTTTCAAAAAGAGGATTTGGATGTCGTTTTGAAAAAAAGCGGCCGCCGGATGGTTTCCCGCGTGTCGGCGGGGGAAAAGATGCCGTCCGGCAAAGTGATCGCCGCCCTTAAAAACGTTCCGTTCGCTTTGGACGCGAAGGCGGAATCCCCGAACTTGGCCTTGTTCGTCGAAAAAGCGGTTGAAAAGCTGCAGGGCGGGGATTTCCTGATCGTCGCGGTCGGCGAAAAGATCGGGCTGGCCGCCGAAAACCGCGACACGGCCGCATTGATCGCGGAAACGGCCGCGTTCGATCTGGCGGTGAAAAAGGCGTTCGATTTTTACGCGGCGCACCCGCAGGACACGCTGATCGTCGTCGCTTCAACGGCGGAAGCGGGCGGGTTGGTTTTAGGAACGGACGGTGCGGTTTCGCCCGCCGTTTTCAAAACGCAGAAAGTGTCGATCGACACCTTTAAATCCGCGATCAACCGGTTCCGCCGCCGTCGTCCGGAGGGCGCGACGCTGGAAAACTTCATGCCGAAAATCACGGAAAACTTCGGCCTGCGCCTGTTGACGCGGGAACAGAAAAAAGAATTGGCCGAAGCCGCCAAAAACGGCGACGAAACGGCGGCGCAAACGCTGGAAACCGACCTGACGGGCGCGGAAACCGCCCTGCTGCGCGAAGCGTTCCGCCACAGTATGGCGGACAAGCCCAAGACCGACGCTTTGCTGCGCAAATACGGCAAGCTCGACCCGCTGCAGGCGACCGTCCTGCGCATTTTGGACGACCGCGCGCGCACCGGTTACGCGGCGCAGGGACGGACGGCCGTTCCGACCCCCGTTTCCGCGGCGGGCGTCAAATCGGACGCGTTCGCCGGCGTTTACCCTCAAACGGACGTGTTTGTCAAAATTCTGGCCGCGGCCGGATTGCCGCCGGACGGGACAAGACCCGTCAGCGACTGATTTCCTGTTGTTGCGAACGGTGCATCGCGCCGAATTTCCGGAACAGGTGGACGGCGACGGGAATCGCGACCAGAAAACCCAAGGCGTCGGCCAGCGGAAACGCGTAAAACACGCCGTTCAACCCGATGCGCCGCCCCAGCAGGACGATCCCCGGAATGACGAACAGCAGCTGGCGGCTGAGCGCCAGAAACGCCGCCATGCGCGGGCTTCTGACCGCCTGCAGGAAAAACGTCGTCGCGACGGACAGCCCGACCAGCGGATACATCGCCCCGATAATTTTCAGCGAATGCGTGCCGATCCGGATCAATTCCGCGTCGCCTTTGTTGAAAACGCGGATGATTTGCGGCGCGAACAGCTGCAAAATCGCGCAGCTGACAATGAAAAACAGCGTCGATACCGCGATGTTCGTCCGGTACACCTTTAAAACGCGGCCGTAATTCCGCGCCCCCAGATTAAAGCTGACAACCGGCTGCGATCCTTCGCACAGGCCGATGACGGGCATGAACAGCAAAACCGTCACCGCGATCGTCGCCCCCATGGCCGACACGGCCGCGTCGCCGCCGTACAAAGCCAGCGAATTGTTGATGATCGTTTGCATCAATCCGTTCGCCAGCTGGATCATAAAGGGCGCCGTGCCGACAAAACAGATCGCCGACACCATTTTCAGGGACAGCCTGGCGTATTTCGCGCGGAAACGGTAGGGGGCTTTGGACGACAGGAAAAACGACAGTGCCCAGCAAAACGACGCCGCCTGCGCCGCCAGCGTCGCGTAGGCCGCGCCCGCGATCCCCCAATGGAAAACAAAGATGAACAGCGCGTCCAAAATCGTGTTGGCGACCGCGCCGATCAGCATGGTGAACATCGCGATGTGCGGAAAACCGCTGGCGCGGATGAAGTTGTTCAGCGTCATGTTCGTCATCATGAACACGGAACCGCACAGCGTGATTTTCAAATACGTTTCGGCATAGGGCATGATCGTCGGCGTCGCCCCGTACAGCCGCAGCAGCGGTTTCAGGAAAACCATATGCGCGGCGCAGAAAACGACGGCGATCGCGGCGATGATTTCGACCGCGCCGGTGAAAAACCGTTCCGCGCGCGGCACCTTTCCCTGCCCCAGACTGATCGCGAAATTGACGCTGCCGCCGATGCCGATCATCAACCCGAACGCCATTTGCAAAATCGCCGTCGGAAAGGACACGGCCACGCCCGCCAATCCGGCCGATCCGACGCCGTTGCCGATGAACACGCGGTCAACCAGATTGTACGACGCGTTGATCATCAGCCCGACGACCGCGGGCAGCGCGAATTTCCACAAAAGCCGTCCGACGGGGTCGTTGCCCAGATCCGGCCGTTCGCTGCGTGTCATGACGTTTCCCTTTCCCTGCTGTTTTTAAAACAGGTTGTATAGGGATTTTCGTCATTTATCCAGCAAAAAAGCGTTTTCCTTTCCGCCCCTCGCGACATAGGCGGCGACCAGCGGCATCACGGCGATCACCGGCATCGCGTAGCGCAGCAGCCCGTTGACCGGCGAAGCGACGCAGACCAGAATACTGATCGCCGACGGCAGCAGCGGCGTCAAATCCACCGGCCGTTTGCGCGAACGGACGTACAGCGCGCACAGCACCGTCAGATTGACGTAAAAAGCGCAGCTGAACAGCATCGCCAGATACGGGAACGCCCATAAAAACGTGTAAAGCAGCATATCCGCGGCGTTTTCAACTGCCGACATCCGCGTCAATTCGTCCGTGTCCAGCCATTCGGTGCGGAAATTGATGCGCGACGGCAGGGAAACCTGATACGGAACAAAGCTGAGGTATTGGCTGGACGCGTTGAAAAACGCGTGGACGTACGTCATCGGATGCTTGAAAAACATCCGCGCCCACGCCGCGAAATAGTTTTTCAGATCGCGCGTTTCCGTGCGGCGGAAATCGGGCTTGTACGTCCTTTTGACCGGATCGGAGCTGCGTTCCTCGTACAATTCGGGCAGGGCGCGCACGGACAAAACGCGGTTGATCGCGCGGTATTCGTCCGGCGTGACCTCGTCCCCGTGTTTTTTGACGTACAGCGCCGTCTGCTGGAACGGCAGGGACAAAGCCTCCCGCTTGCTGCCCGCCACATACCCCAAATCGACGAACACGCTTTGCGTCAGGAAAAAATACACGCCGGCGGCGAACGCCAAAACGGCGGCGAGGGAAGCTTTCCGCCGCGTGAAAACGGCCGCGGCCGCCAGCGTCGGCGCGACGACGTGAATCCCGTTGTTGCGCGTCAGGCACACGGCCAAAGCGGTCAGGGCGTATCCGGCGAACCACGCCGCCTTCGGTTCACGTTCCCCTTTGATGAAAAGCGTCATCGTCTGCAAAACGAACAGCGTGAAAAATCCGCTGTACAGCACGTCCTTGATCCCCCAGACGGCGAAAACCCCGAACGGGACGAACGCGAAAAACAAAAACGCCCCCGCCCTGTACGCGGCCGGCATTCCGAACCGCCGGATGCGTTCCAGACACGCGGCGAACGCGGCGGCGCAAACGGCGTCCTGCAGGAAAATGTACAAAAGCAGGCCGGTTCTGTTGTCTTTCAGCGCGGTTCCCGCCTCGAAACAAACGGTCATCAAAAACGTTGACACGAACGGGTGGTGCTGCGAAGCCAACGCCGTTCCCTGCGTCAGCTCCAGCTGCGATACCATATCCAACGACACCCGCCCCAGCGCGAAAAACCGCGCGAACGCAGTCCACAGCACCAGCAGCAGCGCGCCGGAAACCCAAAACGTGTGACGGTCGTAAAACGCGGCGAACCGTCCCGCCGGATTTTCGGGCGGCGCATCGCGCCACCGGTCGAAACGGGACAGCAAAAACTGAACGGCGACATACGCCATCGCCGCTTCTCCGATACAGGCGATCGCCGCCGTTGTCGGCCGCCCGTCGGCCGATCCGTCAAACAATGGCGGGCACAGGTGCAAAACGGCGAAAACAATACTGAACACGGCAGCCGCGCGATTGACGGGCGGACGCGCGCGCAGCAAAGGCAGATAAACGCAAAACAGCCCCGACGCGGCAAAGACCGTGAAAAACAGGCTGTTTAACAAAATATTCGCGTTGAAATAAAAGGAAAAGGCAACCGTTCCGGCGACCGCCGCGGCCAAAGCCGCCCACGCCGTCCCGTCCGGCTTGATCCCGCCGCCGGTTCGCAGCGCCGCCGGAAACACCCGCGCCAATCCGGCGAAAACGCAGCCGCATCCGGCCGCGCAAAGCATGATGATCAGCAGGTAATGCACGTCTTCGGGCAAGGCGGAGCGAATGAACAACAGCCGCGCCCCGACCGCGCACGCGGTCAGCACGCCGCCCGCCGCCGGCCAAAAGACCGCCCCCTTTTTGCGAAAGGCGCGGTCGAAAAACAGGCAAAACAGCGCGAACATCCACATTCCGGCGAACATATCCGTTTCCGTCGGATTCGTTTTCGTGAACACGGAAAAGGCGACGTATCCGGATGTCGCGGCCGCGGCGACGCGCGCCGTCCGGCTTTTCACCAGCCCCCAAAATAACAGGGACGCCAGAAACGCGTCCAGCAGGAAAAAGGTCGGATAGAACCGTTTGACGCCTTTGACGCCGATGTTTCGATAGGTGAACGTCTTGCCGACCGGAATGTGCCTTTGACCGGCCGCGGGTTCCAGCACGCGCTTTGTCTGTCCCTCGACCTGCAGAATGCCGACCTGAATGTCCGTCCGGCCATAGGTTTTGAACAGCAAATGCACCGCGTGCAGCTGTTCCACGGGCAGGTTGAACGCGATTTTCTGCGGATATTTGACGGAAAAGGTTCTGAAAAACTTGAATCCCCCGTGCTGATCCTCGGCGTACATCACCGGCATCCGCAGCAGCGACGGCATGGACACGTCCACGACGACCCGAACGGTTGACCGGACATAGAAC
Organism: uncultured Rhodospirillales bacterium; assembly: GCA_902777205.1. Classification (GTDB taxonomy): domain Bacteria; phylum Pseudomonadota; class Alphaproteobacteria; order CAAGCB01; family CAG-977; genus UBA11549. The sequence continues at coordinate 5,575 of CACYSU010000006.1, read as the reverse complement.
GGAACGGACGCCGCCAAAACGGCCGCCAGAGCCAAGACGTACAAAACCGCCGTCCGCACGCGCCTGCTCAACGTCATCCGGCAGCACTCCGGTCGCCGCCGCGCAGCGCCAGACAGATCAGATAAACAACGCCGACGCCCATGACGGCGACCGCGCCGTTCTGCGTCCCGACGGCGTCGGAGGCGTACCCCATCAGCAGCGGAAAGACCGTTCCGCCGAACAGCCCCATGATCATCAATCCGGACACTTCGTTTTTCTTGGCCGGTTCATGCAGCAGCGCGCGCGTCAGCACGATCGAAAAAACGTTCGAGTTGCCGAACCCGATCATCGCGACCGCCGCCGTCAGCGCGGTTTTGTCCCCGCAAAACGCCAGCATCGAAGCCCCCGCCGCCATCAAAAAAACGCTGAACAGGAAAAAAGCCCTGTTGCTGACTTTGGCCAGCAGGAAACCGCCCGTCAAACATCCGGCCGTGCGGAACAGGAAATAAACGCTGGTCGCGTACCCCGCCTGTTCCAACGTCAGCCCGACCTTTTCAATCAGCACTTTGGGCGCGGAAACGTTCGTTCCGACATCCACGCCGACATGGCACATGATGCCGATGAAACACAGCAGCACCGTCGGGTCTTTCAGCAAAGAAAAGCATTGCGCGAACGTGGACGCGCGTTTGGACGTTTCCTCCTCGGGGATTTTCTGAACGGCCAGCCACAGCAGGGCGACGGCCGCTTCAACGGCGAAAATCGGAAAAAGCAGCTGCCATTTTCCGTATCGCACCGCCCCCCACGCCGCCAGAACCGGCGCGATAAAGGACGCGATCGCTTTGACGAACTGCCCGAACGTCAGCGCGCTGGACAGCTTTTCCGGCCGGATCAATCCGGCGATCAGCGGGTTCAGCGACACCTGCAGAATCGTGTTGCCGATCCCCAGCAGGCAAAACGACGCCAGAACGACGGTCAGCCCGTAATCAACCGTCGGCAGCGCCAACGCCGCCAGCGTCACGGCCAATCCGGCCACGACGGTTTTGCGCCGGCCGATTTTCCCCATGACCATTCCCGTCGGCACTGACCCGACCAAAAACCAGAAAAAGACCATGGACGCGAACAGGTTCGCCGTCGTGTCGGACAGCCCGAAATCCTTTTTCACATAGTTCGTCGCAATGCCGACCAGATCGACAAAGCCCATCGCGAAAAAGGCCAGCATCACGGGCAGCAGTTTAAACAAAATGTTGTTTCCGGCTTTGGTTTCAGTCATGGCGTCCCCCTTTTTCATATTCCGGCCACGCCCCCGACCGCGTGGATACGAAAGCGGCCGTTTCGACGGCGGCCTGATGCGCCTGCGCCAACGTTTTGCCGGTCAAAATCGAATAGACGAACGCCCCCGAAAAGGAATCGCCCGCGCCGACCGTGTCGGCCACCCGCACTTTGGGCGTCGGCAGGACGGATTTTTCGTCGGCGGTGTAAACCGCGCTGTATTTTTCGCCGGCGGTGAAGATCATATAGCGCAGATCGTAACGCTCGATAAACGCGCGGCAAACCGTTTCCTCGTCCCCCGACAGGCCGAACATATCCTTTAACACGACGATTTCCTCGTCGTTCACTTTGAACACGTTGGCGTGCGACAGCAGTTCGCCGATCAATTCGCGCGAATAATACGTCCCGCGCAGGTTGACATCGAAAAAGCGCAGCGCCCGTTCGGGGGCGTGCGACAACAGCGTTTTGATCGTGCGCCGCGAATGTGCGGACCGCAGCGCCAGCGTGCCGAAACAAACGGCGTCCGCCCGTTCCACCAATGCGACGGCCTCGTCCGACACGTCCAGATAATCCCACGCCACCCCTTCGACGATGTCATAGCTGGGGATGCCGTCGTTCAAAACGACGCGCACGAATCCGGTCGGATAATCGTTGCGCGCCACGCAGTATTTGATGCCGCTTTTTTCCAGTTCGGCCAAAATCTCGTCCCCCAGCGGGTCGCGGCCGACCGCGCTGACCGCATAGCCTTCCGCCCCCATTTGCGTCGCGTGGTACACGAAATTGACCGGCGCGCCGCCCGCGCGTTTTCCGGCGGGCAGCATATCCCATAACAATTCCCCGATGCCAATGATAACGGGGCGGTGCGTTTTTGATTCCATGGCGTCCTCGCAGGCTGAAAGTTGTTTTCAGGCATTTTAGCATAAAACATTTTGCAAGGTCAAAGCCCGCGCGCCCGCCGCCGGCTTTTCAACCTTTTTCAAACGGCCGAGGCGCCCCGCGCCGGATGACGAAGTTTTTATATGAAATTCTAAAAAACTTTTCATTTTCGACAAGTTTTTAAGATTTTTCTAAAAAACTTTTTGATTTCGGAAAGTTTTTAATTATATTATAAAATTATAAGGAGACACGCCATGATTGAACGACCGCTGTATTTGGAAAGATTGTTCCGTTGGAAAGACAAAGATGTCATAAAAGTCATCACCGGCATCCGGCGCTGCGGAAAATCCAAGTTATTGGAATGCTATGCTGAAAAACTGATAAAATCGGGCGTTCCCGAAAACGCCGTCATTCAAATAAATTTTGAAGACAAAAAAAATGACAAATTTACAGCGGACACATTAAACAAATATCTTGAACAAAAAATAGAAGAGAATGAAAGCAACAATTCTTATATTTTTCTAGATGAAATTCAAAATATAGAAAAATGGGAAACTGTTGTCGCTTCGATCAGACTGAAAAAAAATGCGGATATTTATATAACCGGATCGAACGCCTATATGCTATCTTCGGAATTGGCGACATTTTTATCCGGAAGATATGTTGAAATAAAAATGTTGCCTCTGTCATTTTCGGAATTTCTATTATTCCATACCTTCCCGAACGATATGTCGGTGGACGCTAAATTCCAGCTTTATATGAAATTCGGCGGAATGCCATCTTTGATGGAATGCGATTTCGATGAACGTCTGTGCCTTGATATGCTCGATGGGATTTACAACACCGTCGTGATCAAGGACGTTTTAACGCACAACCCGAACGAAAACACGACAACGGCGGAAAAAATCAGCGATTATCTGGCAGACAATATCGGAAATATAACCAGTATAAACAGCATCACAAACACACTGTTCAACGAAAAACTCATAACCAGTAAAAACAACACCTTTGTTGCAGATTATATAACTTCATTTGAAAAAGCTTTTATTTTTCATTCAATTAAAAGATATGACATAAAAGGAAAAGATTATTTGCGCAGTATGGAAAAATACTATATCTGCGACACAGGGTTCAGATATTACAAGCTGGGGAAAATAACCGATGTCGGACGAATTATCGAAAACATCGTCTATTTTGAACTGCTGCGCCGCGGATACAAAGTCGGAATCGGGAAAATCGACAACAAAGATGTTGATTTTGTGGCGATCAAACAAGATAAAACAGTATATATTCAAGTAACGGAAACCTTAGCCGGCGAAAATACACGGGAAAGAGAGCTATCGTCCCTGCAGGCGATCAAAGACAATTTTGAAAAAATCGTTCTGACCGCCGATCGGCTGTTTTCCGGCTACACTGAAAACGGCATTAAAATTGTAAATTTGATCGACTGGCTGCTGAACAAGTAAGCTCCGGCCGAACCCGATTCCGGTTAAAAACGTCGAGGGTTCAAATCCGACTTGTTGCAAATATAAAAAAAGCGTCCAAAAGGACGCTTTTTTCCTGCAATTCCGCCTAAACTCGGCCGCGACTGCCGTCTTGCCTCGTTAAGGCTCATTGATAACAAAACAAAAACGCCCGTTTGAGGACGAAAACTCGCCCCTGCCAACGGCACGGCCTGCCCAATTCCGCCTAAACTCGGCTGCGACTGCCGTCTTGCCTCGTTAAGGCTCATTGATAACAAAACAAAAACGCCCGTTTGAGGGCGTTTTTTAGTTTTGTTATTGGAGCGGGCGAAGGGATTTATTCGGGGCGTGCCGCCCCTCTCCCTGCGGGCCGCTCGCGGCGCTCGCGTTGCCTGCGCTGACGCTTCGGCCGAACCCGATTCCGATTGAAAACGTCGAGGGTTCAAATCCGACTTGTTGCAAATATAAAAAAAGCGTCCTAAAAAGGACGCCTTTTTTTATATTGGAGCGGGCGAAGGGATTTGAACCCTCGACATCAACCTTGGCAAGGTTGCGCTCTACCCCTGAGCTACACCCGCGCTCCGTTTCAACAGTGCTGGATTATAACGGATGATTTTCAGTTTGCAAGAAAAATTTTCACTTTTTTTCATTTTTTTTATTTTTTCCCGCCGCGGCCTTGCGTCCGGCCGTTTTCGCGACGATTTTCCGTTTTATTCGCGGCCGTTTTCATATATGATGACGCCCGTTCTGTTCTTTGATTTCCGGAGGGGAATATGCCTTTGATTTTTCAAGACGCCGCCAACGCCGCACCGCAGCCCGACGTTGTCAAAACGGGAACGATGCAGTCGTTCAAATCCGACGTTGCGGACGATTCCAAAAACCGCGTCGTTCTGGCTTTTTTCATGACGGCGCAAAATCCGCCTTGCGACCGGTTCGCCCAGCTGTTGGAAAAATACGTCCGGCTGGCGAACGGCAAAGCCGCGCTGGTCAAATTCGACATCATGGAATGTCAGCAGCTGGCCATGCAGCTGGGGATTCAAAGCGTCCCGACGACCATGATTTTCGCCAAAGGCGGGCTGGTGGACGGATTCGCCGGCGAAATCCCCGAATCGCAGCTGAAAAGTGTCATGCAGGCCTTGATCGGAAAAGCCGCGCTGTCTTTGGATGAAATGCTGAAGGACGCCGCGCAAAAACTGAACGACGGACAGGCACAGGCGGCGTTGGAGGCTTACGCCGCCGTTTTGGAAAAGGACGAAGCCAACCCCGCCGCTTTCGCCGGCATGATCCGCGCGTTCATCGCCCTGAAACAGCTGGACGCCGCCAAAGATTTGGCCGACGGACTGGACGCGTCGGTGAAATCCCCCGAACTGGAATCGGTCAAGGTCGCGCTGAAAATGGCGTTGGAGGCGCAAAACGCCCCGAAACCCGACGATTTGGCGCAAAAGGTCGCGCAAAACCCCGACGATTTGCAGGCGCGCTACGATTACGCCTGCGCTTTGTTCGCCGCGGGCGACGCGGAACGGGCGATCGACGAGCTGGTCGGCATCATCGCCAGAGAACGCGAATGGAACAACGACGCCGCGCGCCAGCAGCTGTTTAAAATCTTCGCCGCGCTGGGACAGACGAATCCCGTCACGGTCGCCGGACGGCGCAAGCTTTCCTCGCTGCTGTTTTCGTAAGGGCGGCCGCCATGAACAACAGCATTTTCGATGTCACGATGGTGGAATTGCCGGCCACCCTGCCCGTTTTGCCTTTTTCCGGATCTTTCCTGTTTCCGGAAACCAAGCTGAACCTGCGAATCTATGAAATGCGCTACATCCGTCTGGTGTTCAACGCGCTGGCGTCGTCGCGCCTGATCGGCATGGTTCAGCCGACGGAACAGAACCTGCCTTTGAAAGTGTCGCCGCTGTATAAAACGGGATGCGCCGGCCGGATATCCGGATTTATGGAATCGGACGACACTTTGTTGATCACGCTGACGGGGATCG
>CACYSU010000005.1 GCA_902777205.1 uncultured Rhodospirillales bacterium | reverse complement strand
ATGGTGCCGCTGGCGTGAATCGGACACGCGACCCCTTCCTTACCAAGGAAGTGCTCTACCACTGAGCTACAGCGGCGGCACAAGGGGGAACATATAAGAATTATCCGCGCCGCGCAAGAAAAAAATATTCTGTTGATAAACTAATTTTAAAATCGGATACTGAATCCGGTTTTAGCAAAGGATTCCCGTCATGTCCGACACGCAATCGCAAACGAAAAAACAGGAAAAACAGGCCGAAATGCTGCGCCACAACCTGATTCTGCGCAAAAAACAGATCGAAGAGCGCGAAAAGCTGGCCGAAAAAAAACGCGCCGAGGGGGATCGGGACGGGAAATAGCTTGCCCTGACGCGCGGAGTGGATTAGAAGTTAAATCCGTGTTTTAAAACCTGTACTTCATAGGATATCCGAATGGACCGTATTCGCATTACAGGCGGGGTCGCGCTGAACGGAAAAATCAAAATCAGCGGGGCGAAAAACGCCGCTTTGCCATTGATGGCGGCCAGTTTGCTGACGCCCGAAACCCTGACGCTGACCAATTTGCCGCATCTGGCGGACATCATGACGATGACGAACCTGCTGTCGCAGCACGGGGTGAAGCTGACGCTGACCGATTTGGACGGCGGCGCGCTGTGTTTCGATTCGTCGAACATCTATAATTTAAAGGCGCCCTACGACATCGTGCGCAAAATGCGCGCGTCGATTTTGGTGCTGGGGCCTCTGGTCGCCCGATTCGGCAAGGCGAAAGTGTCCCTGCCCGGCGGATGCGCGATCGGAACGCGGCCGGTTGACCTGCACCTGTCGGCATTGGAAAAGATGGGGGCGGAGATCCGGATCAAAGAGGGGTACATCATCGCTTTCACCAACGGAAAGCGTTTGAAAGGGACGGAAATCCTGTTTCCGAAAGTCACCGTCGGCGGAACGGAAAACATCCTGATGGCCGCGACGCTGGCCGAGGGGCGCACCGTCATCAAAAACGCCGCCCGCGAACCGGAAATCACCGATCTGGCCGAATGTTTGATCAAAATGGGCGCGCACATTCAAGGGCTGGGGACGGACACGCTGACCGTTGACGGCGTCGAATCCTTGCATTCCGCGACGCACAAGGTCGTCGCCGACCGCATCGAAGCCGCGTCCTACGCGATCGCGGCGGCCATCACGCGCGGCCGGATCGAAATCACGGACGCGAATTTGAACCATTTGGCGGCCGTGGCGCACGTTTTGACCGATATCGGCGTGACGATCACGGAAACGGAAAACGGATTCGTTTCCGACGCGACAGACGCCTATTTGATCGGAACGGACGTGATGACGGAACCCTACCCCGGATTCCCGACGGACGTTCAAGCGCAGCTGACGGCTTTGCTGACGACGGTCAGCGGCGCGTCCCTGATCACCGAATCCATTTTTGAAAACCGGTTCATGCACGTTCCGGAATTGGCGCGCATGGGGGCGAACATCAACGTGCACGGCGTTTCTTCGGCCATTGTGCGCGGCGTGCCGAAACTGTCGGGGGCGGAGGTCATGGCGACGGATCTGCGCGCGTCGATGTGCTTGGTTCTGGCCGGATTGGCGGCGGAGGGCGAAACGATCGTCAACCGCGTCTATCATCTGGATCGCGGCTATGAACATTTGGAAGAAAAGCTTTCGTCGTGCGGCGCGCGCATCGAACGGCTGCAAGGGGACTGACCATGCAAAAAACGATCGTCGCCCTGCCCAAAGGCCGGATTCTGGACGAGCTGCTGCCGTTTTTAAAGGCCGCGTCCATTGAACCGGAAGACGCTTTTTTCGATGAAAAATCGCGCTTGCTGCGTTTTAAAACGAATCGCAAAGACGTGGATATCGTCCGTGTGCGCAGTTTCGACGTAGCGACGTTCGTCGCGTTCGGCGCGGCGCAAATCGGCGTTTGCGGCAACGACGTTCTGGCGGAATTCGACTATCCCGAAATTTACGCGCCCGTCGATTTGAAAATCGGCAAATGCCATATGGCTTCGGCCACGATGGCCGGATGCGAAAAGGCGGACTTGAACCGCGCCGGTCACGTCCGCGTCGCGACGAAATATCCGAACATCACGAAAAAATACTACCAATCCAAAGGGATACAGGCCGAATGTGTCAAGCTGTCCGGCGCGATGGAGCTGGCGCCCGCGATCGGTTTGTGCCAAAGGATCGTCGATGTCGTGTCTTCGGGCGCGACGCTGAAAGCGAACGGACTGATCGAAATCGAACACATCATGGACGTTTCCGCCCGATTGATCGTCAACCGGACGGCGTTTAAAACACACACGGCGGAACTGACCGTCTGGATGGATAAATTCAAAGGAGCAGTTGATGACTTACGCGCTTGACATTCGCAGCGACGATTTTGAAAAAGAGTTTGACGCCTTTTTGAACTCCAAGCGGGAAAACGCCGCGGATGTCAACGCATCCGTCGCGGAAATATTGAAAAACGTGCGCGAAAACGGGGACGCGGCCGTTTTGGATTACACGAAAAAATTCGACCGCCTCGATTTGACGCCCGAAACGATGCGCGTCGGCGAATCCGAAATCGAACAAGCCGTCGAATCCTGCGACCGCGGCACGCTGGACGCTTTGTATCTGGCGGCGGAGCGAATCGAGGCCTTTCACGACAAGCAAATGCCGGAAAGCCACTTTTTCAACGACGAAACGGGCGCGCTGCTGGGGTGGCGGTGGACGCCGGTCATGGCGGCGGGACTGTATGTCCCCGGAGGCACGGCGGCCTATCCGTCGTCCGTTTTGATGAACGCGATCCCCGCCAAAGTCGCGGGCGTCAAGCGTATTGTCATGGTCGTCCCCTGCCCCGACGGAAAGATCAACCCGCTGGTTCTGGCGGCGGCGGACTGCGTCGGCATTGACGAAATCTACCGCGTCGGCGGCGCGCAGGCGATCGGCGCGCTGGCGTTCGGGACGGAAACGATCCGCCCCGTCGATATGATCGTCGGCCCCGGAAACGCCTATGTCGCGGCGGCGAAACGCCAAGTGTTCGGCCGCGTTGGCATTGACATGATCGCGGGTCCGTCCGAAATTCTGGTCGTCGCCGACGATTCCGCCAATCCCGAATGGGCGGCGGCCGATTTGCTGGGACAGGCGGAACACGACGTTTCCGCGCAGCCGATCCTGATCACGGACAGCGCCGATCTGGCCGAAAAAGTGAAAACGGAGCTGGAACGCCAGCTGTCCGCCCTGTCCCGCGCGGACATCGCGCGCAAAAGCTGGCGGGATAACGGCGCCGTCATTTTGGTTGAAAACCTGACGGAACAGGCGGGCGCGCTGGTTGACCGGATCGCGCCGGAGCATTTGGAACTCAGCGTCAAAGATCCGGAAGAGCTGTGCAAACGCGTTCATCACGCGGGGTCGATCTTCCTCGGTCATTTCACGCCCGAAGCGATCGGCGATTACGTCGGCGGGCCGAACCACGTCCTGCCCACGGCGCGCAGCGCGCGTTTTTCGTCGGGGCTGGGCGTTCAAAGCTTTATGAAGCGCACAACGATCCTGTCCTGCACGGACAAAACGCTGAAAGAAATCGGCAACGCCGCGGTTTTGTTGGGGACGGCCGAAGGGCTGACCGCCCACGCCGAATCCGTGCGCAAACGGCTGCGGGGCTGAAAACGCCGCGTTTCTTGACTTTATTACTGTTAATCGTTTAGACTGGTTTCCGGTAAAGGGAAAGACGGCCGTCGGCCTGTACCGTCCGCTGTGTCGGTTTTGTCGCGGTTTGTTTCCGCACAGCGTCCGTTTTTAAAAGGAGGGTTCGCCATGACGGGTTTTGTTATCGCCGCAATCGCGCTTGTTTTGCTGGTTGTATTGATGAAAGTGCACATCACGCCCGAAGAGGCCGAAGAACTGGCCGCCTATGAAAAGGCGGAAAAAGAGGCTAAAGAAGCGAAAGAGCATAAAAGCAAAAAGACCGAAGACGCCAAAATCGAAGAACAGCTGGAAAACAAAACCCACGCCGGCCGCGCCGTCCGTTTGGACAAAGTTACCGAACGCATCGTCAATTTGATGGAAGACGGCAACGTCGCGGAAATCCGCCAAGCGTTAAGCAACGGCATCGACATCACGCGTCCCCTGCTGGACGGCCAGACGGTTTTGATGATCGCCGTCAAACACAATCAGGATCACGAAATCGTTCCGTTTCTGGTTCAAAACGGCATAGACATCAACGCAAGGGATGACAAAGGCCAAACCGCGTTGATGCTGGCGGCCACGTTCAACCCCGATCCGGACATGGTTCGCATCCTGTTGGACAACGGCGCGGATAAAACGATCAAAGACAAAAACGGCAAAACGGCCGCCGATTATTGTGCGTTGAATTTCGATTTAATAGGAACGGACATCCCCGAACTGCTGTTCGTCGGTTGATCCGCTTCACAAACAGGGACAAGTCGCCGCGGGCTTTTTCGCGGCGGCTTTTTTTACCGGCGTTTTTTTGACTGCGGGCTTTTTCACGGCAGGTTTGACCGCGGGACACGGCGCCGCCGGAACGCTGAGGCATTTTTGAACACACTTGGCGACATCCGGTCTGGATTGGCCGTCCGTGCCCGTCATGCCGATTTTGGCGTAGGTCAGCTTTTCAATCGCGGCTTTTTCCTTGGCGGCTTCGGCGGCGGTGATCAGATTCAAATTCCGCAGCGTTTCAATCCGGCGCAAAGCGGTCGCCCCCTGCAGAATATCCTGCGGCACGGGCGCGGGCGTCATCCGGTAAAACGGATTGGACGGCAGCAAAGCCTCCAGTATGATTTCGCGTTCGGCGGCGTGTTCGCGGGGCGTGATGGCGCGCATTTCCAACGCTTCGCGCAGCGCGTTCAGCCGCCCGATGATCACGTCCCCCGTCGGCGCGGGCAGATCCAGCCCTTTTCCCGCCGGCGACAGCGTATATGGCAGCAACCCGCCCAGATTGACGGCGCGGCGCGACTGCCATTCGTCTTCGGTCACATATTTTTCATCGCGCAGGCGGATGAAGGTCAAAAAGCGCAACACGACGTTGCGGTCGCCCTCGGACAGCATATCCAGCCCGCCCTTGATTTCATCGGCCGAAGCGACCTGTTTTCCGGCCGCGTAATCCTTTTGCCCGAAAGCGGACGCGGTGAACACGGCCGTTTTCGTTTCCGAATCCATAACAGCCAGCGGCGTTTGCGGCAAATTCAGCGCGGCCAGACGCGCGGCCGCCGTTTTTTTCAACTCTTCGGCCGGAACGTTGCGCACCGCCCCGAACACGCCGACGGATTCGCCGTCGTCCGACGCCGCCGCCTGTTCGTACAGCGCGCGCGCCCTGTTCGGATAGCCCAGCCGTTCATAGGACAGCCCCGCCACCAGCATAGCGTAAACGTCGTCCGGATTTTTCTGCAGCGCTTTTTGCGCGTAATGGATGGCGTCTTCGTATTCGCCGGCCGACCAGTTCAGAATGGATTGTTCGGTGTTGGTTTTAAACAGCGAACTGCCCGGCGTGGAACACCCGCAAATCAAAACGGACGCGGTTAAAACGGCGGCGCTGACCGTGCGTGACAAATGACGACGTAATTTCATGACTTCCCCCATTTTTTGCGCAATTTTTCCCTGTTCATCACAAACCATTGAACGGCGATGATCGTCAGCGCATTGTTGAATTCCCCGCGCGACAGCTTTTCTTCAACCTCGGCGGCGGAAAGGACGACGACGCGGATGTCTTCGTCTTCCGATTCCAAACCGGCGTGTTCCGGCACGCGCGATGCGTCCACCCGTCCGCAGAACACATACAGCTTTTCCGACAAACCGCCGGGGGAGGAGTAATATTCGCACACGGGTTCGACCGCCGTCACCGCCGCGCCGGCCTCTTCGGCGGCTTCGCGCGCGACGACATCCGCCGGCGATTCGTTTGCATGATCCAAAATGCCGGCCACACATTCCAACACCCACGGGTTTTCATCCCCCGCGGCGAACACGCCCACGCGCATCTGTTCAACGAACACCACCTTGTCCAGATCGGGATCGTACAGCAAAACGCCCGCCGCGCGGCCGCGCTCCATCACTTCGCGCGAAATCTCGCCGCTCATTTCCCCGTTGTACAGCGGGAATTTCAGGCGATATTCGTCCACTTTGAAAAACTTTTCATACAGGTTTTTCTTTCCAACGACTTGAATGTTTTCCCGCGTTCTGGCGACCATGATCAAAAAAGCTCCCTTAAATCGGATTTGGTGTAGTATAGTGGACAAAGATTAACAAAATTCAAACATTTGCAGGACTTCGCCCCATGGAAATACTGACCGCCGGACAAATGCGCGACGCCGACAAAGAAACCATTGCAAATATCATGCCGGAATTGCAGCTGATGGAAAACGCGGGGTTCGCCGCCGCCTGCCAAATCGCGCGCCGATACGGCAAACGCCCCGTCACCGTTTTGTGCGGCGCGGGCAACAACGGCGGGGACGGTTTCGTCGTCGCCCGATTGCTGCGCCGGCGCGGCTGGCCCGTCGAGGTTGTCTTCACCGGCGACGAACAAAAAATGACGCCCGCCGCGGCCGCCAACGCCGCGAAATTCAAAGGCGCCGTCCGCCCGCTGTCGCTTCAACGGTTGAAAAACGCGGAAAAGGACGGCCGCCTGTTCGTGGACGCCGTTTTCGGCACGGGACTTTGCCGCCCCGTCGCGGGCGACATCGCCGATTTTTTCAACGCGATGAACGAAACGGCCGCGCCGTGCGTCGCGCTGGACATCCCCAGCGGCGTTTGCGCCGACACGGGCGAAGTGCTGGGAACCGCCCCGTTTTGCGATATGACGGTCACTTTTTGCCGGCCGAAAATCGGGCATTTCCTCTACCCCGCCAAAGAGCGCGCCGGCGACCTGATCGTCTGCCCGATCGGCATTTCCGACGAAATCGTCGCGCGTCAAAATCCGGACGTTTACGAAAACACGCCCGATTTGTTTTTCCTACCGACGGCGACGCCCTATGACAACAAGTATTCCCGCGGCGCGGTGTTGGTGCGCGCGGGCGAAATGACGGGCGCGGCTCGATTGGCGGCGGCGGCGGCGCGGCGCGCGGGGGCGGGATGGGTCGGCGTGTCCTGCGACACTCAATTACAAGACCTGTTCGCCTTTGACGCCGAAACGGTCGTTCAACCCGCCGATACCGCCGAAGCGTTCAAAGCGCAGCTGAACGGCCGCAAAATCTCCGCCGCCGTCATCGGCATGGGATTAAAGGAAACGCCCCGCGCCTGCGAATTTCTGGACATCCTTTCCACATCCGGAAAACCGTTCGTCGCCGACGCGGGCGTCCTGCCCTTTATCAAAACCGTCAAAGACCCGTCCCGCGCGGTCATCACGCCGCACACGGGCGAATTTTGCCGCCTTTTCCCCGATAGGACCGGAAAAAACAAGCTGGATCAGGCGCGAACGGCCGCAAAAGCTTTAAATTGCGTTGTCGTGTTAAAGGGCGCGGACACCGTCATCGCCGCCCCCGACGGCCGCGCGGCGATCAACGCGACAACGGCGTTCAATCTGGCGACGGCGGGCAGCGGCGACGTTCTGGGCGGCGTCATCGGCGCGATGCTGGCCAAGTCCCTGCCCCCGTTTGAATCCGCCTGCGCCGGCGTGTGGCTTCATTCTCGCGCCGCCGAATCCGCCGGCCGCGCAAACCTGACCGCGGCGGACATTGTTGACGCGCTGGGCAAAATCCGATGAAGTTCCTGTTTTACCTGCTGCGGCACAAATTCTGGGTGTTTTGGTTTTGCGCGTGCTACGGAATGATTTGGCGCGGATTGAAACACGATTGCGACAAACTGCGCCCGTCGCTGTTTTTCACCTACGCCCGCAACTTCGCGCTGGCCGAGAAATTGCGCGACAAAACGGGGCATTACAGCCCCTCCGCCGTACCGGATGAATGTCGGCTTGCCCTGCTGAACCACTTTCACCGCGCGCGCCACCATTGGCAGCATTGGATTTTGCCGTGCGATACGGAAATCGAACCGCTGGATATGGGCGAAACCGACGTGCGGGAAATGCTGTGCGATTGGGCGGGTGCGGGACGGACGCAGCGCGGCAAAAACTGGCGGCGCGCCGACGTGCGCGATTTTTTCATAAAAAACAGGGACAAAATGGTTTTGTCCCCGCGCACAATCGAATTGATCGAAAAAAATCTGGATTCGATGAGGTTTTAAAGCAGCTTTTCAAACGCCGCTTTGGTCAATTCCTCAACCTCTTCACCCTTGGCGATTTCGGCGATATAGGCGTTGTCGATTTTAAACGCGCCGTTTTCAAACGCGTACGCCGCCCGCGCGCCGTATTCGGTGTATTCAACCTTGACGGGGACGACCCCGACCTTGAAATAACGCAAAGAAACCTTTTCCATCAGCGCCCCCCGACTTTCGCGTTTTTGGCTTTGATCATCAACGCGGCGGGCTGTTTGTCCTGTTCGATTTTCAGCTTGCGCCCCTTGGTGCGTTTGTTGAACGACAGCGCCGCGTCCATATACAGCCCCTGACAGATTTTTTCGCGCATGGCGATTTCCTTCTGTTCCGCGATGGTCAAAGGCCGGTCTTTGGCTTCGGCCGTGATGGAACGGATTTTTTCATAGTGGCGGTGCGTTTCCTTGTCGGCCTGCGCGAAATCGCTCAGCTGAATCTGCATTTCGACGGCAAAGCCGTTCTTTTCCGGAAAAACGTATTTCAAATCGCGGTATCCGCGTTCGTTGGGCTTGTCCATACGGTCGGCTTCGCGGATCGGCGTCGTGTATTCCTTGACGGCCTTTTTGATCGCGTCCACCTGTTCCAGCGAATCGCAGATCAAACGGCACCGCGCCAGATCCTGCAGTTGCGACACGTCGCCGCGGTATTTCGCGTTCAGCTTTTCCTCGGCGCGTTCGCGGCCTTTCAACGGCGCGGATTTGAATTCGCACCCGAATTGCTTGGCCAGTTTTTCACCGAAAGCGTCCAAAGAGGGCTTTGCCTCCGCCGCCAGCCTGTACGCTTCGTCCAAAGTTTTGGGAATTTGCCTTTCCGCCATTTTTGACCGCCTTTCATTCCGCGATACACTTTTTACAGCGGAATTGTAGCGCAGTTTCACCCGTTTTTCAAGGGGGTGTCAGCGTCCGATCCCGACATAGGAAAATCCCTGTTTCACGGCCTCGTCCTTGTCCAGCAGGTTGCGCAAATCGACGATCCGCGGCGTTTTCATCACGGATTTCAGCCGCGCCAAATCCAGCGATTTGAAATCGACCCATTCGGTCAAAACGGCGACAACGTCCGCGCCCTTGGCCGCGTCATACGCGTCGGCGGCGTATTTGATTTTATCGCCGACCAGCTTTTTGGCGTTGTCCATCGCCTTGGGGTCGAAAGCGGTGATGTCCGCACCGTGTTTCAACAGCGCGCCGACGATTTCCATCGCGGGGCTTTCGCGGCAATCGTCCGTGCCACCTTTGAACGCCAGCCCCAGCACGGCGATCTTCGGATTTTCGATATCGGCGGCCGCATTCAAAATCCGTTCGGCCATCTGCGTTTTGCGCGCGTCGTTTTGGCGGATCGTCGTTTCGATCAGCGACATTTCAACGCCGTATCCGCGCGCCATGTATGCCATCGCGTTCGTGTCCTTGGGGAAACAGGAACCGCCGTATCCGGGGCCGGGGTTCAGGAATTTCGCCCCGATGCGCGTGTCCATGCCCATGCCTTTGGCGACCTCGAACACGTCCGCGCCCGATTTTTCGCAGAAATTCGCCATTTCGTTGATATAGTTGATCTTCATCGCCAGAAAAGCGTTCGACGCGTATTTGATCGTTTCGGACGAACGGCGTTTGACGAACAGCATATGCGCGCGATCCCCGAACGGCGCGTACAGTTTTTTAATGACATCGGCGGCCTTGTCCGTGTTCGCCCCGACGATGATGCGGTCGGGGTTGAAGAAATCGTGCACGGCGAAACCCTCGCGCAAAAATTCCGGCAGGGAAACCACGTCGAAATCGGCGTCGGGGTTGACTTCGCGGATCATCTGTTCAACGGCGTCGCCCGTGCCGACGGGAACGGTCGATTTGTTGGCGACGACGGTGTATCCCGTCAAATATTTCGCCAATTCGCGCGCGGCGGCGTGAATGTATTTCATGTCGGCTTCCTTGGTCACGGGATGCGGCGGCGTGCCGACGGCCAGAATGACGACATCGGCGTTTTCCACGCCCTCTTTCATATCGGAAGTGAATTTCAATTTTCCGGACGCGGCGTTTTTATGGAACAAATCCTCCAGCCCGTCCTCGAACAAAGTGATTTTTCCGGTGCGCAGGGCGTCGATTTTTTCCTTGATCGCGTCGATGCAAACGACATCATGCCCCAATTCGGCCAAACCGACACCGGTCGGCAATCCGACATACCCCGTTCCGACAATTCCGATTTTCATGAAACAATCCTTATAACAAGTGATCCTTTTAGGGCTGTTATACTTTTTTCCATGCCGTCGTGCAAACCTTTTTCTGTCCGTCCGCGCGCCGCGGCGGGAAAGATAACACTTGCACCCGAACGCCCGCGCTTTTAAAATAAAGAAAATTTTAACTTTTAACGGAGAATCGCCGTGCTGAAAAAAACATTGCTTCTGTCCGCCGCCGTCTGTTTGGCGGCGCGCGCCGCGTCGGCCGACATCGTCGTGCCGCAGAACGCCGCCCAATCGTTAAGCGTCACCGTTTACAACAACGGGCTGGGGCTGGTCAAGGACAGCCGTTCGGTCGCCCTGCCCGCCGGCGAAAACACCGTTTCGTTCCAAGGCGTGTCCGCCGAAATCCAGCCGGAAACGGCGTTGTTCGAGGGCGACGGACTAAGCGTGCGCGAACAGAATTTCAATTTCGACCTGTTGTCGCGGGAATCCCTGCTGCGCAAGTATTTGGGCAAGGACATCAAGGTCATTGAAACCCATTACGCCAGCGGAAAAAAGACGATCGAAAACGCCAAAGTCCTGTCCGTTGACGCGGGGCTTGTCCTGAAAATCGGCGACCGGATCGAAACGGATTACAACGGCCGGCTGATCTTTCCGGACATTCCGGCCGACCTGTACGAACAGCCGACGCTGAGCGTCAACGTCAACGCGGACGCGGGCGGCGAACGCGACGTGCGGCTGAGCTATCTGACGAACGGTTTGACGTGGCGCGCGGATTACGTCGCCGAATTGAACGACGCGGAGGATTCGTTGAACCTGAACGGGTGGGTGACGCTGACGAACACGTCGGGGATCGCCTATAAAAACGCGGACATCCAGTTTGTGGCCGGTTCGGTCAACCGCGTCGCCCCCGCCCCCGTCGCCCGTCCGATGATGAAATCGCGCGGTTTGATGATGGCGGCCGCCCCCATGGCCGACAACGCGATGACCGAAGAACGCCTGATGGATTACCACCTGTACACGCTGGGGCGCAAAACGGAAATCGCGTCGAACCAGACCAAGCAGCTGGCGTTGCTGTCCGCGTCGAAAATCAAAGTGGAAAAGGAATACAAGTTCACAAACCTCGTCCCGTCGTACCACGGGCGCGGCGCGGTCGGCGAAATCGCGCGTCGCAGCGCCGATGTCGTTTTGCAATTCGACAACAGCAAGGCGGCCAATCTGGGAATGCCCCTGCCCGCCGGAACGATGCGCGTCTATAAGGCGAACAGCCGTCAAAACCTGTTTTTCGTCGGCGAAGACCGCATTTCCCACACGCCCGAAAACGGCAAGATCAAGCTGAATTTGGGCAGCGCGTTCGATGTCGGCGCGGAGGGACGCGAAACCGCCTACACCGCCCTGTCGGACAAGGCTTACGAAGCGGGATACAGCCTGACGTTCAAAAACGGATCGGACGCCCCCGTCAAGGTCGCCTACCGTCAGGATTTCCCCTATGAATGGTCGGTCACGGACAGCTCCATCCCCTACACGTCGCCGACCGCGCGGCAATGCGAATGGACGATCGCGATTCCGGCCAAGGGCAGCACGACGCTGACCTTTACCGTGCGCGTCAAACGTCCGTAAGCGGGTTGACGGCCATGCTGAAAACGGTATTTCTCGCCCTGCTGCTGGCTTTTCCGGCCGCGGCGCAGGAAGAGCGTCTGAACTGGCAGCCGCTGGAGGTCACGGCGGTTGAAGAGGACGAGGAACAGGCGCCGTCCGTTGAATCGGACGGCCGGTTCAAAAGCCTGATGTCCGAATTGCAGGAAAGCGTCACGATGGCGGCCGGCAAAAAAAAGCGCGAGGTCAAGGCCGTCAATCAGCAGACCGTCTATTCCGCCATCGTCGAAATGATCGAAACGTCCTACCCCGGCGGCCTGCCCGCGATGCTGGAGGCCAACGAACGGCTGGAGGACGACATCTACCGCCTGATCAAAATGCTGCCGGATTACGCGTTCCAATACGTCGGCCCGTTCATCAATGAAATGCCTTACGTTTCCGACCGGATTTTGAACATCCCGCAAATCAAGGCAACGAAAGGGAAATTCCCGACGCGCATCGCCCCGCAAATGCGGGAATACGCGAAAAAATACGGCAAGTATATGTCCACCTACCTGTACATATACCTGATGCCGGAAGCGTGGGAAACGCCCGATCCCGAACAAACGGCGATGCAGGGGACGATGACGACCGTCGATATCGGCGCGGACGCCGCGCCGGACGCGGCGGTGTTTCGCGTCTATAACCCGTCTTTGCTGAAAAAGAACCGGATGCTTTCCCCCGACAGCTATCAGACCGGCGAAGCGTTCAAACGATCGAAGCGGCCGCAAACGCCCGCGGATCGGGTGACGCGCGCGTCGCCGCTGACCGAAGGCGATGTCGAAGCGGCTCTGGCGTCGTTCGCGGATATCGAAAAGGCGTTCGGAACGAACCGGTTTGACGAATTTCACACCGCGCTGCGCGATATGTCGTTAAGCGACAACAACATCCGCGGCGAAATGCTGAACCCCATGGCGTCGCTGGCGGACAAGATCAGCCGTCTGCCGCAAAAGGAATTGTTTGAAAAAACAATCGCCAAATCCGGTTTCACGATGCAAAGCTGGGCATATACCGTTGACAAAATCATCAAGGCGCGCCGAGTCGAAAAAATGAGCACGGCCGTCGCGCTGAATCTGGCGACGTGGCGGCGGCTGAAAAAACCGCCGAAGTCGTTTGACGTGCTGTCCCCCTACAACCGCCAAATCGCGTGGGAAAACATCCAACTTTTCTTGGGGATGTACACGTCTTCGCGTGAAAACCTGCTTGCGATAAAAAATTATGGTGATAATATCCGAAAGGTTTTTATGACCAGAGACATGATGTTTATTGAAACGCCCGTTTACGGCATTTACTGAAGAGGGACGATATGGGTTGGACTGACGAACAGATCGAGGAATTGAAACACCTGTGGGAAAAAGGGCTGACCACGGGGGAAATCGGAAAAGCTCTGGGCGTTTCCAAAAACGCCGTCGTCGGCAAAGCGCACCGTCTGGGATTGAACAGCCGTCCGTCCCCCATCCGCCGCGGCGATGACGAAGCGGCCGCCCCCGCGGCGACGGAAAACGCCCCCGCGCCGGAACAAAAAGCCGCCGCCCCCGCCGAACCCCAAAAACCGGCGAAAGCGGCCGTAAAGAAAACGGCGGAAAAGGAAAAGAAAAAACTGTTCACCGTCAACGATTTGACGGCCGGTTCCTGCCGTTGGCCGATCGGCGATCCGAAAGACGAGGATTTCCATTTCTGCGGCAAAGAAGCTCTGCCCGACAAACCCTATTGCGCCGAACACGCGGCGATCGCCTACGTTTCCGCGAAAACGCTGCGCTGAGCGGAACGGTTGAAACCATGACACGGCGGGAATTCGGTTTTCCGCCGTTTTTCATATATGAAAAACCCCGCGTCCGAAAACCGGAGCGGGGATTTTAAATCAAACGGAAACGGGATCAGCCGACATCCGCCACCAACGGCAGTTTGGAAACGTGCCGGACGGCCGCCGTGTATTCGCGCACGATTCCCTTCATCGGGTTTTCGCCGGACGGATCCGTAAATTCGGCCACCAGAACGGATGAAACCTCTTTCAGCAAAGGAATGACATCGGGATGAATGTAATCCAGCACGATCATCTGATCGGCGGTGCGGTAAAACAACGCGTGGTTTTCGCCGTTGAACAGAATCTGCGGACGATCCGGACTGCCTTCGCGCGCTTTCAAACAAAACAGCAATTCGCCGTCCGCATTGGCCAGAATATCGTAGTAGGCTTCCGTTTCAACCGCTGTATGCGTCATTTTCGTTCTCCGTCGTTCCGGTTTCCAGTAACCGCACTTATTTTAAACAATCCGTCGTCCATATCAAGCAAAAACATTTACTTGGCGTACTTTGCCTGAACGGCGGCGGACGTTGTTTTTTTCTTGGTGTTGTAATGGCAGGTGTAGCTCAGCGGCGTTTTCGCGCCGTCGTTTCCGATCAGCTGCGCCCGATCGCCGATCAACAGGATGTCGTCTTTCAGCACATCGACTTCATAACCCGTGAATTTGTAATCCTTGGCCGACACCGTCCATTCAAAACGGCCGGAAATTTCCTTTGCGACGGTGGTTTCGCACGCTTCCTGCGCCGCGTCTTCATATTGGGCGTAATAGGAATTCTTTTTCGTGTTCATTTTCTGGCATTCCTCTTCCGTCGCGCAAACCTTGGTCGAAGCCTGCAGCATACGCATTTTGTCGGCTTCGCGCTGACGGCGCAGTTCCTGCCGCTGCTTGGTCACGGCGATTTCGTGATCCAGCCCGAATTGGACGGACGCCGCCTGCATCGACAGCAAAAATCCCCCCAGCACCACGGCGACCAGCGACAGCTGGATCAGGTTCAATCCCTGTTCGGCGGCTTTGGCGCGAACGGAATACGCCCCCGCCCCCAAACCGGCGACGATCAGAAAAGCCAGCATTTTGGACAGGAAACCGCCCTGCGACGAAATGTCGGAAAACATCGACATGGCCAGCATGGCGAAAATGAACAGGAAGAAATAGGAAAAAGCGGGATATTTCGTCGCTTTCAGCACGTTTTTTTCGCCCGCCAGAAACGCCAGACCGCCGACCGCGCCGAACAGCATAAAGCTCAGCAGCACTTTGCCGAACGCGCCGAAAACGGAAAACAGCGACAAAAACAGCAGCAAAACGACCAGCCCGCAGCCGTAAACGATTCCGACGCGGACGGCGCCGTCCTTGTTTTGCGCCAGCAGCGTTTTAAAATCACCCCGCAGCAGCGGTTCGACGTCCTCGTCCGACAACAGGAGGATTTCCTTGATTTTTTCCTGCAAATTTTGCATTTCCGATCTCCGGCAGAAAGAATGTTTTACCTAAAGAAAGCATAAAACCCGATAAATTGCAAAACCAAAATCACCCGCCTTTTAACAAACGGCGTTTTTCGCGATCCCAATCGCGTTTTTTGATGTCTTCGCGGCGATCGACCGTGTTTTTGCCGACGCCCAGTCCGATTTTGATTTTGGCGATTCCGCGGGCGTTGAAATACAGTTCCAGCGGAATCAGCGTGTAGCCTTTGCGCGCCACCGCGCCCATCAGGCGTTTCAATTCCTTTTTGTGCAGCAGCAGTTTGCGCGGACGGGCGGCGGTGTGTTTCATGTACCCGATCGAACCGTATTCCAAAATGGACGCGTTCAGCAGGTACAGCGCCCCATCCTGCGGCGCGGCGTAGGATTCGTTGATGCTCGCCCGCCCCTGACGCAGGGATTTGACCTCCGCCCCCGTCAGGATCAATCCGGCCTCGACGGTTTCCTCGATGGCGTAATTAAAGTGCGCCTTGCGGTTTTTGGCGACCGTCCCCGTGCTGATCATAGTCGATTGCTTGGCCATCGGCGGTTACTCCGCGATCCCCGTTTGACGCATGGCGGCCAAAACGGTTTCTTTGGATTTTTCGGAAATTTCGCACAGCGGCAAACGCACCGACCCGTCGCCGTATCCCATTTGCGCCGCCGCGAATTTGACGGGACAAGGATTGCTTTCGACGAACATGGCGTCGTGCAGCGGCAGCAGCAAATCGCGCAGGCGTTCAACCTCCGCCCAATCTTTCGCCGCCCACGCGCGGTGCAATCCGGCGCAAAGCGCGGGCGCGACGTTCGATGTCACGGAAATGCACCCGTCCCCGCCATGCGCCAGAAAAGCGACAATGGACGCGTCTTCGCCCGACAGAATGGCGAAATCCTTTTTCGACACCGCCGCGCGCAGACGCAGCGGACGCATCAAATCGGGGGTCGCGTCCTTGATGCCCGCGACGCGCGGCAATTCCGCCAGACGGCCGACCGTTTCGGGCGTGATGTTCACTCCCGTGCGGCCGGGGACGTTATACAGGATGACAGGCAGTTCCGTCGCGTCGTGGACGGCTTTGAAATGCAGGTAAAGCCCCTCTTGACTCGGCTTGTTGTAATACGGCGTGACGACCAGAACGGCGTCCGCGCCCGCTTTTTCGGCGACGCGCGTGTTGGCGATCGTTTTTTGCGTGTCGTTCGTTCCCGTTCCGGCGATGACGGGCACGCGGCCGGCGACGGTTTTCACGCACGTTTCGATCGTTTGTTCGTATTCGCGCGGCGTCATGACGGCGCTTTCCCCCGTCGTGCCGCAAACGACGACGCCGTTCACGCCGGACGCGATCTGAAATTCGATCAGTCGGGCGAACGCGTCGAAATTGATTTCGCCCTTTTCAAACGGCGTGATCAAAGCGGTGTAAAGTCCTTTGTACATCAAGGCCTCCTGAAAAAATTAACCTGTCAAATTAACCGTATATTAAAGGAAATGCCCCAACATTTAAAGAAGTATCACGCGTCAACCGAAGGAAAAAATTTGAAGCGCCGCCTGTTGCTGTCCGCTTGTTTTTACTTTTTTTCCGTAACAGCCTGCCTGCCGGCGGCTTTTCCGGCCAATTCCGCGCACGTCCGCGCCATCAAATCGGCCGCCGTGCGCGATTACGACGCCGCCGCGAAAACAGCGAAAGAATCAGCCGATCCGAAGCTGATCAAGCTGATCGAATGGTTCCGTTTGACGGACACGGCGCAAGTGCCGGATTTCGCGTCCGCGCAAAGCTTTATGAAAAAAAATCCGGATTGGCCGCGCGTTTACCTGATCCGCCGCAACGCCGAACTGGCTTTGCTGGAAAGCGGGAAAAAGGCGGCGTTGGAAAAATGGTTTAAGGCTCACCCGCCCGTTTCGCCGAAAGCCGTTCTGGCCTATGCGGACATACTGATGGAACGCAAGGAATGGGAAAAGGCCGTTCCGATGCTGCACACCCTGTGGACGAAAGCCGATTTGAGCGACGAAGAAGCCGATCTGGTGCGTGAAAAGCTGTTTTTCCTGTTGGACGAGCACGACTATTCCGGCCGCGTGGAAAAATTGCTGAACGAACGCAAGGCGAGCGCGGCGAAACGGCTGATCCCCATGGCGGAACCGGCGTTTCAACCGCTGGCGCAGGCGCGCGCAGACCTGATTTCCAACGCAAAAAACGCGCAGAAGGATTTGAAAAAGCTGCCCGAAAGCCGCCGGCACGACGACGGATTGACTTACGACCTGCTGCGCTGGCTGCGGGTGAACCGGAAATTTTCCGCGGCGGCCAAGCTGTTGGAAAACATCGCGCCGGAAAAGCAGAAATCGGCACGGTGGTGGACGGAAAAATCCGCTCTGATCCGCCAATTCATCGGGGAAAAGGAATACCAGACCGCTTACAACATCGCCAAAAACCACCACCTGACCAAAGGGGCGGATTTCGCCGACGCCGAATGGACGGCCGGCTGGATCGCCCTGCGCAATTTGAAAAAACGGCCGGAGGCGATCGCGCATTTTCAAAATATGCTGCGCGCCGTCAGTTCGCCGTTGAGTGTCGCGCGCGCCGAATACTGGCTGGGCCGCGCGCTGGAGGAATCGGGCAAACCGGAAAAGGCGCGGCCGTATTATGAAAAGGCCGCCGGAAAAATCACGACGATTTACGGACAGCTGGCCGCGGAAAAAACCGGCCGGATCACGCCGATGCCGCCGCGATCGGTTCCGGACGCGGCCTTGGTCGAAAAATTCAAAAAGTCGGAGCTTTTCGCCATTATGAGAATGCTGGAAAGCGCGGAACAGCACGATCTGGTCGCTTTGTTCGCCACGCGCCTGTTTCTGGACGCGCAAACGCCGCAGGCGATCACGGCGCTGGCCTACGCGCTGGCCGACGGGTTGAAGCGCGACGATCTGGCCGTCACGATCGCCCGACGCGCCCGTCAAAACGGCACGGACATCGTTTTTCTGGGCTATCCCGTGCACGATTTAAGGCATGACGAACGAACGGAATCCGCGATCATCCTGTCCATCATCCGGCAGGAAAGCAGCTTTGCGTCCCACGCCGTGTCCCCCGCCGGCGCGCGCGGGTTGATGCAGATCATGCCGGCGACGGCCAAGCAGATGGCGCATAAAAAGCGCAAGGCCTTTTCCGTGCAAAAACTGAACACCGATCCCGATTTCAACGTCGAATTGGGCAGCACATACTTTGCGGAGCTGTTGAAACGGTTTGACGGGTCTTACATTCTGGCGATCGCCGCGTACAACGCGGGGCCGACGAACGTCAAAAAATGGCTGAACACCATCGGCAGCCCGTTAAAGGATGTCGATCCGGTCGATTGGATCGAACGCATCCCGTTCGGCGAAACGCGCAACTATGTCCAGCGCGTGCTGGAAAACCTGCACGTTTACAGACGCCACCTGAATTATCCGGAATCGTCGCTGAACGTTTGGAAAAAGAACGATTAAAGCCGGTTGTCCTTTTCAACCGGTTTCAAATAATGCTTTGAAATCCGCCATTTTTTGACGGCGGCGGCAACGGCGGGATCGTCCGGATTTGTAAACCGCCACCCTTTTTTCAACAGCCGCATCACGGCCGCCCTGTTGCCTTTGAACGCCAGATAAACGGCGCAGACCAGCAGCAGCGCGCCCGCAGCCGAATCAACGGGATCGCCCTGCCGCAGGGCGTAGTATTCCTCCACCGTCGTCGCGGCCAAAATGCGCTTCACCTGCAAATAAAACGAAACGAACTGGACGGTTGTCAGCCCGAACATCAGCCACGCCCACCCCCACAGCCGTTTGAAAAACAGCGGCAGGCCGAAAAATCCGCCGACCAGCAGGATGCTCCAGCTGAAACCGGTCGCCATTTTCTTTTTTTCCGCGCCGTCGGGATCAACCATTTCCAATGTCGGCGCGTTGGAAACACCGAAAAAAATCAGCTTCAGAAAATCTTTCATCACATCCCCCCCTGTCGTTTTTTCCGTTATATACCGGAAAACGGAGCGGCTCAAATCATCTTTTTTCGCCGGCGTAAAAAGCGGCCAGCCCGTCCAACATTTTGTTAATCGCCAGATAGACGGCCTTGTACGTCCGTTTCGACCCTTTGTCCAACACGGGATAGCGTTTCAGAAAATCGGCGACGTTCCGTTCGTCGCGCAGAAAATGGCGCGCGTAAACCCCGTACGGTTCAATGTGTTTCAACGCCCGCATATACCGGTCGGCGGCGTCGCACCGCAGCCCGTCAACACCGTCCGCGCCGTTTCGTCCGCGGCCGCCCGCGACGCGCAATCCGGCGTAATCCGTCGTCACACGGTGTGAAAACAGCGACCGGCGGTAATCGTTCATAAACGCCAGCCCCGCTTTCAACCGGACATCCGACACGGGAAACCGCCCCAGTTGTCCCTTTTGATACATTTTTAACAAAACGCATATTTCCGACGTTCCGGCGCGAACCTTGACTTCCTTTTCCATTTCATCCTCCTTTTCTGCGGTTTTGAACGTTTGACGCCCCTTGAATATCACAAAAAGTTTATATTGTAAATAACAAATAGTTAATTTTATTCCGTGATAAAGTATGCCACTATTCTCCGCGGGTTAATCGAAACAGGAGGGAAGCATGATCGGACAACGTTTGAATCAAAGGATTTCCGAATTGGGATTGACCCAGCAAAGGGCAGCGGATCAGCTGGAAATCAGTCAAAGCAGGCTGAACCAGTATTTAAAGGACAAACGCGAACCGGACGGGCAAATGTTTTGCAGAATTTGCCGCACGTTCGGCGTCACGCCGAACTGGCTGTACGGGTTTGAGGAAAAATCCCCCGCGGAATTGCCGAAAATTGACAAAACAGCCTTGGAAGCCGCCGTTTTGTTTTTAAAAAAATACGAAGACAGCCACCACAAATCGTTTTCAGCCGAACAAGCCGCCCGCATCGTTTCCGTCGTGTACGATATCATCGTAACGGAATCGACGGAAAACGCTCAAAAAGCTATTGATTGGGTAATAGAGGCTGTCGCATGATAACACAAGATAATCGACCTGAAACGGGTTCGGCCGAACGCCGGCTGAACCTGATGAAAGAACTGAACGTTCTGTTAAAACAACCGGAAAACGTCCCGTCGGACACGCCGGACGAACCGGCCGCCGGCAACGCCGGAAAGCAAATCTGCATCAACATCAACGGCGATCACAACGTCGTCGCCGCCGGAAAATCGCAAAACATCCGGCAAAGCAAACGCAAAAAAACCGCTTTTGCGGCCGTTGCGTCCGTCTGCCTGCTCTTTTTTTAATCCCGACCGCCCGTCATAATTACGACGCGCCAAATACGGCAATCAAAAGTTGTTCAGTTTCAAATTCGGAAACAATATGGCTGAAACGTTATGTCGCCGCGGTTTCCAAAAATCAACACCGTCATCCCAATTCCGTATGGGCCGAATTGAAACGCAAATATGCTTTTTACAGTTACAAAAACATCGCCTGTCCCGTTATGGCGGAGATCAAATCGGAATTGGGCTATCCGGATATACCGGCCGACGGCGGACATAATCCTTAGGACACGAAAAAACAACTTTTGTCTTATCCCTGAAAAGGCATCATGACAAACAGTGCAAAGAAAGCAACACTGTACCCATGAAGAGCCGTAAAACAAATCCGGCCGCTTCGGATACAGATGAATGTTTTGAAACGCAAAGGAGAATGATATGTTTGCGAAAAGAATTCTTTTGGGAACGCTGGCATCCGCCGTTGTTTTTTCCGCGTTCGCCCCTTCGGCCAAAGCCGACGAACACTGCAGCGACCGTCCCTATGTCGCCGTCAGAACCGGCGTGGCGATGTTGAAAAACCACATCGACAAAAACGCGTGGGAAGGATCGGTTGCCCTCGGTACGCGCATGAACGCGTTCCGCGCGGAAATGGAATACACATACCGCGATAAAATCAAAGGCTATCACAACCGGACGAAACACGAAATCGGTTCCATGAGCCTGATGGCCAACGGATATTACGATATGCGTAACCACACGCGCTTTACGCCGTTTGTCAATCTGGCGGCCGGCGCGTCCAGACTGCATATGAAAGACACCGGCGTTTCGTCGAACACGGATTACCGTTTTTCGTGGGGCGGCGGCGTCGGCGTCGGATATGACATCTCCCAATCCGCAAAATTCGATCTGGGTTACAGGTTCCTTGATTTGGGCAAAGACATCAAATCAAACGAATTTTACGCCGGATTGCGCTTCGCGTTCTGATTTTCCCGAAAGCCGGAGGACGCCCCTCCGGCTTTTTCCGGCTTGACTTTTTCGTCCGGATATATAACATAACGTTATATAATTTAAGGAAAAGAAATGCCGGAAATTCAAAACGATCTGGAAACGCTGGAACTGATTTTGGAAACGGAGCGCGCCTATTCAAACGACATCCGCCGTTTGGCGGCACGAATGCGATCCGACGATTTGGCGGATTATTTGAACGGACTGAACGATTTGAAAAACGATCACCTGACGCCTTTGCAACGGGAATTGACGGACGCCCTGCCCGCGCGAAACGTTTTTGCCGACCGTTATCGGTATTTCCGGCGCACTTGAAACCTATGCCGGATGCGCCAGCATTTCAACAAACGCATCATCGGACGGCACGATTTGCGTTTGCGCCAAACCGACGCGGTCAATTCCCGTCACAGCAATATCGTATTGGCGGATGATTTCCGAAGAATCCTCCGGCGTTTCCAGAAAGCGCACCTTTTGCGTCGTTTTCAAAACATCGACGATTTTGTCATCCGGCGCATCCAACAGAATCACCTGACCGGGGCGGCGCAGCAAAAAAGCCTGTCTGTCTCCGTCGAACAAGAAACGCGGGTTTTCCGGTTCGCCGTCGTACGACCGGATCGTAAAGGCCAGCGTGCCGTCCGAATCGCGAAATACGAAATAAAGCTTTTCCTGAATGATTTTTCTCATCTTTCGTTCCCATCCTGTTGGAATAACAGGATAGTTTCACATATTTAACATTTTATTACCGAACGCGACTTTTTGGACAAAAAAAAGAAAGGACGCCCGCGAAGACGTCCTTTTTTTCCGTTTTCAAACCGTTACGGTTCGCGCAAAATTTTTGCCAAACGATCCAAAATGCCGTTGACGACCTTGATTTCCGCCCCCGAATAAAAACAGCCGGTGATCCCGACGTATTCCGTGATGATCACGGCGACGGGCGTTTCGGGATACGCCATCAATTCCGCGATGCCGGCCTGCAAAATGGCGCGCAGGGTCATTTCGACGCTGTCGGGCGACCGGTTTTCGGTCAGGGACGAATTGATCATTTCATTGATCTTGTCGGCGTTTTGCGCATAAGACGACAGGATTCCGGCGAACAAAGTCGGTTCGGCCGGCATGACGGGAACGAATTTTTCCGTCCCTTCGTCCTCGTTTTCCTCGATGACTTCGCCGCCGATCTCGCCGGCCATAAATTCGCGGGCGATATCGTCAACGCTTTTTTCACCGAAAGCGTACTGGTACAACGCCTGAACGGCGGCCAAACGCGACGAGCTGCGGTTGGTTTTCACTTTAGACATCATTTTCTCCTTTAAGGGGGCCGGCGTCCGCCACAGCCTCCAAACTGCTGATAAAAGCTTTGAAATCTCCGGCTTCCCTGAAATCGCGATAGACGGAGGCGAAACGCACATACGCCACGGGATCCAACGCGGCCAAGGCCTCCATCACCAATTCGCCGATCCGGCCGGACGGAATTTCGTTTTCGCCCGAAACCTCCAGCTGGCGCTGGATGCTGTTGACGATCAGTTCCACCTGTTCGGGGCTGATCGGCCGTTTGCGGACGGCGACCGTGATGGATCGCTGCAATTTTTCGCGGTCGAACGGCGTGCGGCTTTTATCCTTTTTAATCACGGTCAATTCGCGCAGCTGGACGCGTTCAAACGTCGTGAACCGCGACCCGCAGGCGGGGCAGAACCGACGCCGGCGAATGGCGGAGTTGTCTTCGCTGGGTCGCGAATCCTTGACCTGCGTTTCTTCAAACCCGCAAAAGGGACAGCGCATGAATCAATCCTCCGCCAGCCCTTCGTAAATCGGGAAACGGGCACACAGTTCCATGACCGTTTTCGCGGCCTTTTCCTCCGCCGCCGAATTGTCTTCGCGGTTTTCGGACAAAGCGTCCAGAACGTCGCCGATCAGGTTGCCGACCAGCTTGAATTCCTCGGTTTTAAAGCCGCGCGTCGTCCCCGCGGGCGTTCCCAAACGGATGCCCGACGTGACGGTCGGTTTTTCGGGATCGAACGGAATTCCGTTTTTGTTGCACGTCATATGCGCGCGTTCCAAACTCTTTTCCGCCAGCTTTCCCGTCAAATGTTTCGGGCGCAAATCGACCAGCACCAAATGCGTGTCCGTGCCGCCCGACACCAGATTCAGCCCGCGCGCCGTCAGCGTTTCGCCCAAAACCTTGGCGTTCGCGACAACGTTTTTCGCGTATTCCTTGAACTCCGGCTTCAACGCTTCGCCCAAAGCGACGGCTTTGGCGGCGATGACGTGCATCAACGGCCCGCCCTGCAATCCGGGGAAAACGGCGGAATTGATTTTCTTCGCCAGATCCTCGTGGTTGGTCATGATCATGCCGCCGCGGGGGCCGCGCAAAGTCTTGTGCGTCGTCGTCGTCACGATATCCGCGTATTTCAACGGGTTTTCATGCACGCCGCCCGCGACCAATCCGGCGAAATGCGCCATATCGACCATAAAAATCGCGCCGACTTCGTCCGCGATCGCGCGGAATTTGGCAAAGTCGATCGCGCGGGGATAGGCCGACCCGCCCGCGATGATCAATTTGGGCTTGCTTTCTTTCGCCAGCCGTTCGACCTCGTCGAAATCAATGCGGCCGTCTTCCTCGCGCACGCCGTACTGCACCGCGTGAAACCACTTGCCCGACAGCGCGGGCGCCGCGCCGTGCGTCAAATGCCCGCCCGCGGACAAAGACATCCCCATCAGCGTGTCCCCCGGCTGCAGCAAAGCCAGTTGAACCGCGCCGTTCGCCTGCGCGCCCGAATGAGGCTGGACGTTGACGAATTCCGCGCCGAACAGTTTTTTCGCGCGTTCGATCGCCAGATTTTCGGCGATATCGACGAATTCGCATCCACCGTAGTAACGTCTGCCGCTGTACCCTTCGGCGTATTTGTTGGTCAAAATCGACCCCTGCGCCTGCAAAACGGCCTTGGACACGATGTTTTCCGACGCGATCAGCTCGATCTGGTTTTGCTGACGGCGCAATTCCTTGACAATGCCGTCATAGATTTCGGGATCGGCGTCCTTTAAGTCAGTCGTAAAAAACGGATTCGTCATTTCAATCCTTTCAGCACATATGGGACAGTTTTTCGACGCGGCGTTCGTGGCGTCCGCCCAAAAATTCGGTGTTCAGGAAAATGTCGGCACATTCAAAAGCGACTTCGACGCCCGTGTTGCGTCCGCCCATCACCAACACGTTGGCGTTGTTGTGCTGACGGCACAAGCGCGCGCCGAAAGCGTCGTGCACCAGCGCGGCGCGGATGAACGGAAAGCGGTTGGCGGCGATGCTGATGCCGATGCCCGTGCCGCACAGCAGGATGCCGCGTTCGGCCTTGCCCGTTTTGATCGCGTCCGCCATCAATGCGGCGATATCCGGATAATCGACGGAATCTTTCGTGTGCGTCCCCAGATCCAGAACGTCGTAGCCGTCCTTTTTCAATTTTTCGACCAGTTCGTTTTTCAATTCAAAGCCGCCGTGATCCGACGCCAGAGCGATAACTTTAGACATCTTTCAATCCTTTCTGAAAATTTTTTATTTTTTAGCACACACCGGCGGGATTTGCTAAGCCTTTTTGCTTAAAACGTACTCCAGCTTTTTGCGCGCCATCATTTTAATCGACAGCATCGGCGTGTTTTTCGGCGCCATAAAGCTGACCTCCGTCCCCGTGGCGGCGTGCACGGCGGTGACTTTCAGCGCGTTGCCGACCGCGAACAGCTGCAGCAGGATTTCGTCGTCCTTTTCCACGGCGTCCCCCTTATTTCAAACGTTCGACCACCTTGTCGTAATCCATGACGTGTTTGACGGGCCCCAAACCGGCCAGCGTCGGTTTTTGCGCAAAGATTTTGTTCGCCAGCGCAACGACGCCGTCCATGGTCGTGTCGGCGATTTTCTGCAAAATCTCCTCTTTGGACAACAGACGCCCGAACGTCAGCAAATGCCCCGCGTTTTGTTCCGAACGCGCCGTCGGATGCTCCAACGCCATCAAAACGCCGGATTTCAGCTGCGCCTTGGCGCGCAGGAATTCGTCCTCGGTCACGGATTCGCGCACTTTTACAATCTCGTCGCACACGGCCGGCATCAGCTCGGCGGCCTCTTCCTCGCCCGTTCCGGCGTAAATGCCGAACAGCCCGCCGTTCGTCGCCGCCGCGTTGAACGAATACACGGAATACACCAGCCCGCGTTTTTCGCGAATCTCCTGAAACAGGCGCGAAGACATCCCGCCGCCCAAAATCGTGGACAGGACGTGCGCGGTGTAATAATCGTCGCCCGTCACGGAAACGCCGGGGAAACCCAGCACCAGATTGACTTGCTCCAACGCTTTGACTTCGCGGTGTTCGCCGCCGGCATATACGGCCGCGGGCGCGTCCAGCCCCTGCTTGTCGGTCAAATCGCCGAACGCCCGTTCCACCAAACGCACGAAATCCGCGTGGTTGATCTTGCCGCTGGCGGCCGCGACCATCCGTTTGGGCGTGTAGTTCGTTTTCAGATACGAATCCAGCGTTTTGCGATCCACGCCCGTCACGGTTTCGACGCTGCCCAGAACGGGGCGGCCGACCGGCTGGTCGGGAAAGGCGCGCGCTTGGAAATAATCGAAAACGATATCGTCCGGCGTGTCGATCGACTGGCTGATTTCCTGCAGGACGACCGTCTTTTCACGGCCGAACTCCTCCGGATCGAAGGTGGAACGGCGCAGCATATCCGCCAGAATGTCAAACGCCAAAGCTGTGTCCTCTTTCAGCACTTTGATATAAAAGGACGTTGTTTCGCGCGACGTGCAGGCGTTGATGTACCCGCCGACGTTTTCGATTTCCTCGGCGATTTGGCGGGCGGAACGTGTGGTCGTCCCCTTGAACACCATGTGTTCCAGCAAATGCGATATGCCGTTGATTTCCGCCGGTTCGAACATGGAACCGACACCGACCCACACGCCCAGCGACACCGTGTCCAGTTCGTTCATCGTGTCGGTAACGACGCGCATTCCGTTTTTCAAAACCGTCATTTCCGCGGTCATGGGAATTATCCTTTTCTTCCGGTCGTTTCGATATAGTATTTGATCGCTTCCCGCGTATTGGGCAGCACCGTGAAATTTTCCCGACGCGTCATCAAATCGGACAGTCGGGACGGCAAAGCGGGCGTTATCCCCGTCGCTTCGCGCACGGGAACGGGGAATTTCGACGGATGCGCCGTCGCCAAAACGACGGTTGGCACTTCCTTTTCCCCGAACTTTTCCGCCGCCGCGAAACCGATCGCGGAATGGGGATCGACGATTTCGCCGCACATCGCATACACGCGGCCGATTTCCGATTTCGTTTCCGCGTCGGAACAACGGACGCCCGCGAACACCTGTTTGATCTTTTCCAGCGTCGCGGCGGGAACCTGATAGCTTTTTTCGTATTTGAACGTTTCCATCAGGTGCGACACCTCTTCCGCGTTGCGATCCAGCATTTCAAACAGCAGACGCTCGAAATTCGAGGACACCTGAATGTCCATGGACGGGCTGATCGACGGGCGGACTTCGCGTTTTTCCATCACGCCCGTTTCCAAAAACCGCGGCAGAATGTCGTTTTCGTTCGATCCCAGAACCAGCCGCTTGACGGGCAAGCCCATGCGTTTGGCGACGTAGCCCGCGAAAATGTTGCCGAAATTCCCCGTCGGAACGGCGAACGACAGTTCGCGGTCGGGCGCGCCCAACGCCAGCGCGGCGCGGAAATAGTAAACGACCTGCGCCATAATCCGCGCCCAGTTGATCGAATTGACGGCGGACAAGTGGTATTTGGAACGGAATTCCTCGTCCGAAAACAGCGTTTTGACGATCGACTGGCAATCGTCGAACGTGCCTTCCAGCGCGATGTTGAAAACATTGGGCGCGATCGTCGTCGTCATCTGGCGGCGCTGGACTTCGGACACGCGGTTGTGCGGGTGCAAAATGAAAATGTCCAGATTGTCGCATCCCTTGCACGCTTCGATCGCCGCGGAACCCGTGTCGCCGGAGGTCGCGCCGACGATCGTGATCCGTTCGCCCGTGCGTTTCAAAACCTTGTCGAACATCCGCCCGACGACCTGCAGCGCGTAATCCTTGAACGCCAGCGTCGGCCCGTAGAACAGCTCCATCACCCACAGCGCGTCCGCCGTCTGTTTCAACGGAGCGACCGCCGCGTGCGAAAACGAACTGTAAGCGTCCCGCGCGATTTCCAGCAGATCCTGTTCGCTCAGACATCCGGCCGTAAACGGCGCCATCACTTTCGCCGCCAATCCGGCATAGTCCAGCGACCGCATTTCGCGCATTTGTTCCGGCGTGAAAACCGGATAGCTTTCCGGCACATACAACCCGCCGTCCGGCGCCAATCCGGCCAGCAAAACATTTTCAAAACCGATGGCGGGCGACTTTCCCCGCGTGCTGACGTATTTCAAAGGACTCTCCGTTACCATATGCTTTACATTGTTGTATATAAATACAACTTATCTGTATAATTACAACATCAAAGATTTTCACAGGTGTGAGGAGATACACATGGTTAAAAAAATAGCGGTCGTCCTGTCCGGATGCGGCGTCATGGACGGTTCCGAAATTCACGAAGCGGTCACCGCCATGCTGGCGATTGAACAGCAGGGCGGAATCTACCGTTGTTTTGCGCCCGAAGGCGAACAAACCGTCGTAATGAACCACGCGACGAAACAACCCGTCAATGAAATCCGGAAAATGCCCGCCGAATCCGCCCGCATCGCGCGCGGCGACATTTCCCTGTTGCGGTTGTTCAAAGCCGATGCTTACGACGCCATCCTGTTTCCGGGGGGAATGGGCGTCATTTTAAACTTGTGCGATTTCGCGCGCAAAGGCAAAGACTGTTCCGTCAATCCCGACGTTGAACGCGTGATTCGGGAAATGCACGCGGCGAAAAAACCGATCGTCGCCCTATGTATCGCCCCCGTTTTGATCGCCCGTGTGTTAAAAGGCGTCACCGTCACGATCGGCAACGACCCCGAAACATCCATGGCAATCAAAGCCATGGGCGGCGTTCCGGAAATCTGTTCCGCCGCACAGGTGTGCGTTGACCGCAAAAACAAAATCATCTCAACGCCATGCTATATGCTGGATAAAACACTGAAAGGCGTCGCGCAAAGCACGTCCGCCGCCGTGCGCGACCTGATGGCCATGTTATCGGAATAAAAAGTTCCGCCGAAACGGAAACGGGCCGCAATTTCTTGCGACCCGTTTTTTTTGTAAACACCGTTCGATTAACGTTTCGAGAACTGGTAACTGCGGCGGGCTTTCGCTTTGCCGTATTTTTTACGTTCAACGACACGCGGATCGCGGGTCAGGAAACCGGCGCGTTTCAACGCGGTGTGCAATTCCGGTTCAAAATTGTCCAAGCAGCGGCTCAACCCGTGACGGACGGCGCCGGCCTGACCGGACAAACCGCCGCCCGTGACCGTAACGACGACATCGAACTGGCCGACGCGGTTCGTCACTTCAAACGGCTGGTTGATGATCATGCGCAAAACGGGACGGGAGAAATATTTTTCAACGTCCACGCCGTTGATCGTCATTTTGCCGGATCCCATTTTGATCCAAACGCGGGCGCTGGCGTCCTTGCGGCGGCCGGTCGCATAAGCGCGGCCGAATTTGTCTTTTTTCGGTTCACGAACGACAACCGTTTCGGCAGCGGGAGCCGCGGCCGTCGCGGCCATTTCTTTTTTCAGATCTTCTAAGCCAGCCATGGATTATTTCCTCTTATTCTTCGGGTTCAAAGCGGCGACATCCAGAACTTCGGGGTTCTGGGCAGCGTGCGGGTGTTCGGCGCCGGCGTAAACGCGCAGGTTCGTCATCTGTTTGCGGCCCAACGGGTTGCGGGTGATCATGCGTTCGACGGCTTTGATGATCACGCGTTCGGGATGTTCGCCCGCGATGACTTTTCCGGCCGTGACGCTCTTGATGCCGCCCGGATGACCGGTGTGGCGATAGTACACCTTGTCTTCCAGCTTTTTGCCGGTCAGATGCACTTTTTCGGCGTTGATGATGACGACGCAATCGCCGCAATCAACGTGCGGAGTGAAACAGGTTTTGTGCTTGCCGCGCAAAATCTTGGCGACAATGCTGGCCAAACGTCCCAAGACCAAATCTTCGGCATCAATCAGATACCATTTCTTTTGGACTTCAGACGGCTTAACGGATAAGGTCTGCATTTAGTTTTGTTCCTTACAATTACAGTTTAAAAACTGCGGTTAAGGTATAACGCCCGCCGGAATAAGTCAACATTTTTTATCACAAAAAAATCAATGAAATTCAACGCGTTATAAAGTTGGTATCATTTTACCCACCTGCGTGCCCTTTGAAATCGCGCCGTCCGCGCGAAATCCGGCGAAACGGAAAAAAGTTTCTTTCCGCATCGCGATCATTTATACTGGCGCGCAGTGAAAACATTATATAAGGAGTCGTCCATGTCCCTGCGCACCGCCGTGCTGATCCCCTGTTACAACGAAGAAGCCACCGTCGCGGATGTCGTCGCCATGGCGCGCAAGGCTTTGCCTGACGCCGCCGTTTACGTTTACGACAACAACTCGACGGACAAAACGGCCGAACTGGCCGCGCGGGCGGGGGCGATCGTGCGCGCCGTCCCGCAGCAGGGAAAGGGCAGCGTCGTGCGCCGGATGTTCGCGGACATCGACGCGGACATATATGTCATGACGGACGGGGATATGACTTACGACCTGACCGCCGCCCCGCGCCTGATTGACGCGCTGGTCAAAGGGCGAAAGGACATGGTCGTCGGCACGCGTCGGGAAACGGAACAGGCCGCCTATCCCCTGTTCCACCGATTCGGCAACGCTTTTCTGACGGGGCTGGTGCGTTTCCTGTTCGGCATCCGGCAAACGGATATGCTGTCGGGGCTGCGCGTTTTTTCCAAACGCTACGTCAAAACGTTTTCCGCGCGGTCGAACGGGTTTGAAATCGAAACGGAGCTGAACGTTTTCACCGCGATGAACAACCTGCCGTTCTCCGAAATCGAAACCGACTATTTCGCCCGTCCGGCCGGATCGTTCCGCAAACTGTCCACGTTCAAAGACGGATTCAAAATCGCGTGGATGATCGCCCGCCTGATCATGTCGGAACGCCCCGCCCTGTTTTACGGCACGCTGGCGTTTTTATCGCTGGCCGCGACGTTCGTCCTTGAATTTTTGATGCCGGACATCGCTTTTCCCGCCGGATTGTGGCTGTTCTGCGGATTCTGGTTTTTCCTGTTCTGCGCCGTTTTGCGCGACGGCCAGCTGAAAAACCGGCGCGAAACCGTGCGGCTGGCCTATCTGGCGCAGCCGTTCGCCGACGGACAGGATTAAGGTTGATTTTTCAAACGATATAAGCCATAGTCTAAAGCCATGAACACGCAAAACGAAACATATTCCGCCCCCGCTTCCGCGGACTTTTCCCTTGATCGGGAAAGGGACATCCCGTTCGGCGTTCCCATTCACATCGAATTGGACGACAACGGCGGCGTGGTCGAATTGCGTTCGTTTTACGAAGCGGGCGTTTTCGCCGCCGGCGAATTGAAAGCGTGGCACGACATCATCGGATCGGAAACGTCCGACAAACCGTTCATCCAGAAAATCATCGACTTTCAGCTGCAAACGCCGCGGTCGATCCTGAACGCCGCCCGTTCCGTTTTGAACACGGAAATGTCCGCGGCCGAGGGATTTTCCATTATCCGCAAGGATTTGAACGCCTATCTGGGGTTCAAGTGCATCCATTCGCAGGGCACGCTGGGGCAGATGGCGACGATCATGTACCGCTACGAACCGATGCTGATGGGCATTCTGGCCGGCGCGACGGGCGCGGCGCCCCTGATGGACGCGGCCGGTTTCGGCACGTCGGCCGACGCGGAAAGCTTCACGTTCGGGTACGCTTTCACATTGCAGTTCCGAACAAATGTCCAACCGGAAATGCTGGACGGCAAAGTGTCGGAAACCCTGCGCAAAATCAACGGCATCATCCGCCGCGTCGAATTGGCGGAAAAGCAGATCAAACCGATCGAAAGCGAACACTTCGCCCTGCAGCAGGGGATCGAAGAGGCGCGCCGCCAGCTGCAGATGTACCGCAACGATGTCGCGCAATACGTTTCCCAGCTGGTGGCTGAAATCAAACAAACGTCGGACAGCGCGGTCGGCGCGATGTGGGATCAGCTGAACCTGATTCAAAACGACCACGAACGCCAGCTGGCCGCCTTGCGTCAAAGTGTCGCCAGCCGCATCCGTTACGGCACGGCGCTGGATTATTGGAACGACCAGCTGAACCAAAACCAAACCAAAGCCAACCAGATGACGGGGTGGTACGTCATTTCCGGCCTGTTTTCGATCACGGCCGTTTTGGCGATCGTCGCGGGCATTTCGTTCAAAATGCCGAACATCTCGACGTTTATGAGCATCGTCACGCTGGGATTGCCGATCGCGATCGCCTGCGGATTGCTGTTCATGCTGCTCCAGACGCGCACCCGCTATGAAAAGGTCGCCGCGCAGGCGCAGGAAAAGGTGTCGATGCTGGAAACGCTGGCGGCGTTGGAAACCGAAGGCAAAGCGAAGGACGAAGACCGCGAGGGCATATTGGAAAACGTTTTCCAGACCAGCTTCGCCCCGCAGCCGGCCGCATCCGCCCATTCCGCCGCGGCCGCAACGCCCTCTCCCGCTTCCGAAACCGCCGAACCGACCGATCGGCCGTGACCGTTTTCCGCCCGCGTTGTTTGCGTCAAGCGGAAAAAGTGAAGATCATTTCCACTTTCTTTTCAAAAAAGCGGCCGCGGGCTTTTCGACGTATTTATAAACAAACACGCCAAGCACCCAAGACAGTGCCCCCTCCCGCTTATACATTTTCATTTGACACGGCGGGCGGGATTTGTTATGGTTGGCTTTGTAATTTTTCAGCAGTCCTGTTAACGGCTGCAAATCCTGAGGTCACCATTCGGTGGCCTTAGTTGTATTCGGAGCGTGTCTTGGTCAAAATCTGCTACATTGACGAATCCGGCGATTTGGGCACCCTGCCCGTCGAATCCAATCCCGACGGCAACCACCAGCCCGTTTTGGCGAT
Source organism: uncultured Rhodospirillales bacterium (assembly GCA_902777205.1). Classification (GTDB taxonomy): domain Bacteria; phylum Pseudomonadota; class Alphaproteobacteria; order CAAGCB01; family CAG-977; genus UBA11549. The sequence goes on along the minus strand of CACYSU010000005.1, from coordinate 65,323 downwards.
CGCGGGCATTTTCGCCGATCACGAGGATTTGTACAATCTGACGCACGATTTCATCAAGCTGAAATACCGTTACTACCCCGGATTGAACTATCCGACGGACAAATTCCTTGACCGCATCATCCCTGAAATCAAAGGCGCCGACCTGCGCCGCAACGCCATGCGCGGCAGCAAACGGATCAAACGTCACGCCATCGGTTTTCTGGACAGGATTGTCGATCTGTTTTACAAATACGACATCCGCATCGTCGGCCGCATCTGGGTGAAAATCCCCGGCCAGCCTTTTAACGGCAAAGCGGTTTACACGTCGTCGATCCAAAGCATCTACACCTATTTCGACAACTATTTGCAGCAAAAGCAGGATTACGGCGTCGTCATCGCGGACAGTCGGGATTACATGAAAAACATCAACCTGTCACATTCCGTTTTCACGCAGAAATTCCGCCATTTGTACCCGCTGTACCAAAACATCGTCGAAATGCCGTGTTTCGGACACAGCAACAATCTGGCCGGATTGCAGCTGTGCGACATCCTGTGTTCCGCGTTTCTGTTCCCGATCGCCAGCTGGGTTTACTGTTCCGACATCGTGCACAACGTCCACGTCCAACCCGCCGCGGCGGAATTGCGCGACCGTTACGGCCACCGTTTGCGCGAACTGCAGCACCGCTTTGTCACCAAGGACGGTTTCAACATGGGCGGCATCGTCGTTTCCGACCCGATCCGGAAACAAAACGCCGTCGCCATGTTCAAGGACGCTGCGAAGTAATTACAGCCCTTGCCCCATCCGTTTGGCTATGATCACAGTCAAAACGGTTAAAACGGCGAACACGGACATAACCGCCCCGCCGCATATCAGAATGTTTCCCAAACCGACCAGCGGCGACACGACGCCGCCCAGCAAAAATCCGGCCGCCCCCATAACCGCCGAGGCCGTCCCCGAATACGTCCGTTCGGCGTCCATCGCCGCCGCGGTCGCCGCCGTGAACGACAATCCGAGGGAAAAGCACAAAACAAACAGCAGAGTTTCATACGCGGCGACGGGAATTCCGGCCGGCATCAAAACGGCCAGAGCGAAACAGCACGGCGCGACGCCCGCGCAGCTGGCCGTCAGGCACGACAAAGGCGATTTGAATTTGACGGAAACGCCTGCGCCGATCCCGATCGCGACGGCGTTCGCGGCAAAGAAAAAGCTGAAAGCGCGCGGAGAAAACCCGTAATGTTCCTGAATAATGAACGGCGACGACGCGATATAGGAAAACAGGATCGCCAGCGCGAACGACAGTTCGGCCATATAGCACACGAATTTTCTGTTTTTCAAAACCGCCGCGAACAGCTTGAACGACCGGCTCGGCTTTTCTTTCGACCGGCGCTGAGTGGATAGGCTTTCCTTGAAAAACAGGCAGAATACCGCCAGCACGATTCCGATGCCCAGCAGGATGACGAAAATCCCCTGCCAGCCGACAGGTTTCAACACCATGCCGCCGATGACGGGCGCGGCGATCGGCGCCATGCCGTTGATCGCCCCGACGATCGCCAACGCTTTGGCCAGATTTTTGCTTTTAAACTTATCCGTCGCGATCGACCGCGCGATGACGATGCCGCCCGACGCGGCCGCCCCTTGCAGAAAACGCAGGGCGACAAAGGTTTGAATGTCCGGCGCGGCGATGCATCCGGCCGTCGAAACGATAAAAACGGCCATCGCCCACAACAGCGGACGGCGACGCCCGACACGGTCGCTCAAAGGCCCGAAAAACAGCTGGCCGATCGCCAATCCCAGCATGGACGATGTCAGCCCCAGCTGAACCATGGAAACGTCCGTGTCGAAATACTTTGTCATCACCGGCAAAGCGGGCAGATACATATCCGTCACAAACGGCCCGAACGCCGTCAGCAACCCCAGCAGCACAAATATGAAATTGGCCGAATTCCGTTTGTTCGTCATATTTTCCTCTTTTGAAAGCGATCCCCCGAACGGCGCGAACCGGACGGGGGATGCGGGTTGTTTTCGCGCCGTGCGGATCAATCCGCCGCGTCTTCGTCGAAAGCTTCCTCTTCAACCGGCGTGCCGTCTTCGGTCGCCGTATTTTCTTCACTTGCCGCCGGTTCGTTTTGTTCCTGAACAAGCGGCTGTTCAACAGGCTCTTCAACGGGGGCGGTTGATTCGTCACCGCTTTGATCAACGTGTTCCGCCTCTCCCTGAACATCTGCGCTTTCCGAAGTTTCAGCGGATTCGTCCGCCGGCGTTTCGACCGGTTCGGAAATCGGCGTCAGCTTAAATTCCTGCGGTTCGGCGTTTTCCTCGTCCGTCCGGCTTTGTTCGACGCGAATGACGACCGGTTCGTTTTCCGGCGCGGCGGTTTCCGCGGATTCGGCGGCTTCCGGATCGACGGGCTTTTCCTCGTCCGGCTGCAATTCGGGCAGATCGGTGACGGTCTGGCTTTCCTCGTCCCATGTGATTTTCAGTTTCGGCGCGACGGGTTTGTATTCCAGCGGCCTGTCCAGAACCAGCGGTTCGGGAACGGGCGGCGCGGCCTGTTCGCCCTGACATTTCATCACCCAAACGTCGTAAACGGCGTGATCCATGGCGGACAAAGCCGGCGACGAAGAAAACATCCACCCCGAAAACAGTTTCAGCTGTCCGTCCTCTTTATTTTCGACGATTTCCAGAAAAGCCGCGTTTTCGGGCGTTTCTTCGGGCGGGTGGGCGTAACAGACGCGCGCGTAAACATCCAGCGCGCCGAACGTCGTTTTTTCACCGACGTTGACGGTCATCGTGCTCAACCGCCCCGTGATCTTGTCCAATCCGCGCAGGACGACTTGGGTATAGGAAATGTCCTCGGCCTGTGCGGCGAAAGGCAGAAAAAGCGACAGGGCGAAAGCCGGCAATGTTTTTTTCATGGGATCAATCTTCTTTTCCGGTGGCTAAAAAGATCACTTCGCTGATCACGTCCTCCAGCGAACGGAAGTCTTTCGTTTTTTGGATGCGGTCGCCGTCTTTCAGGTACGACGCCGATTTTCCGGGGGTCAGCTGGACGAACGTCCCGCCCATCAACCCGTCCGTCGTCACGGCCGCCGCCGTGTCAACCGGCAGACGCACGCCGTTGCGGATGTTCAGCGTCACCTTGGCCGTGTAATCGTCCGTCAGATCCAACCCCGTGACCGACCCGACCTTGATTCCGCTGATCCGGATGTCGTTGCCGCTTTCCAATCCGCCGGAACGCGAAAATTCGGCGGTCAGTTCGTAACCGCGCTGCGGCCGCGCGTCGATTTTGTTCGCGGCGAAGTGAACGAAAAACACGGCCACCAGAATAACCAGAATTCCCAAAACCGTTTCAATCGGACTTTTTTTCATCATATCCCTCCGCCGTGATCAGTGACATTTCCGTTTCTGCCTGTCGGCCTTGGCCATATCGACGACCTTGTCCAACAGGTTTTGCAGGTTCGGCGAATCCTGCGTGAATTCGATAAAAGAACCGTCCGTCAGCATATCTTCGGAACCGCCGGGGGTCAATTCGACATATTTTGCCCCGACCAGCCCCGTCGATTGAACGGCGGCGCCGCTGTCGTCCGGCAAACGGATTTTCGCCGGCAGGGTCAGCGTCGCCACGACGCCGTAATAGTCGTCCAGCCGCAAATCGGCGATCCGTCCGACCTTGATGCCCGCCAAACGGACGTCGTCGCCGGCGGCCAGCCCTTCGGTCTGGTTGAAGCGCGCCTGCACGTCATAGGTTTCCGCAGGTTTGCGCACGGCGCCCGATCCGATCAGGCAAAAGCAGACGACCGCGGCGAAAAACGCCAGCGCGCCGGCTGTCAGTTCGGTTCTTTCGGCGGTCATGCTCAGACGTACTTCACTTCCAGAATTTCATAGGATTTGGCCGCGATTTCGACGCTGTCGCCTTCGGATTTGCCGATCAAGGCGCGCGCCATCGGCGACAGGACGGAAATCAGCCCGTGATCCAGATCGGCTTCGTATTTTCCGACGATCTGGTACGTTTTTTCCTCTTCGGTGTCCTCGTTCATCAAAACGACGGTCGCGCCGAAAACGATTTCGTCGTTTTTCAAAGCGGCCGTGTCAATGATTTCCGCGCAGGAAACCGCGTATTCCAATTCCTGAATACGCCCTTCGATAAAGCTCTGTTTTTCGCGGGCGGCGTGGTATTCCGCGTTTTCGGACAAATCGCCGTGTTCGCGCGCTTCGGCGATCGCCGCGATAATGGCGGGGCGTTCGACGTTTTTCAGGTTGTTCAATTCCTTTTGCAGGCGTTCGGCGCCTCTTTTGGTCATGGGTACTTTCTGCATTCGACCGACATCCTTTCCAAATAACAAAAAAACAACCTTTCCGGCCGGTTCGCCGGAAAAGCCGCACTCTTTTCCGACGTGTATAATACAGATGTTGTTTCTTTTCTTCAAGAGATATAAAAAACATCAGCTTGCCAAAAACGGAAAAACGGTGTTTTATGGCAAAAGTTTAATTGCAGGAGTTACACACCATGTTGCGCGAACAGCTGAAAGCCGCTTTGAAAACAGCGATGATTGAAAAGGACAGCCGCAAAATTTCGACGATCCGCCTGATTTTGGCGGCGGTAAAGGATCGCGACATCGCGTCCCGCGGCACGAACAAGGACGGATTGATTTCCAACGACGACATTTTGCAGTTGCTGCAATCCATGATCAAACAGCGCAAGGACAGCATCGCCATGTACACCAAGGGCGGGCGTCAGGATCTGGTGGACAGCGAACAGGGCGAAATCGACATCATCCAATCGTTCCTGCCCAAACAGATGAACGAAGAGGAAATCAAGGCCTGCGTCGCGGACGTTGTCAAATCGACCGGCGCGGCGGGATTGAAGGACATGGGCAAAGTCATGGCGGCTTTGCGCGAACAATTCGCCGGCCAAATGGATTTCGGTCTGGCGTCCGGCGTCGTCAAAGCGATTCTGGCCGCCAAATAAAAAATGCCGGTATTTCCCCAATCCTTTATTCAGGAAGTCCGTTCCCGAACGTCGATCGTCAGCCTTGTCGCCGAAAGCGTCAAGCTGAAGCGGCGCGGGAACGAATTTTGGGGATGCTGCCCTTTTCATCATGAAAAAACGGCGTCTTTTTCCGTCAGCGATGAAAAGGAATACTACCACTGTTTCGGATGCGGCGCGCACGGCAGCGTTTTCGATTTCGCCCAAAAGATTTTGGGAATGACTTTTCCCGAATCCGTCGAATATCTGGCGCGGCGCGCGGGCATGGACATCCCGCAGGCGACGCCGCAGGAATACGAGCGCGAACGCAAAAAAAGCGGGCTGTCCGAAGCGTTGGAGGCCGCCTGCAAATTTTACGAGGAACAGCTGGAAAAACCGGCGGGGCGCGAGGGGCTGTTCTATCTGCAGCGCCGCGGATTGACGCCCGAAACCGTCAAACGGTTCCGGCTGGGGTTCGCACCGTCGGGCAACGCGTTGAAAGCGCACCTGACGCGCGAAGGATTCGACACGAACGTTTTGATCGAAGCCGGACTGGCGATGAAATCGGAACGCGACGGATCGCTTTACGATTATTTCCGCAACCGCGTCATGTTCCCGATCGCGGACAGGCGGGGCAAAATCATCGCGTTCGGCGGCCGCGTCATGGACGACGGCGAACCGAAATACCTCAATTCCCCCGACACTCCCGTGTTTTCAAAGGGCGACAACCTCTACGCCCTGCACCTGTCGGCGCAGCAGGCGCGGAAAATGCAGGAAATCATCGTTGTCGAAGGATACATGGACGTTATCGCCATGGCGCAGGCCGGCATCGAACGGGCGGTCGCGCCGCTGGGGACGGCGCTGACGGAACGGCAGATCGAACTGCTGTGGCGTTACGCGCCGGAACCGCTGTGCTGTTTCGACGGCGACGGCGCGGGGCAGCGGGCGGCCGCGCGCGCCGCGGACAGGGTTCTGCCCCTGCTGACGGCCGGACGGTCGCTGCGGTTCATCACCCTGCCCGACGACCTCGACCCCGACGAATACATCAAGGAACACGGCAAAGCGTCGCTGGAGGAGTTTTTAAAAACGCAGTACCGCCCGCTGTTCAAACAGCTGTGGGGGATGCTGCTGGCGAACCGGCCGCTGGACACGCCGGAACGCAAAGCGGGACTAAGCAAAGACATTGAAGAATGTCTGGAAAAAATCAAAGACCCGACCGTTCAGGGATTTTACCGGCAGGATTTCAAATCCGCGCTGTGGGAAATCACCTCGCCCTATAAAAACAAAGCCAAAAACGCCGCCCCGACCGGTTTCGACCGCAAACGCGGCGCCGCGAAAACGGCCGTCCCCGTCAACCACCCCGCGCTGGCGCCCGAACGCGACGACACGCGGATGCTGCTGGCCTATTTATTGCTGTATCCGGATGTCGCCGCCGATTTTCTGGAGGATCTGGCCGATTGGCAAGCCCCTCTGACCGGACAGGACGAAGCGCTGGCCGCCGTTTTGGACGCGCTGGCCGCCGATCCCGACGTGACAGCCGACCGGCTGCGTGAACATTTGTCCGCCACCGGCCGCGCCGGCGTTTACGACCGGCTGGCGACGGAAATCGAAATGCTGAAACGCAAATCCCCCCTGCCGCAGGACGCGCGGGAAAACATCGCCGCCCTGCTGTCCGGAATGCGGCGCAAAAACCTGCGCGCCGAGCTGTTGCGGCTGGCGGAAAAAATCGCGGACGCCGACGACGAAGAGGCGGAAAAACTGTGGCAGCGGTATCAAAATCTGCTGAAAGAGGAAAAGGGGCTTGCATAACGGATGTCGCCTTATTATTTAAAGGTTGACAAACGGTTGGCAAAAAACTAAAAAGTGCAAGATCACCGGATTGTTTCCGGCGGTTTTTCGTGTGCGTTTTTTCGCAACAGAGGTAAAGGCGAATTTATATGAATACTTCGACCGAAGAAGACATCAATCCGGCGGAAAACTCGGAAGACGCTTTGCTGGACACGCTCAGCGCTTCGTTGAAAAAGCTGTTGAACAAGGGAAAAAGTCGCGGATACATCACCGTTGACGAATTGAACGGCGCCCTGCCGCCCGAAAAGGAATCGTCCGAACAGATCGAAGACGTCATGGCCATGATTTCCGACATGGGCATCAACCTGATCGAAAACGACGAAACCGAGGAGGAAGCCCCCGAAACCGGAGAGGACGAGGGTTTCAAGCTGGACGAAGTGGAAACGTCGCGCACCGACGACCCCGTCCGGATGTACCTGCGCGAAATGGGCGCGGTCGAACTGCTGTCCCGCGAAGGCGAAATCGCCATCGCCAAACGCATCGAGGCCGGACGCGATTTGATGATCGGCGGTTTGTGCGAAAGCGCGCTGACCATCAAAGCGTTGAGCGGTTGGCACAACGCCTTGATTTCCGGCAAAATGCTGCTGCGCGACATTATTGATCTGGACGCCACGTACGGCTCCGACGAAGACGGGGACGCCCCCGCGCTGTCGCTGGCGACTTCGATGCCGTCCGCCGCCGTCATGGCCGAGGAAAGCTCCGCCGCCCCCGAAAAAGAGGACGATTCCTTTGAAGAAGAGGAAAACGCCGACGATTACGACGAAGAGGACAGCGAATCCGCCGGTGACGAAAACGGCGAGGATTTCGACGATTCCGACGAATCCGGCGACGACAAGGACGACGAAGGGTTCGACGACGGCATCGACGATGACGACGAAGAATCCGGCGACGGCGAAAACGGCGACGACGAAGACGCCGCCGAAGACGATTCGCCCTCCGTTTCTCTGGCGCAGATGGAACAGTCCCTGATGCCGCAGGTGTTGGAACAGTTCGACCAGATTCTCTCCCTGCACCAGAAATTGAAAAAGGTTCAGGATCAGCGGCTGGCGTGCGTCAAATCGGCCAAGCCCGTCCCCGCCGCCACCGAAAAGAAATTTGAAAAGATCAAGCAGGAACTGGTTTCCCTGATGGAGGGGATTCAGCTGAACCCCGTGCGCATCGAAAAACTGGTTGACCAGCTGAACGAATACAACAAACGCCTGATGACTTTGGAAGGCAAAATGCTGCGCATGGCCGTCAGCTGCCGCATCAAGCGCGAGGATTTTCTGGAAGCGTACAAAACGTCCGAATTCGATCCCAACTGGATTCAGAAAACGACCGGCAAGGCGTGGAAAACCTTTACGGAAAAATACGCCAAGGAAATCGCCGAAATCCAAGGCGCCGTCACCGCGATGGCCGAAGAGATCGGAATGCCGATCTTTGAATACCGCCGCGTTTGTTCCATGGTGAAAAAGGGCGAACAGGAATCCAGCCGCGCGAAAAAGGAAATGATCGAAGCCAACCTGCGTCTGGTGATTTCGATCGCGAAAAAATACACCAACCGCGGCCTGCAGTTCTTGGATCTGATTCAGGAAGGCAACATCGGATTGATGAAAGCGGTGGACAAATTTGAATACCGCCGCGGATACAAATTTTCGACCTACGCGACATGGTGGATCCGTCAGGCGATCACGCGTTCGATCGCCGATCAGGCGCGCACGATCCGCATTCCGGTGCATATGATCGAAACGATCAACAAACTGGTGCGCACCAGCCGCCAGATGCTGCACGAAATCGGCCGCGAACCCACGCCCGAAGAATTGGCCGAAAAGCTGACCATGCCTTTGGAAAAAGTCCGCAAAGTCTTGAAAATCGCCAAAGAACCGATTTCGCTGGAAACCCCCGTCGGCGACGAGGAAGACAGCCATCTGGGCGATTTCATCGAAGACCGCAACGTCGTCCAGCCTTTGGACGCCGCGATCCAAACCAACCTGCGCCAAACCTGCACGGCGGTGCTGTCCAGCCTGACCCCGCGCGAAGAACGCGTGCTGCGTATGCGTTTCGGCATCGGCATGAACACCGACCACACGCTGGAAGAGGTCGGACAGCAGTTTTCCGTCACGCGCGAACGCATCCGCCAGATCGAAGCGAAAGCGTTGCGCAAGCTGAAACACCCCAGCCGGTCGCGCAAACTGCGTTCGTTTTTGGACAACGGTTAAACCGGAATTTGATAAAAGAAACAGGCGGCCGCGGCGGATTGAACGCGGCCGTTTTCTTTTGCCGTCACAAAAAGAATTGATTTATCCGTCCGCCGCCTATATTTTCAACACACTTTGACATTTTGACGGAGGAAAGCGGCCATGGGCGCGAAAACTAAAATCATCATCGACACGGATCCGGGGATCGACGACGCAATCGCTTTGTTCATGGCCATGGCCGACCCCGATTTGGAAATCGTCGGCATCACGGCGGTCAACGGCAACGTCACGGTTGACAAGGCCGAATTAAACGCGCGCCGCGTGTGCGATTTCGCGTGGCACACGGACATTCCCGTCTATAAAGGATGCGACCGCCCATTGAAACGCCCGACGTTCAACGCCGAATGGGTGCATGGTTCGGACGGCTTGGCCGGATTGGATTTCGGCACGCCCTCTTATAAAGGGGAAGAGGAAAACGCCGTCGATTTCATCATCAAAACGTTGATGAAATCCCCCGAACGCGAAGTGTCGATCGTCGCGATCGGCCCGCTGACGAACATCGCCACCGTCTTTTTAAAAGAACCGAAGACCGTTTCCAGAATCCGCGAACTGATCATCATGGGCGGCGCGTTTTGCGAAGACGGCCCCCGCGGCAATTCGACGCCTTATGCCGAATTCAATATGCTGGCCGACCCGCACGCCGCGCAGATCGTGTTCGATTTGGCCGAACGCGTCACCGTCATCCCGATGGAAGTCGGTATGCAGGCGACCGCGGAAAAGGAATACATCGAAAAAATGCGCGACCTGAACACGCGCTGCGCGTCGATGAGCGCTGATCTGCTGGAACGCACGGCGAAAGTCCTGTCCGAACATCTTGCCCGTTTGAACAAGGACGGCGTCGCGCCGGAAACGGGAACGTCCCTGTACGACCCGTGCGCCGTGGGGTGCCTGATCCGCCCCGCCCTGTTTTCCGGCCGGTACGGCACGGTGCAGGTCAACACCGACGCGAACGACGAAAAATTCGGCATGACCACGTTTGAAGAAGGCGTCAAACGCAACTGTCTGGTCACGCACAAAGTGGCCAGGGACGCGTTCAAGGAAATGCTGCTGAATCATCTGGCGGCGCTGCCATGACCGTTTTCGCGGGACGTCTGTCCGTCGCCCCGATGATGGATTGGACGGACAGGCACTTTCGTTATTTCGCGCGCCGTTTGACGCGCCGCACCCTGCTGTACAGCGAAATGATCACGGCGCAGGCAATCGTTTTCGGCGACGCGGAAAAGCTGCTGGCCTATGACGGCGACGAACATCCGCTCATCCTGCAACTGGGCGGATCGGATCCCGAACTGTTGGGCAAAGCCTGCCGCATTGCGCGCGGCTTTCGTTACGACGGCGTGAATTTGAACGCGGGATGCCCGTCCGAACGCGTGTCCGCCGGATGTTTCGGCGCGGCGATGCGGCGCGATCCGGCGTTGATCGCCGATTGCCTGCAGGCGATGAGGGAAAACGCCGGCGTCCCCGTTTCCCTGAAAACCCGCATCGCGCTGGAGGAGGACACGCCGGATTCCGACGGATTCGACGATTTGCGCCGGTGCGCGGAAATGGCGCGCGCGGCCGGATGCGGCGATTTCATCATCCACGCCCGCAAAGCGCGGCTGAAAGGGTGGACGCCGAAACAGAACAGGGAACGGCCGCAGCTGAACTACGATCTGGTTTACCGGTTCAAATCCGCCTTTCCCGACGCGACGGTTTCCGTCAACGGCAGCGTCGCCTCCCTTGACGCGGCGCTGCGGCATCTGGAACACGTTGACGGCGTGATGATCGGGCGCGCGGCCTATGGCGATCCGTATCTGCTGGCCGCCGCGGACAGAGTGGTTTTCGGCGAAAAAACGGATGACGTGTCCCGCGCCGACGCCGTGCGCGCCATGCTGCCCTATTTGCAAAAAAACATGGAAAGCGGCGTCCGCCCCCATGTGATCGCCAAACACTGGCTGAACCTGTTCAAAGGGTGCGCCGGCGCGGCCGCGTGGCGCAGAACGCTGACGGAAACGCTGTTTTCCCCCGACGTTTCTTTCAAAACTGTTGCAGAAGCGGTCAATAAGGTTATATCCTCTATTCAAAACTGATTAATCGGAGCATCCGTCATGAGCGACACGACTCTTCTCATCCTGTCCGGCATTTTGGGCTATCTGCTGGGTTCCATCCCGTTCGGCATCGTTTTCACCCGTTTGGCGGGGCTGGGCGACATCCGCAAAATCGGGTCGGGCAACATCGGCGCGACCAACGTTTTGCGCACGGGGCGCAAGGATCTGGCTTTGCTGACCCTGTTGTTCGATTCGGGCAAGGCGGCTTTGGCGGCCGGCATCGCCTATTACTGTGTGCCCGAAGAAGGCACCAGCGACACCGCCGCGCTGATCGCCGGCACGGCGGGCGTTTTGGGACACAACTTTCCGGTTTGGCTGAAATTCAAAGGCGGCAAAGGCGTCGCCGCGACGCTGGGGATGCTGCTGGCGACGTGCTGGCAGGCGGGGTTGCTGTCGTGCGTGACGTGGCTGGCCATGGCGCTGGTTTTCCGCTATTCCTCGCTGTCGGCGCTGACCGCGCTGATCTTGGCGCCCGTTTACGCTTATTACTTCGCGACGCCGGAATACGTCTGGTTCTACAGCTTTCTGGCCGTTCTGTCGGTCATCCGCCACCGTTCCAACATCGCCCGTTTGATCCACGGCGAGGAAAGCAAGATCAAGTTGAAGAAAAAGGCGGAATAACCCTTTGAAATACGAAGAGAAAATCGACCGTCTGCGCTTGTTTCGCTCTGAAAACGTCGGGGCGGTCACTTTCCGCGTCCTGATGCGGCATTTCAAATCCGCGCGCGACGCTTTGGACGCCCTGCCCGAACGGGCGCGCAAGGGCGGTTCCAGACGCCCGCTGAACATCTGTTCGGCAACGCAGGCGGAAAAGGAATTCGAGGAAGCCGCTAAAATCGGCGCGGAAATGATTTTTCTGGACGATCCGGACTATCCGGAATTGCTGGCGGCGCTGCCGGACGCGCCCCCCGTGCTGACGGCGCTGGGCGACAAAGCTTTTTTGAAAACGCCGCAAATCGCCATTGTCGGCACGCGCAACGCGTCAATCAACGGCCGCAACATTGCCCGCCACATCGCGCTGGATCTGGCGCGGGCGGGATACGGCACGGTGTCCGGCATGGCGTTGGGCATTGACGGCGCGGCGCACGACGGGGCGTTGCACGCGGACAATCCGTCGGCGTCCACGACGGCGGTGCTGGGCACGGGCGTTGACATCCCCTATCCGCCGCAAAACCGCCGGCTGTACGACGAAATACGGCAAAAGGGCGTCGTCGTTTCCGAACTGCCCCTGCACACGAACCCGCAGCCGTCGAATTTCCCCCAGCGCAACCGCATCATTTCCGGCCTGTCGATCGGTCTGGTCGTCATCGAAGCCGCCCTGCGCTCCGGATCGCTGATCACGGCGAACAAGGCGTTGGAACAGGGCAAGGATGTTTTCGCCGTCCCCGCGACGCCGACGGACGACCGCGCGAAAGGCGTGAATCTGCTGATTAAAAACGGCGCGCCTTTGGTCGAAAGCGCCGAAGACATTTTGGAACACCTGCAGTCGAACACGCTGTTCGCCTTTTCCGAAAAAAAGGCGAAGCGGCCGGAAACCGAAGCCGCCCCCGCGGTTTACGGCGAACCGGCCGAACGCGACAGGACGGACGTTTTGTCCCTGCTGGACGGCGCGCCGGTGGAAATCGACAGCCTGATTCGCGAAACGGGCTTGCCAGCCGGAACGATTTCGGTTTTATTGGTGGAATTGGAACTGGCGGGACGGATCGAACGCCTGCCGGGGAACAAGGTTATGCGCATCACTTCTTTATAAGGTCTAACGGTCATGGACGTTGTTATCGTCGAATCTCCCGCGAAAGCGAAAACAATCAACAAATATCTGGGAAACGGCTACGAAGTCATCGCCAGTTTCGGACACATCCGCGATCTGCCCGCCAAAAACGGATCGGTGCGCCCCGACGAGGATTTCGCCATGGACTGGGCGATCGAACCCAAGGACGAAAAGCACATCAAAGCCATCGCGACCGCCGTCGCCAAGGCCGACACCGTCTATCTCGCCACCGACCCTGACAGAGAGGGGGAGGCCATCGCGTGGCACGTCGTGCAGGAACTGACCAAACGCGGCAAGCTGAAAGGCAAAACGTTAAAGCGCGTCGTGTTCAACGAAATCACCAAGGCCGCCGTCACCAACGCCATGAAACACCCGCGCGAAGTCGATATGCCTTTGGTTGACGCGTATCTGGCGCGCCGCGCTTTGGACTATCTGGTCGGCTTTACGATTTCGCCCGTTTTGTGGCGCAAGCTGCCGGGCAGCCGTTCGGCCGGCCGCGTGCAGTCCGTCGCCCTGCGTCTGGTGTGCGACCGCGAAAATGAAATCGAAGCGTTCAAAGCGCAGGAATATTGGACGATCGACGCCGATCTGGCCACTTTGCGCGCCGACCGGTTCACCGCGCACCTGTCCGTTTTGGACGGCAAAAAGCTGGGCAAGTTCACTTTGGCCAACGAAACCGACGCGAAATCGGCGCAAAAAAAGATTGAATCCGCGAATTTCGATGTCGGCGAAATCGAACGCAAAACGGTCAAACGCTCTCCCGCGCCTCCGTTCACGACTTCGACCCTGCAGCAGGAAGCGGCGCGCAAGCTGTTCTTTTCCGCGAAAAAGACAATGCAGCTGGCGCAGCAGCTGTACGAAGGCGTTGACATCGGCGGCGAAACCGTCGGTCTGATCACCTATATGCGTACCGACGGCATCCAAATGGCGCAAGAGGCGATCGCCGAATCGCGGTCGGTCATCGCGGACGATTTCGGGGACAAATACCTGCCCGAAAAACCGCGCTATTACAAAAACAACGTCAAAAACGCGCAGGAAGCGCACGAAGCGATCCGCCCCACGTCCCTGCACCGCCGCCCCGAACAGATGGCGCGGTATTTGAACAAGGACATGAAAGCCCTGTACGAACTGGTTTACAAACGCGCTCTGGCGTCGCAGATGCAAAGCGCGGAAATCGACAAAATGGCGGTTGACTGCCCGTCCCGCGACGGGAAAATCGTTTTGCGCGCGACGGGACAGGCCGTGTCTTTCGACGGTTTCCTGCGCGTGTATCACGAAGATCTGGACGACGGGGACGAAGAAAACGGCGCGATCCTGCCCGCCATGAAAACCGGCGAAGCGCTGGATCTGGCCGTCGTCCGCCCCGAACAGCATTTCACCCAGCCGCCGCCCCGCTATTCCGAAGCCAGTCTGGTTAAAAAGCTGGAGGAACTGGGCATCGGCCGACCGTCCACCTACGCGTCGATCCTGTCCGTTTTGCAGGAACGCAACTACGTCCGGTTGGAAAAACGCCGCTTCATTCCCGAAGACCGCGGCCGCATCGTGACGGCGTTCATGGAAAACTTTTTCAACAAATACGTCCAGTACGACTTCACCGCCGATCTGGAAAACGCGCTGGACGACGTGTCCGCCGACAAACTGGATTGGAAAGCGTTGCTGCGCGATTTCTGGGCGCAGTTCGACACGACGGTCAAAAGCGTCGAACCGCTGACGATCACGGACGTTTTGAACCGGTTGGAGGAAAGCCTGTCCGAACACCTGTTCCCCGACCCCGCCGACCGCGTCTGCCCCGAATGCGGCGCGACCAAAGGCGGGCGGCTGAGCTTGAAAATCGGGAAATTCGGCGCGTTCATCGGTTGTTCCAACTATCCGGAATGCCGCTACACCCGCCCGTTCGGCGCGCAGACGACCGAAGAAACGGCCGCCGAGGAATCCGACGTGCGCGAATTGGGAACGCATGACGGCGAAAACGTCGTTCTGCGCAAAGGCCCCTACGGCTGGTACGTCCAGCAGGGCAAGGACGCACCAAAGGCCGCCAAAGGGGAAAAGAAGGAAAAATCGACGACGAAACGCACGTCCCTGCCCCGCAACATGAACCCCGCCGACGTGACGCTGGAACAGGCGGTCGCGCTGCTCGCCCTGCCGCGTACATTGGGCGTCAATCCCGACAACGGTCAGGAAATCCAAGCGGGAATCGGGCGGTTCGGCCCTTACCTGAAAATCGGTTCGACGTTCAAATCCCTGACGGCCGCGGACAATGTCCTGACGATCGGACTGTCCCGCGCGCTGGAATTGCTGGCGAACGTCAAGGAAAAGACGCCGCCGCAGGAAATCGGTTCGCACCCCGCCGACGGCAAGCCTGTTGTGGCCAGTTCCGGCCGGTTCGGCCCCTATATCAAGCACGGTTCCGTCATCGCCTCGATCCCCAAAGCGATCCGCGACGAAAACCGTTTGCCGACGATGGAGGAAGCCGTCGCCCTGTTGGCGACAAAGGCTGAAAAGAAACCCAAAGCCGCCCCGAAAAAGGCGGCCGCGGCCAAAAAGACGGCGACAAAGAAAACCGCCGCCAAGAAAACAACCAAGGCGAAAAAAGAATGAGCAAATCCAAAGCCCCCCTGCCCGCCATGGACGAATTGATCGCGTTTTTGAATGAAAACGCCGGCGCCGGCAAACGCGAAATCGCCCGCGCTTTTCACGTCAAGGGCGACGACAGGGCAAAGCTGAAGGGAATGCTCAAGGATTTGAAATCGTCCGGCAAAATTGAAATGTCGGCCGGCAAAAAAATGGTACCGGCAGACGGTCTGCCCGAATATTGCCAATGCGAAATCACGGGATCGGATTCCAACGGCGAATTGGTCGCGCGCCCGTTGAATTGGGACAAACCGACGGCAAAACCGCAAATCCTGATCACCGATTTGGGGCGTTTGCGCCCGCCGCCGGCCGAGGGCGATCTGGTGCTGCTGAAACTGACGCCGAAAGGAAAGAAATTCTTTCACGGCGCGGTCGTCCGCCGCCTGTCGATCAAACCCGAACGCATCGTCGGCGTGTTCGACACGACATCCGGCAAAGGCGGGCGCATCCTGTCCGTTGACCGTCGCCTGCGCCAAAACTACATCGTCGATTCCGATCACGCGGGCAAAGCCAAAAACGGCGATGTCGTCGTCGCCGAAGTGCTGGATTCCACATTCGGCGCCACGACGCGCCGCGCCCGCGTTGTCGAGGTTGTCGGCCGCGCCGATGCTCCCCGCGCCGCCAGCCTGATCGCGCTGCGCCTGCACGCCATACCGACGGATTTTTCGCCCGAAGCGTTGAAACAGGCGGAAAAGGCAAAGCTGCCCGATATGAAACACCGCACCGATTTGCGCAACGTTCCCCTTGTCACTATCGACGGCGAAGACGCGCGCGATTTCGACGACGCCGTATTCGCCGAACCGGACGACGGCAAAGACAACAAAGACGGTTGGCGCATCATCGTCGCCATCGCCGACGTGGCGTATTTCGTGCGTCCCGGAACGCCGCTGGACGATTGCGCGCGCGAACGCGGCAATTCGGTCTATTTCCCCGACCGGTGCGTGCCGATGCTGCCGGAAAAGCTGTCCACCGACCTGTGTTCCCTGCAGCCCGCCAAAGACCGCCCCTGCATCGCGGCCGATATGCGGATCGACAGGCACGGCAAGCTGATCTCCAAAAAATTCGTGCGCGCGATGATGCGTTCCGCCGCCCGACTGAATTATCACGAGGTTCAAAACGTTTACGACGGCAAAATGCCCGAAATGAACGAAGACCTGCGCCGCCACATCATGGATTTGCGCGGCGCGTTTCTGGTTTTGAACGCGGCGCGGGAAAAGCGCGGTGCGCTGGATCTGGACGTGATCGAACGCGAGATACGGTTGGACAAAGACGGGCAAGTCGCCTCCATCACTCCGCGCGAACGGCTGGACAGCCACAAAACGGTCGAAGAGTTTATGATTCTGGCCAACGTCGCCGCCGCCGAAACGCTGGAGGAAAAGGACGTCCCCGCCATGTACCGCGTCCACGAACCGCCAAGCGCGGAAAAAGCCGCCGCCCTGCAGACGTTTTTGGGAACGCTGGGGATCAAGGCGGGCAAATTGGGCAAGCTGCGCAACGACGACATCAACACGGTTTTGGACAAGGTGCGCGGCACCCCGCGCGCGGGCATGATCAACGAACTGATCCTGCGGTCGCAAAGCCAAGCGCGCTACAGCCCCGAAAACCTCGGCCATTTCGGGCTGGCGTTGGAAAAATACGCGCATTTCACGTCCCCGATCCGCCGCTACGCCGATCTGCTGGTTCACCGCGGACTGATTTCCGCCCTGAAACTGGGGAACGACGGACTGATCGACGAAGACGGCGACATCACGTGCGACATGGTCGATCTGGGCGAACATATTTCCGCGACGGAACGGCGCGCCGCCGCGGCCGAACGCGACGCGGAAGACCGCTATCTGTCCGCGTACCTGAAAGACAGGATCGGCGAACGGTTCGGCGGCGTCGTCAACGGCGTCAGCCGGTTCGGCCTGTTCGTCACCGTGGACGACATCGGCGCGGACGGATTGATCCCGATTTCCACCCTGCCGAACGATTATTACGTCCATGACGAGGAACGCCACCGCCTGTACGGTTCGTCCACCGGCGCGGTGTTCGAGCTGGGCGAACACGTCACAATGACTTTGGCCGAAGCGTCGCCGGTCACGGGCGGATTGCTGTTCCACATCGTCGGATCGGGGGAAAAGCGGCCAAAGCGCCCCCTGCCTCCGAAAACCGCCAAAGCGCGCAGGAAAAAGAAAAAAGCCGATCCGCAGCGGCGTCAAAACGCCCGCAAACGCAAAAGGAAATGACATGATCCGCCGTCTGCCCGCCCTGTTATTGTGTCTGACGGCGGCTGTTCCGGCGGCCGCCGGCGAACAGCATCCCGCCCCCGTGTGGTGGGAAACGGTTTTGGGCAACACCCGTCTGCCCGTTTCGCGGATGTACGACACGCTGAACGCCGCCTGCGAACTGATCACGGAAAAATCGCTGATCCCCGTCAGCGCCAGCGATCTGGCGTTTGAAAGCGTCAAAAGCCTGTCGTCGATCGACGGAAAAATCAACGTTGTCAAGGACGGAAAACGCGTTTTGATTTTGGCGGACGGCCGCATTTTAAAAAGCTTCACCGCCCCCGCGGACGACGATTGCGCCGATTGGTCGCGGCTGACTTTGGCGGCGGCGGTCGCGGCGCGCCCCTATTCCGGCAAGGCGCAAAAGGCCGACGCGGAGGAGTTTTTCAATATTTTCCTGAACGCCGCGCTGGGCAAAATCGATTCCTATTCCCATTACACCGGCGCGGATCCCGCCGACCCCGTCGCGCTGAAAAATCCGGCGGGCGTCGGCATCAATTACCGCCGGATCGGAAAATATCTGGAAATCACGGAAATCCTGCCGGACACGCCGGCGGCACATTCCGACCTGACGGTCGGCGACCGGATTTCCGCGATCAACGGCCGCGACATCGCCGACCTGTCCCGCATCGAGGCTTTAAACCAGCTGCGCGGCGAAGAGGGAACGGAGGTTTTCCTGACCCTGCGCCGCGACGGAAAGCCGTTGTCGCGCGCGTTGAAACGCGGCCGGATCACCGCGTCGCCGGTCACATACCTGTTTGATGAAAAAAGCCGGCTGATGACCATACGGATCGCCGCTTTTTCGCAAAAAACCGTTTCCGGCCTGCGCGTCACGCTGGAAAAGGCGGAAAAGCTGGGCGCGGCCGGTTTGATCATCGACCTGCGCGGCAACACGGGCGGTTTGTTGAAGCAGGCCGTTTTGGCCGCCGACCTGTTTCTGCCCGAGGGATTGAGCGTCATCAAAACGAACGGGCGCGCGAACGGCACGCGACAGGAATACACTTCGACCGCCAAGAAAAAACGCCCCGTCTATCCGATCGCCCTGCTGGTCGATTCCAAAACGGCGTCCAGCGCGGAATTTTTCGCCGGCGTTTTGCAGGAATACCGCCACGGCGTCGTCATCGGCACCCCGACGTTCGGCAAAGGCGTCATCCAATCGGACAACGACACGCCCGACGGCGGGCACATCTATCTGACATGGGCGCGATACACCCTGCCGTCCGGCTATTCGCCGCAAGGGTACGGCATTTACCCGAATCTGTGCACGTCGGGAATGACGCTGTCGAACGTCGCCGACGCTTTGCCCGTGTCGCAAACCCAGCTGAAACCGTGGCGGCAGGGCGACGATTCGTTCAAACGCAAAGCTTTGGCCGCCTGCCCGCCCCAACCGCGCAAGGACAACCCCGTCGAAGACGAAGTCGCCAAACAAATTCTGACCGATCCGGAACGCTACGAACGGTCGCTGACTTATTTTTCACTTGACTAAACTGAAAAACAGCGTATTTTTTGGATATCGTTTTTGATTTATTAAGGGAATGGTTTGTCATGGCAAAACCCGCTACATTGCAAATTAAGCTGGAAAGCACGGCCGGAACGGGATACTTCTATACGACGAAGAAAAATCCGCGTACGAAAACGGAAAAGCTTCAGTTGAAAAAGTACGATCCGAAAGCGCGCAAACACGTCGTTTTCAAAGAAACGAAAATGCGTTGATCGCCGTGTTCAACAGACAGAAAGCCCGCGTATGACGGGCTTTTTTGTTAGGTGTTTTTGAATGAAAGCTTGGCTTGCCCTTTTCCTGACCGCGATAACGGCCGTTCCGGCGTCAGCCCTCGAAACCGAAGGGTTCACGCCGTTGACGCAAGCCGTCGTCAACGAAACGGCCGAGGAATACCTGATTTCAACGCTGATCCAACACGGCGCGGACATCGCCGCCCTTGACGATCAGGGGCGCGACGCGTTGATGCTGGCCGCCATGCACAACCCGCATCCGGCCGTCATCGGCGCGCTGATCAACGGCGGCATGGATCCGAACGCGCGCAAACGGGACACCGGCGAAACGGCTTTGTTCTTCGCTGTCAAATTCACCAAAAACCCCGATATCGTCCGCACCCTGCTGAACAACGGCGCCGATCAGAACATCCGCGACGTGTTCGGCAAAACCGCCTACGACTATTTCAACCGCAATCCCGCTTTGCAAGGTTCCGAAGTCGAGATCCTGTTCAAGGGATACCGGCCGCCGGAACCGGACGACGACGATTAAATATGGACGATTGAACAATGAAAAACCCCGCCGGCCGACGGGGTTTTCGCATCAGGCGTTCTGTCGGGTTTCCAACAGTTTGATTTTGGGAAAATCCTCTTTGGCTTTGTTCAAATGCCACGCGTTGCGCGCCAGAAAAACCCATTCGCCGTCGTGATCCGTCGCCATGGCGGCGCGGTTGGCGTTGACGAAGCTTTCCATGTCCGCGTTCGTTTCCGCCTTGACCCAGCGCGC
The DNA here is from genome assembly GCA_902777205.1 of uncultured Rhodospirillales bacterium. GTDB lineage: Bacteria > Pseudomonadota > Alphaproteobacteria > CAAGCB01 > CAG-977 > UBA11549. The sequence goes on along the minus strand of CACYSU010000005.1, from coordinate 45,045 downwards.
CGTATAGAGGCTGGTCGGTTCAAAAATGACGGGGATTTCGTATTCCGTACGGATGCGGTCGGCCAAAACGTCAAATTGCAGCGCGCCGACGACGCCGACGATCCAATCCGTCCCCATGGTCGGTTTGAACACGCTCGCCCCGCCCTCTTCGGCGATTTGCTGCAAAGCCTTGCCCAAATGCTTGGCCTTCAGCGGATCGGACGAGCGGATTTTTTGCAGCAATTCCGGTGCGAACGACGGAATGCCCGTGAACGTCAGCTGTTCGCCTTCGGTCAGCGCGTCGCCGATGCGCAGGTTGCCGTGGTTGGGCAGACCGATGATGTCCCCCGGAACGGCTTCGTCCGCCAATTCGCGTTCCTGCGCCAAAAACATGATCGGATTGTGCATCGGCAGGTATTTGCCGCTGCGCACGTGCAGCAGCTTCATCCCGCGCTGGAAATGCCCCGAACACAGGCGCACGAAAGCGATGCGGTCGCGGTGTTTCGGATCCATGTTCGCTTGGATTTTGAACACGAACCCCGTGACCTTGTCCTCCGTCGGTTCGATTTTGCGCGAAACGGCGGGCTGCGGCCGCGGCGACGGCGCGTAGGCGACCAGCCCGTCGATCAATTCCCGCACGCCGAAATTGTTGACGGCGGAACCGAAAAACACGGGCGTCTGGATGCCTTCCAAATACGCCTGCCGGTCGAAAGCGGGACACACGCCGCGCACCATTTCGACATCTTCGCGCAATTTGGCGACCAGATCGGCGGGCAGTAACTCGTCCAGCTTTTTATCATCCAATCCGTTGCAAACCTCGGCTTCGGCGGTCGCGCCGCGTTCCATCAGAACCAGCCGGTCGTTCAACAGGTCATAGCACCCTTTGAAATCCCTGCCCGATCCGATCGGCCAAGTCACCGGTGCGACTTCCAGCGCCAGCGTGTCTTCGATTTCGGACAGCAGGGCGAACGGGTCTTGGGAATCGCGGTCCATTTTGTTGATGAACGTGATGATCGGCACATCGCGCAAACGGCAAATCTCAAACAGCTTGCGCGTCCGTTCCTCGATGCCCTTGGCGGCGTCGATCACCATGACGGCGGAATCGACCGCGGTCAAGACGCGGTAGGTGTCCTCGGAAAAATCTTCGTGCCCCGGCGTGTCCAGCAGGTTGAACGTGCATCCTTTGTATTCATACGTCATCACGGACGACGCGACGGAAATGCCGCGTTCGCGTTCGACTTTCATCCAGTCGGAACGGGCGCGGCGCTGTTCCCCGCGCGCTTTGACCGCGCCGGCCATTTGAATCGCTCCCCCGAACAGCAGCAGCTTTTCGGTCAGCGTCGTTTTACCGGCGTCAGGGTGGGAAATGATCGCAAACGTCCTGCGATGAGCCGTCTGCTCAGCTAAAAAAGTCATAAAAGCCTCGGTTGGTTAAAAATCGTCGTCGGTGTTTTTCTTTTTAGCGACAATACCCAAAGAAATCACCATTTTCAAGCCGTCTTCGACGGAAATGTCCAACGGCACGACTTCGCTTTTGCGATACAGGCTCCAATATCCGGATGTCGGGTTCGGCGTGGTCGGCACATAAACGGAAATCAGATCGTTGTCGTTCAAAGCGGCGGCCAGATCGGCGGGCACGTCAGAGGTCACGAACGCCACCGTCCACGCGCCTTTGCGGGGGAATTCGACCATGACAACCTGACGGAACGCGTTCGATTTTTGGGAAAAGACCGTTTCAAACAGTTGCTTGAACGTTGAATAAATGCCGGAAACAAAGGGCATTTTCTCCCACATCCGTTCCCAGACGCGCACCAGCAAACGCCCCAGATACCCCGTCGTGAACGCCCCCAGAACGATCAGGACGAAAATCACCGTCACGACCCCCAATCCGGGGATGGCGAACGGCAGGTACTGTTCGGGGTTGTATTCGTCCGGAATCAAATGCCGCACGCGCGTATCGACGAAATTGACGAACAGCACGGCCAGATAAATCGTCAAAGCGGGCGGCGCCGTCACCAACAGCCCCGTCAGGAAATAATTGCGCAAACGCGCCATCAGCGTTGTTTTTTTGCCGTCCTTGGCTGCGGGCTGGTCGGGCATCGTCCGTTCCTTTTTATCAAGCTAATTGCAAAATTCCTTTTTCAATGGCTTTCAACATCACGGCGATGTCGCGCCATCCGGCGACGGGCTTCCCGTCGTCCTGAAACAGATCGACCCCTTTTCGGAAACAATATTCGTACACATCCTCCGGATCGGAATCCAGCACTTCGTCCCACAGGGTTTCCATGTCAGGATTGTCGTAATCGGGCAGATCCCCGAAAATGCCGTATAAAACGGTTTCGCGGTCGTCGGAATACAGCAGTGCCGACAGCGGATCGGCAGACGCCGACAAATCGGCCTTTTCCTGTTCCCTGTCTTGCGGGGACGGCAGGAACGACGCGGCACGGATAAGGTTTTCTTCCGTATATTGGTTAGACAAAGCTGATTCCTTTCATCAAACGAAGCTGATACTTTTTATATAGATTGCAAGTTTCCGTCGCGTCTGTCAAGCATCCGTTAAGAAAAAAAATCGCCGGAAAAAGGCTGTTTTTTCATTAAAATCATATATTTCCGGCAATAAAAAAGCACCGTCGCGAAACGGTGCTTTTGATCGGTGTCAAACCTGCTCAGCGGCCGGCCTGTTTCGCGCGCAGAGCGGAAGCCATAACCATCGCTTTGGACTGGTCTTTGGATTTTTCCGCGGACTGGAAGCGGAAGTATTTGTTCAAATCCTTGAATCCGCCTTCCAAAGTGACCATTTTGTCCTTGTACTGCTGACCCAGTTTCGGATCGGCGGCGGACATTTTCGCCAGCATATCCAAGTGCGCTTTGGAACCGACCTTGTAATCGGACATTTCGTTGATCTTGGAATACATGGTTTGCGCTTCGGCGCAGACTTCGGAACCTTCCTTCTGCCAAGCGAAATGACACCCCAAACGGACGGCGCCGCCGTCGGATTTGATGTTGTCGCCGACCATGACGGTTTCTTCGGCCTTGGCGCCGTGACGGTCCATGATCGACTGCATCACGCCCATGTTGGGTTTCCAAACGTCGCCGGCGTTCATGACCAGCTTGTCGCCCAGTTTCGCAACCAACTGATCGCGGTAACCGTCGTAACGGCCGCCCGTCACCTGCAGGGGGGCTTTTTTGAACTGGACCTTGCCGTCAACCGTTTCGGTCGTTCCGTCGGCGCGGCAAACCAATCCGTCAACCAGGTCGATGGGGAAGTTCATGTCGGCCATACGGGCGATGGCGCCGGAAGCGGGCGAATCCGTGTACAGAACGAACTGGGCGCCGGCGGCTTTGGCCTTGCGAACCGTGGCGATGACGCCTTCGTACAATTTGTTGCCTTCGTGGTACTGTTTGGCCACGTTGTGGCAGATCTGCGCGTCGGATTTTTCTAAACGTTTGCGTTCTTCGGGCGATTTTCCTTCCAAACTCAGGGACGGGGTTTCCTTCAACAGGTCGTGGAAGTTATGGAAACGGGCATAACCGTCCGCGTTTTCGCGAATGTCCGCGTACAGGGCGTCTTTTTCCATGCCGCGGCTGGCGGCCAGTTCGCCGATACCCTTGTCCCAAGCCAAACCCCAGTTGTTGAAATAGTCGGAGATCGTGTTGTCGATGTCGCTGACGATCAAATTGACGGGTTTCTTTTCGCTCATTTAGAACCTCACTTCTACAAAAACTTCATTTACATTTTTTATAGCGGAGCTTCCCGCTTTTTTCAAGCACATTTTGTCCAGAAACGCATTTTTTTTGAACAACCTGCCATAAAAATGATAAAAATAATTACTTTTCAATATGTTGTGCGCTTTTAAAAATGGTTCCGCCCGCCGCCGTCCGCCCGCTTTCCGCCCCGTCTTTTTCCGAAAATGCGCAATAAAATCCCGTGAACGTCCGCAAAATAGACAAAAGAACTTGAGTCGTCCGTTAAAAACTGTTGCCAGCGGCCTCCCCTCTTTATATATAGAGTGACGGCGGACATCTGACAGGAGTATGAATCGAATGGCTGAAAAGGAAAAGGCTTCCGTTGACGAATTGCTGAACATCATGGTGCGCCTGCGCAACCCCGAAAACGGGTGCGAATGGGACAGGGTGCAAACCGTCCAAAGCATTTCCGATTACACGCTGGAGGAGGCTTACGAAGTTTACGACGCCGCGCAGAACGACGACATGGACGCTTTGCGCGAAGAGCTGGGCGATTTGCTGCTGCACATCGTTTTTTACAGCCGCATCGCGCAGGAACGCGGCGCGTTTGACTTTTCCGACGTTGTGCGCACCATTTGCGACAAAATGATCCGCCGCCACCCGCACATTTTCGGCACGGACAAAACGCCGCCCGATTGGGAAAAGATCAAAAAGGCCGAACGCGCCGAACACCACCAGACCGGCGTCCTGTCCGGCATCGCCAAAGCCCTGCCCGCGACGACCCGCGCCTATAAGTTGCAGGCGCGCGCGGCGACCGTCGGATTCGATTGGGACAAACCCGATCTGGTGCTGGACAAGATCGTCGAGGAAAGCGGCGAACTGCGCGCCGAAATCGCGCAAAAGGATCATGAATCGGAACGCGAGGACGAAATGGGCGACCTGTTGTTCGCGTGCGTCAATCTGGCCAGAAAATTGAAAATCGAACCGGAAAAGGCGTTAAAGCGCACCAACGCCAAATTCGAGCGCCGCTTTTCCCATATCGAGGAAACGCTGACCAAACGCCGCCAGCCGTTCGACCAAACGACGCTGGAGGAAATGGAAGATTTGTGGGTCGAGGCCAAAAATATGGAACGCGGCAAAAAAGCCTAGCTTTCCCACAAACTGGTGTAGCTCTGTTCTTTGCGCACGCGCTGGCCGCGGCCGAACCGTCCCGTGTTTAAAAAGCTCAGCGTCATATTTAAAAGCTTGTCGTCCCGATGCAGGGCGAAATGCGTTTTGCCCAAAGCCAGATATTCTTCTTTGGCGCCGTCCTGTTTGGCCGATTCGACCGTCAGGATGCCATCGTTGTCCTGTTTGAACCACGGCAGGATTCCCTTGGCGTCGTCCTTGCCGCCCATGATCACGCCGAATTCGCCGTGCATGGGGAACAGCTTTTCCGCCGTCGCGGGCAGGATGTTTTCCCCCGCCTTGCCCAGCAGCAGTTTGTACCACCACTTGCCTTTCCATTTTTCCGCCCAGCCGTAGCCGTGATTCGGCACGCCCAGAAACACGCTGCGCCCGATTTTTTCCAGCCATTGCGGGTTCATTTCGATCGCTTGGCGCAAAATCAGCCCGCCCATGCCGTAAACGACGAAACAGAATTGCGCGACATCCTGTCTTTTATCCAAAAAGGCGTTCAGCGCGCGCGCCGATTTCATCAAATCGAATCGCAGGGTCGGATAGCTGAAAATTATCGGTTCATAGTTTTTCGACAGGACGCGCGCCATTTTTTCATAATTCGCGGGACGCTGAAACAGGCCGTGAATGATGACGGCCGCCTTTTTGGGAACGGGCGCGACTTCCCACGTGCGCAAATAATACTGCATCGTGTCATAGCACAGCTCGAACGAGCCGGAACCGCGCCGGATGTTGAACGGATCAAGCAGACGGAACCGCTTCGTCCACATGGATTCCTGAATCCGCCAACCGGCGTAACCGTACCGGTCGATCCAATAGAACATCCCGCCGCAAGTGAAAAAAGGAAAAGCCATCGTCCGCCCCGTCCGTCGTTTTTTTTTGCAATCATATCAATCCCCGCCCCGAAAAATCAAGCCGATATGCGCCGACTGTTTTATCTTCTCGACATTCGGGTTCAAACGTGCCAGATTAGCGGCCATGAAACGGATTGAAATTTTTACGGACGGCGCGTGCAGCGGCAACCCCGGATTGGGCGGCTGGGCGGCCGTTTTGCGCTATAAAGACGTTGAAAAGGAAATCAACGGCGGCGAAGAGGCCACCACGAACAACCGCATGGAATTGAAAGCGGTGATCAACGCGCTGAAAATGTTGAAAACGGCGTGCGAAGCCGACATTTACACGGACAGCCAGTATGTGATGAAAGGCGCGACCGAATGGCTGCGCGGGTGGGTCGCGAACAGCTGGCGCACGGCGGATAAAAAGCCCGTCAAAAACAGCGATTTATGGCAGGAAATCTACCATTTGAACAAACAGCACACGCTGCGTTGGCATTGGGTGAAAGGCCACGCCGGCCACCCCGAAAACGAACGGTGCGACCTGTTGGCGCGCGCGGCGATCGAATCCCTGCGCGAACGGCTGAAATAGAAAAAGGCGGAAACGGAATTCCGCCTTTTCTTTCATTCACGGCAACCCGCCTTAATCCGGCAGGTAATCGTGCAGAATGATCGCCAGATTCATCAGCGTCTTTTTCTTTTTTTCCGACAAATCGCCGATCGCTTCCTGCAAAATGTCGTCCACGTCCGGATCGCGTCCGACGCCCAGCAGCTCCGCCAGATCGTCACATTCGTTCATTTCCAGCTGCAGCAGGGACAGCGCGTCTTCGGGAACGGAATCGTTCAATCCGAACATTTCCTCCACCGCCGAATAGTCTTCGCGGTCATGGCAGCAACATTCGCCGTCATGATGTTCGTGATGCCCGTGACAATGGCATTCGCGACCGTCGTGTTCGTGATGTTCGTGGTGTTCGTGACAATGACATTCGTGTTTCATTTCTCTCATCCTAAAAATTACCGGCACATAAACAAGGCCAAAGCGGCGATCGAAGCCGTTTCGGCGCGTAAAATCCTTTCGCCCAGATTCAGCCCCGCCGTATGGGGCGTTTTGGCGATCATCGACCGTTCGGCGTCGGAAAACCCGCCCTCCGGCCCTGTCAGAAAAGCCGCGCCGTCCAATCCCGCGAACAGCTCCGCGGCCTTTTTCCCCCGTCCCGTTTCGTCCAGATGAATCAGCAGGGGCTTCGTTTCATCCTGCGCCGCCAGCAACTCCGGCAAAGTCACGGGGTCGCCGATTTCCGGCACGTCCAGACGGCGGCATTGTTCGCACGCCTCCAACGCCACGGCGCGCAGGCGTTCCGTGTTGACGCGTTTCATCGCGGTGTATTGCGTGATGACGGGAACGATCGTCGTCGCCCCCAGCTCCGTCGCCTTTTCCACCACCAGTTCCGTGCAGTCGCGTTTCAGCGGGGAAAAGTACAGCCGCACGTCGCGCCGTTCGGGCTGTCCGCGCAGCCGGCGGCAAATCTGGATTTCCGCGTCCTTTTTGCCCAAAGACGACAGCACCGCGGCGAATTCGCCGTCGCGGCCGTTGAAAACGAACAGCTCCGCCCCCGTTTGAACGCGCAGAACGTTGCGCAGGTAGTGAATCTGGTTTTCGGGCAAAGCGACCGTCCGCCCGACATTCAGGGGCTGGTCGATAAAAAGACGGATCTGCATTATTCCTCCGCTGGCGTTCCGGTCGCGGCCAGATACTGTTGAATGTCAACCTCGTCGATCTGGCTTTCCTTCATGTACTGTTCCGCATATTCCCGATAAACCCCCGCCGTCAAGAACAAATTGAACAAATCGGGGTCGATGTGGCCGCCTTTGGCCATTCCCGACATGATCGCGACGATTTCGGACAGCTTTTTCGGTTTTTTATACGGCCTGTCGCTGGACGACAGAGCCTCGAACACGTCGGCGACGCCCAGAATACGCGCGGGAACGGACATTTCAAACCGCGTCAAGTGGTTCGGGAATCCTTTGCCGTCCATGCGTTCGTGATGCCCGCCCGCGTATTCGACGACGTTTTTGATGTGCGACGGGAACGGAATGGCTTTCAGCATTTCAATTGTTTTTTCAACGTGGCTGTTGATTTTCTTGGCCTCTTCGGGCGTCAGCGTGCCGCGCGCGATCGACAGGTTGTGGATTTCGCCGCGGTTGTACCCGCCGAAAATGTGGTCGGGGCGATCCTCCAGCAACGGTTCGGCCGGATTGGTTTTCGGCGGCATATTGTCCTTGATGCGTTCCGTTTCGTCCCACGACAACCCCAGCGTCTTGTCGAAATAACGGTGGTAGGTCTGCTTGGCGATTTCGCGCACGCGGGCGACCTGTTCGTCGTTCAGCGGTTCCGTCCCGACGTTCGACGCGGCCAGAAAGGCGAAGTCGTCCTCCAGCTTCCGGACGCGGTCGTTGAACTGCGCCAACAGCTGTTCCTTCGGTTCCGTTCCCGCCAGCCTTTTTTTCAGATAGTCGATGTGCGCGTCGCGGCGCAAAATCTCGAATCGGGCGCGGACCTCGTGAATACGGTTGTTGACGGTTTCCAGCTTTGTCGCCTTGTCCAAAACGTATTCGGGGGTCGTGACCTTGCCGCAATCGTGCAGCCACGACGCCAGATGAAAGGCGTACCATTCGTCTTCGGACATTTCAAAGTCCTTGAACGCGCCGTCCTGCGACATCACGGCGGCCAGCGCGATCATGCGGGCGATCACGGGGACGCGTTGGCAATGCGCGCCGGTATAGGGCGATTTGTCGTCGATCGCGTGGGCGATCACTTCCAAAAACGCCTCCAGCACGTTTTTCTGCGCCGTGACCAGCAGCTGGTTGTCGATCGCGACGGCGGCGTGCGAAGACAACGCCTCGACCAGCCGCTGCATGGATTTTGAAAAATTGATCGTTTCCCCCGACGGCGCGCGGGCGTTGATCAGCTGCAGCACGGCGACGACCTGCCCCGTTCGGGTTTTCAGCGGAACGGTCAGAAACGATTTCGACCGGTATCCGGATTTCTTGTCGAACTTGTGCGTGCCGGAAAAATCGAACCGCGTCGAATCATAGGCGTCCGGCACGTTGACGATTTCCTCGGTCAGCGCGGCGTAGGTGGAAATGTTGGAATAGTTCGGTTCGTTCGTTTCGGGATCGTACAGATACAGCGGCGGAAACGGGATTTCCTTTTTTTCGGACGTGCCGCCCATTTTGATGCCCAGCTTGTCGTTTTGCAAAATGGAAAACACCAGCTGGTTTTGCGCCGCGTCCATCAGGTACAGCGTCCCGCCCTCGGCGTTGCAGAATTCCTTCGCCGTCGTCAGGATGCTTTCCAGCAGCACATCCATGTCCTGTTCGGCCGAAAGCGCGATGCCTATGTTGAACAGGCGATCCAGCTCTTCCGCCGTCAGGGATACGGATTCGTCTGCGCCGTTATCGTTTACCATCGAACCGCCCTTTCATTGCCGCAATGACATATTATCCCATTTTCCCGCGCCAAAGTCAAAAACATAACAGCCGGCGGCGCCGTCCCGTCCGGCATAAACAAAAAATTAACTGAAGCGAAACGGTTTCCGGTGTAAAATGGCCGAGTCGGAAAAATCGGACAAGGAGGGATCATGGCTTTGTTTTCAGACCGGAAAACCGCGGACGACCGCACGGAACGCGCCGTTGAAAAAACGCCGTTCGCCGTTGTCGCCTTTCTGGTTTTCGTTTTCGGCGCCTGTCTGGCGTGCGTTTTGTCCGTCGCCATAAAGGCCGGACGCTTTGTCGAATACAAAATCCCCCTGTTTTTGATGGAATTTCCGACGGGCGTCGCGTGCGGCATCGCCTGCGCCCTGTTTCTGGCGGTGCTGGCCGGCATGGCTTTGCAAAAAACGCTGGGCGGCGAAAATTCCGCCAAAGGCATCCTCAGCCGGTCGCAGAAAATCAGCTATTTCTTTTCCCTGCTGGCGACGCTGGCGTTCACGGCGTATATTTGCGCCGTCGCGGTGCATGCGATTAAAACGGGACGGTTTTTGACGGAATGTCTGTATATCGTTTTCCTGTACGTTTGCGTCCTGTGCGTCCATTTCAAAGCGGGCAAAAGTTCGCTGGCGCATATGTTCACGACGGCGTCGTTCATCCTGATCCTGATCGTGACGGCGTTTTACGGCGGCATCGCCACGGCCAAAACGGCCGGACAAAACATGACGGTCGTCGGCGGCGAAACGTTCGTTCTGGTGTCCGCGCGTCAAAACGATTTCGTGCTGGCCGGTTTCGACCCGCGCGCCAACCGCCCGAACGGCCGGATTTTCATCCTGCCCAAAAACGCCGAGCTGTTGGAACGCACCGTTTTTTATCCGCATATCGAACAAAAGAGATAACATATGACTGAAATCCTGTCCCTGTCCGACGCCGTCGCCTTTTTGACGGAACGCGCCCGCAAATCGGGCGCCGACGCCGCGGAATCCTGCGGCGTGCGCAGCTTGTCCGCTTCGGCCGAATGTCGCGCGCGAAAAACGGAAAATATGGAATACGCGGAAACGTCCGGCGTCGATCTGCGCGTGTTTTGCGGCAAACGCCCCGCGGTCGTGTCCTCGTGCGTTTTGGATCGGGACACGCTGGCGGAATTGGCGGAACGCGCGGTTCAAATGGCGAAAACCGTTCCCGAAGACCCGTATTGCGGATTGGCCGACCCCGCGGTTCAGGCCGGAAACACGCCCGACCTCGACCTGTTCGATCCGGCGGAAAAATCGACGGCGGAGCTGTTGGAACTGGCGTTGAAAACCGAAGATGCCGCCTTGTCCGTCAAAGGCGTCGCCCAATCCGACGGCGCGTCCGCGGGATTTGAAAAATCGCACATCGTTTCCGTTTCGACGACCGGATTTTCCCGCGAATACGACCGTTCCTCCGCCTTTGTTTCCGTGTCCGTCATCGCGGCGGACGCCGACGGGAACAAGGAAACCGATTACGACTATTCCTCCGCCGTTTATTTTTCCGATTTGGAAGACGCCGCCAAAATCGGCCGCGGTGCGGGGGAACGGGCGGTCAAGCGGCTGCGCCCGACAAAGATTGATTCCGGCGTCATGGATGTCGTGTTTGAACCGCGTTTGGCGCGCGGGCTGGTCGGCACGTTCGCGGGCGCGGTCAACGGCGCCGGCATCGCCCGCGGCACATCGTTTTTAAAGGATGAAATGGGGCGTCAAGTGCTGCCCGAAACCTTAAGCATTTTGGAAAACCCGCTGAAAAAACGGGGGGCGGCCTCGCGTCCCTGCGACGCCGAAGGATTGCCCTGCGCCCCGTGCGCTTTGGCGGACAAGGGCGTTCTGTCCGCGTGGCTGCTGGATCTGCGGTCGGCGCGGAAACTGGGGCTGGAACCGAACGGCCACGCCGCGCGCGGATTGGGCGCGAACCCGCATCCGTCGGCGTCCAACCTGTTTTTGACCGGCGGAACGCTGTCGCCCGCGGAATTGATCGGCGACATCAAACGCGGATTGTACCTGACCCAGCTGTTCGGTCAGGGCGTTGACATGATCACCGGCGATTACAGCCGCGGCGCGTCCGGATTTTTGATCGAAAACGGGGAAATCACCATTCCCGTCAGCGAAATCACGGTCGCCGGCAACCTGAAATCAATGTTCCGGAACATGGCCGCCGCGAACGATTTGGACGACCGTCACGCGATCAACGCGCCGACAATCAGACTGGCCGGATTAACCGTCGCGGGGAAATGAGCATGAGTTTGGACAATTTCACCGGATTGGAGCTGTGGCGTCAAACCCTGCACGAAATCGTGCGGCGCAACGACGGGGAAAACGACCTGACCACCCGTCAGACGGCCATTTTGCTGAACGTTTATCTGACGCCCGAACCGCACACGGTGCGCGCTTTGTCGGCGGAATTGAACATATCGAAACCGGCGGTGACGCGCGCGATTGACAAGCTGAGCGTTTTAGGGCTGATCAAGCGGCAGACGGACGAAACCGACCGCCGCAGCGTCAACCTGTACCGCACGGTCGAAGGCGCGCGCTACGTCACCATGTTGGGCGACATCATCGCGCAAAAGGCGCAAACAGTACAAAGCCCCCTGCAGGGAGTTTTGGCCGCGAACTGATCATTCGGGATAGTACAGCATCGCCGAAAACGGCGCGTCGATTTTTTCGCGCCCTTTCAAATTGCCGATTTCCAACGCCGCGACCGCGCCGACGACGTTGCCGCCGACTTGGCGCAGCAAAGTGACGCCCGCGGCCAGCGTGCCGCCGGTGGCCAGCACGTCGTCCACGACGACCAAACGTTCCGACGCGTCGAAATCCGACACGCGGCATTCCATTTCATCCGTTCCGTATTCCAGCGCGTAGGAATGACGCACGACCGTTCCGGGCAGCTTCGACGCTTTGCGCAAAAGCGACAGCCCGATCCCCAGATTGGCGGCGACGGGCGCGGCGAAAATGAACCCTTTGGAATCAATCGCGAACAGCCGGTCGGGGCGGTACTGCGCGATCAAATTCGTCATGCTGCGCACGGTCAGGGCGAAAACCTCGGCATCCCTGAACAATCCGGTGATGTCGTAAAAATTAACGCCTTTCTTCGGAAAATCGGGAAAAGTCGGTACACGGGAATGCAAATCGTACAAATTGCTTATTTTTTTCATCTTTCAATCAAGCTTCGGGAAATCCGAACGTTTCGGAACGCGCGGGACAGGCGTCGTAAGTCCCCAGAACGTCCACGCTCAACGTGACGGCGCGCAGTTCCTCCAGCGTTTTTCTGCCTGTTTTGTCAAACCGGTTCATCGCCAGATCGACATAGAAAACGGGTTCGGAATGATGAACGCCCGTCATATAGGTTTCCAGTTTCGTCATATTAATATTGTGCGCCTGAAACACTTTCAACGCTTCGACCAGCGCGCCGGCGACGTGACGGGTGCGGAACACCAGCGTCGTGATCGGGTGCGCGCGGATTTCGTCCGCAGTCAGCGGCGTTTTGCGCAAAAACAGGAAACGCGTCGTGTTGCCGGACTGGTCTTCGATGTTTTCCTTTAAAATCGTCATGCCGTAGCGCGCCGCGCCGGCCGGCGCGATCACCGCCACGTTCGGGATCATTTCCTGCGCCAGATCGCGCGCCGCCCCCGCCGTGTCCCACGCCGCGCGCTGGCGGGCGTTCGGCAGGTTTTTCCACAAAAATTTCTGGCATTGCGCCAACCCCTGCGGATGCGACCGGACTTCGGCGATCTGGGATATGGCGCGGTCGATTTCCCGCTGCGTCGGCGCGCCGCGTTTCCATTCCAGCAATTCGTCCTCGGTCAAATTCTGGGGCGGCAGCCCGCGCACGAACTTTGTCGGCATCATCAAACAATGGTGAATCGGCAGAAAGTATTCCCCGATAATCGACAACGACGCTTCGGGCAGCAGGCTGTAAACCTCCGTCACGCGGCCGGCGGTGGAATTTTCGACCGGAATGACCGCGACATCCGCTTCGCCGTTCACAACGGACTGCATCGCGTCACTGAACGACAAACAACTGCGGTGAATGGCGTCCGGAAAGCATTTTTCGCACGTCATCAATGAAAAGCAGCCGATGATTCCCTGATATGTGACTTTCATTTTTTCTTGTCCTTTAACAGCAGTTTTTCGTTTTCGGGCTGATCCTGACGCGCGTCGATGACTTCGCGGCGGATGCGGCGGGTGCGCGTAAACCAATCCTGCAGCGTGCGGCCGTCGCGGCGGCGGATCGCCTTTTGCAAAACGGTCAGATCTTCACAAAAACGCTGCAAGCAATCCAGAACCGCGTCCGTGTTGTTCAGGAAAATGTCCCGCCACATCACGGGATCGGATCCGGCGATGCGCGTAAAGTCGCGGAAACCGCCGGCCGCGTATTTGATTACGTCCGCGCCCGTGTCTTTTTCCATATCGTCCGCCGTCCCCACGATCGTGTAAGCGATCAAATGCGGCAGATGCGACATCAGCGCCATCACCCTGTCGTGCCGTTCAGGCGACATTTCCTCAACCTTCATTCCCGCCGCTTCCCAAACGGCGCGCACCGTTTCGACGGCTGACGCGTCCGTTTTTTCCGTCGGCGTCAAAATGCACCAGCGTCCCTCGAACAATTCGACGAACCCGTTTTCGGGCCCCGATTTTTCCGTTCCGGCGACGGGATGAGCGGGAACAAAACGCACGTCGGGACGCACGACCGGAGCCGTTTGCGCGACGATTTCCGCCTTGACCGACCCGACATCCGTCACGATCACCCCCGATTTCAGCGCAGGCATAAAATCCGCGACCGTTTGCGCGATCGCCCCGACCGGCGTGCAGACGAACACGATGTCGGCGTCCGCGACCGCGTCGGCCGGATTTTCAAAAGCCCGATCGACCACCCCCAAAGCGACGGCCGCGCCGCGCGTTTTTTCCGACCGCGCCGCCCCCGTGATTTCGTCCGCCATCCCCCGTGCGCGCAACACCCGCGCCAAAGACGATCCGATCAGCCCGACGCCGACGATCGCCGCTTTGTGAAAATGAACCGTCATCCCGACTCCTTTGATTTTTTTTTCATTATAGGCGTAAGAAATATGCTTTCAGAAACACTTTTTTGCGTTAATCTGAAAAAAAGCAACAGTAAAAGGATTTTTTCATGACGGGAATTTTCTGGGCGGCCGAAGCGGTCGCGTTCATTCTGTTTTTTCCGGTTCCCCTTTTTGCCCGCCGGTTCGGAAAATTCCTGCCCGCCGACGCGGGGACGGCGTTGGTTCGCTCATTCCACATCCCCCGTTTCGCCGTGTCGAAATCCTCTGTGTTAAGGGGGCGGCGCAACCGTTTATGGGCGCGGTTGCTGGGCGCGGGAGCGTTGTGGGGCGTCGCGGGCGCGGCGTTTTTGCATTTCCTGTTCGCGACCGGCTATCCGCCGGCTTTGCTGGTTTTGTTGTGGCTGGGCGCGCTGATGGCCTGCGTTGACGAAAAACTGCACCTGCTGCCCGACGTGTTGACCGTCCCCCTTTTGATCGCCGGATTTTTCGCCGCCGCCAATTTTTGCGGCATCGTCACCGCCGGCGAATCCGCGGCAGGCGCGGTGTTCGGGTTTGCCCTGCCGACCGTCACGGCCGCGATCATGACGCCGTTTTTGCCGCGGTCGCTGGGCGGCGGTGATTTTAAAATGATGACCGCGCTGGGGGCATGGCTGGGTGTCGCGGGATTGGCTGTCGCGGTTTTGGCGTCCGTCGTGTTTTTCATTTTGATCGCCGTCGCGCGCAAAAATCGCGAAGGCCCCTACGGCGCGTCGCTGTTTTTGGGAACGCTGACGGTTCTGGTTTTGCGGTGTTTTGAACCGGCGGCGTTTTTATTCGTCGTCTAATTCCTCGAACACGGCAATGCGTTCAAAGGTCAGCGGTTCTTCGGCGGGGGCGTCCGTATTCGTATCCGCGTCCGCGTCCGTTTCGCCGCCGTCGTTCAAAATGTCGTCCAGCCAGTTTTTGTTCTTTTCCAATTCCTTTTCCGTGCGCGCCAATGCCCGTTCCGCACGTTTCAGGTTGCTGTCGGCGACATCGGCCATCCGGCGCGCCCCCGCCCTGTCGTAAATCCGCAAAGCGTCGGAAAACACTTCGACCGCGCGGCGCAGCAGATCGGGCTTGCCGCCCTCCCTGTCCGACAACAGGAACAGCGCCGACGCCAGATTGTTGCACGCCCGCCCGAACAGCATCGGATGTTCGTCCCTGTCCAGAACGCTCAGCTCTTTTTCATACAGCTCAACCGCCTTTTTCAACAGCGTCGTTTTCGTGCTGTAGGACGAAAACAGCTGCATCGTGCGCGCCAACCCGTTGACCGTGTCCGCCCACCGTTCGGCGTCGCCCGACGGCTTCAACACTTTCAGCGCGTCGCGGTACGCCGTCATCGCGGCGGAAAAATCCTCACCGTCGCCGGTTTGCAGGGCGATTTTCTGGCGCACGTTGCCGATGCGCAAATTCAAATCGGCAAAAGCGGCCGGCTGGTATTTTTCCGAAACCGCCGCCAACCCTTTGCGGAACGTTTCCTCGGCGACTTTAAAGGCTTCGACGCTGTCGCGGCGTTCGCCCTCCAACTGGCGCAGCAACCCGACCTGACGGTTGACGAACACGTATTCGGGCGCGTGCGCCGGCAGCAGGGTCAACGCCTGTTCATACAGTGCGGCGGCCTGATTTTGGCGGTTTTCCTCGGGCGTCATGAAACTGATCCACGACAGGACGTTCGCGAACGCCGTCAGGTTGACGGCCTGTTCCTCCGGCGTCAAACCGACCATCGGCTTTGACGCGTAGGCGGCGACTTCGCCGATCAGGGACGGCACGAACAGTCGCAGCAACTGTTCGTGTTCCAACCGCGTCGGCGTCAGCGCGCACACCGTGAATATCTTCAGCAGCGTTTTTTGCTCGTCGCTCATCCGCACGGGCAGGAAAAAGCGCGTTCCGGCGGAAAACGGCGCGCTTTCATTGCCGGAAACCGGCCGCACCGTGTGAAATTCCAACACCCGCCCCGCGTTGTCCAAAACGGCGTACAACCCCGCGTCCGCGGTGTGCTGTTCCAGCCACGCGCGCACCTGCATCGCCCCGCGGCGGACGTCGGAATCGGCGACGGCCTTGTCAACGACCGTGACCTGCATATTCGGGATTTGACGCAAAGTGCGGAAAATGTCGTCGCGCACGGATCCGTCGTCGTCGCCCGCGATGCTGGCCAGCAAAACGACCGCGCCGAACGACGGTGTTTCGTCCGCCCCTTCGCGCAGCCATTCGCGGATCGGCGATTTTTTAATTTCGGCCGGCAGGACGACCGGCTTTAAAACGACGGGCGCGGCGGCCGGCTTCGGTTTTTCCACATGAACCAGAGCGGACGATTTGCCCTTGACCGGCGCGGGTTCGTCCTCTTCATCCTCCGCCATATCCGTCCGCGTCACGGCCGTTGACCTGCCGCGGCGCGGCACGGCGGAACGCGGCGGTCGGCCGGAACGGCGCGCGGGCTTTTCCTCCTCCTCTTCGTCATCGCCGCCGAAGCTGAATGAAAAGTCGTCGTCGTCATCGCCGCCGTCAAAAGACGCGGACACTTTGGCGGGCGCGCCGGCCGACGGCGACAATTCGCCCGACCGCTGCAGCTGTTCGATATATTCGTCCGCGGTTTGCACGGTGACGGTCAGGTCGGTCACCGCCCGCGCCGCCGTGTCGTAAGCCCCCTCCAACACGCTGTTCGCGCCCAGCAGGTCGTCTTCGCCCTTGCGCCCCAAAACGCGGGCTTTGCCGTTGATTTCGTAAAACAGCTCCGCCTTGCCGGAAACGATCGTGTAAACCGACGTGCACGGGTCGCCCTGTTTGAACAGAACGTCGCCGGCGGAAAAAGTTATTTCTTTTTTTGGCATTTGCGCCTCTGTCGTGTTAAAAACGTTTTCATGCAGTTTAAAAGAGGTTGAACACAAACGCCATGAAAAATACAAATTATCCCGTCGTAAAGATGAAACAAGGGTGCGCCAAACGCGCGAAATCCGGCAGTCCGTGGGTTTTCTCGAACGAAATCGACATGACCGCCGAAACCAAAAACATTCCCGCGGGGACGTTGGTTCGCCTGCATGACGCGGCCGACACGTTTATCGGAGTCGGTTCGTTCAATCCCCATTCGCTGATTTCGTTCCGCAAAATGGCGGCCGATCCGCAAACCGCGATCGACGCCTCCTTTTTCGCCAAAAAATTCCGCCGGTGCGTCACATTGCGCGACGCATTGGTCAATTCGCCGTTCTACCGCATGGTTCATTCCGAAGGCGACGGCCTGCCGGGGCTGGTCATCGACCGGTTCGACGACATCGTCGCCTGCCAGCTGAACACGGCGGGGACGGACGCGCTGAAAAACGAAATCGTCGCCGCGCTGGACGAAGTGCTGCGCCCGTCCTGCATCGTTTTGCGCGCCGAAAGCTCCGCCCGCGCGCTGGAGGGATTGGATCCGCTGTACGAAGTGGCCAAAGGCGCCCTGCCCGACGTTGTGCCCGTGTGCGAAAACGGCATCTCCTTTTTCGCCGATTTGAAAGAGGGGCAGAAAACCGGATGGTTTTACGACCAGCGCGAAAACCGTTCCTTTGTCGGCCGTCTGGCGCCGAACAGACGGTGCATCGACTTTTACACCTACGCGGGCGGATTCGCCCTGCACACGGGGATCGGCCACGCCAAAGAGGTTATCGGCGTCGATCGTTCCGAAAACGCTTTGGCGTTGGCGCAAATGGCGGCAACGGCCAACGGATTGCAGGACAAATGTTCGTGGATCAGGGACAACGCTTTCGACGTTTTGGAAAATATGAACAGGGACAAGGAAAAATTCGGCGTCGTGATTTGCGATCCCCCCGCTTTCGCCAAAGTCAAAAAGGACATTCAGGCCGGTTTGCGCGGATACCGCAAAGTCGCCCGTCTGGCCGCCGGATTGGTGGAAAAAGACGGCATTCTGGCATTGGGGTCGTGTTCGCACCATGTCAAACCCGACGAGTTTTTCACCGAATGTATGCGCGGATTGACCGAAGCCGGCAAAACCGGCCGCGTCATTTTACAGGCCGGCGCGGGCCCCGACCACCCCGTCCACCCGCTGCTGCCCGAAACGGCGTATTTGAAAATGCTGGTCTGCCAGATCGACTGATCCGCGGCCGGTTGGAAAAAGGGGGCGCGCCCCCTTTTCCTTTTTGCAAAAAAACACTTGACTTAAAGTTCGCTTTAAAACCTATCCTGTTTCATATCATTCTTGGAGGTTTCGATATGAACAGAAGACAATTTTTGATGAGCACGCTGGCCACGTTCGCCCTGACGGCTTTGCCCAAACTGACGCTGGCGGAAACGATCCCTGTTTCGCAATCGGTCAAAGACAAGGTCAACCCCAAAAACAAACTGGGGTTCGGGTTTATGCGCCTGCCGCTGAAAAACCCCGACGACCAGACGGCCATCGACTATGAAACGCTGAACAAAATGGTGGACACGTTCATGGAACGCGGATTCACCTATTTCGACACCGCATGGATGTACATGGGATATGAAAGCGAAATCGCCATCCGCGAATCGCTGGTCAAACGCCACCCGCGCAACACGTTCACCGTCGCCAGCAAGCTGCCCGCCGGTTATTTGAAAAGCGCGGAGGATCGCGAAACCATTTTCAACAAACAGCTGGAAAAAACGGGACTGGATTATTTCGATTACTATCTGGTTCACAACGTCAACGCGACGACTTTGCCCAACGTTGACAAATACGACTGCTTCGGTTTCATCGCGCAGAAGAAAAAAGAAGGCAAAATCAAAAACATCGGTTTTTCGTTCCATGACAAGGCCGATTTGTTGGAACAGGTGTTGAAAGCCCACCCCGAAGTCGATTTCGTCCAGCTGCAAATCAACTACATCGACTGGGACAACCCCAGCATCCAATCGCGCAAATGCTATGAAATCGCGCAGAAATACAACAAACCCGTCGTCGTCATGGAACCCGTCAAGGGCGGTTCGCTGGCCATGGTACCCCCGTCGGTTGAAAAGATTTTCAAGGACGCCGAACCCGATATGTCCGTCGCGTCGTGGGCGATCCGCTATGTCGCGTCCCTGCCCGGCGTCATGATGGTTTTAAGCGGCATGAGCAATATGGAACAGCTGTTGGACAACACGTCCTATATGCAAAATTTCAAACCGCTGGACGACGCGGAAACGCGCACGATCGAAAAAGCGATCAAGACCTTGCACGACGAAATCGCGATCCCCTGCACGGCGTGCCGGTACTGCGTCGAATTCTGTCCGATGAAAATCGCGATCCCCGACTATTTCGCGCTGTACAACGCGGAAAAGCAGGAACGTTCGGACAAACCGTTCAATGCCCAGCGCATGTATTACGCCAACCTGATCAAGGAACACGGCAAGGCGTCGTCCTGCATCGGGTGCAGAATGTGCGAAAAGCATTGTCCGCAGCACATCGAAATCAGTCAATGGATGAAAGAAGTCGCCAAAACGTTCGAGGGGTGAAACCATGACGGACAACGCGTTTGAAGATTTGGGATTCGCCAAGCTGGACACGACCCGCGCCGACCGCACGGGATTGCCCGAAACCGTTTATTGCGCGGGCAAAACGAACGAACAGCTGGCGAAAATACTGGCGGCCTTTGCAAACAAGGGCTGTCGGGTTCTGGGAACGCGCTGTTCGCCCGAACAGGCGGCTTTCGTTCAATCGGCGGGGGTGGCGGCGCGATACGACGCCGCTTCCCGCACGATCGCGCTGAACGCCGGCGAACAAAAACGCCTGAACGGCCGGATCGCCGTGTGCACGGGCGGAACGGCCGACCTGCCCGTCGCCGAGGAAGCCGCCGTCTGCGCCGCGTTTTTCGGAGCGGCGGTTGACCGGCACTTTGATGTCGGCGTCGCGGGCATCCACCGTTTGCTGTCGAAAATCGACGCGATCCGCCAAGCCGACGTCGTCATCGCCGTCGCCGGCATGGAAGGCGCGCTGGCAAGCGTCGTCGCCGGATTGGTGGACGCGCCCGTCATCGCGGTGCCGACATCGGTCGGTTACGGCGCGTCGTTTCACGGGCTGGCGGCGTTATTGACCATGCTGAATTCCTGCGCCGAAGGGATTTCCGTCGTCAACATCGACAACGGTTTCGGCGCGGCGGTGCAGGCGTGCAAAATTTTGCAAAGGATTCACAAATGACCGAATATCTGTATCTGGAAGGCAAAAGCGGCATCAGCGGCGACATGACCGTCGCGGCTTTGCTGGATCTGGGGGCGAGCGTCGAAAAGCTGAAAACCGCTTTGGCCAGCCTGCCCGCGGGGGAATTCGACTGGGCGGTCGAACGCAAATCGTCCTACGGCGTTTCGGGGCTGGATTTCGACGTGCGGCTGACGCGCGCGGAACATCACCACGATCATGACCATGACCACGACCACGATCACGACCATAGCCACGATCATCACCCTCACGAACACCGCCATTTGGCCGACGTTTTCCACATCATCGACCATGCGGACATCACCGCCGCGGCGCGCGATCTGGCGAAAAAAATCTTTCAAATCGTCGCCGAGGCCGAAGCCAAAGCCCACGGCTGCGCGGTGGAGGAAGTCCATTTTCACGAAGTCGGCGCGGTCGATTCCATCGTTGACATCATCGCCGCCGCCGTTTTGATCGACGATCTGGGCGTCAAAAACGTCATCGTTGACGGATTGAACGAGGGACGCGGTTTCGTCACCTGTCAGCACGGCGTCCTGCCCGTGCCCGTCCCCGCCGTTTTGAACATCGCCGAATCGCGCGGCGTCCCTCTGCGCCCGACGGACGTTGACGGGGAAATGGTGACGCCGACGGGCATCGCGATCGCCGCGGCCGTCCGCACGGCGGAAAAGCTGCCGGCGTCGTTCAAGATCAAAAAATCCGGCGTCGGATTGGGCAAGCGCGACTTTCACCGCGCGAATTTTTTGCGGGCGATGCTGATCGACGACGAAACGGACGCGGATCAGATGTACGTCATTGAAACGAACATTGACGATTCGACGGCCGAAGAGCTGGGATTGGCGATGGAAAAGCTGTTCGCGGCGGGCGCGGCGGACGTGCATTTCGAACCGTGCTTTATGAAAAAGAACCGTCCCGCGTATATGCTGCGCGTCGTCGCGGCCTCGAAACGCCTGCCCGTGATGGAGGATATCATTTTCCGCAATACGACCACGATCGGGCTGCGCAAATACGCGGTGGAACGGCGGTGCATGGATCGCGAAATCGTGCGCGTCGCCCTGCCCTGCGGCGAAATAGAGGTCAAAAAATGCACGCTGGGCGACATCGCGCGCTACAATCCCGAATACGAAAGCGTCAAACGGGCGGCGGAATCCTGCGGCCTGCCGTTTCGCGAAATTTTCGACGCGGCGCGGCGCGCGGCAAAGGAAAACGACAATGCTTGACGCGTTGAAACAACGGCTGGAACCACTTTGCGCCGACGGAATCGCGCTGGCGTTTTCGGGCGGGGTTGACAGCTCGCTTTTGCTGGCGGTGCTGGCGGATATGCGGCGCGAACGGCCGTTCCCCCTTGTCGCGCTGACAATGCGGACGGTGCTGCAGCCGCCCGCCGAATCCGCCGAAGCCGCCGATTTTGCCGAACGGTTCGGCGTCGAACATCGCGTTTTCACGTTCAACCCGCTGTCGATCGACGAAGTGCGCCGCAACCGCGTCGATCGCTGTTATCATTGCAAAAAGGCGGTTTTCGGCCAATTTCTGGCATACGCGGCGGAACACGGGTTCAAACACGTCATCGACGGCACGAACGGCGACGACGCGCACGCCTACCGCCCCGGACGCAAGGCGTTGAGGGAATCCGGAATCCTTTCCCCGCTGTCGGGATTTTCAAAGGCCGACATTCGCGCCCTGTCCGCGCGGCTGGGGCTGCCGACCGCGTCGAAACCCGCCGCCCCGTGTCTGGCGACGCGGTTTGAATACGACACGGTTTTGACCGAAGACGCGATCGAACGGGTGGAAAAGGGCGAGGCGTTTTTAAAACATCTGTTCCCCGACGTTCAAAACGTGCGTCTGCGCGTTCATAAAAATCTGGCGCGGATTGAAGTGTCCGCCCCCGCGATTCCGGCCTTGGCCGCGCGCGCCGCGGAAATCGCCGCGGAAATGAAACGGCTGGGATTCGACTTTACGACTTTGGATCTGGACGGATTCCGTTCCGGATGCTTTGATTTTGATTTGAAAGGAAATGAATTATGACGGCAACTTTGACGGCTTTGTGGGCGACGGCGTTTTTAACGGCGGTCGTTCACACGATAACGGGTCCCGACCATTACCTGCCCTTTGTCGCCATTGGCAAGATCCGCGGATACAGCCTGAAAAAAACGCTGGCGCTGACGTTCGTGTGCGGCATCGGGCATATTGTCAGCGCGCTGATGATCGCGCTGGCGTTCATTTACTTTTCCCGCTGGCTGAGCGAAGAAAATTTCATGTGGATCGAAGACAACCGCGGCGACATCGCGGCCTACGCCCTGATCGGGCTGGGCGCGGCGTACCTGCTGTGGGCGCTGAAACACCGCTGGCAGCACAAACACGGCGCGGAACACACGCATTTCATCACCCCCGCCGACGGCAAAAGCGTTTCCGTCTGGGTGCTGTTCATCATTTTCGTTCTGGGCCCGTGCGAAGCGTTGCTGCCGATCCTGACCGCGGCCAGCGTCATGGGCATTTCCGCCGTCGTTTCCTCGACGCTCATCTTTTCCGTCGCGACCATCGCCACGATGATGATCGCCGTCGCGTTCGGCGTTCTGGGCATCAGCGCGATGCGTTTCAAACGTTTGGAACAATACGCCCATGAAATCGCGGGCGGCACGATCATGGCGTGCGGCGCGGCGATTTTGTGCGGTTTGTAAGGATTAAAGCCATGCTGTATAAAATCCGTTTGATTTGCGCCGCTTTGATCGCCGTTCTGCTGGTCGGCGGCATGACGGGGGCGTTTTATCCCGTCAAAGTGTTCGACGTTCAGTTTTCCGCCGTGTTCCAAAGGAACCTGACCGCGTTTTCGTGGGGCGCGGCGGTGGTTCTGGCGGGTGTTTTAATCGTCACCGCCGTGTTCGGGCGGGTGTATTGTTCGACCGTCTGCCCGCTGGGATTGTTTCAGGAACTGCTGACGATCGTTTTCCGCCGCAAACAAAAACCGCAAAAGAACCGCGCGTACAAATATTTCATCGCCGCGGCGGCGTTCGGCGCGACGATCGGCGGTTCCGCGCTGGTTTTACGGCAAATCGAACCCTACACGATGTTCGTGTCGGCGGTGTCGGGCGCGGCGTTCGGTCTGGTCTTTCTGGCGGTTTTGGCCGTTCTGGTCTGGTTCAAGGGGCGGCGGTTCTGCACGAACCTGTGTCCCGTCGGCGCGGTGCTGGGGCTGATTTCCAAACACGCCCGCAGCAAAATCGCCGTTGACGCGGACAAATGCGTGTCGTGCGGATTGTGCGCGATGAAATGCCCCGCGGGATGCATTGATTTCAAATCAAAAACCGTTGACAACGAAACGTGCGTCAAATGTTTCAAATGCCTGAACACCTGCCGCAGGAAAGCCCTGCGCTACGGCAAGGCGGCAAAGAGCGACGCCCCGACCGATCCGGATCGCCGCGAAATGCTGCGGGCGGGCGCGGCGGCGGCGTTGTTCGCGGCCATGATCGGCGGCGGCGCGGCGTTGGGCAAAAAGGCGTTCGCCAAAGTCAAAAACGTCCTGCTGCCCGCGGGGGCGAAAAACGCGCAAAGGCTGGCGAACCGGTGTTTGAACTGCAATCTGTGCGTTCAAAACTGCCCGATGAAGATTTTGAAAAAGGCGGACGGGAACTTTCCCGCCGTTCATCTGGACATTTCAAACAATTTCTGCGCTTTCGACTGTCACGAATGCGGCGATGTCTGCCCGTCCGGCGCGATTGAACGCCTGCCCCTGCCCGTCAAGCAAAGAACGCAGATCGGCGTGGCGCGCGTGGACGAAGACGCGTGCGTCCGGTGCGGCCTGTGCGTCATGAAATGCCCGCGCCAAATCATCGAACGCGCGGACGGCGAACCGCCCCGCATCAGCGCGGACAAATGCGTCGGATGCGGCGCGTGTCAAAACGCCTGCCCCGTTCAGGCGATTTTCGTCGAACCCGTTTTTGAACAAAGGATTTTGCAAAAATGAAAATGTGGCTGGTCATCTTTACCGTTACAATGATTGCAACCGCCTTCGGCGTTTTATATCTGGCGTCCCGTCTGTACAAATTCGGCATGTCGCGCAAATTCACGGACAAGCGGATTTTGGCCTACACATTCGATTTTATGGCCGTCGCCGCCCTGTTCGGCGTTTTGTGCGCCGTGTTGAACACGATGAACGCGATCGTCTGCCTGATCCATTTCACGGGCGTCTGGCTGATCTGCGACTTTGCCGCCCTGTTTTTCAAAAAACCGCAAAAGCGTTATTACGCCGGTTGGGTTGCCGTCGTTTTCAGCGTTGCCGTTTTGACGGCGGGCTGGGCGCTTGACCACGGCGTGTGGGCGACGCGCTACACGATTGCGTCGCCGAAAGTTTCCGCCCCGATCCGCATCGTCCAATTCGCCGATTCGCACATCGGCACGACGTTTGACGGCAAAGGATTCGCCAAACACATCCGAACCATGCAGACCGAAAATCCGGATGTCGTCGTCATTGTCGGCGATTTCGTTGACGACGGCACCTCCCGCGCCGATATGGTCGCGGCCGCCGAAGCGTTGGGCGAAATGAAAACGAAGCACGGCGTTTTCTTTGTTTTCGGCAATCACGACAAAGGGTATTACGATCCGAAACGCCGCGGTTTCACGGGCGACGACCTGATCGCCGAATTGGAAAAGAACGGCGTGACCGTTTTGCAGGATGAAACCGCCCCGATCCGCGACGACATCGTTTTGATCGGGCGGCAGGACGCTGGCGAAAAATACCGCGGCGGCGTACGGGCGGAAATGGCCGGTTTGGTCAAAGGTTTGGATCGGTCGAAATACGCCGCCGTTTTGGATCACCAGCCGAACGATTATAAAAAGCAGGCGGAATCCGGCGTCGATCTGGTGCTGTCGGGACACACCCACGGCGGGCAGATTTTCCCGCTGAACGATGTCGGCGTATGGATCGGCGCGAACGACAAAACTTATGGGTTCGAGCGTCGCGAAAACACGGATTTCATCGTCACGTCGGGACTGTCCGATTGGGCGATCAAATTTAAAACGGGCACCAAATCCGAATACGTCGTCATTGACATCGTTCCGGATAAAAATCCCTAATCGTCGTCCTTTTCATCCGTCACCAACGACGGCAGCAAAACGCTGATCCGGCGGTTCTGCGGCGCCTGCGGATCGTTTTTCAAATACGGTTCGGTGGATGCCTTGCCGACGACGCGGACGATCTTTTCCTCCGCGACGCCCAGTTTGATCAGCCGACGCCGGAACGCCAAAGCCCGCTGGGACGACAGTTCCCAGTTGGAATACCCGTTCTTGCCGGCGAAGGGGACGGCGTCGGTGTGCCCCTCGATCGACAGGGAATGAGGCATCTGTTTCAACACGCGCGCCAGCAACCCCGTCAGACGCGCCCCGTTCGGGGTCAGTTCGTCCGATCCGCTGACGAACAGGGGGCGGTTCAGCTGGTCGATCAGCTGAATCCGCAATCCCTCTTTGGTTTCGGAAACGACCAGACTGTCGTGCAGTTCCATCAAATCGGCGTCGGAACGCATGGCTTCCTCCAACGCGATGCGGGCGCGGCCGAACAGCTCTTTTTCCTTTTCGACCAGCCGTTCCCGCTGCGGGGAAAGGACGGGAAATTCGTTCGACCCGTCGAAACCGACAAAGGGCAAGGCTTGCGGCGCGGCGGCGGTTTCCAAAGATTCCTGACCGCCCGTCAAAATCGTGTCGCCGCCCGACGTGGACGAATTCATCACCGACCCCGTCGTGAAATACTGCGCGATGCCCTCTTTCTGCTCCTTGGATGTCGTCTGCAAAATCCACATCAACAGGAAAAACGCCATCATCGCCGTCATAAAATCGGCGTAGGCGACTTTCCACGATCCGCCGTGGGCGTCGTGCCCGCCTTTTTTCACGCGTTTGACGACGATCGGCCGTTCCCCGTTTTCAGCCATAACCATACCCTCCCGCGTCAGAGCTTTTCACAAATCGCATCAATTTCGGCGAAGGTCGGGCGCACCTCCGGCGGCAGGGATTTGCGCGCGAATTCGACCGACACCTGCGGCGCGTAGCCCTGAATATGCCCCATCAAAGCGGCCTTAATCAAATTCAGGTATTCCAGTTCGGGGTTGGACACGTTGGCGACGGCCGCGGACAGCGGCGCGACAAAGCCGTAGGCCATCAGCACGCCGAAAAACGTTCCGACCAGCGCCGCGCCGATCAGGTTGCCCAACACTTCGGGCGGTTCGTTCAGCGCGCCCATCGTGTGGATGACGCCCAAAACCGCGGCGACGATGCCCAATCCGGGCAAAGCGTCGGCGACACGGTTCAAACCGGCGGCCAGCGATTCCTTTTCATGCTGTATCCCCTCCATTTCCGCGTCGATGACGGATTCGACCTCGTGCGGCGCCAGCGTCCCGAACGTCAGCAGCCGCATATAGCCGGTCATGAAATCCATGGCCTCCGCGTCCTTTGTGATCAGGGGGAACTGTTTGAAAATGTCGCTGTTTTCCGGTTTTTCGATATGCTGTTCCAACATCATGTTGCCTTTCGCCCGCGCCAGCCGGAAAAAGGCGTAAAGCATCGCCAGCGCTTCGGAAAAGCTTTTTTTGTCATAGCGCGGTTTGGCGAATATGCGGGGCAGCGTTTTGAACGTCGCGAAAACGACCGACGGCGGGTTGGATATCAAAAACGCGCCGAACGCCGCGCCGCCGATGATCAAAAACTCGCCCGGCTGCCACAACACGCCGAAATGCCCGCCGCCCCACGCGTAACCGCCCGCGACGCTGGCGACGACAACCAAAATGCCGATCAAGGGAAACATGATGAAAGCTCCTGCTTTTTTAGAAACATTCTGTTAAAAAAATTCGCGCGAACGCTTTTTTCTTAAAGCATTTTTTTGCGAATCGTTCTAAATATAACAGATATTCCCGAAAAAGAAAGGAAACGTTATGACCGATTTGACCGTCGCCGACAATTTGCTTTTTAATCAAATGGATAAGGATCGCGCGAAAAAAACGGTTCAAGACGCGCTGGCCGGATGCGACGACGGCGAACTGTTTTTGGAACATTGCCTGTCCGAACGGCTGACGCTGGACGACGGGCGGATCAAAACGTCGTCGTTCGACGCGACGGCCGGATTCGGATTGCGCGCGATTTGCGGGGAAACCTGCGCCTACGCCATTTCAAACGAATTGACGCAAAACGCGTTGGAACACGCCGCGCGCAGCATCGCGCCGGTCAAGGCGGGGTGGAACGGAACGCTGTATTCCCCCGCCAGCGCCGCGCCGAAAAAGCTATATACCGACGAAAACCCGCTGTCGCCCGTCCCCTTTGAACGCAAGGTCGCGCTGATGGGGGAAATCGACGCCTATCTGCGCGCCAAAGACGCCAGAGTCGCGCAAGTGTCCGCGGCGTTGTCCGGCGAATGGCAGGCCGTCGAGATCATCCGCGCGGACGGCGGCGAATCCGGCGACATCCGCCCGCTGGTCAATTTGATGATCAGCGTCGTCGTGAAAAACGGCGACCGGCTGGAAAGCGGTTCGTTCGGGTTGGGCGGCCGTTACCTGTACGACCGGATCATCGCTGAAAACGTGTGGAAATCCGCCGCCGACGAAGCGCTGCGTACCGCTTTGGTCAATTTGGAATCCGTCCCCGCCCCCGCCGGCGAAATGCCCGTCGTCCTCAGTTCCGGATGGTGCGGCGTTTTGCTGCACGAAGCCGTCGGCCACGGATTGGAGGGCGATTTCAACCGCAAGGGATCCTCTGTCTTTTCCGGCAAAACGGGCGAACAGGTCACGGCAAAGGGCATCACGATCGTTGACGACGGCACCCTGCCCGACCGCCGCGGGTCGATCGCCGTCGATGACGAGGGCACGCCGTCCCAGCGCACCGTTTTGGTCGAAGACGGCATTTTGAAAAACTATATGCTTGACCGGCTGAACGCGCGGCTGACGAACCGCGCCCCGACGGGCAACGGGCGGCGCGAATCCTTTGCCTGCGCCCCGCAGGTGCGGATGACGAACACGTTCATGACCGCGGGGGACAAAGATCCCGACGAACTGGTCGCTTCGGTGAAAAAGGGCGTTTTCGCCAAATCGTTCCACGGCGGACAGGTGGATATCACGTCGGGCAAATTCGTGTTCACTTCGGCCGAAGCGTACCTGATCGAAAACGGAAAAATCACCGCCCCGATCAAGGACGCCACCCTGATCGGCAGCGGGATCGAAGTCATGAACGCAATCGACATGGTCGCGACCGACGCCTGTTTGGATCAGGGGGTCGGGTCGTGCGGCAAAGGCGGACAAACCGTCCCCGTCGGCGTCGGCCAGCCGTCCGTGCGCATTTCCAAAATCACCGTCGGCGGCAACGGGTAAAGCCGCCTTGACGCCGGAACGGTTTTTCCGTATCCTTTACGGCCGAACGGCATAAAGGATGGTTTCATGTACGCTTTCTATAAAAAGCACGAATATCTGCTGATCGCCCTGTTCGTCCTGATTTCCCAGCTGGCGGTTCTGCCCGAACTGGGGGATTGGTATCCGGACACGGACAACTACACCCACGCCCGCCGCGTGCTGGATTTCCTGCAATCGAAAAACTGGGCGGAAACGCCGTATATGCATTCCAACTATCCGTTCGGCGAAGTGCTGCATTTCACGCGAATCACGGATCTGTTCTGGCTGTTTTTCTCGCTCCCCGCCTTTTTATTTTTCCCGTTGAAAGAAGCCGTGTTCTGGGGCGGATACATTTTCCAAACGGGCGTTCTGGCCTTGTCGGCCGTCGCTTTGGTCTGGGGGCTGCGGCCGGCCGTCGGGCCGATCGTGCGGCTGATCGCCGTGTGTTTGCTGTTCGTGCAGCCGTCGGTCACGGAAACGTACATCCTGATCAAACCCGACCACCACGCCCTGACGGCCTTTTTCTGTTTCGTCACGGCGGGCGGGCTGGCTCGCTTCCTGTTCACGGACGATGAAAAAGACCTGCGGATCGCGGGCGTCGCCGCCGCGCTGGGGCTGTGGACATCAATCGAAGGCATTCTGATCTGCTACGGGTTGCTGACCGGTCTGGCCGTTCTGTTCATGGCGGGAAAGGTTTCCGCCCGCGCCTGCGCCGTTTTCTGCTTTTACTATTTCACGGCGGCGTTACTATGTCTGGCCGTCAATCCGCCGTTCGAGGGTTTCTTCAACCCCGACAACGGGCGGCTGTCCTTTTTGACGGTCGTCGTCGCCGGTTTCACCGCCGCCGCCATGATCCTGCTGTCCCTGATGCAGGACAAGGGGATGCTCGGTTCCTTTTGGCGCAGGGCGGGCGCGCTGGCGTTTCTGACGGGGGCTTTTGCCGGATTGCTGCTGCTGTGCTTCACGCCGGCCGTCGTTTTCGCCCCCCACTTTCCGCCGATCATCAAAGGCATTTGGGCGGACAACATCGTCGAACTGCAGCCCTCCGTCCGCGACTGGGTGCGATTCTTTTTGGGATCGGCGCCGTCGCTGCTGGTTTTTGTCATCGGGATCGCGCTGCTGCCGTTTTGTCCCGCAAGGAAAAGGGCGATGCTGGTCACCGTTCTGCCGCCGCTGCTGTTTTTGACGCTGCTGTCGATGAAGTCGATCCGGTACGCGCGCCTGTCGTCGCTGTTCACGCCGTACATTCTGGCCGTCGCCTTTTCGCTGCGCGCCGACAAAACGCCCCGTTCCGACAAGGTCAAGGGCGCGTTTCTGGCCGCCGTCTATGTCCTGTTCGCCGCGTATCTGGCGGTCAACTACATTTCCGTCAACCGCATGATGGCTCTGCGCCGCCCGCCGATCGACACCGTCGCCCCCTATCTGCCGGATCGGGAGGGCGCCGTTCTGTCCGACACGTCCAGCGGCCCCGAAATCATATGGAAACTGGACGAACCGGTCGTCGGCACGCCCTATCACCGCAATATCGAAGGCATCGTTGACGACCATTTCATGCTGTATTCGCTGGATATGGACGAAAGCGTCGCGCTGATGAAAAAGCACCGGATCAAGGCCATTTTGGTGTTTTTGGAAGTGGATGCGGAACCCGACCTGTTTTACAACATGAACAAACGCTACACCTTTTTCAAAAAAGCGCGGAACGACGGTTTGCTGACGCGGCTGATGTCCGGCAAGGATCTGCCCTGCGGCATTACGGAGGATTTCAACACCCCGCCGCCGTACACCATGTTCAAGGTCGATTTTTCAAAATGCGGCGACGCGGCCGAAAAATAGTTTTTTCGTCCACACCCCCTTCAAAACACCGGAAAAAATCTCCGCTTTGAACGCCTTTTTCGTCTATAGACAAAAAACACTTTTCTTTCCCCGTTTTTTCTGCTATAAAGGAAAAAATCGTTTCATCCATTGCAAAAGGAAATCATCATGGCCGATAAGAAACCCGTCAGTCTGGTCGTCAGCGACATTGACAACACGATCGCAGACAAATTCGGCGCATGGGGCAACGCGCTGGACGCCGCCATGGACAAACTGGCCAAGCTGCACGGCCGCGACCGCGCCGATCTGGAACAGGATATGCTGGCGCACGTTCCCGACAGCATGAAACACATTTCCGGCCCCTATATCGGCAAGGATCTGCGCATGGATGTCGCCTGCACCCCGTCGATGAAGCCGACCTCGCCCGAAATGGAAAAGGAACAGGAAAAGATTTTCCACGAATGGGACAAGGAAAAAAGCAAGGCCGAATTGTACGAAGGCGTTCTGGCCACGATCAATAAAATCAAATCGTCGGGCGCAAAGTTCGTCCTTTACACGGATTCGCGCGAATCCGTCTGCGTCCCGCGGCTGGCGAAAATGGGCATTACGGCCGACATGATCGACGGCCTGTATGTCCTGCCCGATTTGAAAGACGGACAGGTCATTCACAAACCCGTCAAAGGAAAAGCCGAAGAGCTACGCAACGCGCTGGGGGATAAACTGGTCGTCCTGCCGCCCAAAACGAACAAGCCCAACCCCAAGAATATGCAGAAAATTCTGGATGATATGGGCGTCAAAGACCCGTCAACCGCCGTCATGGTCGGCGACAATATCCGTTCGGACGGAACGGCGGCCGTCACGTTGGGAATGAACTACGCGTGGCAAAAGGGCGGCACCGTCATCGACGAACCGACGATGCGATGCTACACGGTTTTCTGTCAGGATCCGAATTACAAGCTGACGACGGCGGAACATTTGGGACAGATGAACGACACCAACCGACCGACCGAAGTGTTGGAGGGTTTCAAGGATTTAAGCAAACACTACCGCTTTATGTCGCCGGAAAAGGCCATGGCGGCGAAAGCGCAAACGCAAACGCAGTCCGGTGAAAAAATCAATCCGGCCGTGATGCGGCGGCTGGCGCACAAAGCGCGCTGATCCCGATATTCCGGTTATGAAAAGGGCGCCCGCCGCGGATGCCCTTTTTGTCATTTCAGGTATTTTTTCAAATACTTGCCCGTATAGCTTTGTTCGCATTGCGCGACCTGTTCGGGCGTTCCCTCGACGACGACCGTGCCGCCGCCGTTGCCGCCTTCGGGGCCCATATCGACGATCCAGTCGGCCGTTTTGATGACCTCCAGATTATGTTCGATGACGACGACCGTGTTGCCCTGATCCACCAGCTGGTGCAAAACGTCCAGCAGTTTGGCGATATCCTCGAAATGCAATCCCGTCGTCGGTTCGTCCAGAATATAGACCGTGCGCCCCGTCGCCTTTTTGGACAGCTCCTTGGACAATTTGATGCGCTGGGCTTCGCCGCCCGAAAGGGTCGTCGCGGACTGCCCCAGCTTGATGTACCCCAGCCCCACGCGCTGCAGCAGCGTCAGTTTGTTTTTAATCGACGGGACGGCGTCGAAAAATACGACCGCCTCGTCCACCGTCATATCCAAAACGTCGGCAATGGACTTGCCTTTGTATTTGACATCCAGCGTTTCACGGTTATAGCGCGTACCTTTGCATTCGTCGCATTGAACATACATATCGGGCAGAAAGTGCATTTCGATACGCAAAACGCCGTCGCCCTGACAGGCTTCGCACCGTCCGCCTTTGACATTAAAGGAAAAACGCCCCGCCTTGTACCCGCGCAATTTGGCTTCGGGCAATCCGGCGAACCATTCGCGGATCTGCGAAAACACGCCCGTATAAGTCGCGGGATTGCTGCGCGGCGTGCGCCCGATCGGCGACTGGTCGATGTCGATCACTTTGTCAATGTTGTCCAAACCTTCGATACGATCATGATCGCCGACACTCAACCGCGTGCCGTTCAACGCTTTCGCCAGCCCTTTGTACAGCGTTTCGATGACCAGCGAAGACTTGCCGCCGCCTGACACGCCCGTGACGCAAGTAAACGTCCCCAGCGGGAATCGCACGTCGATGTTGCGCAGATTGTGCACCCGCGCCCCGACGATTTTCAAGAATTTGCCGTTGCCCGCGCGCCGTTTTTCCGGAACGGCGATGCGCTTCGTCCCCGACAGGTAGCGTCCCGTCAGGCTGTTCAGGTTGTCGGCGACCTCCTGCGGCGTGCCGGCGGCGATGACGCTGCCGCCCAAAGCCCCCGCCCCCGGCCCCATGTCGATCAGCATATCGGCGGCGCGCATGGCGTCTTCGTCGTGTTCGACGACGATGACCGTGTTGCCCAGATCGCGCAGGCGGAACAACGTTGCCAGCAGCCGGTCGTTGTCGCGTTGGTGCAAACCGATGGACGGTTCGTCCAGCACATATAAAACGCCCGTCAGCCCCGACCCGATTTGCGACGCCAGACGGATGCGCTGGCTTTCCCCGCCCGACAAAGTCCCCGACGAACGCCCCAGCGACAGATACCCCAGCCCGACGTTGATCAGGAAATCCAGCCGTTCGTTCGTTTCGCGCAATATCCGGCCGGCGATTTCGCGGTTTTGCGGTTTCAGCCGTTCCATCACGCCGCCGAACCATTCGCGCGCTTCGGCGATCGACATATTCGTCACGTCGGCGATGTCCTTGCCGTCGATTTTGACCGCGAGCGCTTCGGGGCGCAAACGTTTGCCGTGACAGTGTTCGCACACGATGTTGTTTTGGAATTTCTGGATCTCTTCGCGCATATATTCGGAATCGGTTTCCAGAAAACGGCGGTTCAGGTTCGGAATGACGCCCTCGAACGTCGGCGTTCCGTACAAAATAGCCTGCTGCGTTTCTTCGTCCAGATCGCACCACCGCGCCGACAGATCCAGACGGAAACGGCGGCTGAGGCCGTACAGGGCTTCGCGGTGCCACGGATAGATTTCGCCGTTCGCCCCCGACCACGGCGCGATCGCACCTTCGTCAAGGCGTTTTTCCTTGTCGGGAATGACCAGATCGGGGTCGATGTAGAGTTTGACGCCCAACCCCTCACATTCGGGGCAATAGCCGTGCGGATTGTTGAACGAGAACAGCCGCGGTTCGATTTCGTCGATCGTAAAGCCCGACACGGGACACGAATAGCGCGACGAAAACATCGTCTGTTCGCCCGTTTCCGCGTTTTCCGCAACCGCCAGCCCGTCGGACAGCCCCAAAGCCGTTTCAAACGATTCGGCCAGACGGGATTCGATGCCGTCCTTGACGACCACGCGATCGACGACGACGGCGATGTCGTGTTTGAAATTCTTGTTCAGTTCGGGCGTTTCGTCGATGTTGTAAACCGTCCCGTCGATTTTCAGCCGCTGGAATCCTTTTTTCCGGTATTCGCCGATTTCCTTTTTATATTCGCCTTTGCGCCCGCGCACGACCGGCGCCAGCAGCAGCAGCTTCGTCCCCTGCGGCATCGCCATGACCTTGTCCACCATTTGGGAAACGG
Organism: uncultured Rhodospirillales bacterium; assembly: GCA_902777205.1. GTDB lineage: Bacteria > Pseudomonadota > Alphaproteobacteria > CAAGCB01 > CAG-977 > UBA11549. The sequence goes on along the minus strand of CACYSU010000005.1, from coordinate 10,934 downwards.
TCTGGCTTTCGATCGGCAATCCCGTCGCGGGCGAATACGGCACGCCGACGCGCGCCCACAGCAAACGCATATAGTCGTAAATCTCCGTCACCGTGCCGACGATGGAACGCGGATTGTGCGATGTCGTTTTCTGTTCGATCGAAATCGCGGGGGACAGGCCTTCGATCAAATCGACATCGGGCTTTTTCATCAAATCGACGAACTGGCGCGCATAGACGGACAGGCTTTCGACATAGCGGCGCTGCCCTTCGGCGTACAGCGTGTCGAACGCCAGCGACGATTTGCCCGACCCCGACAACCCCGTCACGACGACCAGTTTGTTTTTCGGAATGTCCAGATCGACGTTTTTCAGGTTGTGTTCCCGCGCGCCGCGGATCTTGATATAATCCATACCTGCCCCCGTTCCTTTGAAAACCAAGTTGTCAAAGATATAGGCCTGTTCGCGCGGGATTTAAAGGGCTAATTTTGCTTGTAAGAAGAACAGATCGTCGGTTTCGTCTGTTCGATATAGTTGGTGCAGCGTTTGAATTCCTGATCCTGCAGCGCTTGGATCGTCTGCGACACGGCGGGAATCGACCGGACGGCGCGCTGGAACGTCAGCTGCGGATTCTGGCTGCAGAACCGCGCGACCTTTTCCAACAGCGACCATTCGTTGTCCGCCGCGGTCATGCCGACCAGCCGGTTGCCGTAAATGTCCTGCAGCGCGGAAACGTACCCCATCATGATCGACGCCAGATTCTGCATTTCCTGTTCCTCTTGCGGGGAAAAGGTCGCCGTGCCCAAAACCGTTCGGGAATAAACGTCGGCGAAATCCAAACACGTCGGCAGCCGTTTGACCTCTTTGACCTGCTGCGCCGCCGCCGGCGCCGCCCCCGCGGCCAGCGCCGCCGTCAAACAAACAAGCGTCAAAAATTTTTTCATCTTCCCGATCCTTTCCTTTTCGCGGCGGCGGACGGCCGCCGGTGTCAAGTATATAAAAACCGCGGGAAAAATCAATCCCGCGCGTCGTTCAGACATTCTTTAACCTTTTTGCCGCATAATGTATTTTATCCGGTTTGTTTATGCCGTTCGTCACAGCGGCGGCCGGCCGGATTATGGTAAAAAGGTGAACGATAAAGACAAGGATTTCGGCTGATGCCTGTTAAAATTACTTTCTGGGGAGTGCGCGGCAGCATACCGTGCTGTTCTGCGGAACACACCGTGTACGGCGGCAACACTTCCTGCGTCGAAGTCGATTTGGACGGGGAAACGGTCGTCATTGACGCCGGATCCGGAATTCGCGCGCTGGGGATCAGTCTGGCCAAGCGGTCGATCAACCGCGTCACCATGCTGGTTTCGCACACGCACTGGGATCACATTTGCGGATTTCCTTTTTTTTATCCGGCTTTTCAGGAAACAGCAAACCTGAATATTCATGCCGCCCGACTGCCGAACGGCCAAACGGCCGAGGAAGTCTTTGGCGTGTTGATGTCGGAACCGTTTTTCCCTTTACCAATGCACATGATCCCTTCGGTTCTGCATTTTCACGATTTCAAACCTTCCGAAAGCTTTTCGCTGTTTGACGGTCGGGCGGCGCTTCGCACGCGGCCGCTGACGCACCCGAACGGCGCGACCGGATACCGGCTGGACTATCAGGGCAAATCCGTTTCCTACATTTCCGATTACGAACATTCCTCGCCCGCCGGCGTCGCCGAGCTGGTCGATTTCGTCGCGGACAGCGATTTGATGATTTTCGACGCCATGTACACGCCGCTGGAATACGAATCGTTCAAAGGATGGGGACATTCCACTTGGCGCGAAGCCGCGCGCCTGACGCAAATGGCGAACGTCAAAAAAACGGCGCTGTTCCACCACGCCCCGCTGCACACGGACGACATCATGCGTCAAATCGAACAAGACGCCAAAAACGCCGATCCGCGGCTGTTCGCCGCCAGAGAAGGCCAGAGCCTGATCCTTTAAAACCAGTTCATGACGGCCACCCAGTCCTGTTTCGTGTAATAGGCGATCAGACGATAGAAAAACACGACTCCTTTGCCGCCCCGTTCAACGAACGCGAACACCGTCCCGAACGACAGGCAGTTCGCCGCCGGCAGAAAGCATATGGTAAACAGGTATCCCGCCGCTTTGAAATCCGTTTGGCGGGGGTGCAGTTGCTCCGCGAAGGAACACAGGTTGTATCCGATGGCCACCCCCAGCCCGATATATACCCAATCCGGCATAAATCCGGCGATCCGGCCGACCAACGTTGAAAAAAACATCATGGTGAAAGCGGCCAGCGGGAAAAAGTACGGCGCCAGCGCGATCATCCAGTTCCCTTTGCCGGAAAAGGACATGGAGCCGCCCCCGCCTTCGTTGATTTTCATATCGTGAACGGAATGCAGCGTTGCCATGGCGAACAGCGTATGCGTCATTTCGTGCTCCAACGTTTCCGCCGCCCCTCGCCGCACCAAAAACGCAACGCGCACCGCCGCGAAAAATCCGGCGCCGATCGCGAAGTAAATCAGGTTGTGCCAGTTCAGCTGGTTCCGGATGACGTAATAGCGTTCAAACGTTTTAACCGCCGCGGGCAAAACCAGCAGCGCGCCGATCCCGACCGGCCATTTGACCAGCCACAAAAACCTGTCTATCGCATCCCGACATACGACCAGCCGGCGGGTGAGAGAAAACATCGCCTTTTCCTTTTGAAAAAGGCGGGGAACAAGCCCCGCCTTCGGACAACCTTACGACAGTTCGGGCGCGGGCGGCAACTTCGCCAACATCGCCGGCGTTACCAGAACGACGCCCTTTTCCGTCACATAGAAATACTTGGCGTCCTCTTCCGGATTTTCGCCGATGACCAGACCGCGCGGAATGACGCATCCCTGCGCCAGAATGGCCTTTTTGACGCGGGCGTGACGGTTGATCACGCAATTCGGCAGAACGACCGAATCCTCGATCAGCGAAAACGAATGGACGCGCACCGACGAAAACAGCAGCGAATGGCGCACCGTGCCGCCGGAAATGATGCATCCCGCGGAAACAAGGGATTTGACGGCGACGCCGGTTCTCAAATCGCTTTCAAACACGAATTTCGCGGCGGGGTTCTGTTCCTGAAACGTCCAGATCGGCCAGCGGGAATCGTACAGATCCAGATCGGGAATGACGTTGGTCAAATCCAGATTGGCTTCCCAATACGCGTCCAGCGTGCCGACATCGCGCCAATAGGCTTCGTCCGTTTTGTTGAACACGCAGCTGTCCTGAAAACGGTGGGCGATCATCTTTTCCTTGCCGACCAGCGACGGCAGGATGTCCTTGCCGAAATCATGGGACGAGTTTTTGTCCTGCGCGTCCTTTTCCAGCAGGTCGATCAGGAAATCGGCGTCGAAAATGTAAATCCCCATGCTGGCGAACGAACGGTCGGGTTTGCCCGGAATGCACGGCGGATTTTTGGGTTTTTCGACAAAGCGGATGATGTTGCCGTCAACGTCGGCGTCCAGAATGCCGAATTCGTGCGCGTTTTCGATCGGCACTTCGATGCAGGACACGGTCGCCTTGGCGCCGGCTTCGATATGCTGTTTCAGCATTTTGGAATAGTCCTGCTTGTAAATGTGGTCGCCGGCCAAAATCAGGATGTATTTCGGCGCGTGGTCGCGAATCGTTTCCAAGTTCTGGTAAACGGCGTCGGCGGTTCCCTGATACCACACCTCGTCGGACGTTTGCTGCTGCGCCGGCCAGATTTCGACGAATTCGTTCAATTCGGGCTGCAGAAAGCTCCACCCGCGCTGGATGTGTTTGATCAGGCTGTGGGCTTTGTACTGCGTCAAAACGCACATTCTGCGGATGCCGGAGTTGATGCAGTTCGACAGCGGAAAGTCGATGATCCGGAATTTGCCGCCGAACGGCACGGCGGGCTTCGCCTGTATTTCCGTCAGGTTTTTCAGACGCGACCCTTTGCCGCCCGCCAAAACCAGCGCAAGAGTATCCTTTCTTGCAGAAATCAAATTCACTTCGTCCATGCCGCACTCCTTAAAAAAATAAATTCCCGCCCGAAAGCGAAACAAACATATCAACCGTCGCGGCCGCACCTGTCGCGCAAAAACACCGCGTTTGAGTTTATAGTAGCTTTTTGTTCGCGAAAAGCAAAGAGGAAAAAACGCCGCCTAGAACAAATAACGCACCTTCAGCGTTCCGTTGATCGCCTCCAGCTCTTTTTGCAAATCGTGCGCGTTTTCCAAATGCCCGTCCACGTCAACGACGACATAGCCGTATTCGCCGTCCGTGCGCAGATACTGGCCGCTGACGTTCAAACCGTGTTCGGACAGAACGCCGTTGATCGCGCTCAACACGCCGGGGACGTTTTTGTGAATGTGCATGAAACGCGTCGTTTTTCCGGTTTCCTGAACCGGCAGGGACACTTCGACGCAGTTGACCGCGCCCAGCGTCGAACCGTTGTCCGAATATTTCACCAGACGTTCCGCGACCTCCAGCCCGATGTTGGCCTGCGCCTCCTGCGTCGAACCGCCGATGTGCGGGGTCAGGATCACGTTGTTCATATTGCGCAGGGGGGACACGAACTCTTCGGATTTGTCGGCGGGTTCCTTGGGGAACACGTCCAGCGCCGCCCCCGCGATCTGCCCTTCGTCCAGCGCGTGTTCCAACGCGTCGATGTCAACGACGCTGCCGCGCGCGGCGTTGATGAAGAACGCCCCTTTCTTCATCGCGAAAAATTCGGCGTTGGAAAACATATTGTTCGTTTGCGGCGTCTGCGGAACGTGCAGGCTGACAACGTCGGAAACGCTGAGCAGTTCGGACAGCGACGAACACGCCTGCGCGTTGCCGATCGCCAGTTTGTCAACGATGTCGTAAAACCGCACTTTCATCCCCATCGCTTCGGCCATAACGGAAACCTGCGTACCGATGTGGCCGTACCCGACGATGCCCAGAACCTTGTTGCGCACCTCCATCGACCCTTTGGCGTTTTTCAGCCACACGCCGGCGTGCGCGGCCGCGTTGCGCTGTGGAATGCCGCGCATCAGCATCACGATTTCGCCGATCACCAGTTCGGCCACCGAACGGGTGTTGGAATACGGCGCGTTGAACACGGGGATGCCGTGCGCCTTGGCGGCGTTCAAATCGACCTGATTCGTCCCGATGCAGAAACACCCGACCGCCATCAGCTTTTTCGCCGCGTCAAACACGTCGGCCGTCAGCTTTGTTCTGGAACGGATGCCGATCATGTGAACGTCGGCGATCGCCTCTTTCAACGCTTCGTTGTCCAAGGCGTTTTTCAAAACCACCAGATTTTCGTACCCGTGGCTTCTGAAATAATTTTCGGCGTTGGCGTGCAAATCCTCCAGCAAAAGGATTTTGATCTTATCCTTGTTCAAAGACATGGCGTTCATAGCATTTTCCTTTTAAAAAAAACGAACCGCCCTTTCTATACACCAATCGGCCGCCGGTTTAAAGTTCGATTTTCACGTTTTAAAATATTGCACGGCGCGGACAAATCGGTTAAAAATTAAGAAATTATAAACAATTTGAACCGAAGGCGGCCGTTTTCAGACCGTTTTTGCCAAAGGAGCCGCCATTTTGATGCACCGTATTTTATTCGTTTTCGCCACAATCGCCCTGTCGGCCGGATTCGCGCCGCGTCCGGCGGCCGCCGCGGACGTGACGATCGACACGGACATGGCCGAAATTCTGGATTCCTTTAACGGAAAAGACGGAACGAACCCTTACGCCGTACCGAACGCGGCCACCATTTCCGAAGCGACCGGCACCCTCGTGTTTTTCGACAACTCGAATTCGTCCGGCAAAAAACCCAAACTGGGCGGCAACATTAAAACGAAATCGTCGAACGCTTTGGCAAACACGCTGGAACGCGCCCGCCGCCGTCTGTTCGGCGCGAAACAGCAGCAGCAAACCGCTCCCGCCGCCGCCCCCGTGTTTTCCGACCGTTCCCGCCCCGCGCAGCAAACGGTTATGGAGCCGACCGGCCGCAAAGCCGGCGTCGAACCCAAGTTTCTGGCGCTGGATTACGACGGCGAAAAAACCGCCGCGTTCATTCCGCCCGACACGTTTGTCGAAGTCCCGTTCTTAAAGCACATCCCGTATTTCTTCAGCCGCATTGAAATTCTGGGCAACGGCGCGCTGAAAGTCACGGAAACCATCGAACGCGTCGTCGAACCGTCCGAAACGGATTTTTACGGCATCGACCGGTTGTTCCCGAAATACCACGCCGACCGGACGGGGCGGAAATACCGCACGAACCTGACCGTTTTAGAAGCGACTCTGGACAAAGCGCCCGTTTCCGCCGTGTTCAAACCGGACATGAACGGCGTCAAGGTCGAATTCCGCGCCGACGCGCCTTTGGCGGCCGGAACGCACGTTTACCAGATCACCTATCTGTATTTTAACAAAATCGCCGAGTTCAAAAACTCCGGCGACGCGGAAGCCCCCGATTTCAAAGAGCTGATCTGGGACATCACCGGATCGCATTGGGACATTCCCGTCATGCGCGCCGGCGCCATCGTCATTTTCCCGCCCGATTCCACCCTGTATTCCCAAGCGGCCGTCACCGGCGGCCCCGAAGGCGTCGGCCACAATTATAAAATATCAAAGGACAAGGAAAACAACCTGTCCTACATCCTGACGTTCCCGCTGGCGGCGTACGAAGGCATGACCATTCTGGCCAACTGGTCGGAAAAAACGCCGTCCCTGATGCTGCAGGGTGGCAAAGTGGACAGGTTCATCATCGAACACGGCACGACCGCCGTCGCTTTGATCGCGTTTCTGTTCGTCCTGTCGTACTATCTGGCGACATGGGTCAGCCTGCGCAAAAACCGCGCCGCCCCCGATGTCAAGGCCGCCCCGCTGCAGCGCGGCGACCTCAGCCCCGCCGTTTTGAACTACGCCACCGCGAAAAAGGTGACGCCGAAATCGCTGTTCATTTTGCTGCTGGACATGGCGGCAAAAGGTTTTCTGGCGTTTGACGAACAAAGCGACGGCACGCCCGTTCTGGTCAAGCTGACGGACAAAAAGAACATCCTGACGGCGCAGGAACGGAAAATCGCCGCCCGCCTGTTTTCAAAGGATGACACGTCGTTCACCCTGACCGGCGTCAACGTTTTGCGGCTGAAACGGATCATGGCCGGATTGCAGAAAGGAGTGGCCGCGGAATACCGCCGGAAATTCACGTCGTTCCCGCACACCTACTTTTTATTCGGCATCCTGATGGCCGTCGTCGCCGTCGTCGCCCTGTCGTCGATTTCGCTGTTTCCGGCGATCACGGCGATGACATCCGCGGCCGCGGCGGTCTGCCTGATCCCCGCCGCCGTCATCGGGATGAAGATTTTCCGCCTGATCCGCGAAGAGGGTTTCAAAAACAACAAACAGGCCGTCCTGCGCGCCGCCGCCGTTTTAACGCCCCTGATCATCGCCGCCGCCGGATTGGGCGTTTGGTACGCCGTCCAGACGACCGCCGCGACGACCCTGTTCTTTTACGCTTTGGCCGTTTGCATCGGCGTGTTCAAAGTGCTGCTGCGTTCGCCGTCCGCCTTGGGCGATTCCATTATGGAAAGCGCGCGGGGTTACAAACTGTACCTGTCGTCGCAGGACGACACGCTGCTGGCCGTCATGCGCAACGCGGAACAAAAGATCAAAGCCCTGTACGCCAAACACCTGCCTTTCGCCGTCGCGCTGGGCGTCGAACAGGCGTGGACGCACCGTTTCGTCGCGTTCGGCGGCGGGGAAAACAGGTTGAAACCCGATTGGTACAAGGGTAAACTGCCGTTTGACGACGCGTTCGCCGAAACGCTGTTTTCCGAATTTTCAAAAGCTTTTCCGCAGGAAAAATCCGATAAAACGGGCGCCCGCCCCTCCCGCTTTAAAAAGCGGCCCTTATAACACACAGGAATGAAATTGCATCATGTCTGATTTATTCAACGCCCCCGCGGCCGGAACGACCAACGAATATTCCGCCAAAGACATCGAAATTCTGGAAGGTTTGGAACCCGTCCGCCGCCGCCCCGGTATGTATATCGGCGGCACGGATGAAACGTCGTTCCACCATTTGGCCGCGGAAATTCTGGACAACGCGATGGACGAAGCCGTCGCCGGATACGCCAGCGTCATCGAAATGGAAATGAACGCCGACGGTTCCCTGCGCATCAAGGACAACGGCCGCGGCATCCCCGTCGATCCGCACCCGAAATATCCGGAAAAATCTGCGCTGGAAGTCATCATGACCTCCCTGCATTCGGGCGGAAAGTTCGGCGGCAAGGCCTACACCGTTTCGGGCGGTCTGCACGGCGTCGGCATGGCCGTCGTCAACGCGCTGTCTTCGACCATGACGGTGGAGGTCGCGCGCGACAAATGCGTGTGGATGCAGCAATATTCGCGCGGCGTCCCGACCACTCCCCTGCAGAAAATCGGCACGGTGGCGAACCGGCGCGGCACGACCGTCATTTTCAAACCCGACACGGAGATTTTCGGGGAACGTCTGCACTTCAAACCCAGCGTCCTGTTCCGCATGGCGCGGTCAAAGGCGTTTTTGTTCAAAGGCGTCGAAGTCCGGTGGAAATGCGATCCCGCTTTGCTGTCGGGCGAAGACAAAACGCCCGCCGAAGAGGTGCTGAAATACCCCAACGGGCTGGAGGATTTCCTGAACTACCGCCTGAAAGACGAAACCTGCGTCACACAAAAGCCGTTTTCCGGACGCGCGGAACTGTCCGGCGACCGCGGCCACATCGAATGGGCGATCAACTGGCTGGAGGATTCCGACGCCGGTTTCATCAGTTCGTTCTGCAACACGATCAGCACGCCGCAGGGCGGCACGCACGAAGCGGGGTTGCGCACCGCCCTGACCCGCAGCCTGCGCAGTTACGCCGAAATGGTCGGCAACCGCAAAAGCGCGGAAATCACGACCGAAGACGTTGTCGGATCGGCGGGCATCATGCTTTCCCTGTTTATGAAAGACCCGCAATTCCAAGGCCAGACCAAGGAAAAACTGGGATCGCCCGAAGCGACGCGTCTGGTCGATCAGGCGATCAAGGATCCGTTCGACCACTGGCTGTCCGGCGACACGAAAAACGCGAACATCCTGCTGACCCATGTGCTGGAACGTTCCGCCGAACGCCAGCGCAAGAAAAAACAGACGGAAACGGCGCGCGCGTCGGCGACGAAACGCCTGCGTCTGCCCGGCAAGCTGGCCGACTGTTCCCGCACGTCGGCGCACGGCACGGAAATCTTCATCGTCGAAGGCGATTCCGCGGGCGGATCGGCGAAGCAGGCGCGCAACCGCGAAACACAGGCCATCCTGCCTTTGCGCGGCAAGATTTTGAACGTCGCCAGCGCGTCCACGGACAAGATTCTGGCCAACGAGGAAATCAACAACATCACCGAGGCGCTGGGCTGCGGGCGCAAGGACAACTATGACGAAAACGCCCTGCGTTATGAAAAGATCATCATCATGACCGATGCGGACGTGGACGGCGCGCACATCGCGTCCCTGCTGATGACGTTTTTCTATCGCGAAATGCCCAAACTGATCCAGAAAGGACATCTGTATCTGGCCGTTCCGCCGCTGTACCGTCTGGCCTACGGCAGCAAGGTGTTCTACGCGATCGACGACGCGGACAAAGACCGCATCATCAAAAAGGAATTCAAAAACGCGCAGAAAATCGACATCAGCCGCTTTAAAGGCTTGGGCGAAATGCCCCCGTCGCAGCTGAAAGAAACAACCATGGCACCGGAAAAACGCCTGTTGCTGCGCGTTTTAATCCCCGACCCCCGCCGCGAAGAGGATCAGCACGAATCGCAGATGACGGCGGAACTGGTGGAACAGCTGATGGGATCGAAACCCGAATTGCGTTTCCAATACATTCAGGAACACGCCAAGTTTGTGGACGATTTGGACATCTGACGCTTTTTTGAAAAAAGTTTCTTTTTTCTGTTGACAGGCGCGAAAAATCAGCTATATTCCTCTTTGTTTTGAGGCCCCTGTGGCGGAACTGGTAGACGCGGCAGACTCAAAATCTGTTGATCTTACGATCGTGCTGGTTCGATTCCGGCCAGGGGCACCAAAAATTTAAAACGCCGAGCAAATCGGCGTTTTTTTGTATAAACGGCAAAGATTTGCTTTCCTATGGCGACATCCTTGAACATCCGGCCGGACGATGCGCCGATTGCCCGCGCCGACCGTTCCCGTCCGCGATTTTATCGGAAATTCCGCCGTGCCGCCTGCGGTTTACAAGGCGGTTTCTTTTTTCGGGCGATACAGTTTTGACATATCGACACCCTCAAATTCCAGCAATTTTATTTTCTTATCCAGCCCGCCGGAATATCCTGTCAAACTGCCGTCCGCACCGACCACCCTGTGACAGGGGATGATCAGCGAAATCGGATTATGCCCCACCGCGCCGCCGACCGCCTGCGCCGACATCCTTTTCAATCCCCGCCGCCGCGCGATTTTTTCGGCGATTTTGCCATAAGTCATCACTTGCCCATAGGGAATTTCGCACAAAATCCGCCACACGGCCTGACGGAACTCCCCGCCGGCCGGCGCCAGCGGCAATTCGGATATTTCCGGCTTTTCCCGATTAAAATACCTGTCCAGCCAAGCTTTCGTTTGTTGAAAAACGGGCAGATCGTCGTTTGGGCGCATTTCCCCTTTAACCGTATCCCCGAAATATTTTTGCCCCGTCATCCATAAACCGACAAGATTGCCGCCGTCGGAACCCAACGTGATGACGCCGACCGGCGAATTGCAATCGGTTTTATAAAACATCTTCCCCTCCTGTCGCCAATCGTTCCGCGGGATGTTCGTCGCGCCCCGCCCCGCGGAAAACGGAAAGCATAAAAAAGCCACCCACCCGCCTAGCGGGTGGTTCTTCACACTGCGGGCATAGCCCTAAGGCTACTGGCGACGCCTGAACGGCGTACAAACGGTCTGGCAG